>JEMY01000044.1:0-101399 GCA_000585075.1 Candidatus Accumulibacter regalis | reverse complement strand
CCACACCCTCGCCCTGCCGCCTCGGCAAACAGCCCACCGCCCGACAGCTCGTCACCGCCAGCCCCGCGCACACTCGCCGACGCCGTCGAGGCACCCGCACGTCCGCTCGACGGCAAGGCCACCGGGCCGGGCACTCTCGCCAGCGGCAATATCGCCCTGCCGGAAGCCGCTCCGGCCGCGCGCAAAGCAGCCGCTGAAGACGCTGTGAGCACTGCAGCAGGCAAGCCGCGGCCGGCCATGCTCGCCGCTTCGCCGAAAGTGGCCCCAGCCCCGACGCCGATGGCCCGCCAGCATGCGGCCGAGACCAGCACCCGCGCGACGCTCGCCGACGACCCGGCGCGCATCGCCAGCCAACTGCCGGCCCGCCCGGCGGGCGCGGTGTGGACAGTCTACAGCAGCCGGATCGGCCAGCCTGAACTCGAGCACTGGCTTGAAGCGCTGCGCCGGCAGATACCGGAAACGATCCGTCCGGCGCGTTTCGAGCTGATCCAGGATGACACGAGCGGTGGCCCGAACGATCTGCGCATCGTGCCGCCGGCGCCGCCCGAGAGACGATAGCTTCCCGCCCAGCCACGGCGAATCAGCGTCCAAGGTCGCGCTGGGCGAGCGCGTGGTATGGAAGCGAGCGCGCCGAGCGTCCTGCGGCGCAAGACGGCGCAGTGGAAGGCGCAGTCCGACAAGCCGGAGGATTCGCCGAAATGGGCAGATTCGGGTACGCGGCCGCGTGTTTGGCAACAAGCAAGGTTCCATCGGCAAGCCTCTCAACATTACCGAGACCATGTCTGGCGCCAATCGCTCAGCCGCTCCCTTCCAGCAACCGGGTCAGTCCGCCACGAACGATAGCGGTATCGACAGTCGAGAGTTTTCCTATTTCGCCCCGCACCAGTCGATCGTCGAGCGTGAATAGTTTGAATCGGACCACCGAGGGCGCCGGTAGACCCGCCGCATTCAGGTCGGCAATCGGGCAGTCCAGCGGCCACGGGGCGTTGCCGAGCGAGGTAATCATGGCCATCACCGAATGACCCGACGGGGTGTTGAAGGTGGCCGCATCCGAGAGGACCAGCGCCGGGCGATTCTTGGTGGCGTTACGGTCGGTGAATGGAAAGGGCACGCGGACGACGGCGAAGCGTTCAAAGCTCACGATAGGCATCCTCGTCGGCACTGCTCGCCCATTCCGAAAGCGTTCCTTCGACGGCGCGCAGGTATTCGATGTCCAGCGGCTGCACACGGCGCACGGTCGCCGTGCCGTCGGCGCCAACTTCCCAGGCGATCAGATCGCCGGGGGAGACGTGCAACGCCGCACGCACATTCTGCGGGATGGTGGTTTGGCCTTTGGCCGTGATCTTGGCGATGGCAAGCATTTCGCTCTCCGGTAAGGCGCGCATTACATTCTTACTTTACTGCGGAGCTTCGGAAATATCAAGGCGATCAGTTGTTATCTCATCGGGCTGACGATTCAATCAGCGCCACGCCGACAACCCTGTCGCGTCGGAATCGCTTGACCCGATCGAAGTTCCAGAAGCCGTGTGCTTTCGGCGACGCTGCAAGCCCCCCCCCGCAACCCGACTCGGGGCAGGGATCGCCGTGCTTCAGGCGCGCATGGGCGACCGCAATGCGTGGCGCGCGGGAATAGTCCTCGGCCTCGGGTTGCGACCGTGTCCGGGGCCCTTGGTCTTCTTCTCTTCCCCGAGAACCGCAGCGGTGCGCTCGCTCGGCGAGCCGAAGACGATCCGCTGTACCCGCGCCAGCGTGGTCTGCGTCGACTCGAGCTCGGCGGTCACCCGCGCGAGGGTGTCCACCGCCGCCTTGAGGGTGGCCTGCTCGGCCTCGGGCAACGCGCCGTCGCGGGTACGTTCGACAATGGCGTTGAGCTCCTGAATCGGGATCTGGATCCGCCGGGGCGATTTCTGCCGGCGCCGGCTCATGCCAGCCCCCGAGGCGGCGACGGAAGTCCGCGTGCAACGGGTAAGCGAGGACTTGCTTGCGGGAACGGTTCGGGCGATGGCTCAGGTCGTCCTTGCCGCGACCGGTGGTCAGGCCCAGTTCCTGCCAGTTGGCTGCCCGGTAACAGGCCCCCGCGTAGCGCTCGGGATCGACAAAGGTCTCCAGGTAATGCACCGGATGGCCATAGAGCGTCTGCCAGTCGGCGCCAATCCGGCGCGCGACTCGGCCCGGCGCGCGACTCGGCCCAGGAGGTGCGAGGCCAGATGCGGGACACGCACCCACGGCAGGATCAGGAAGCGGCTCTGGTAGGCGATCTCGTGCACATGCGCCCGGCGCACGGCCGGCGACCAGCCGATGAAGCCGTCACGCGGAGCGAGGTGACGGGGCGCCGAGGTGAAGCCCAGACAGGCGAGTGGCCGCCCCTGGCTAAAAGCCAGGTACTTGAGCTGCTCGCCGACACCCTGCATCGGGCCGAGGTAATGCGCCTCGGCGATCAGGTGATCGAAGAGTCCTTCCAGTGGCGTGCGGCGGACCGCCACCAGTTCGACGGGGCGCAAGGCGCGAAGAGGCTGTTCCAGCGGCGAGCGGTCCACGGCCACCGGCGGCGGCCGGCGGCGGACAATGGCGTTGTTCGGTGGGCGGTGGCGGACTTCTGGCAGGCAGATGTGCTCGGCCCGGTGCAGGGCGAGCAGCAGGCTGCGGCAGACCATGTCGCGCAACGCGCCATTGGGCTGACGCCAGTCCCAGTGTTCGCACAGGCGTTGCGAGAAGGCCCGGCGGCTGGCGTCGGGATGCGCTTTGAGCAGCGCGCGGATGGTTTCGAGGTCGCCGGTAGTGACCGTGCGACCGCGGTAGGAAAGGATCGTGGACACGCCGACCGTTATGCCGGCTCCGGGCGTGGAACGTAAGCGTCAGGCGAGCACCCGCCAGGGCGGCATCCCCCCGGCCGCCGCGTAATCGCCTCCCGAGAGCAGTACCGCCAGGGCGTGCGGGGCGAGCACTTGTCCCGGCAACTCCCTGGGCCAGCAGCGGAAGCGGCCCTGCGATAGGCGCTTCTGACACAGCCAGAAACCTTGACCGTCATAGACCAGGAGTTTGACCGCCGTGTGCCGGCGGTTGCGAAAGACGAACAGGGCGCCGCTGAAGGGGTCTTCGGCCAGGACCTGGCGCACGCGCCGGGCCAGGCCGTCGATGCCGCAGCGAAAGTTGGCCGGCTCGGCGGCGACCCAGACGCGCAGGCGCGGGGTCAGCGCGATCACGACCTCGTCTGCCACGGGCTGCGCGATCTCGGCGATGTCGCGCGGGAGGCTGCGCTAAAACCCAGCCTGCCGCGCACAGCCGTGGAAGCCGCGCGGTTGCAGGGCGAGCTGACGGCACTTCAGAAAACGCGTCCAAGCGTTTGACGCTGGCGAAGAGGTGCACGTCAGCGGGCTGCTTTCTCCGGAGATCGTCGTCGCGAGGTCCGTTCGGTGGCCGTAAGAGGGCCACGACGGAATCATCAAGTCGGTGATGACGTGCTACCGGTCGCCAGCCTTACTGCACATCGCGAGTGTGCCGGCCAAGAACCGGCGATTGACGGCTGAACTCGGCGCCCGTTATGCTCATCGAAGGATGGTTGAATTTCCGATCCTTCAACATAGGGCTGCTTTTTTTTCGCTCTGAATCGGGGCACGTAGAGAAGGGACGACGACATGCATCGCTTCACTAGATACCGACTTGCGAAAGGCCAGGGGCTTGCGGTGACAGCCCTGTTCCTCGGCCTTGGGCTCGGCACGGTCCAGGCCGGGGGTTCGGGCGACAGCACGCCGCAAGTGACCGGCAAACTCGGCTCGCCCAGCGCCACCACGACCATCCCGGGCAATCAGCTGCCCGCACCGGCGCCGAAATTCGGCGGCGTGATCAAGGAAACCGTTGATGGATCCAAGGCCTGGTGGCCACCGCGTGTCGTGCCGCCCAAGGGCGCGCCCAACGTCCTGCTGATCCAGATCGATGACTCCGGCTTCGGCACTTCCAGCACCTTTGGCGGTGTGATTCCCAGCCCGACTCTGGACAAGCTCGCCGCCAGCGGCTTGCGCTACACGGCCATGCACAACGCCGCGCTCTGCTCGCCAACGCGGGCCGCGACGATCAGCGGTCGCAATCATCACACGATGGGCTTCGGCGTGATCGCCGAGGCGTCCACCGGCTTCCCGGGCTATGACGCCAACATCACGCCGGACCGCGCGACGGTCGGACGCATCCTCAAGGACAACGGCTTCGCGACCTCGTGGTTTGGCAAGAACCACAACACGCCCGGATGGGTCACGACCGATGTCGGACCATTCGACCAGTGGCCCTCGGGCTACGGGTTCGAATATTTCTACGGCTTCCCGGTAGGCGAGACCAACCAGTGGACCCCCTATCTCTTCCGCAACCACACGGCGATCTTCCCCTGGCGGGACCAGCCCGAGGGTACCTGGAACCTGACCACCGCGATGGCCAACGAGGCGATCGACTACCTGCGCCGGATCGACGCGACGCACCCCGACAAACCGTTCCTGCTCTACTACGCGCCGGGAGGCACTCATTCACCCCACCATCCGACCAAGGAATGGATCGACAAGATCAGCGCCTTGCACCTCTTCGACGGAGGCTGGAACAAACTGCGGGAGACGATCTTCGCCAACCAGAAGAAGCTCGGTGTGATCCCGCCCGACGCCAAGCTGACGGCCTGGCCCAAGGGCCCACCAGCCAACCTGAAGGAATGGGAGGAACTGTCGGCCGATGAGAAAAAAATGTTCATCAAGCAGGCGGACGTGTTCGCCGCCTACCACGCCTACACCGACCACGAGGCCGGTCGCGTGATCGCCGAGATCGAGCGCCAGGGCAAGCTCGACAACACGCTGATCATCTGGCTGCAGGGCGACAACGGCAACAGCGCCGAGGGCACCACGGTCGGCACCCCCAACGACTACGCGGCGTACAATGGCATCGACGTCCCGGTGAAGGATCAGCTGGCGCTCTTCTACGACAAGTGGGGCGGTCCCGAGACGGCTCCGCACATGGCAGTGGCCTGGACCTGGGCCTTCGACACCCCTTACAAGTGGACGAAGCAGGTTGCGTCGTACCTCGGTGGCAATCGCAGCGGCGCGGTGATCTCCTGGCCGGCTCGCATCAAGGACAAGGGCGGCATCCGCAATCAGTTCCACCACGTCATCGACGTCGTACCGACGATCCTGGAGGCCACCGGCGTCCCCGCGCCCGAGTATGTTGATGGCATCAAGCAGCACCCGATCGAGGGCGTGAGCATGGTCTACACGTTCGACCAGAAGAACGCCGACGCGCCGACAACACACAAGGCGCAGTACTTCGAGATGATCGGCCAGCGGGCGATCTATCACGACGGCTGGTACGCCAACACCAAGGTGGTGATCGCACCATGGGATAACAACCCGGGCGTCAAGGTGCCGGACGTGCTCGATTACGAGTGGGAACTCTACGACCTCACGACGGACTGGACACAGTTCGAAGACGTCGCGAAAAAGAATCCCGCGAAGCTCAAGGAACTGCAGGCGGTCTTCGTTAAGGAAGCGAAGAAATACAACGTGTTCCCGCTCGACAACGAGGGGTTCCAGCGCTTTTTACGGCCGCGGCCGAGCGGTTCTCCTGGCATCACCGAGTTCAGCTATGTCGCGCCGATCTCGATCGCGCTCGGGGCGATGCCTCCCTATCTCGCCCGGGACTTCAAGGTCACTGCCGACATCGACATCCCACAAGGTGGTGCCGAGGGCATGCTGATCACCGAGGGCGGCCGTTTCAATGGCTGGGGGCTCTACCTGTTGAAGGGCAAACCGGTCTTCACCTACAACCTGGTCGATCTGCACCGCTTCCGATGGGAGGGCGCACAGGCGATTCCCTCCGGCCGACACACCGTGGTGTTCGACTTCCAGTATGACGGCCCGGGGCTCGCCAAGGGTGGCACCGGCGTGCTGTCCGTGGATGGTGTGGAGGTGGCGAAGCAGACGATTCCCCACACGGTGCCCGCCGTCGAGATCATGGACGAGTGGATGGACGTCGGCTACGACACACGGACCGGCGTCGACGATCGCGACTACAAGCCGCCGTTCCACTTCTCCGGCACGATCCACAAGATCACGTTCAAGCCGGGGCCGCCGGAGATGACCGAGGAGCAGATGAAGCGGGTCGCGGAGATGAATGCCAAAGGGAGAGATTGATCGTCGTTTCGGCGGTTGACAGAGACGTCAGCAACGAAGCACGATAGGGCCTGGATTCCGATCCCGCTGTTCCGAGACGGGATCCGGGCCGGACAGGATGGCCGGATAGATGTAGCGGTTCGCGAACGTAACTGCGTATTCCACACCAAAGTGGACAGGGCTTGTTGACTGGAGGCGCAGGCGGCAAACACGAGGATGACCGGGAGCGGATGGCGCACCGTCACGCTTGATAGAAGAACTTCTTTGTAGCTGTATTGGCCGCCTTATAGGCGGGGCCCGTGATGCCTGGCCGTACAACAGGCCATCGAATTAGAACAGTCGCGTGAGCCCTTGACGCTGTTATCCGGCGGCGCAAGCGGCTATTTTCCTTAGGAGAGATTGCGATGAAGTCGAAACGAACCTACCGAGCCCGATCGATCCTGACGCTTGCGGCGCTGAGTGCGGCGCTGACTGCCTGGGCCGAAGAACCCAATCCCAATCGCAACGCCTATTTCGGCGAGACGCACCTACATACCAGCTGGTCGTTGGACGCGTGGGTATTCGGTAACAAAATCACAGGTCCTGCCGACGCCTACAAGTACGCCAAAGGCGAGACCATCAAGCACCCGCTTGGCTACGATATCCGCATCACCACGCCAATGGACTTCATGGGAGTTACGGATCATTCCGAGTATGTCGGGGTCACCAAGCAGGCGAACACACCGGGGTCGTACACCAGCAAACTGCCCGAGGCCCAGGGTTTAATCGTCACCGACCCGAACAGCAAGGAGCAGCAGCAGCGGGCCTTCCTGGCTGTCGTCAAGCTGCTGTCGAGCCCGCCCGTCAAAGCGTTGATGTCGCCGAAGGTCGCCGGCACGGTCTGGAAGGAGAACAACGACATCGCCAACGCGGCCAATGAGCCGGGAAAGTTTACGGCCTTCTGCTCCTATGAATGGACATCGATGCCCGACAACCGCAACCTGCACCGCAACGTGTTTTTCCGTGACTGCGCGAAGGTTCCGGAGATGCCGTTTTCCGCGCTGGATTCTGTGCACCCCGCCGAGCTGTGGAACTGGATGGATGGACAGCGCAAGGCCGGTAACGAACTGCTGGCGATCTCGCATAACGCGAACCTGTCTGACGGCTGGATGTACCCGACCGACGTGGACAGCCTGGGCCGGCCGATTGATGCCGCCTGGGCCGAGTCGCGCGTGCGCAACGAGCGGCTCATCGAGATAAAGCAGATTAAGGGTCAGTCCGAGACCCACCCCTTGCTCTCGCCCAACGACGAGTTCTCCAGTTTCGCTATCTGGAGCGTGCTGCTCGGACTGCCCGCGGAGTCGGGTCGCGTCGACAAGATCGTCGGTAGCTACGCGCGCCAGGCTCTGAAGGACGGTCTCGCGATGCAGGATACGCGTGGCTTCAACCCCTACAAATTCGGGTTCGGGGCGGCGGCCGATTCACACAACACGGCGACCCCCTATCGTCAGGAGAACTTTTTTGGCGGCCATGCGCAGGAAGACGGCACCATCGAAACACGCATGAGCGGCCATAACTTCGCCGGCATCGACGTGCGCTACGAGGAGCCCGCCGGCCTCACCGGTGTATGGGCGGAGGAGAACACCCGCGCTTCCCTGTTTGATGCCATGAATCGCAGGGAGACCTTTGGCGTCAGCGGCCCGCACATCAAGGTGCGCCTGTTCGGTGGTTGGGACTACGACCAGCATTTGCTGAACGATGGCGACTGGATCACGAAAGCCTATCGCGGCGGAGTGCCCATGGGAAGCGATTTGCCGCCACTGCAAGGCAAGGCACCAAGCTTTGTCGTGTGGGCGGCGAAAGACCCGACCGCGGGCAATCTCGATCGCATCCAGATCGTAAAGGGCTGGACCAAAGATGGGCAGAGCTTCGAGCATGTTTACGATGTGGTCTGGTCGGGCGACCGCAAGCCCGACAAGTGGAGCAAAAAGATTCCCCCCCTTAAAAGCACGGTGGATATCGACAAGGCAAGCTACAGCAACAGCCTCGGCTCGGTCGAGTTGAAGAAGGTCTGGACCGACCCGGCTTTCGATCCGAGCCAGCACGCGTTCTACTACGCGCGCGTGCTGGAGATCGAGACGCCGCGCTGGACCACCATCCAGGCAAAACAGCTTGGCATAGCGCCACCCGACACCGTGCCACCAACGGTGCAGGAGCGCGCCTGGAGTTCACCCATCTGGTACACCCCTACCGACAAGGCCCGTAAGGCCGCGCAGCCGGGGCTCACGGTCGCGGCGCTCAAGGGCAAGGGCGCCAAGCAACTGACCCAGCAGCAGCTCGAGGCGCTGCTTATCGGCAAGGCGCACTGGTACCGCAACAACGTGACGGGCGAACTGTTCAAGGTCAGCTATAGAAAAGAGGGGCAGCAAACGGTCTACCACGTCGGCAGGAATATTCACCAGCCTAGCCTGGTCGGCGACGTTGCCCGTAACGGCTACGAGGGTATGAGCGCCGGTTATTCGATCAAGGACGGCAAGGTGGTGACCTTGCTGCAGGATCATCCCTTGGAGGCGACCTTCTACAAGCTCGGCGATATGGTCTACGCTGCGCGTAGCAACGAGTTCGGTTACGCCAACTACGAGTTGCTGGCCAAACCACCGCAGCTGATCGACCCGCTACCCAAGGCGGTGGCCGAGAAGATTGCCAAGAAGAACCAGGCCGATTTCCTTCATTACGACAGCGAGGTAAAGTAGTCCAGTTGCGGTCAATCCAGAGTTGCGTCGCAAGACATGTGAGCGAGCCCGGCGTAATCTCTGGCGCGGCCGACAGCTACGGCCCTTCCGCATCGCTCAGACGAAGCGATTGAGCAACTGATTCGGCCAAGTATTCTGGAGGGTCCGCAAGGGCCCTTCGTTTTTGCGGGAAGAGAGTGAGTCTGTGAATCCAATTTCGATCAAGCGCCTGCTGCGCGAACCGCTGCTGCATTTCATGGTGCTCGGTGCGGTTCTGTTTGTCGGTTACGCGTATCTGGAACCTGACGCAGAGGCAGGGTCATCCTACGAGATCGCGCTGACGCTTGAGGAGCTCACCCAATTGCACACGATCTACGAGTCGCAGTGGCGTCGCTCGCCAACGCCAGAAGAATTTTCCGCCATGGTCGAAAACAAGGTTCGCCAGGAGGTCCTCTATCGGGAAGCTTTGGCCATGGGCCTCGACAAGAACGATGAGATCGTGAAACGTCGGATGGCGCAGAAGATGCAGTTCGTCGCCGAGGATCTGGCGGCGGCCCACGAGCCTACCACCGAGGAGTTGCGGGCCTGGTACGCAGAGAACAGCGACAAGTTCGCGATGCCGAAACGGCTGAGCTTCCGGCATCTGTATTTTTCTCCGGACATTCGCGGCGCAAAGGCCTACGACGACGCCGTTCGCTCCCTGGCCGAGCTGGATGGACAAGCGGTGGACTCGCAACTTGCCGAAACACTCGCCGACCGGTTCATGTACCAAGGCTACTACGCCGACCAGACATCAGTATCGCTGGCGAAGGAATTCGGGCCGCAATTCGCGGTGGCTGTCGAGGCGCTTGCGCCTGGTTCCTGGCAAGGACCGATCGAGTCCGGCTTTGGCTGGCATCTGGTCTACGTCGACTCCCTTGTTCCGGGCCGGGTTCCGGCCTTCGAAGAGATAGAGCGGGACGTAAAGACAGCCTGGCTCGGTGTCCAGAAGGAAGTCGCGTGGCGGAAGGCTTACGAGGAGATGCGCGCCAAGTACACCCTGCGGATACCGGTGTCCGTCGATGGCGCAGCGGTTGCGGACACCAAGGCAGTGCCGGTTGGCGCGGAGCCGCTTGCGCAAGGCAAGGGGGCGCCCCTTTGAATCGTTCATTGAGCCATTTCTGGTACGTCGCTGCCTGGCTCCTCGCCGGCCTAGTGGTCTGGGCTGCGGCCATACCGGTCGCGATGGCGCACGAGTCCCGTCCAGCCTATCTGAAAATAGACGAGACGGCGCCCGGGCAATACAGCATGGTTTGGCGCACCCCTGTGAAAGCCGGCCAGCGTTTGCCGGTCGTGCTGCAGGTGCCGGACAACGCGAGAAATTTGCAGGACCCCGTGATCATGGAGCTTGCCGATTCGCGGCTCGAACGGCGCCGGATCGATGCCGGTCCCGAAGGCCTTGGCGGCAAGCGCATTGAATTCCCCGGCCTGCAGTACACGATCACCGATGTCGTGGTCAAGGTAAAACTGCTGGATGGGCGCAGCTGGATGGTGATCGCCAGGCCATCGGAACCCTGGGTGACCATCGAGGCGTCTCCAGACGTGCTGTCGCTGGTGGGAGATTTCCTGTGGCAGGGCATGTATCACATCCTATCGGGGCCGGACCATTTGCTGTTTGTGCTGGGCTTGTTGTTGCTTGTCAGTACCGGCTGGATGCTGGTGAAAACGGTTACTGCCTTTACCATCGCCCACAGTATTACCCTGGCCGCGGCAGCTCTGGGCTACGTGCAGCCTCCGGGGCCGCCGATCGAGGCCGCCATCGCGTTGTCGATCGTGTTTCTCGGCCTGGAAATCATCAAGGCACGCCGGGGCGGGACCAGTTTTAGCATTCGCCACCCCTGGGTCGTCGCTTTCGCCTTCGGCCTGCTGCATGGCTTCGGCTTCGCCAGCGCTCTGTCGCACGCAGGTCTGCCGCCCGGCGACGTACCGCTCGCCTTGTTGTTGTTCAATATCGGTGTCGAGCTGGGTCAGCTGGCGTTCGTCGCCGTGGTGTTGCTCTTGATTCGCACAGCTCGCGCGTTCCTGAAGCGCATGCCGCCGCGCGCCGAGCTGCTGCCTGCCTATGCGATCGGCTCGCTCGGTGCGTTCTGGCTGATCCAGCGGCTGGCTACTTTTTAGCGCGGAACTCGAGAGCTACGGCCCACGCTACCGATACGTCGATTGCACACCCGAGCTAATTGTGAATACGGTCACTGTCCGTGATGGTGTGTGGTGGTTTTCTGGCCACGCAGCGTGATGGAGAGCAGGTGACCGGGAGCGGATGGCGCACCGTCACGCTCGATGGAAGAACTTCCTTGTAGCGGTATTGCCGCTACGGGCGGGGCCCGTGTTACCTGGCCGTACAACAGGCCATCGAATAAGAACACACCATGGCAGCTCGCGTGAGCCCTTGGCACTAATTTTCCAGCGGCGCAAGCGGCCAAAAAAAACGGGTGCGGAAGCAGCTTTTGCTTCACACGCAGCTGGAAGCGCTCCCCCACGTTTTTCGATGGACGCCATGAGGAGCGCAATTACACTCAGCTACACGCCCCGCACGATCCGCTTGTTGGATAGCACCGCTACCCGGGCGAGGTAGCATGAAGCGGCTACCAACCGATTTCAAGCACCAAGGGCACCAAATTGTCCTTGGGGAAAACTTTCAATTTATTGATTTTATTTATCTTGTTATGGAGGCGCGACCCGGAGTCGAACCGGGCTGAACGGATTTGCAATCCGGTGCATAACCGCTTTGCTATCGCGCCGTGCCTGCCTGATGGCAGGAACTGCCGTTGAGGGCGGAAAAACTGGCCACTCGGCAGGAATGTGGAGCGGGAGAAGAGTCTCGAACTCTCGACCTATACCTTGGCAAGGTATCGCTCTACCAACTGAGCTACTCCCGCATGAAGCGAAGGCGCATTATAAAGGCCTGCCCGAACCTGTCAATGCCTGGAGCACAATCCGCGCGTCACCGCAGGTGCCCTGGCCACGCTATCGCATTCGCGGCTAACGCTTTCTGTCCTCTTCGATCAGGTGCGGCCAGGCCATGCGCATGTAGTAGCCCATCGACCACAGGGTGAGTACGGCGGCGACGTAGATCAGCCAGGTACCGGCCTGGAAGACGTCTAAGCCCTTGAGCGGCGCGTGATAGAGCAGAAAGGGAATGGCCATCATCTGGGCGGTGGTCTTGATCTTGCCGATCATCGAAACGGCGATGCTGCGGTGGGCGCCGATCTGCGCCATCCATTCGCGCAGGGCGGAAATGGTAATCTCGCGGCCGATGATGATCGCTGCCAGGATGGCGTCGAGCCGCCCCAGTTGCACGAGCACGATCAGCGCGGCGGCGACCATCAACTTGTCGGCGACCGGGTCGAGGAAGGCGCCGAAAGCCGAGGTTTGCTGCCAGCGACGCGCCAGATAGCCGTCAAGCCAGTCGGTGACCGCAGCGACCACGAAGACGACTGTCGCCGCCGGATCGCGCCCGACGAACTGCACCCAGGACTCGGGAACGTAGTAGATGGCGATCAGCAGCGGGATCAGGATGATCCGTAGCCAGGTCAGCAAAATCGGTATGTTCAGTGGCATCAGTGCAACGCTGCGTAAATTTTCTCGGCCAGCTCTCGGCTGATCCCTGGGACGGCGGTCAGTTGGTCGACCCCGGCATCGGCAATACCCTGCAAACCGCCAAAACGCGAAATCAGCCCCTTGCGACGCTTGGGCCCGATGCCGCCGATTTCTTCAAGTCGCGACGACTGCGCCGTCTTGCCGCGCCTGGCGCGATGGCCGGAAACGGCGAAACGATGCGCCTCGTCGCGGACCTCCTGGATCAGATGCAGCGCGGGATGCTCAGACGGTAATTGTAACGGCTCGCGGCCATCCGCGAATATCAGCGTTTCCCGTCCCGGCTTGCGCGCCTCTCCCTTGGCAACACCCAACAAGGGCAGATCCGCCAGAGCAAGCTCCTTGAGTGCCGATAACGCCGAGCCGACCTGGCCGCGACCACCGTCGATCAGGATCAGCGTGGGTACGGCACCGTCAGTGGTTAGTAGCTTGGCGTAGCGCCGCAAGACCGCCTGGCGAATCGCCGCGCAGTCGTCGCCGGCCTGGATACCGTCAATATTGAAGCGACGGTAGTCCGTCTTTCGCATGCCGCTCCCCTGATAGACGACGCAGGCAGCGACCGTCGCCTCGCCCTGCGTATGGCTGATGTCGAAGCACTCGATACGCGCTTCCTTACCGTCCTCGACGTCAAGGTCCAGTACCTCGCAGAGCGCTTCAAGACGATCGCCCTGCCGGCACAGCGCGCTGTTCCGCGCACCGATCGCCAGACGGGCGTTCTGCTCGGCCATTTCCACCCAGATGCGCTGCACCGTCAGCCGTGGCTGGGCGACCTTGACCGGCCGACCGGCCGTTTCGCCGAGCCAGTCGGCAAGCTCGTCATCGCCTGGCGGCAGGTTTACGAGCACGCGCGACGGAATGGGGTGCACAGCGTAGTGCTGCGCAAGAAATGCGCTCAGCGCTTCGCGTGGCGACGAATCCGCCGAGTTGCGGGGAAACTGCGGCCTGTCGCCGAGATGGCGCCCACCGCGAACCATCGCCAGATTGACGCACAGCGTGCCCGCTTCCTCAATGGCGACGACGACGTCGACATCGCCGCCCCTGCCGCTCTCCACGTACTGCTTTTCCTGTACCTGCCGCAGGGACTGTATCTGATCGCGGCAGATCGCCGCCTGTTCGAAAGCTAGTTTTCCCGCCGCCTGATCCATGGCCGCCGACAGGCGTCCGATCACATCCTGCTGGCGCCCCTGCAGGAACATCGTTGCCATCTCGACGTCCTCCGCATAACGCTCGGGCGCCACCAGGTCGACGCAAGGCCCCGAACAGCGGTTGATCTGGTACAGCAGACACGGCCGCGAGCGGTTGTTGAACACCGCATTCTCGCAGGTGCGCAGGCGAAACATCTTCTGCAGCAGATGAATGCTCTCGCGCACGGCCTGCGACGAGGGAAAGGGACCGAAATAGTCGGCCCGCCTGTCGGTCGCGCCGCGAAAGAAGCCCAGACGCTGGTAGCGGTCACGCGTCAGGACGATGTAGGGGTAGGACTTGTCGTCCCGAAAGAGGATGTTGTAGCGCGGCGCCAGGCTCTTGATGAGATTGTTTTCGAGGAGCAGTGCCTCGCCCTCCGATCGCGTCACCGTCGTCTCGACAGCGGCAACCTGCGCCACCATCAGCGCGATCCGTGGACTCGGGTGGCGATCACGAAAATACGAAGCGACGCGTTTTCTGAGATTTTTTGCCTTGCCAACGTAGAGCACCGTGCCGCCGGCATCGATCATCCGATAGACGCCGGGCAGTTCGGTCAGCGTGGCCAGCAGAGGTTTGGCGTCGAAGGGGGTCATGGGCGTTCGCGGCGGCCGCCGGCTGGCGTAGGATGGCGAGGGGCGGCTAGAGGTAGCAAAACCCGGCACTTTTGATGTTACCACGCCCGCTCGCCCCGCTTCCACAGCCCCCATTTCTGCGCCCCACGGCGCGCCTTCGCCCCACTCGCCCGCCCTCATGCCGAACAGCGTTACTCGACCCGACTGGGATATCTTCTGCAAGGTCATCGACAATTTCGGCGACGTTGGCGTCTGCTGGCGCCTGGCCAGGCAGTTGACCAGCGACTGGCAGCTGCACGTGCGCCTGTGGGTCGATGACATGGAGACCTTCCGGGCGCTGCTTCCGGAAGCGGACCCAGTGCTGTCGATCCAGGAGTTGCACGGGGTGGAAGTCCGCCGCTGGGAAGCGCCTTTCGTCGCCTGGCCCCCTGCGGCGGTGGTCCTGGAAACTTTCGCCTGCCGAATCCCCGACGCTTTCATCGCCGCCATGGCGCAGCAATCGCCACGCCCTGTCTGGATCAACCTCGACTATCTGAGCGCCGAAGCCTGGGTGGCTGGCTGTCATGCGCTGCCCTCGCCGCACCCGCGACTGCCGCTCAAGAAGTTCTTCTTCTTTCCCGGATTCACCCGCGACACCGGCGGTCTGCTGCGCGAGCACGACCTTCTCGCCCGCCGCCAGCAGTTCGCCGCCAGCCCCGACCAACACACCGCCTTCTGGCGCCAGGCGGGCGGTGGGCCACCGCCTGCGGGCAGCCTGCTGGTGTCGCTGTTCGCCTATGAGAATCCAGCCATCGGCGAACTGCTGCGGCTTTGGCAGGACGCGCAGACGCCTGTCTGCTGCCTGGCGCCACTCTCGCGCCCACTGAAGGCGATCGAAAGCTACGCCGGCCACCCGCTCCGGGCCGGCGATGTCGTGCGCCGCGGCGTGCTTGAACTCCGCCTCCTTCCCTTCCTCGAACAGAGCGCTTACGACCACCTGCTGTGGCTCTGCGACGTCAATTTCGTCCGCGGCGAGGATTCCTTCGTGCGGGCGCAATGGGCAGCGCGGTCAATGGTCTGGCACATCTACCCGCAGCACGAGGGCGCCCATCTTGCCAAGCTCGACGCTTTCCTGGACCTCTACTGTACCGACCTGCCCGCAGTGAGCGCGACCGCCGTGCGCGAATTCTGGCAGGCGTGGAATGTGGGGCACGTCGACGGCGCGCACTGGCAGAACTTCGCGTTGTGTCTGCCGACGCTGCGCGAGCACGCGCGACGGTGGCAAAAGGCACTCGCAAGAGAGGATGATTTGAGCACTCGCCTGCTGCGCTTTGCCCGTTCCAGGCTATAATTTTGGGTTTTCCCCAACCGTTTTCTGGAATGCGCTATGAAAACAGCACAAGAGCTTCGCGCCGGCAATGTCTTCATGGTCGGCAATGACCCGATGGTGGTTCTGAAGACCGAGTACGTCAAATCCGGTCGCAACGCATCGGTGGTCAAGATGAAGATGAAGAATCTGCTCACCGACTCCCCCAGCGAAACCGTCTATCGCGCCGACGACAAGTTCGACGTCATCCAGCTCGAGCGCAAGGAAGTCAGCTACTCGTACTTCGCCGATCCGCTCTACGTTTTCATGGACGCCGAGTACAACCAGTATGAAATCGAAGCCGACTGCATGAGCGACGCGCTCAACTATCTCGAAGATGGTATGGCCTGCGAGGCAGTCTTCTACAACAACAAGGCGATCTCGGTCGACCTGCCGAGCAGCGTCGTTCGCGAAGTCGTGTATACCGAGCCGGCAGTGAAAGGTGACACCTCGGGGAAGGTCATGAAACCGGCCCGTCTGGCCACCGGTTTCGAGCTGCCGGTCCCCGCTTTCGTCGAGATCGGCGACAAGATCGATATCGACACCCGCTCCAACGAATACCGCTCCCGCGTTCGCTAGCCATCCGCCACGCGGCGACCGCTTGCCATCGGCGAGAGGCCCCCGCCTCGGCTGCCCGTTCTCTTCCTCAGGCCGACAGTTCTCGCGCGGCCTTGATCCCGGCCTGATAAACGTCTTCCTGCTGCAGGCTGGTCCAATCGACGGCCCGGGTCAGCGGGGACAGGCGCTCGACCCGTGCGGCGCGCTGCGGGTCGGCGACCGGTCGCCAGCGGGCCAGCAGGTCGCCGACCGATTCCGGCGTATTGCACACCAGCAACATGTCGCAACCGGCGTCCCAGGCGGCCGTGCAACGCGCGACGATGTCGCCAGCGACGCTGGCCCCGGCCATCGACAGATCATCGCTGAAGATCACCCCGTCGAAACCCAGTTCCTCGCGTAGCAGACGTATCCAGACCGGCGAGAAGCCCGCCGGGCGGGAATCGACCTGCGGGTAGATCACGTGCGCCGGCATCACCGCATCGAGCGGCAAGCGCCGGTACGGTTCGAGGTCGGGCGCCAGCTCGTCCAGCCGACGCGTGTCAACGGGCAGGTCGACGTGCGAATCGGCCTCGACCCAGCCGTGCCCGGGAAAGTGCTTGCCACAGGCGGCCATGCCGGCACTGCGCAATCCGGCGATGAACGCCGCCGCCAGCTCGACAACAACCGCCGGGTCGCCATGCAGGGAACGATCACCGATGACGCTACTTCTCCCCCAGTCGAGATCGAGTACCGGCGTAAACGACAGATCGACGCCGCGCGCACGCAGTTCGCCAGCGAGAACATAAGCCAGCTCGCCGGCTGCCGTCAGCGCAGCCCGCGGGTCGCGCTCCCACAACTCGCCGAGACGGCGCATCGCCGGCAGGGGCGTGAAGCCGTGCCGGCAGCGCTGCACCCGGCCCCCTTCGTGGTCGATGGCGATCGGCAGTGCCGGTTCGCGCAGGGCGTGGACTTCGCTGGTCAGCTGTTCGAGCTGCTCTGGCGATTGGTAGTTGCGGGAAAAAAGAATCAGACCGCCGACCAGTGGATGACACAGACGCTGGCGTTCGAGCTCTGACAGGCCAAGCCCGGCAATGTCGATCATCAACGGGCCGAGCGGCCGTTGGATGGGTGAGTTCGCCTCATTCATGGTGTCCCCGCCTGCTCCATGATCACAAAGGCAACAGCATAGTCGTTCTCGTCGCTTATCGAGAGGTGGGCGACCAGCCCACGCTGGGCGAGAAGCGTGGCCAGCGGTGCTGCGTACTCGAACAGGGGGCGGCCCAGTGAATCATGAACGACCGCGATGTTCGGCAGCGTCACCGGCGACCTCAGACCGATCCCGAGCGCCTTGGCGAATGCTTCCTTGGCGGCGAAGCGCTTGGCGAGGAAGCGCGCCGGCTGGTGGGCACGCGCGAATTCCGTGCATTCCCGCGCCGACAAGAGCTTGGCCAGCGCGCGCTGGCCGTGTCGCTCGTAGAGCCCACCCAGGCGCGCCACGGCGACGATGTCGGTGCCGATACCCGCGATCATGTGGCCGTTGCCTGCGCCTGCGCCTCGCGCAGCAGGCGTTTCATCTCCCGGACCGCCTCGCGCAATCCGACGAAAATCGCCCGGCTGATGATCGCGTGGCCGATGTGCAGCTCGCGGATGCCGACCAACTGCGCCACCGGCTGGACGTTAAAGTAGTTGAGCGCGTGCCCGGCATTGAAACGCATGCCGAGCTCGCGCGCCACCGCCCCGGCGACGCTGATCTTTTCGATCTCGGCCAGGACCGCAGGGCTTTCGGGGTCTCGCCCCTGGGTATAGAAAGCGTGTGCATAAGGGCCGGTGTGGATCTCGCAGACGCGCGCACCGATGCGTGCGGCGGCTTCCACCTGCGCCGGGTCGGCGTCGATAAAGACGCTGCTGATGATGCCGGCGTCCGCCAAACGGGCCACCGTCCGGCGCAGCGCGGGCTCTTGCGAGAGGACGTCGAGCCCGCCTTCGGTCGTCACTTCGTGCCGACCTTCCGGCACCAGCATCGCCATCTGCGGCTTGACGCGACAGGCGATGGCGATCATTTCCTCGGTCGCCGCCAGTTCAAGGTTGAGCTTGATCTGCGCCAGCTCACGTAGCTTCTCGACGTCGGCGTCCTGGATGTGTCGCCTATCCTCGCGCAGGTGGATGGTGATCCCATCGGCCCCACCGAGGTGCGCTTCGACCGCCGCCCAGACCGGATCGGGCTCGTAGGTACAGCGCGCCTGCCGGATCGTCGCCACGTGGTCGATATTGACGCCAAGTTCGATCATAGTTCCTGTAGCTCCCTGAAGATCCGGCGGCTTGCCAGGGGCCTGCCTCCGGTATAGTGGCCAATCAGCGTGCGCATCAGCTGCTTGGCTTCGGCCAGCGAGCGAGGATCGGAAAAATCCTCCCGCGCCAGGTCGAGCAGCGTCCTGCCGCTCACCGCGAGCAGCGAGTCGCCCGGCCCGGCAAGGCGTACCGGGCCGCGCTCTATCTCGTAGCCGTAGTGCGCGTTGCCCTCTACCATGACACCGTCGGCGTCGGTGTCGAGCATCAGCCCGTAGCCGAGTTCCTGCAGGAGCGCCCGTTCGAAGCAGCGCAGGTCCGCTTCCTGCGCGCCAGCGGCAAAACGGCGCAAAGTCTCCGCATAGACCGAGAAAAGGCGAGCATGCGCATCCTCTCGCGGCAGCAGGTGCATCAATAGTTCGTTGAGGTAGTAGCCGCAAAACAGCGCTTTTCCCGCCAACAGGGGCTGTCCGCCCCGCCACTCGGCTTTCATCAGCGTCAGCACCTCGCCCCGACCCGCCCAGCCGACTTCAAGCGGCTGGAAAGCCAACAACACGCCACGCAAGGCCGAGCGCGGCCGGCGCGCGCCACGCGCGAGCAGCGCCACACGCCCGAAGTCGCGCGAAAAGACATCGACGATGAGGCTCGTTTCGCTGTAAGGGTAGGCATGCAGCACAAACGCCGGCTGTCCATCGACCTTGTGCCGCGGATTCACGTCCCGGCCTGCTCGCCGGCCAGCATCGAGCTCTTCGGCGCGTCTTGCCGCGAGGCACGATGCTTCCTATTCGTAGCCCAGGCTCTTGAGCAATTGCGCATCGTCGGCCCAACCCGAGTTGACCTTGACAAAAACTTCCAGAAAGACTGGCCCGCCAAACATCCGCTCCATGTCCTGTCTCGCCTCGGAGGCAATTCGCTTGACCACTTCGCCACCCTTGCCGATGACAATTGACTTGTGTCCGGCACGGTCGACGACAATCGCCGCGCTGATGCGGCGCAGCTCACCGTCGACGACGAAGCGCTCGACCTCGACGGTGGCGCCGTACGGAAGTTCGTCGCCAATCAGGCGAAAGAGCTTTTCACGAATATACTCGGCAGCCAGGAATTTCTCGCTGCGGTCGGTAATCTCGTCCTCAGCGAAGAGCAGCTCGTCGTTCGGCAAGTGCTTGCGCACTTCGCCAAGCAGCGCATCGAGCTGCGCGCGGCGCGTCGCGCTGACCGGAACGATGGCCGTAAACTCAGCCTCGCCAGCCAGTTGCGTGAGATAAGGCAAGAGCTCGGCCTTGTTCTTGATCTGGTCGATCTTGTTCACCACGATGATCACCGGACAGCCTTCGGGCAGCAGTTTGCGTACCGCGCGATCACGGTCGTCTAAGCGGCAGGCTTCGACGACAAACAGGATGACGTCCACTTCGGCAAGCGCCTGCCTGACGCCACGGTTCATCGCCTGGTTGAGCGCGTTGACGTGCCGGGTCTGGAAACCTGGTGTATCGACGAAGACATACTGCGCATCTGCCGCGGTGAGGATGCCCATAATGCGATGGCGAGTGGTCTGCGCGCGGCGCGAGACGATGCTCACCTTTTCGCCGATCAAAGCGTTGAGCAGCGTCGACTTGCCGACGTTTGGGCGACCGACGATGGCGATCCGTCCGGAGCGGATTTCACTCATCCGCCGGTCACCGCGTCGAGCGCTCGTTCAGCAGCCACCTGTTCTGCCGCACGGCGCGTGCTGCCGCTGCCTTCGCTGCAGACACGCAGGGCGTCGATGGTGCACGTAACCGTGAAGTGCTGCGCGTGCGCTTCGCCCGCAGTATTGGTCAGCGCGTACTGTGGCAAAGCCAGGCGTCGGCCCTGCAGGTACTCCTGCAAGCGCGTCTTGGCATCCTTGATCCCTTCTCCTGGCGCCAGTTGCGCGAGCATGTCCTGGTACAGGCGAAGGATCACTTCGCTGGCCGCGGCGAAACCGGCGTCCAGCCACACGGCGCCAAACAGCGCCTCGAGGGCATCGGCCAGGATCGACGGGCGTCGATGCCCGCCGCTCTTCTGCTCACCCTCTCCAAGCAGCAGGTAGTCGCCCAATGAGAGCGCCAGCGCTTGCTGGTGCAAGCTGTCCTGACGTACGAGATTGGCCCGCAGCCGCGACAGATCGCCTTCGGGAAGCGTCGGGAATTGTTCGAACAAGCGCCGTGCGATAACCGCATTGAGAACGGCATCACCGAGAAATTCGAAGCGCTCGTTATGCGGAGAAGAGTAGCTGCGATGCGTCAGGGCCGTCTGCAGGAGTTCGCCATCCCGGAAGCTGTAACCGAACGCCTTTTCGAATCCGCGCTCGGTCATTGTCCGGAGTCGCGTGCCGACGACGAGCCGGAGAAATCGATCAGAAGGCTGACATTGCCTACGAGCGGGATACGCCTCTCGTAGGCAAAGCCAACGACCACCTGGTTGTCCTCCTTGAAGACATCCAGATCAGCCGGGCCGAAGGTCTTGATATGCTCGACTTCAGCATAGCGGCCATACGCCTGCCGAATCTCGGGGACGGTCTTACCCGACGACTCAGCGGCTACTACCTTGACCGCGTGCCTAATCTTGAAATACTCGATCACGTCGGGAAGTACTCGGATGACGAGGATGGCGACCAGGCCAATAACGATGCCCCACAGCAGGAGAGCGGAAAGTGCCAAACCACGCTGACGCTTGATAGTCATAGTGTGAGTCCTCAACCGAACGAGCCAATCCGTTTGAAATCACTGAAATTCAACCAGATAAAGAAAGCCTTGCCGACAATATTCTCTTCGGGCACGAAGCCCCAGAAGCGGCTGTCACGACTGTTGTCGCGATTGTCGCCCATCACGAAATACTCGCCCGGCGGCACGGTACAGATCACGCCGACGCTATTGTAGGTGCAATTCCCGCGGTTCGGGAACTGCGCGGGATGGGGAATGAACGCCGGCGCATCCCGATCATTGAGCACTCGATGTCCCTCGTCGCCCAGTTTCTCGATGAATTGCTCCGAGTAGTACAGCCGTTCCGGATGCAGATAATCCTCAACCTCCTCCAGCGGTACGGGCAAACCATTGATCGTCAGCTTCTTGTTCTGGTAGGCGACTTTGTCTCCGGGGATACCGATCACGCGCTTGATGTAGTCGAGCGAGGGATCCTCCGGATAACGAAAGACCATCACGTCACCCCGCTGCGGACTGTTAATGTCGATGATCTTCAGGTTGGCAACCGGCAGACGAATTCCGTACGTATATTTGTTGACGAGAATGAAATCACCGACCAGCAGCGTCGGAATCATCGAGCCGGACGGGATCTTGAATGGCTCGACGATGAACGAGCGCAGCACGAAGACGACCAGAATGACCGGAAAGAAACTTGCCCCATACTCGACCCACCACGGCTCGCTGGCGTCGACCGCCCGGCGCTTGCGAAAAAAGAAGGCATCCGCCGCCCAGACAGCACCGCTGACCAGCAACAGGATCAACAGGATCAATGCAAAATTCACTGGTTCACTCCCCTCTACTTGCCGACACGCAACACAGCAAGGAAAGCCTCCTGTGGAATCTCGACTGACCCGACCTGTTTCATGCGCTTCTTGCCTGCCTTCTGCTTCTCGAGCAGTTTCCTCTTGCGCGAGATATCGCCGCCATAACACTTGGCGGTGACATCCTTGCGCATCGCCTTGACGTTCTCACGGGCAATGATGTTGGCGCCGATGGTGGCCTGAATGGCGACATCGTACATCTGCCGCGGGATCAGCTCACGCATCTTGGCCGCCAGTTCACGCCCGCGATAGATGGCGTTGCTGCGATGCAGAATCACCGACAGGGCGTCGACTTTTTCACCGTTGATCAGAATGTCGAGCTTGACCACGTCGGCCGCACGATACTCTTTGAACTCGTAGTCGAGCGAAGCGTAGCCACGCGAAACCGACTTCAGGCGGTCGAAGAAATCCATCACCACTTCGGCCATCGGCATCTCGTAAACCAGTTGCACCTGACGACCGTGATAGGTCATGTCGACCTGGTTGCCGCGTTTCTGGTTGCACAGCGTAATGACATTGCCCAGGTAGTCCTGCGGCACGAAGACGGTAATGGTGATGATCGGTTCGCGGACTTCCTCGGTCTTCGACAGATCCGGCAGCTTGGCCGGGTTCTCCACCTGAACGACGCCGCCGTCACGCAGCAGTACTTCATAGACGACCGTTGGTGCCGTGGTGATCAGGTCCTGGTCGAACTCGCGCTCAAGACGTTCCTGGACGATCTCCATGTGCAGCAGGCCGAGAAAGCCACAACGAAAACCAAAGCCGAGCGCCTGCGAGACCTCGGGTTCGTAATGCAGCGAGGCATCGTTGAGCGTCAGCTTCTCGAGGGCGTCGCGTAGCGAGTCGTACTGATTGGACTCGACCGGATAGAGGCCGGCGAAGACCTGCGACTTGATTTCCTTGAATCCCGGAAAGGCCTTGGCCGTCGGCCGATCAAACAGGGTCACCGTATCGCCGACCTTGGCGGCCTGCAGTTCCTTGATCCCGGAGATGATGTAGCCGACCTCGCCGGCGCGCAGCGCGTCACGGGGCACCGCTTTCGGGGTGAACACGCCGACCTGATCGCAGAGGTGCGTCGACCCGGTGGCCATCAGGCGTATCCTCTCCTTCGGTCGCAGCGTACCGTCGAAGACGCGCACCAGCATCACCACGCCGACGTAGTTGTCGAACCAAGCGTCGATCAGCAGTGCCTTGAGCGGCGCCTCCGGGTCACCCTTGGGTGCGGGAATGCGCGCAATGATCGCTTCCAGGACGTCTTCGACGCCCTGGCCCGTTTTTGCCGAGGTCAATACCGCTTCGCTGGCGTCGATGCCGATCACATCCTCGATTTCCTGACGCGCCTTGTCCGGCGTCGCTGAAGGCAGATCGATCTTGTTCAGAACCGGCATGACATCGACGCCAAGCTCGATCGCCGTGTAGCAGTTGGCGACGGTCTGGGCTTCGACGCCTTGTGAGGCATCGACGACCAGCAAGGCTCCCTCACAGGCGGAGAGCGAGCGTGACACTTCGTAGGAGAAGTCAACGTGCCCCGGGGTGTCAATGAGGTTCAGGTTGTAGATCTCACCACTGCGCGCCTGGTACTGCAGCGCTGCGGTCTGGGCCTTGATGGTGATCCCGCGCTCGCGTTCGATGGCCATCGAGTCCAGCACCTGCGCCTCCATCTCGCGATCGGAAAGTCCGCCGCAAAGGTGGATGATGCGATCGGCGAGCGTCGACTTGCCATGATCGATGTGGGCGATGATGGAGAAATTGCGGATGTGTTGCATGGACCTCGTGTCGGCGCCGTCTCGGCCGCGCCGCCCCTGAAAAAAAGGGTGCCGGTGGGCACCCTTGGTCGAACTGCCTGAAGGCGCGGATTCTAGCCGATTTCGCTCAAATAATCACGGACTTTGCTGACCTCGAGGAAGTAGTGGCAAAGCTCGCGGCCATCGTGCAGGAGGACCGGCACCAATTCGTCGTAGCGCTTTTCCAGCGCCACGTCGGCGTCGACATCGAGCACCTCGACGGCAAAATCCAACTCCTCCGCAAGGACTGCCAGGGCCGCTTCCATGTCCTGACAAAGATGACAGTAGCGCCGCGATATCAGCGTCAGGCGGGTCGTCGGCTTCACTCGGCGCGCCTGTCGCTGAGGCCCTTGATGGTGACGAAAGTCTGCATCTCACCGCGCCGCACCAGCAGGGTGACGTTGGCCGATTTGTCAAGCGCTGCCAACAGCTTGTTGAACTGCTCGACGCTGGTCAACTCGGTACTCGTGCCGCGCGAGATGATGGCCAGGATGACGTCGCCGGGCCGTAGCTCGGCGCGCGCCGAATTGCCGCGGACATCGTCGATCAACAGGCCGTGGTTGAGCTTGAGCTCGCGCTTCTGCTCCGCGGTCAGTTCGGAGACCAGCAGACCGAGCCGATTGGCAGCGCGCTCGGCCGGCTTGCCACTTCTGGTCGCGCGACCGGCAGGCTTTTCCTCAGGAATCTCACCGACCACCACGGTCACCTCGCGGCTGGCCCCCTTGCGCCACAGCTGAATCTTGACCTTGCTTCCCGGCGCGGTCGCGGCGACGATGCGTGGCAGATCGCTGGAGCTATTGACGGTCTTGCCGTCGAATTTCAGGATCACGTCGCCCGCGGCGACACCTGCCTTGTCCGCCGGCCCGCCGCTCTCGACGGCGTTGACCGCGGCGCCCATCGCCTGATTCAAACCGAAGGACTCGGCCAGCTCCTTGCTCACTTCCTGGATGACAACCCCGATGCGGCCGCGGCTGACCTTGCCGGCCGTGCGCAGCTGGGCCTGCACATCCATCGCCACGTCGATCGGAATGGCAAACGAAATGCCCATGAAGCCCCCGGAACGGCTGTAGATCTGGGAGTTGATGCCGACCACCTCACCCTGGAGATTGAACAGCGGTCCGCCGGAATTGCCCGGATTGACCGCCACATCGGTCTGGATGAAGGGCACGTAGTTCTCCTGTGGCAGCGAGCGCCCCTTGGCACTGACGATTCCGGCAGTCACGCTATTGTCAAAACCGAACGGCGAACCAATGGCCACGACCCACTCGCCGACCTTGAGCACATTCGGGTCACCAAGACGGACCGTCGGCAGCGATGTCGCCTCAATCTTTATCAGCGCCACGTCGCTACGCTTGTCGGCACCAATGACTCTGGCCTTCAGCTCGCGCTTGTCGGTCAAGCGAACGAGGATCTCATCTGCGGCATCGACAACGTGCGCATTGGTCAGGATGTAACCATCGGCGCTGACAATGAACCCGGAGCCAAGAGAACGACTCTGGAACTCGCGCGGCTCACCCGGAACGCCCGGCATACCCGGGAAACCGGGCACTCCCGGCTGGCGGGGAATGAAGCGCCGAAAGAACTCGAACATGGGGTCGTCTTCATCAAACGGGAACGGCTGCGCGCCGCGCCCGTTGCTACGTGCGGTCTGGGTGGTACTGATATTCACCACCGCCGGCCCCTGCTTCTCGACCAACTCGGTGAAGTCGGGCAAGCCGCGACTCTGGGCTTGCCCAAGCAGCGAAAAAACGCTCAACAAGAAAGCCGCAAACAGCTGTTTCATGGCACCAAATACCTCCTGAGTGTCATTGCCGATCAAACCGGCAGCAATACAACGGATCTGGGGACGGCGGAAAGGAAGATCAAGATGTGATCGATGGCTGGCAGCGCGGGTCGGCAGCATCACGCCGTTGCGCACGGCGCAAGCCCAGCCAGCCGACCAGCAAACCGGCAAGCGCACCACCGATGGCACCCAGCTCGCCTGCCCAGGCCGAACCGGCCAGCGCCCCGATCAACAGCGCCAGCAAGGGGAAGACATAGGCAGCAAGGGCACTGCGGCGAAGCGAGCCGGCGCCGATACGCACGCGAACGTACTCACCCACCGCGCGCCGTTCAGGGTTGGGTACCCGGAAAGTGCGCGGCGTGGCGCACAACAGCTTGGCAAGATGGTTGCCACCGCAACCGCCGACTTCGCGGCAGCGACCGCAGCCGCTCTCGTCCATGCGTACCAAGGCGTGCTCGCCCTCTACCGCAGACACCGTCCCCCAGGCAGCGGCCATTGTCCAATCACCTCCCGCTCACGATGATGCCCGGCACACGTCCACGCTGCCGCCGGGCATCGGGCAAAACGCAATGCACGCAAGATCCGTCGCCAGGCACCCGCGAAAGCCCCATGAAATGTCTGTTGCGCATGACTACCACCTGCGGTCGGCAGCGGTATCGAGCAGCGGTCGCAACTTCTCGGCTACCGCCTCGCGAGCACGGAAGATACGTGAGCGCACGGTGCCGATCGGACAGCTCATCGCCACCGCAATTTCCTCATAACTCAAGCCGTCGATCTCGCGCAGGACGATCGCACTGCGCAATTCGTCGGGGAGACCGTCCATTGCAGCATTGATCGTCGCGCCGATCTGCTTCGACTGCAAGAGGCTTTCCGGCGTGTTGATGTCGCGCAACTGGCTGGCATCCTCGAAATTTTCGGCGTCCTGGGCATCAAATTCGGTCGATGTCGGTGCGCGCCGCCCTTGGGCGACCAGATAGTTCTTCGCCGTATTGATGCCAATTCGATAAAGCCAGGTGTAGAACGCACTATCACCGCGAAACGACGGCAAAGCGCGATAAGCTTTGATGAACGCCTCCTGCGCAACATCGTCGACCTCAGCCGCGTCACGTACGAAACGCGACAACAAGCGTGCGAGCTTGCGCTGGTATTTCGCGACCAAAAGCTCGAAAGCGTGCTTATCGCCGGCCTGTGCGCGTTCGACCAGCAACTGGTCAATCTCGCGTTCACTCATGCTCTCTGCTTATCCTGTCGAAGACAATATCGTTATTTGCGCAAAAGTATAGCGCAAGCGTTCAATTGTCATCGTAACAGTGCGTGAGCAGCGACAGCCGCCCGCGCCTGCCTGGAAATGGCCGGGATGCGCGGAGTTATTGCACCACCACGCACATGCTATAGTTGCACCCCCTTACTGGCAGGATCTCCAGCGTGGCGCTTTGCTCCGACGTTCTCATCATTGGCAGTGGCCTGGCTGGGCAGGCGGCTGCCCTACGGCTGGCACCGTCGCGCAAGGTCACGCTGATCAGCAAACGCGCACTGGAAGACAGCGCTTCGAGTTGGGCACAGGGCGGAATCGCAGCCGTGCTCGACAATCGCGACTCGATCGAAGCGCACATCCGCGACACGATTACCGCCGGCGCGCTGCTCAACGACCCCCGGGCGACGCGCTTCGTGATCGAGAACGGGCGCCGGTCGGTCGACTGGCTGATCGAACAGGGAGTCCCCTTCACCCGCGACCAGGATGGCTACCACCTGGCCCAGGAGGGCGGCCACAGTGCCCGCCGGGTGATCCACGTCGCCGACGCCACCGGCCTGGCCGTTCAGACCACCCTGACGCACAAGGTTCGTCAACATTCCAATATCACGATTCTCGAACAGCACATCGCCGTCGATCTGATTACCGGTGAAAAACTGGGGCTCAGCGAACGGCGCTGCTACGGCGCCTATGTGCTGGATACCGCCAACGGCGACGTACTGACACTGGCCGCCCGACACACCCTGATCGCCACCGGCGGTGCCGGCAAGGTCTACCTTTATACGACCAATCCAGACACTTCCACCGGCGACGGTATCGCCATGGCCTGGCGTGCCGGCTGCCGCGTCGCAAACATGGAGTTCATCCAGTTTCATCCGACCTGCCTTTACCATCCGCAGGCCAAGTCCTTCCTGATTTCGGAAGCCGTTCGTGGTGAAGGCGGACGGCTGCTGCTCCCTGACGGCAGGCGCTTCATGCCCAGACACGATGCACGCGCCGAACTCGCACCACGTGACGTGGTCGCGCGAGCGATTGATTTCGAAATGAAGAAGCGCGGCCTGGACTGTGTCTATCTCGACATTTCGCACAAGCCAGCCGCCTTCCTCGCCGAGCATTTCCCGAACATCATGGCCCGCTGCCAGGAACTGGGTATAGACATTACCCGCCAGCCAATTCCGGTGGTTCCGGCAGCGCACTATACCTGCGGCGGAGTGCTTACCGACCTGCGCGCACGCACCGATGTCGCCGGCCTGTATGTCGCCGGAGAAGCCTCCTGCACCGGCCTGCACGGCGCCAATCGCCTGGCCAGCAACTCGCTACTCGAATGCCTGGTGTTCGCGGAAGCGGCGGCCAATGACATTCTTGAACAAGCCGAAGCCCCGCTGCCGGAGCTGCCGCCCTGGGACGATAGCCGGGTCAGCGATCCCGATGAAGAAATCGTCATCGCCCACAACTGGTACGAGCTGCGGCGCTTCATGTGGGACTACGTCGGGATCGTGCGGACGACCAAACGCCTGCAGCGCGCCCAGAACCGAATCCGCCTGCTGATCCGGGAAATCGACGATTTCTACTCGCTTTTCCGGGTCAGTCACGATTTGATCGAGTTGCGCAACCTGGTGGTGACCGCCGACCTGATCATTCGCTGCGCCCTGCGGCGGCACGAAAGCCGAGGATTGCACTCCAGCCGCAATTATCCCGCCACGCTGGAGCGCGCGCGCAACACGGTGCTCAGACGCCGCCTTCGGACTGACCGCTAGCGTCCGCCCGCCAACGTAGCCACAGACGCAGCAGACGAAACTGCGCGGCCGGCATGCTGTCCGGCAACAGCACCAGCGTATCAAGCCGATCCGTATCGCTGTCGCGAACGCGCAAGACAACCAACTGGCTGAAGACAACGGTGTCGGGCTGCACGCGTACGGAGTTCTGCTCACCGTTGGCGAATCCACAGGCCAATGCACCGCTTTCCGCCAGACTCAGGCCGATGACTCTCGACGGCCGCCATACCTGCTGCCACAGCGACCAGGCGAGCGGCGCCAACAGCAGCAAACGGACGCTCGGCGGCCACGGCAAGAGCAACACAGAAGCCGCACCCAGGGCATGCAGCACGAGATTCAGGACAAACAGGAGCCGCGAACGGCGCAAAGCGATGAGCACCGGAAAATGCATGCCATGCGCACGCCGCCCGTCAGGACGCCAGAATCCTAGATCCGCTTGAAGACGACGGTGGCGTTTGTACCGCCGAAGCCGAAGGAGTTCGAAATTGCCGCATCGATCTTGAGTTGACGCGCCTCATTGGCGCAATAGTCGAGATCGCACCCTTCTCCGGGACAGAAGAGGTTGATGGTCGGCGGCGAAATCTGATGGTAGACCGCAAGCACCGAAAACAGCGCCTCGACGCCGCCCGCAGCGCCGAGAAGATGGCCGGTCATCGACTTGGTGGAATTGACGACCAGCTTCTTCGCGTGTTCGCCGAAAGCGCGCTTGACGGCAATGGTTTCCGCCTTGTCGCCCAAGGGAGTCGAAGTTCCGTGTGCATTGACGTACTGCACATCATCGGCATTCAGCCCCGCGCTACGCAAGGCATTGGTCATGCAACGCGCCGCGCCCTCACCGTCTTCGCACGGTGCAGTGATGTGGTTGGCATCGGCGCTCATGCCGAAGCCCGCCAGCTCGCAATAAATCCGGGCACCGCGTGCCTTGGCGTGCTCGTATTCTTCCAGCACCACGACGCCCGCGCCTTCACTGAGAACGAAGCCGTCACGGTCCCTGTCCCACGGACGGCTGGCAGTCTGGGGATCGTCGTTGCGCGTGGACAAGGCGCGTGGAGCGCAAAACCCCCCCAGGCCAAGCTTCGACAGGCAACCTTCGGCGCCACCGGCAATCATCACGTCGGCATCGCCGTACTCAATCAGACGGCCAGCATCGCCGATGCTGTGCGTCCCCGTCGAACACGCGCTGACCAGCGAGATGTTGGGGCCCTTGTAGCCATACATGATCGACAGGTTACCGGAGATCATGTTGATGATCGAGCCAGGCACGAAGAACGGCGACACCTTGCGCACGCCACCGGCGGCAAAGTCGTCGCAGGTTCCTTCGATCATCGGCAACCCGCCAATCCCGGAACCAATCGACACCCCAACGCGCTCGGCTTGCGCCGGCTGCGCCTCCAGCCCGGCGTCGCGGATCGCCTGAATGCCGGCCGCCATACCGTAATGGATGAAAACGTCCATGCGCCGCGCTTCCTTGACCGAGAGGTACTGGCCAATGTCGAAGTCGCGCACTTCGCCGGCGATCTGCACGGGAAAGCTGGAAACATCAAAACGGGTGATCCGGTCAATGCCAGAGCGTCCAGCAATAATGTTCTGCCAGGCCGTTTCAACGGAATTGCCAACCGGAGAAAGAATTCCAAGGCCAGTGATAACGACTCTGCGACGTGCCAACTTATGCTCCGAGAGTAGAAAATGCGGAAGCGGGAACGCTCGCCATCGCTCCCTGCCGAGGGAGCCCTTTGCAGAGCCTGACCGCAGGGATCGTGGGTAGCGTCGAGTGGGAGACTTACTTCTTGTGCGAAGTCACGTAGTCGATGGCCTGCTGAACGGTGGTGATCTTCTCGGCTTCGTCATCCGGAATCTCGCACTCGAACTCTTCTTCCAGAGCCATCACCAGTTCGACTGTATCGAGCGAATCAGCGCCAAGATCATCGACGAACGACGATTCATTCTTGATGTCCGCTTCATTGACCCCGAGTTGTTCGGCGACGATCTTCTTGACACGCTGCTCAATATTTTCCATAAAAGTGCTCCTTCTCAGAGTTCATAAGTGAAACAGAAATGCGCCATTCTAGCAAAATGGCCCAAACTTACCAATCATCAGTCCGTCCCACAGGACGCTGTCTCGTCCATAAGCGATATCAGCCGGTGAACATGCCGCCGTTGACGTGAATTGTCGTGCCGGTAACGTAGGCAGCCCCTGCCGACGCCAGGAAACAGACCGCCGCCGCAACTTCCTGCGGCGAGCCAAGTCGACCGAGCGGAACGCCACTGAGCAGCGACGCTTTCTGCTTGTCGTCCAGCGCGCGCGTCATGTCGGTATCGATAAGACCTGGCGCAACGCAATTGACGGTAATGTTGCGACTACCCAACTCGCGCGCCAGTGAGCGGCTCAAGCCAGCGACGCCGGCCTTGGCCGCGCAGTAATTGGCCTGCCCCGGATTGCCGGCATGACCGACGACCGAGGTGACATTGATGATTCGGCCATGCCGGGCCTTCATCATTCCGCGCATCACTGCCCGGCAAAGGCGGAAAACCGCTTTCAGGTTGGTATCGAGCACGCTTTCCCACTCGTCGTCCTTGAGACGCATCGACAGGTTGTCGCGCGTAATTCCCGCGTTATTGACCAGCACCGAAACCGCTCCGTGGGTCTTCTCGACCTGCCTGATCAGCGCCTCGATCTGCTCGCCATCGCGGACCTCAAGGACAGCGCCCTCCCCCTTGCAGCCGGCAGCCGCGAGGGCCGCGGAAATTCTCGCAGCCCCTTCGCCAGTGGTTGCCGTACCGATAACGGTGGCGCCAAGCCGCCCCAGTTCGAGCGCAATCGCCTCGCCGATGCCGCGTGAGGCGCCGGTCACCAGCGCCACTTCCCCGTTGAGCATTGCCATCGTGCCTATCCCAGGTTTTCGACGGCCGCTTCGACAGCCGTCAGATCAGCCAGAGCGACGCCCGCCAGCGTGGCTGCGCAGCGCTTGGTCAAGCCCGCAAGAACCTTGCCAGGCCCACATTCGGCGACCGTCGTCACGTCCATTCCGGCCATTTTCTGGATGGTCTCAACCCAGCGCACGGGCGAGTATGCCTGCCGAACCAGAGCATCCTTGATGCGGACAGGATCCGACTCGATTGCCACATCGACGTTGTTGATCAGCGGAATCTGTGGCGTCGCGAACTCCACTTCGGCGAGCCGGGCTGACAACTTGTCGGCTGCCGGTCGCATCAGCGACGAGTGAAACGGCGCCGAAACCGGCAGCAACAGCGCACGCTTGGCGCCACGCGCCTTGCAGCCTTCGCAGGCAAGCTCGACCGCAGCCTTGCTGCCGGCGATGACCGTCTGTCCCGGGCCATTGAAATTGACCGGTTCGACGACCTGACCACCGCCTGCCGCGGCGACTGCCTCGACGCAGGCCTCGGCAATCTTGTCGTCGTCGAGACCGAGAATCGCAGCCATCGCTCCGGCGCCCACCGGCACGGCTTCCTGCATCGCGGCTGCACGCAGCCGAACCAGCGGTACAGCATCCTTGAAGGCGATGACTCCGGCAGCGACCAGCGCCGAATACTCGCCAAGGCTGTGCCCGGCGACGACGGTCGGCAACTTGCCACCACGGTCGAGCCACAGACGATAGACGGCGATCCCGGCGGTGAGCATCACCGGCTGCGTGTTGACCGTCTGCGCCAAGGCTTCGCTCGGACCATCGGCGAGCAATTGCCAGAGGTCCTGCGAAAGCGCCGCCGATGCTTCGTCGAACGTCGCCCGCAGCACCGGCGAGTCGCCATAGGCGGCCATCATCCCGACCGATTGCGAGCCCTGGCCCGGAAAAACAAACGCAAAACCCATCTTGTACGGTTCCTCTTCTAGAGTTCGAGCAGCACGGCGCCCCAGGTGAAGCCGCCACCGACGCCTTCGAGCATGATTTTCTGGCCCGCCTTGATGCGCCCGTCTCGAACCGCTTCATCGAGGGCCAGTGGAACGGACGCCGCCGAGGTATTGCCATGCCGATCGACGGTGACCACCACCTTGTCCATCGGCATCTTGACGCGTTTCGCGGTCGCTTCGAGGATGCGAACGTTGGCCTGATGAGGAATCAGCCAGTCGATCTCCGACGGCGCGATGCCGGCGGCCTGGCAACACTCGTCCGCGACTTCCGCGAGCACGCGCACGGCAAATTTGAAGACCGCCTGCCCATCCATGCGCAGGAAGGGATCGCCGGTCACCTTGCCACCGCAGACGCTACCGGGAACCGACAGGATCCCGTGATGGGCACCGTCGGCATGCAAGGCAGTGGCCAGAATTCCCGGCTTGTCCGAAGCTTCGAGCACGACCGCCCCGGCACCATCGCCGAAGAGCACGCAGGTGCCCCGATCAGACCAATCGAGAATGCGCGAAAACACTTCCGCGCCGACCACCAGAGCCCGTCGATGACTTCCCGAACGAATGAACTTCTCGGCCACCGTCAATCCATACACGAAACCGCTGCAAACCGCCTGGACATCAAACGCGGTCGCGCCACGATTGCCCAGTTTGCCCTGCAGCAAGCACGCCGTGCTCGGGAAAATGAAGTCCGGGGTCGAAGTCGCGACAATGATCAAGTCCAGATCGGTGGCATCCAGGCCGGCGGCGAGAAGCGCCCGTCGACTCGCCTCAAGGGCAAGGTCGCTGGCGTTCTCGCCGTTCGCGGCGAGATGACGAGACTTGATTCCGGTTCGACTGACAATCCACTCATCGCTGGTATCGATACCCCGACCCGCGAGATCGTCGTTGCTGACCGGCGGACCCGGCAGAAAGCTGCCGATACCGGTAATGCGGGAGAACATGCTATGCGATCTCCAGAAGCGGTTGTTGTTGTTGCGCGACACGCTCACTGATCCGTAGCAGAACGCCACTGCGCGCCTCTTCCGCGGCACGCTGCAGCGCCTGCCCGAAGCTGAAAGCATCGGCCGAACCGTGACTCTTGACGACAATGCCCTTCAAACCGAGCAAGGTGGCGCCGTTGTACTTGCGATGGTCGACGCGGTTCTTGAAGCGGTTGACCACCGGCAAGGCGATCACCGCCGCCAGCTTGGTCAACAGATTGCGGCGGAACTCCTGGCGCAGGAAGGTTGCCAGCAACTGCGCCAGACCTTCCGAGGACTTCAATGCAACATTGCCCACAAAGCCATCGCAGACAACCACGTCAGCCTGTCCCTTGTAGAGACCGTCGCCTTCGATATTTCCAACGAAATTCAGCCCGGAATCCCAGAGTAGTTCGGCTGCGCGCTTGACGACATCGTTACCCTTGATCTCTTCCTGGCCGATGTTCAGGATGCCGACCGTTGGTCGATCGCGATGCTCGACCGCCGAAACCAGCGAAGCGCCCATGATTCCGAACTGCAGCAGGTGTTCAGGGCTGCAATCGACGTTCGCACCAAGGTCAAGCACATGCGTATGCCCATTCATGGTCGGCAGAATGCCGCAGATCGCCGGCCGATCGATGCCGGGCAACATCTTGAGCACGAAACGGGAAATGCCCATCAAGGCGCCGGTGTTGCCCGCCGACACGCAGGCATCGGCCTCGCCGCTCTTGACCAGACTGACCGCCACGCGCATCGACGAATCCTTCTTGGTGCGCAGCGCCACCGATGGCGCCTCGTCCATGGCGACGACCTCACTGGCATGATGAATGACCACACGACCGATGGCCACATCGCCGATCAGAGGGCAGATACGCTCGGCAAGACCGACCAGGATCACACGCACGTCTGGCTGATCACGAACGAACTCGAGCGCTGCAGGAACAGTGACTTGAGGGCCGTGATCCCCGCCCATGCAGTCGATGGCGACGGTAATGGTCATCAGAAGACAGACGAAAGAAAAGGCAGGCAGCTTCCCATCACGGGAACCTGCCTGCCCCATCCGATGGCATCACTCGCCCGCGCCCTTGCCGACTTTCTTGCCGCGATAGTGGCCCGATGGGCTGACGTGGTGGCGCAAATGCACTTCGCCGGTGGTCGGCTCGACGGCCAGCGGCGGGCTGCCCAGGGAGTCGTGCGCGCGATGCATGCCGCGCTTGGACGGGGATTTCTTGTTCTGCTGAACAGCCATGACAAACTCCTAAAATCAAACTCACTAAGCGCGGCCCTTGAGGCCGGCCAAAACTGAAAATGGCGACTCTTTCGTCAACTCGCGCGCACCACCGGGCGGCACACAATCGTCGTGGCGAGGCACCGAGGGAAGCCCAAGAAGAATTTCATCCTCGATCAGAGCGAGCACATCAAGCTCCTTCTCGGCCGGAAGAAAGTCCCTGGAGTCATCCTCCAGTTCCTCCTGCGACAGGTCGCCGTCACTCGCGACAAATTCGAGCAAACTACGCAACGCCAGCGGGTACCGCAACGGCTCCAGACAGCGCTGGCAGCACAGCGACAGCACGCCGTCTACCTGAAGCACCAGCAGCGAGCGGCCACGAGACCCCATACCACCTTCGACCCGATACCTCAGACAACCCGTCGAGTCCGCCAGCAAGTCAGTCAAACGTGCCAGCTTCGCCACGGGCACCTCGCCCTGCAAAGAACCTTTCTCGAGCCCGAAGGCCAGGCTATCAATGAGTACGCGTCGCGACATAAGGGCGGCATGATATTATTTTCGGCTTTTGAAGTCAAAGCGGTGGCGCCGGAAAACAGGCTATTTCGCGATTTCTTCGGTGGCGCCCCGGATTTCATGCCGCGATCGGCCTTCAGATGCCCGGAAAACAGCTCATTCTCGCCTCCACCTCGCCCTTCAGACGCGAACTACTGACTCGCCTCGGAGTGTCATTCGAAAGCGCCGACCCGGCCGTCGACGAAACGCCACTGCCAGGCGAGGCGCCTGAAGCCAGCGCTTTGCGCCTGTCCGAAGCGAAGGCGCGGGCAGTCTGCGCGCTTTTTCCCGACGCCCTGATCATCGGCAGCGACCAGGTAGCGCACCGTGACGGCCAGGTCTTCGGTAAACCGGGAAGTCACGCCAACGCCGTACGGCAGTTGCGAGCCATGCGCGGCCGCAGCGTCAACTTCTTCACCGGCCTTTGCCTCCTGGACGCCAGCAGCGGCCGAGCACGGCTGCGCGGCGTAAACACAGTGGTCAGCTTTCGCGAGCTGACAGATGAGGAAATCGAAAACTACCTGCGCAAGGAGCAACCCTACAATTGTGCGGGCAGCGCCAAGTCGGAAGGGCTGGGAATCGCCTTGATCGCCAGGATCGACGGCCACGACCCCAACGCGCTGATCGGCCTGCCCCTGATAGCCCTTTGCGATCTATTGCGCGAAGAGAACATATCTATATTATAATCAGCGTTTTATACGTAAAATGTAAGGTGATCTATGAACATGGGGCGGCTCTATCTGATCCCTGTTCCGCTCGGCCCCACCGCCGTCGCTGCGGTCCTGCCACAATCCGTACTTGCCCGCGCACAACGACTTCGTCACTTCGTTGCCGAGAACGCCAAATCGGGGCGCGCCTTCCTCAAACTGCTGCCGTCCGACCTGCCAGTGCAGCAGCTCTCGATTCAGGAACTCAACGAGCACACGCCGGCCAGCGAGCTGACCGCCCTTCTGGCACCGTTGCTCAACGGCAACGACGTCGGTCTGATCTCTGAAGCGGGATGCCCGGCGGTCGCCGACCCGGGAGCAGCACTGGTCGCACTGGCGCAACAGGAAGGCATCCAGGTCGTGCCGATGGTCGGTCCGTCATCGATCCTGCTCGCCTTGATGGGCTCCGGGCTGAGCGGCCAGAGCTTCGTCTTTCACGGCTACCTGCCGAGCACGCCTGGCGAACGAGAAAAGCGCCTACGCGAACTGGAGAAGGAATCGCGACGGGGGCAGCAGACGCAGATCTTCATCGAAACGCCTTACCGCAACCAGCAATTGCTCGAATCGGTACTCAAGGCCTGCGCCCGCGAGACGCGCGTCTGCATCGCCACCGACCTCACGCTGGAAAGCGAGCAGATCACCACCCGCCGGGTCGGCGCGTGGCAGCGCCAGTCGCTACCGAAGATCAATCGCCGACCGACGGTATTCCTGCTGCAGGCCTAGACGCTGCGTGTCAACGCAAGTCCGGCATGCCGATCGCGCCAAGCATAGATCCCACGCCCAGCGTGGCGTCGGCACGCAGGCGCTTGGCGAAACGCTCGGCGATATTTTCCTTGATCGTGAAGTCGACGATTCGCTCGGCCTTGATCACGTCTCTGGCCACCGAGCCGACGGTACCGAAACCGTCTGCCAGCCCCAGTTGAACGCTCTGCGTACCGGTCCACATCAGGCCAGTAAACATCTCCGGCGTTTCCTTCAGCCGCGTACCGCGCCCCTTGCGCACGACCTCGATGAACTGACTGTGGATCTCCCCCAGCAAGACCTGCGCGTGTCGCTTTTGCTCCGCATCCTGCGGCGAGAACGGGTCGAGGAAGCCCTTGTTCACCCCGGCCGTCAGCAAGCGACGCTCGACCCCAAGCTTGTCCATCGTCCCGGTGAAGCCGAAGCCGTCCATGAGCACGCCGATAGACCCGACGATGCTGGCCTTGTCGACGAAGATCTGGTCCGCTGCCACAGCCACGTAATAGCCACCTGAAGCACAAAGATCTTCGACCACTGCGTAAAGCGAAATCTGCGGATGCTTGGTGCGCAGGCGACGAATTTCGTCGTGGACAATTCCCGCCTGCACCGGGCTGCCGCCCGGACTGTTGACGCGCAGCACGACGCCGGCAGTTCCTTTGTCGCCAAACGCAAAGCGCAAAGCTTCGGTGATGCTCTCGGCGCTGGCTTCACCGCCGCTGGCGATCGTGCCACTGAGATTCACGACCGCCGTATGCCGCCGGCCATCGGTAAGCGTCTCGGTATCACCCCAGTCAACCAGCAGGACCAGCACGGCAACCAGATAGGACAAGCCAGCCAATTTGAAGAAAATTCCCCAGCGCCGTTTCACGCGCTGCTCCTGCAGCATCGCCAAGGCCAATTTCTCCAACAACTGCCGCTCCCATTGGGGTTCGTTTTCAGGACTCGTCACGATTCTTGCTCGCTTGGGGTGTAGTAGATGGCGCCATTGCGCTCTTCGATGGGTAGCGGTGTCAGGCCCCTACCGTTACAGCGGCCGCCCAGACAGCGACCATCTTGCGGTGCGTACAGCGCGCCATGGGTGGCGCAGATCAAGTATAGCTTGGAATCATCAAAGAATTCGCTGGGCTGCCAGTCCAGTTCGACGGCTACGTGGCCACAGCGATTGAGGTAGGCGGCAACACGACCGCGAAAGCGCACGGCAAACGCCGGTTCTTCGACACCCTGCACCGAAACGGTGAAACGAACGCCAGGGCCAGCGTCGATCAAATCGACAGACCGGCAGATCAGGCGTTCATTCGCAGCCATTGCGCCACCTCCTCTATCGCCTGCAAGCGAGCCAACGGTCCGAGCGCATCCAGCGCCGCCGCCGGGTGCGCGCCGTAGCCCGCGGCCAGGCTGGCTACGCCGGCATTCCTTGCCATCAGCAGGTCGTGTGTCGTATCGCCGATCATCAACGTTCGCTCCGGGTCGACGGACAGCTCAGCCATCAACTCGTCGAGCATCTGTGGATGCGGCTTGGAGAAACACTCGTCGGCGCAGCGCGAGGCATGAAAATAGCCGCCCAAGCCACTGCTTCGCAAGGCGCGATCGAGCCCCAGCCTGCTCTTCCCGGTCGCCACGGCAAGCAGGAAGCCGGCCGTGGCAAGTTCGCCAATCAAGGCCGCCGCACCGTCGAACAACTGCAACTCGTGATCATGCTGGAGATAGTGGTGGCGATAGCGTTCAACCATCAAGGGATAGCGCTCCTCGGGCAGATTCGGCACCGCGTAGCGTAGCGCATCGTGTAGACCGAGCCCGATTACGTGCCGTGCCCGTTCGTCGGCCGGGGTTGGCAGGCCCAGGTCAGAGCACGCCGCCTGGATGGCGGCGACGATGGCCGCGGCCGAATCGAGCAGGGTGCCGTCCCAGTCGAAGACCAGCAGCTCAAATCTGCTCGCCATAGTCCTGCCTCTCCCTTTCTGCCACGCTGCCAATGAACTGCGCCAGGGCGCTCGGCAGGGCGGCTTCGAGCACCAGTTCGCGACCGTCCTGCGGATGCGCCATGGTCATTTTCGCGGCGTGCAGAAACATGCGCCTGAGCCCCTCCCTGGCCAGCGTTCGATTGCGCGCAAAATCGCCGTATTTCTCGTCACCAGCGATGGGAAAGCCGAGGTGCGCGAGATGAACGCGAATCTGGTGCGTCCGCCCCGTTTTCAGTTCTGCCTCAAGAAGACTGAAATGCTCCCAGCGCGCCAGGAGCCGAAACACGGTATGTGCGGCCTTGCCGTCCTCGGCGACACGAACCCGACGCTCACCCGACGGCAACAGATACTTGAGCAAGGGCAAGCGGACGTTGCGCAGGGGGTCCATCCAGCGCCCGATGACCAAGACCTGATAGCGTTTGTCGGCGCCACGCTCGCTGCCCCCGCGGGCACCGGCGCGGAACATCTCGTGCAGGACCAGCAGCACTGAACGCTTCTTTCCGATCAGCAGCAAGCCGGAAGTCTCGCGGTCCAAACGGTGTGCCAGCTCGAGGAAGCGTGCCTGTGGCCGCTGCCGGCGCAGGGCCTCGATCACCCCGAAGCTCTCCCCACTCCCCCCGTGCACGGCAAGACCGGCCGGCTTATCCACGATCAGCAAGCCCTCGTCTTCATAGACCACCGGCAGCTGCGCCTTGAGCGCTGCCCCGTCCACCACTTCCTGCTCGACCTGAGCCGTGCGCAGCGGCGGAATGCGCACCACGTCGCCGATTTGCAAGCGATAGGAGACCGCCGTCCGCCGCCCGTTCACGCGCACCTCGCCGCTGCGCACGATCCTGTACACGTGGCTCTTGGGAACCCCCTTGCACTTCTTCAGCAGCAGGTTGTCCAAGCGCTGTCCGTGTTCGTTCTCGGTGATCAGCTCCTGAATCACGGAGCTTTTGCTAACTTCGGCCATTTTGAATATACTTCTCTCGTTTTGCGTCCAGAGTTGAAAGAGGCGCTGACCCGTGAGACCGTCCAGCGGCGCCGATTCTAAAGCAATTGCGACGCACTTTCCGGCAGGCATCAGCCGCCTCGCTTGCGCCAATCTGCGCAAGATCGCTCAACGCGATTCACCTGGTTAAGTACGCTCACCACTAAGTAGCGATACTACTTGAACTGCGCGCGCCCAGCACCTGCGGACCGCCCCAGGCAGATTCCGGAGTCCTTGAATTTCAAAGGCCAGACGACTAAGCAAGTCGGCGAGCTAGCCCTATTAGTTGCCCTATCGGAGAGCCCTTCAAGCAACCCACCAAACAACTAATCCGTCGCTGCCTGGAGCAGGCAATTCCCCCGTGAGAGCGCGTGGGAGCCCAATTTATTATGAAACGCATGCTTTTTAACGCGACACAGGCCGAGGAACTGCGTGTCGCCATTGTCGACGGTCAGAAACTCATTGATCTGGACATTGAATCGGCCGCCAAGGAACAGAAAAAGAGCAACATTTATAAAGCAGTCATTACCCGCATCGAGCCCAGCCTGGAAGCGGCGTTTGTCGATTACGGCTCCGAACGGCACGGCTTTCTGTCGTTCAAGGAAGTATCCCGCGCCTTCTTCCAGCCGGGTGTCGAAGCAAGCCGCGCGACAATCAAGGAAGCGCTTCGCGAAGGCCAGGAGCTGATCGTCCAGGTCGACAAGGACGAGCGCGGCAACAAGGGTGCGGCGCTGACGACCTTCGTCAGTCTCGCCGGCCGCTATCTGGTCCTGATGCCGAACAACCCCCGCGGCGGCGGCGTCTCGCGCCGTGTCGAGGGTAACGAGCGCGCCGAGCTGCGCGAGGTAATGGATCAGCTGGAAGTTCCGCCCGGCATGAGCCTGATTGCCCGTACGGCGGCAATCGGCCGTAACGCCGAAGAACTGCAATGGGATCTCAACTACCTGTTGCAGCTATGGAAAGCGATCGAAGGCGCCGCTCAACAGCAGAAGGGAGCCTTCCTGATCTATCAGGAGGGCAGCCTGGTGATCCGCGCCATTCGCGACTACTTCCAGCCGGATATCGGCGAAATCCTGATCGATACCGACGACGTATTCGAACAGGCGGGTCAGTTCATGGCCCACGTGATGCCCGGGACGGTCAACCGCATCAAGCGCTATCACGACGACGTGCCGCTCTTCTCGCGCTTCCAGATCGAGCATCAGATCGAATCCGCCTACTCGCGCCAGGTCAGCCTGCCGTCAGGTGGCGCCATCGTCATCGACCATACCGAAGCGCTGGTGTCCATCGACGTCAACTCCGGACGCTCGACGCGCGGTGCCGACATCGAAGAAACCGCGCTGAAGACCAACCTCGAAGCCGCAGAAGAAGTGGCCCGCCAGTTGCGCCTGCGCGACCTCGGTGGCCTGATCATCATTGACTTCATCGACATGGAAAGTCAGCGCAATCAGCGTGACGTCGAAAACCGCGTCCGCGAAGCGCTGCGCTTTGACCGTGCGCGCGTACAAACGGGCAAGATCAGTCGCTTCGGCCTGCTCGAACTGTCGCGCCAGCGCCTGCGCCCGGCCCTCGCCGAAACCAGCTACATCGCCTGCCCGCGCTGCTCGGGGACTGGGCACATCCGCAGTACCGAATCAGCGGCCCTGCACATTCTGCGCATCCTCGAAGAAGAGGCGATGAAGGACAACACGGCGGCGGTGCACACGCAGGTACCGGTTGACGTCGCCACCTTCCTGCTCAACGAGAAACGCACCGACGTCCAGGCGGTCGAGCAGCGGCACAAGGTCAGTATCCTGCTGATTCCCAACATGCACCTCGAAACGCCACAGCACACCATCGTCCGCGTTCGCCAGGACGAACTGGTCAACGACGAACAGCAGCAGCCTTCGTACCGCATGGTCGAAATGCCAACGGTTGACGACGGTAGCGCGACGGCCATCGCCGATGCCCGGGCGACCCGCCCTGAGGCGGCGATCAAGGGCATTACGGCGGCGCAGCCAGCACCGATGCGCGCTGAACTACCAACGCCCGTGGCCGAGAAGCCGGCCGGCCCGGCGAGCGGCTTCCTGAACAGAATCATTTCCTGGTTCCAGCACAAGCCTGCACCGGCGGCAGCCGAACCGGCACCTGCACCGGCAAGACCGGCTCGTTCCGGCAGCTCGCCGCGTGACCCGCAGCGCGACCCCCGTCGCGGCAACGCTCGCAACAATCGCCGCGACGAGACGCGTGAAGCGCCTCCCCCGCGCGGCACTCGCGAGCAGAACGAAACGACGACGCAACAGAACGCGCCACAGCCCCGCCCGGAACCCCCGCGAACGCGCGAACCGAGAGAACCGCGCGAGCCCCGTCGCGGGCGCAACGAAGCACGCGGCGAGCGCAAGGACCAGACCACCGCACCAGCCGCAGAAGCCAGCAACGCGGTTGCGCCAACGCCCCCGCAACAGACCAACGGCCCGGCACCCGAACAGGCAGCAGGCGAGAACACCAACGCCCCTCGTCGTCGTGGGCGTCGTGGTGGTCGACGCGAACGCGGCGAGAAAACCGAGAACCAGCTCGACCTTCTGAGTACTGAAGGGTCAGCAAACGGCGCGCCGACGGCAAGCACCGCCCCCGCGTCAACCGAGGAGCGGCAGGCCACAAGCGTGCCGGTCGTCACCGAGCCGACGCCGCAGACGCCTGCCGACGTCGCCACTCCACCGCTGACGACCACCGCGCCGGCTGCCCCGGCCCTGGTTACCGAGCTTGTAGAAACGCCTGCGCCGATTAGTTCCGGTCCGGCCGAGGTCGCTGCCATCGTTGCCCCGCCTGCGCCGGTCGAGGCCCCAGGCACAGGCCAGGACGGAGCGCCTGCGGTGCAAGCGGCGAGCGAAGTCGCAATGGCAAACGCAGCCGAATCACCCGTGCCGGCCAAAACGCCAGCCGCGACCGAAGCGCCGGTCGTGATCGAAACGGCTGCCGTCGCTGAAGTGCCAGCGGACGCCGTGCCCGCCCCGGCAATCGCTAGCCCGGCGGCAGATGTCGTTGAGTCAGTGGCGCAGGCACCCGCCGCACCGGCAGCGGACCAGCGTAGCGAGCTGGTGATGATCGAAACGAGCACCGACAAGGTCCAGTCGCGGCAAACCGACGACGTGACCGAAACGGCACCCGCCAGCACGCCACGGCGCAAGCGCGCGTCCGTGGTCGTTCCCGACGAGCCGCTGGTGATGGTCGAGACCCAGAAGTAAACGCGTCGTCGGACAGCGCTTACCGTTAAGGGCCGGCGCTTCTCTTGGCCAGGGTGCACCAACCCTGCTTCGAGAAGGGCCGGCCCGAACCTCGCACGCAGCAAGCCAGGGCGAGAGAAGAAGTCACTCGCCTGAGCAGCGCTCTCGGGACCAGCCGCCTGAAGCAAAGCTTCCTCGCTCCACCAATTGGCTGGGCACCCCCAGCACTTCGGATGTCGAGAGACTACTTGAACGTATTGGCACGCCCGCATCCGGCATAATTTCTCACTTATACTGACGCCTTTCTCGCGCCCTTACCCTTCCCCCCTACAGGAAGGAGAAGCAGACGCGTCTTGCCCTATCGATCACTCTCGCCGACTTCGGGAAGTTCCTGAGCAGCAGCACACCACTCCAACTGTTCCCACGCAGGAGCCGTCATGACCTTTACCCCAACCTTCTTTTTGTCCGCACGTCGTCGTGCACTCGGCTACACAGCTGCCGGCCTGGCCAGCGCGGCACTGCTGCTCGGCGCAGGCTGTGGCAAGAAAGAAGAGGCCGCGCCGCCAGCGCCACCGACCGTTGAAGTGACTACCGTGATCCAGAAGGACGTGCCGATCTACCGGGAGTGGATCGGCTCGCTGGACGGCGATGTCAATGCCGTCATCCGTCCCCAGGTAACCGGCTACCTCGTCAAGCAACACTACACCGAAGGCGACTGGGTCAAGAAGGGGCAATTGCTTTTCCAGATCGACCCGCGCACTTTCCAAGCTGCGGTCGATCAGGCGGAGGGGATGCGCGCCCAACAAAGGGCTCTCTATCAGACGGCCAAGGCGAATCTGGCGCGGGTCAAGCCTCTGGCTGCCAAGAACGCCCTCAGCCAGAAGGATCTGGACGATACCACCGGTGCCGAGTTGTCGGCCAAGGCCTCGCTCGAGGCCGCCGAAGCGTCGCTGCAGACCGCCAAACTGAACCTGAGCTTCACCCGCATCACGTCCCCCATCGACGGCATTGCCGGCATCGCCAAGGCTCAGATCGGCGACCTGCTCAGCCCGAGCATGGCAACGGAACTGACCACGGTCTCGACCGTCGATCCGATCAAGGTGTATTTCAATATCAGCGAGCGCGAGTATCTTCCCCTTGCCCGAGCAGTCATCGCCAACGACGGAAAGCGTCAGGTGGTACCCCTCGAGCTGATCCTGGTAGACGGCTCTGCCTACCCGCACAACGGTGAGTTCTCGCTCCTCGACCGACAGGTCGACCCGACAACCGGCACCTTCAAAGGTGCCGCCGTCTTTCCGAACCCTGACCGACTGCTCCGCCCCGGCCAGTACGGCCGCATCAGGGCGACGATGTCGGTCCAGAAAGGAGCGCTGCTGGTGCCGCAGCGAGCGGTCACCGAAATTCAGGGCAAATACCTGCTGGCCGTCGTCGGCGCCGACAACAAGGTCGCCATACGTCCGGTGACGGTTGGCGAGCGAATCGGTTCGGACTGGATCATCGCCAGTGGCCTGCAGCCTGGCGAAAAGGTGATCGCCGAAGGCACCCAGAAGGTCAAGGACGGGAGCATGGTCAATCCGAAGCCCTTCGAGCCGGCGCCGCCGGCTGCCGGCAAGGCAGCCACGTCAGGGGACAAACCCGCGGCGCCTGCGCCCGAAAGCAAGGGGTAAGCCGCCATGGCCAAGTTCTTCATCAATCGGCCAATCGTCGCCATGGTCCTCTCGATCCTGATGACCTTGATCGGTCTGGTCGCCATGGCCGGGCTTCCCGTTGCGCAGTTCCCGAATATCGTGCCACCGGAAATCAAGGTCAACGCCACCTACACCGGCGCCGACGCGCTGACCGTCGAACAGGCGGTGTCAACCCCGATCGAGCAGCAGATGTCGGGCGTGGACAACATGAACTACATGTACTCGATCAACGCCAACAACGGCCAGGCGTCGCTCACCGTCAACTTCGACATTGCCACCGACGTCAACACCGACCAGATTCTGACCCAGATGCGGTCAAACCAAGCCGACTCGCAACTGCCGGCGGACGTGCGCAACTTCGGCGTCACTGTGCAGAAGTCGACCGCCTCGCCGCTGGTGATGTTCGCGCTCTACTCGCCGAACGACACCTACGACGGCGTCTTCCTTTCCAACTACGCGTTCATCAACATCAACGACCAGATGACGCGCGTCAAGGGCATCGCCAGCGTCACCGTCTTCGGTGCCGGCCAGTATGCCATGCGCCTGTGGGTCAAGCCCGACCAGCTGGCCAAGCTGAACATCACCATTCCCGAAATCATCAACGCGGTCAAAGCGCAGAACACCGTCAATCCGGCGGGAACGGTCGGTGCCGAACCGGCCCCGGCGGGGCAGGAATTCACCTACGCGGTACGTGCACAAGGGCGGCTGGAAAATGAAGAGCAGTTCGGCAACGTCGTGCTGCGCGCCAACCCGGACGGCTCGATCGTCCGCGTTCGCGATGTCGCACGCATCGAACTCGGCGCCCAGACCTACAACATGGAAGGCCGGCTCAACGGCAAGGCGGCGACGCTGATCGCCCTCTACCAGATGCCCGGCGCAAACGCTCTCGAAGCGGCAGACGGCGCCAAGGCACTGATGGAAACCATCAAGAAGAGTTTCCCTCCTGACCTCGATTACGTCGTCGCCCTCGATACCACGCTCTCGGTCACCGAAGGCATCACCGCCATCCAGCACACGCTGTTCGAGGCCATCGTCCTGGTGATCATCGTCGTCTTCGCCTTCCTGCAAGGCTGGCGCGCGACGCTGATCCCGCTGCTCGCCGTGCCGGTCTCGCTGGTCGGCACCTTCATGCTCTTTCCGGTCTTCGGATTCTCGATCAACACGCTGTCGCTGTTCGGTCTGGTCCTGGCCATCGGTCTGGTCGTCGACGACGCGATCGTCGTCGTCGAAGCCGTCGAGCACCATATCGAGAAAGGCTTGTCGCCCAAGGAGGCGACGATGAAGGCGATGGACGAAGTCACCGGGCCGGTGATCGCCATCGCCGTCATCCTGTCGGCGGTGTTCGTACCGACAGCGATGATTCCCGGTATCACCGGCCAGCTCTATCAGCAGTTTGCGGTCACCATTGCGCTGTCGGTGATCATTTCCGCGTTCAACGCACTGACGCTCAGTCCGGCGCTCTGCGCGCTGCTTCTCAAACCAAAGGTCAGGGGAACGGGCCCGGTCCAGAAGTTCTACGACTGGTTCAACAGCGGCTTCAACCGGCTGACCGGCGGCTACGTCGGAACCTGCCGGCTGGCCATCCGCAAGAGCGTGGTCAGCCTTTTCTTTCTCCTTGCCATCGCCGTCGCGGCCGGGTTCCTCGGCAAGATGACCCCCGTCGGCTTCCTTCCCGATGAAGATCAGGGCTACGTCTACGCCGGCATCCAGCTCCCCGACGCGGCTTCCCTGCAGCGCACCCGGGAAATCGCCAAACAGGCCGAAGAACTGATCATGGCGGTTCCGGGCGTCAAGTACACGACGACGGTCATCGGCTACAACATGCTCAGCCAGGTACAGAACACCTACAGTGCCTTCTTCTTCATCACCCTCGAGGAATGGGCCGAACGCAAGACGCCGGAACTGCAATACGAAGCGATCAAGGCGGCGCTGACGAAGAAGCTCGGCGGCCTTCCCGGGGCCATCGGCTTCTCGTTCCCGCCACCGGCAATTCCCGGCGTGGGAACCTCGGGCGGCGCGACGTTCATCCTCCAGGACCGCGCAGGAAAGGACATCGCCTTCCTCGCCGAGAACACCACCAAGTTCGTCGAAGCGGCCAGAAAGCGTCCCGAACTGGCGAGCGTGTCGACCACATTCCGGCCCACCGTGCCGCAGCTCTTCGTCGACGTCGACCGCGACAAGGTCCTCAAGCAAGGGGTCAATATCGACGATGTGTACAAGACGCTGCAAAGCTTCCTGGGTAGCGGCTTCATCAATTACTTCAACCGCTTTGGGCGCCAGTGGCAGGTCTATCTGCAGGCCGAGGGCGATTACCGTACCAATATCGACGGCATCGGCCAGTTCTATGTGCGCAACAAGGACGGACAACCCGTACCGCTGTCGGCGCTGACCTCGGTGCGCAACATCGCCGGACCGGAGTTCACGATGCGCTACAACCTCTACCGGAGCGCCCAGATCAACGCCTCGCCGGCCCCCGGCTACAGCTCCGATCAGGTCATGAAGGCACTCGAGGAAGTGTTCGCCCAGACCATGCCCAGCGACATGGGCTACGACTACATGGGCATGTCCTACCAGGAGAAGCGCGCACAGCAAGGGGTCTCGCCAATGGTCATCTTCGGCTTCTCGCTGCTCTGCGTCTTCCTGATCCTGGCAGCACAATACGAGAGCTGGTCGCTGCCGTTTTCGGTCCTTCTCGGTACACCGATCGCCGTCGCCGGCGCGTTCGCAGCACTGCTGCTGCGCGGCCAGGAGAACAACATCTATGCACAGATCGGCCTGGTGATGCTCATCGGCCTGGCCGCCAAGAACGCCATCCTGATCGTCGAATTTGCCAAGATGGAGTACGAAAAAGGCGAGCTGTCGCTGGCCGACGCGACGCTCAAGGGCGCGCAGCTCCGCCTTCGGCCAATCCTGATGACCTCCTTCGCCTTCATCTTCGGCCTCGTGCCGCTGGCCCTGTCGACCGGTGCCGGTGCGATTTCACGGCAGGTAATGGGTGGAGCGGTAATCGGCGGCATGCTGGCGGCGACCTGCATTGCCATCTTCGTCGTCCCGGTGTGCTTCTACGTCGTCGAGAAGCTCGCGCACAAGGGCCATACGGGCCCCTATCAACACCCTGACGGCGATGCTGGCGGGCATGGCCACGCTCCTGCGGCCAAGCTCCCGCCGCCCAGCGCAGGAAAGGAGGGCGAGAATCATGCGTAAATCCCTGCTCGCGGCCCTGCTGGCGCTGCTCGCCAGCGGCTGCATGATCGGCCCCGACTACCTTCGCCCACAGGTCGAGACACCGCCCGCCTGGCGCCTCAGCGACACGGCCGCCAATGACCTCGCCAACACCGCCTGGTGGAAGCAGTTCGATGACCCGGTACTCGACGACCTGGTGAACACCGCCTTGCGCAACAACCACGATCTGCTGATCGCCACCGCGCGCATCGACGAGTTCGCCGGACGCTACGGCATCGTCCGCGCCGAGCTTTTCCCGCAGGTGGGCGCCGGCTACGAGGCCAGTCGACAGCGCAATACACTTCCCGGCGCGAGCAGCGCGTCCACCTACAACAGTTACCAGGCAGTGATCGCCGCCAGCTGGGAAATCGACATCTGGGGGAGAATCCGCCGCCTCAACGAAGCCGCCAAGGCACAGTTGCTGGCCAGTGAAGATGCCCGCCGGGCGGTGGTTCTGTCGCTGGTCGGCCGCGTCGCCGCCGCCTACATCAACCTTCGCGACCTCGATCGCCAGCTGGAAATTGCGCAGGCGACGGCACGAAGCCGCGGCGAGTCCTACGACGTTTTCCAGGAGCGCTACCTGGGCGGCGTCATTTCGACGCTCGAACTGAGCCAGAACAAGTCGCAGTACGACGAAGCGCTGGCCAGCATCCCGCCGATCGAAAAGGCGATCGCCCAGCAGGAGAACGGCCTCAGCGTCTTGCTCGGTCGCAATCCCGGGCCCATCGCCCGGGGCAAGGACATCGATCAACTCACGCTGCCGACGATCCCCGCCGGCCTGCCCTCCGATCTACTCGAACGCCGGCCCGACATCCAGTTGGCCGAGCAGAACCTGATCGCCGCCAACGCGTTGATCGGCGCCGCCAAGGCCGCCTACTTCCCCACCATCTCGCTGACCGGTCTCCTCGGCTATGCCAGCAACGGACTGAGCCAGCTGTTCAACAGCCAATCGAAGGTCTGGCAATACTCGGCGCCGATCACCATGCCTATTTTCACGGCCGGCGCCATCGCCGGTCAGGTACAGGAAGCCGAGGCGGCACAGCAGCAAGCGCTGTTCGCCTACCAGCGAACGATCCAGGAAGCTTTTCGGGAGGTCAACGACGCGCTGATCAACCAGGACCGCACACGCCAACAGCTGCGCGCTCAGAAGCAGCAGGTGCAAGCGCTGCAGCAGTATTCAGCGACCGCCCGGCTGCGCTACGACAACGGCTACACCAGCTACATCGAAGTGCTCGACGCCGAGCGCAGCCTGTTCAACGTTCAGCTGCAATACACGCAGACGCAACAGACGCAGTTTCAGGCGATGATCAACCTCTACCTGGCAATGGGCGGCGGCTGGGTGAACGAGGCGGCACGAGTGGCCGATGCGCTAACCACCGCCAGCGATGCTGCGCATGATCCGGGCCCCACGACTCGCTAGGCCATTCCGGCGCCAGGCGCCCTTGTAGCATAGACCCCGGGCACAACCGCCCCACTGACAACCCTCAGGAGAAACCGATGAGCAAGAAATCCAAATCAGCAAAGATAACCAAGTCCGCGCAAGCCTCCAACCCGGCGATGCAGGTACAACTGGCCAGCGGCGAAACCGCGGCGCCGGCGAAAAAGATGTCCAACAAGACCTACCTGAAGGAACTCGAGAAGCTCGAGGCCGAGCTGGTTCACCTCCAGCAATGGGTGGTCAGCAAGGGACTCAAGGTGATCATCGTCTTCGAAGGCCGCGACGGAGCCGGCAAGGGCGGGACGATCAAGGCGATCACCGGCCGCGTCAGCCCGCGCGTTTTTCGTGTCGTCGCCCTGCCCGCGCCAACTGAACGCGAGAAGACCCAGATGTACCTGCAACGCTACCTGCCGCACTTTCCGGCGGCCGGCGAAGTGGTGATCTTCGACCGCAGCTGGTACAACCGTGCGGGTGTCGAACGCGTCATGGGTTTCGCCAGCGACGAGCAAGTGCAGGACTTCCTCAAGGGGGCTCCGCTGTTCGAAAAACTCATGGTCAGCAAGAACGACATCATCCTGCTCAAGTACTGGCTGGAAGTCGACATGGACGAGCAGACACGCCGCCTCGAAGCGCGCATCACCGACCCGCGCAAACATTGGAAGCTGTCCCCGATGGACCTCAAGTCGTACAGCCGCTGGTACGACTACTCGCAAGCGCGCGACGACATGTTCGCGGCAACCGATAGCGAGTGGGCGCCATGGTTCGCGGCGCGTTCGGACGACAAGAAGCGCGTGCGGCTGAACATCATCAGGCACCTCCTGAAGAGCATCCCCTACGAAGTGCCGAAGCCGCCGAAAGTCACCCTGCCCAAACGGCAAAGCGCCGGAAAGTACCAGGAAAGCGACCATCCCGTGAAGTACGTTCCGGAGGTGTTCTGAAGCATCGCTCGGCGGCCCGGTTCCCGACCGGAAACCGGCTCCGTCTTTTCCCTGCCCACCGGCACACAGCCCCCCGGGGACGCTCTACCCGTCAGAGGTAGCGGCTCGCATCGGCAAAATTGATCGTCTGCGGCGGGGGCACTTCGCTGCGCGCGACGCGCGCCAGGACGAAGGCTCTCTGCATTGGCGGCGAGCCGCGCAGCTCCGCAAAGCAAAAATCGACGTCAGCAGCAGCCTCCGTACTCGCCTCATCGAGCACGACGTTCATCTTGCTGAGCCGCAAGTGCCGCGGCTCGACGTGCAGATAGCGCTGCGGGTTGTCGAGTAGCGCCTTCAGGCATTCGAGTTCCGCTTCCAGGACTGACTCACTGCCCCCCATCACCTCGAGTTGTCGCTCGTTTTCCAGCAGCTGAGCCTGCAGGCCGGCCTGCTCGCTGGCTGCGGCCGGAGCATCGCCGAACATCGACCCCAGGCCCGGACCGTGTTGCTGAAGCAATCTCAGGCGTGCCCGGATCAGCGAACGACTTGCCTGCAGTTCCTGCCTTTCGACACGCTCCTCGCCGATCTCCGACAGGGCCTGGGCAAGCAGGTATTCGTAAACCCCGACCCCCACGACGCGGCGCAGGCGCGAATCGTCGCCACCGCAGAAGCGTGCCCGGTGATCAGAGAAGCTGACACTGGTCTGAGCCACGTCGCGCTGCACCATCCCTCCGTGCAGCGCGATTCCGAAGACCCGCTGTTCCTTGAGCGCCATGCCGAGGACGAGATAGGCTTCGTCAAGGCCCGGAAACTTGTCGAACAGCGTGCGCAGATTGTCCGAACTGCCAAGCACGGCCGGAATATCCGACGGCGAGACGAAGAACGCCCGCAAAGCCGGATCGGAAGCCCAGACGGCCGACGAAAGCGGTCGCGCGGCCGGCAGCGACTGGACCAGCGCGCGCAGAAATTCGATGGTCGTCTCGACCGACGGCGTCAGGCGCTTGTGGCAATGCGGCAGCAGCTTGAGACGCGGGTTGGTCAAGGCGATCGCCTTGTCCACTGCCCCACGAATCATCTCGTCAGACACGCGGTCTGGGTCGAATTGGGCCGGTCGGTTCTTGAACCAGTCGAGAATACCCATGGCATTTCACTCCGTCACTGCGATGAACGCATCTTACGACATCAGCACCTCCTCGACGCAGTCAAGGGCGCCACAAGAAAACTTCGCCGTGCACAAAGCAAAGTGCTAATCTCGGATCCAGAATCCCGAAGGCGCGGGGCCACCTGCCGACGTGTTGGCGAAGCGAAGGCCTGCCTTTTGCCGCTTCTTTTTTCTTAGGAGGCACGATCATGCGTTTACCCGGCGGATCATCGACACGCCATTGCGGGCGAAGTATCGCCTTGCTCAGCATTCTCCTGGTAACAGCCTGTGGCCAGGCGGACGCTCCGCCTGCGGCAACTGCGACCACAGCGACGACTACGCCTGCGATGACTGCGACGACTGCGGCGCCGATGGCGACAGACGACAAGCGCACCTTCACCGGCACCTGGACCACCATAGGCAGTCGCCATGCGCTAGACCTCGGACCGGGCCAGCAGGCCAGCGTCTTCCAGCTCAGCGGGTCGCTGTTACTGAGCGGCAAGGAGCGAATAAATCGCGGTTTTCAAGCCCAGGTCATCGCCTTTTCCGACACCACCACCGGCATGCAGGGGCGCAGTGTATGGACTGACGAGCATGGCGAAAAGGTCTTCAGCGAGTTGAGCGGAGAAGGCCTGGGCCCCGGCCAGCTGATCGAAGGTAAATTCATTGGCGGTACCGGTCGCTACGCCGGGATAAGCGGCGAATACAACTTCAAATGGAAGCGCCTCGGTGCTATCGAAGGCAACGAACTGACCGGTCGGGTCGTCGGTCTGAATGGCTGGGCGCGCCTCGGCTCGCCCCATGCGGTTGCTCCCACCCCTGCAGGAGGTCAAAAATGAGTACAGCCGCTTTCGCAACGGGAAAGATCGTGAAGTTGGCGGGTCTGCTGATCCTCTTCTTTGGCCTCTGGTTCGCGCCGGTTCCCGAAGGGCTGACCGTTGAGGCCTGGCACCTCTTTGCCATCTTCGCCTCGGCGATCACCTCCGTGGTCCTCAATGTTTTCCCGCTGTTCACCTCGGCTCTGCTCGCCTGTTCGATCGTGGTGTTGACCAACACGCTGACTCCGGCCAAGGCCTACGGCGCCTTCGCCAACGCCATCGTCCTTCTGGTGGTGACGGCTTTCCTGGTTTCACAAGCGGTGGTCAAGAGCGGACTCGGCAAGCGGATCAGTCTGCGGGTGATCACGGTATTCGGGAAATCTACCCTCGGTCTGGCGTACAGCATCTTCATCACCGATACCCTCATTGCCCCCGGCTTCCCGAGCAATACCGCGCGCGGAGGTGTTCTTTTCCCGATCATCCTGGCGCTGGCGCAGAACAGCGGCTCGACCCCCGATGACGAGAACAAGCGCCGCCTCGGCGGCTACCTGATGTTCTGCGGCATGGCCAGCCTGGCCATCACGTCGGCGCTGTGGTTCACCGCCACCTCGGGCAATCCGGTCGGAGCGTCGCTGGCCGCCGAACAGGGGCTTAAAATCGACTTTGGCTCGTGGCTCGTGGCTGCTCGCCTCCTCCGTGCCGTGTCTGCTGGTGATCGCCCTGCTGCCGCTGCTGCTCTATCGTCTGTTCCCGCCCGGAATCACCAGCACCCCGGACGCGCCAGAGCACGCACGCAAGGAACTGCAGGCAATGGGACCGATGTCACGCCACGAGTGGATCACGGCGATCACCTTCGCGATCATGGTCACCGGCTGGATTCTGGCCGCTCCCTACAAGCTGAACCTGACGGCAATTGCCCTCGCCGGTCTGGCCACGCTGATGATCACCGGCGTTCTGACCATGGATGACATGAGCAAGCAGGGCGGCACACTGGTTACTTTCATCTGGCTGGCGGTGCTTTTTGGCATGAGCGGGCAACTCAACGAAATGGGCTTCATGGGCTACGTCGGCGAGCGCCTGGCCGTCGGGCTCGAAGGCCTCGCCTGGCCGGTCGCCTACGTCGCCTTGCTGGTCATCTACGTCTTGCTGCACTTTGGTTTCGTCAGTCAGAATGCGCAGGTTCTGGCACTGCTCGGGGTGTTTCTCGACGTCGGGGTGAAGTCAGGTGTTCCGGTCGCCCTGATGGCCTATGCGCTCCTCTTCGCGAGCAGCTACTTTTCGGTGATCACTCCGCAAGGCGGCAGCCAGAACATCATCTTCGTCGCCAGCGGTTATCTCAAGCAGAGCGAACTCTATCGCCTGGGCTTGGCGACAACCGGTTTCTGCACCCTGGTGTTTCTGGTCATTGGCACCCCGTGGATTCTCTGGGTCGGCTAGCCAGGACACCGCGAGACGCTCCGCACACGCTCGCCGCCGTCGTTCCGACCAACGGCGACCAATTTTCCGATAGCAAAGGAGACAGAGACGATGTTCACCATTTCGCGGCGCTTCGCCATTGCGGCAACGCTTGCCACTTCCCTGATGTCGGCGCCGGTCCTGGCGCAGGAATTGACCGGGACGCTGAAGAAAATCAAGGATAGCGGAGTCATCACTCTCGGCCATCGCGAGTCGTCGATCCCCTTCTCCTACTACGACGACAAGCAGCAGGTGGTCGGCTACTCGCAGGACATGATGCTCAAGGCGGTGGCGGCAATCAAGGCCGAATTGAAGCTCACCAAGCTCGACATCAAGCTGCTGCCGGTGACCTCCGAGAATCGCATCACGCTCGTCGAAAACGGATCGGTCGACCTGGAATGCGGTTCAACGACGAACACCAGCGAACGGCAGAAACAGGTCGCCTTCTCGAACAGCATCTTCGTCGTCGGGACCCGCCTGATGACCAGGACCAACTCGGCGATCAAGGATTTCCCCGACCTGGCCGGCAAGACTGTCGTGACCACGGCCGGCACGACCTCCGAAAGCCTGCTGCGCAAGATGAACGAAAGCAGCAACATGAAGATGAAGATCATCAGCGCGAAGGATCACGGCGAAGCGTTCCTGACCCTGGAAAGCGGCCGTGCGGCGGCCTTTGTAATGGACGAGGTGCTGCTCTACGGGGAACTGGCAAAAGCCAGGAACGCCCGCGACTGGGCGGTGGTCGGAACGCCGCAATCGTATGAAGCCTACGGCTGCATGTTGCGCAAGGACGACCCGGCGTTCAAGAAAGTCGTCGATGAGGCGCTGGCCAAGGTGATGACCTCGGGCGAAGCGGAGAAGCTCTACGCCAGGTGGTTCCTGCAACCGATCCCGCCGAAGGGCCTGAACCTCAACTTCGCCCTCTCGTATGCGCTCAAGAAGCTGTACAAATCGCCCAACGACAGGGCCTACGATTAGGTACGAACTAGCTACGATCAGGCTTCGAGCCAGGGGGAAAAGCGCTCCGGCAGGCTGCGGTCATCCGACGCCCAGGCGTAGACGCAAACGCTGCCGCGACGAGGAGCCCCCGCGTCGGATCGTCGCCGTTAGCGGTAGACGATCACCGGCACCGTCGAGTGTGACAGCACCTTGTGCGTGACGCTGCCGAGGAGCAGTTTCTTGAATTCGCTGCGCCCGCGCGAGGCCATGAAGACAGCGTCGCAGTGCTTCTTCTTCGTTGCCTCGATGATCCCCTCGTACGCCGACGCCGGCTTGCTGATCAGCCCCGTGTACTCGACCCCGGCAGCCGCAGCGGCCTGAGCGATCTCGTCGAGGTACTTCTCGCCCGTGGCCCGGGCCAGCCGGTCAAGCGTTTTCACCACATTCTTCTCGATGAGATCGCCGTCGCCGTAGACAGACGGCGGCAACATCACGATCCCGTAGTAACCGGTGACCTTCGCGCCGAGCGCCTGCGCCAGCTTGATGCCCGCCTTGATGGCCTTGCGTGACACCGCCGAACCATCGGTGGGAATGAGAATATTCTTGAACATCTTGTGTTCTCCGAGTAATTGGCACACTGCGAGGGGACGTACCCCGCCTCTCTTGCAGGAGCGGGGAAACCGCCAAACCACCACCTTGACGCCAGCCCTCCCGATAGCGAACGGAAGAAGAAACCGTGCCCTCAGGCACCTTCCCTCCACCTCAGAGATCCCGGCCGTCCGGCAGGCATGCGCCACGCCAAGGGGATCCGCAAGCCCACGATTTTGAAAGCAGTATATGGGCGTCGATGAATCGCGGTCAATCGCGTGGACGAGCGACCCTCCCCGCCTTGTTCGGCAAGGGCAAACGCAGGATCGGTGTTGGTCGCCAAGGCCGCTGATTGCCGTAGCGGTAGCCGTCGCCAAGGCTGCCCGCGTTCGACCATGATGATTTCCGCATCCTCGTCCAGCGTGCGCAGGCGTGCTGCACACGACGCGCCGCCTGACTGACCCCGTGCGGCCTCAGTGCCGCCGCCAAAACGAGCGTGCACCGCTGAGCGGAGAAGCGCTTCCGGCCCGGCGCGGACCGTGACAAATGAATGCCAATCGCTGCTTGACGGCCACGAACGGGCAGATCAGAATCAATCCCGTTTTACGTCGCGTGCAGACCGTCAGCGCCCGCTTGATGGCTGTTCGCCTCGACAATACGCCCACATGTCGATCGCCGCTGCCTTCATCGTCCTGGTCTTCAGCTACAGTCTGATATCGCGCAAGCTGGCGAGCACGCTGATCACCGCGCCAATACTCTTCACCGCCGCCGGCGCGCTGATGCTGCTCTTCCCCGAAGCGTCCAGGGAACTGTCCCTCGACCGCAAGGCCCTCCTCTTGATCGCGGAAGTGGGGCTGGTAATGACCCTGTTTACCGACGCATCACACATCAGCCGGCGCGCCTTGCAGGACAACCACAGCTTGCCGGTACGACTGCTCAGCGCCGGCATGCTGCTCACCATCCTGCTCGGGGCGGTGGCAGCGATGGCCTGCTTTACCGACCTTTCGTGGTGGGAGGCCGGCATCCTCGCAGCGATCCTCGCGCCGACCGACGCCGGCCTGGGGCAGGTCATCGTCAACAGCCCGCAGGTACCGGCGCGCATACGGCAGGCACTGAACGTCGAGGCCGGGCTCAACGACGGGCTGGCCGTTCCCTTCCTGATGCTCTTCATCGCTCTCACCGCAGCGATCGAGGAAGGCGCCGGTACGCGTGGCGTACTCGCGCGTTTTCTCCTTGAACAGATTGGCTACGGAACGGCCATCGGGCTGGCCATCGGGCTCGCTGGCGGCCTGCTCATGGGACTCGCACAACGCCGACAGTGGATGACGCCCGAGCTTGGCCAGTTGGGCGTGGTGGCGATGCCGCTGCTGTGCATACTCGCCGCCGAGGGGTCCGGAGCGAGCATGTTCATCGCCGCCTTCGTCTCTGGGCTGGCGGCGCAGGTCGGCTTCCCGAAGGTCGGGCGGCACAGCGTCGAATTCACCGAAGGCTGGGGACAGCTGTTCAACTTCTTTGTGTTTTTCCTGTTCGGTTTGCTCTTCGCGCGCAGCTGGCACGATTTCACGCCGGCCATCATGCTCTATGCGCTGCTCAGCCTGACGGTGGTGCGCATGCTGCCCGTAAGCGTCGCGGTTGCCGGCATCGGACTCAGTCGAGCGAGCGTACTCTTCCTCGGCTGGTTCGGCCCGCGCGGCCTGGCGTCGATTGTGCTGGGCCTGGTGTACCTGGAGCAGCAGCCCAACCTTCCGGGCGAAACCACCATCCGTCTGGCGGTCATGGCCACGGTGCTAATGAGCATCGTCGCGCATGGTCTGAGTGCCAAGCCGGGCATCGAACGCTACGCGCGCAGCAACGAAGCGCTGCCACCCGACGCACCGGAACACGCGGCCGTCGTGGTCCCCGCGACGCACTAGGCATCGCCACCCGGACGGCTCTCGCAGCGCCCGGCGCCCGCTGGCTTGCGGCCGTGATTACAAGCCGAGCAGCTGCCGCGTGTGACGCGCAATCATCAATTCCTCGTTGGTCGGCACCACCCACGCCGATACCCTGCTGCCGACGCTGCTGATGCGCGCAACGGACTGCTCGTTGGCCAGCGGGTCGAGGTCGATTCCCAGCCATTGCGCCTGTTGGCAAACCAGTCGGCGAATCAAGGCGCTGTTTTCGCCGATGCCGGCGGTGAACACGAGGGCGTCGAGGCCGCCGAGCACGGCCGCCAGCCCGCCGAGTTCGCGGCTGATGCGATAGACAAAGTGATCGATCGCCAGCCGAGCGCGCGGCGAGTCACTTTCCTGCAGGACGCGCATGTCGTTACCGATACCGGACAGGCCGAGTAGACCGGAACGCTTGTAGAGCAGATCCTCGATCTCTTTCGCGCTCATGCCCTCCTGCTGCAACAGGTAGAGGACGATGCCCGGATCCAGGTTGCCCGGTCGCGTGCCCATCATCAGCCCGTCGAGCGCGGTAAAGCCCATCGAACTGCCGACGCTGCGGCCGTTGTGCATCGCGCACATGCTGGCGCCGCTGCCGAGATGGGCGACTACGACACGCCCGCCGGCAATTTCCGGAGCGACCTCGGGAAGGGTCGCAGCGATGTACTCGTACGAGAGCCCGTGGAAACCGTAGCGTCGGATACCGCGTTCGTAGAACTCGTAGGGCAAGCCATAGAGCTGCGCGACCTCGTTCTGGGTGCGATGAAAAGCGGTATCGAAGCAGGCGACTTGCGGCAAGCCGGGTCTCGCCTGCTCGACGGCGCGGATGGCCGCGAGATTGTGCGGCTGATGCAGCGGCGCCAGCGGCACGAAAGCCGCAAGCTCTTGCATGGCCTGGGGCGTGATCAGCAACGGCGCGGAATACTCCGGACCACCGTGCACCACGCGATGGCCGACCCCCACCAGCTCCGTGCCGACGAAGCGGGAACCCAGGAGCGCGGCGATCTCCTGCAATGCCTGCGCGTGATTGCCGATTTCCGTCGTGCTCCGTCGCTCATCAAGAATTACTTGGCCATCGGGGCCCTTGGCCTTGAGGCGCGGTGCCGTTCCAAGTCCCTCGACCTGGCCGACGGCGACGGCGCTGAGGACGCCAGGAGCGCCGGCGTCAAAAAGCGAGAATTTCAGGCTCGATGAACCGGCATTGAGGACCAGAATCGCGCTCTCCATCTCAGCCTCCCGCTCGCGTCGCGCGCGACGCCGTGGCGACAATGGCCCTTGGCAAGGCGGCCACAGCGGGTGAAGGAGGATTGGCGCGCCGGCTTTCGGCACAGCTGGCAAGGGTGATCGAAACGGTCATGATGTAGTCGTGCACTCGTTATGGTCGGACAGTGGCGTTGCAGCGGCGAAAAAACTACGCTCGCGTCGAAGTTCACGCGAAAACCGCGGCGACAGCGGCTTGGCTCGGCGTCGCACGCGAATAGCCATTCTAGCGTATCGTTGCGCAACCGCGAACGGCTTGGGCAAGCCATGGCGGCGGGACGAGATCGCGTCGTCGCGGCAAGCCGCAAGGGCAGACTTTGGCTTATGATCACGCTTCGACACGCCGCGTACACGAACTTTCCACAACCACCTCCGCCGGGATAGCGCCATGAACAGAACATTTTTGTCACAATTCTCGTCATCATGCCGTTGGCTGCTGCTTGCCGCCATGAGCGCGACGCTGGCCTCCACGGTCACCCTCGCCGCAGACCATTCGGCACTCGAACGAGACGCGCGCAAGGCCTATCAGAAGCTGATCGCCAAGCAGCCCGTCGCCAAGGCCTTGTCCAGGGACGCGGTCGCCGTCCTCGTCTTTCCGAAGATCACCAAGGCTGGTCTCATCGTCGGCGGGCAATACGGAGACGGCGTGCTTTTCACAGACGGCAAAGCCACTGGCTACTACAACACATCCGGCGCATCGTATGGACTGCAAGCTGGAGCGCAGCAGTACGGTTATGCCATGTTCTTCATGAACGACCGCGCGCTCAAGGCCCTCGGCGAGAACGAAGGCTTCGAAGTCGGCGTCGGCCCCTCCATTGTGGTGGTCGACCAGGGCATGGCCAAATCACTGACCTCGACAACGGCCAGGGACGACATCTACGCGCTGATCTTTGGCCAAAGCGGGCTGATGGCCGGGATTGGCCTGCAGGGAAACAAGATTACACGACTGCCCGATTGATCATCGTCTTTTCTGCCCATCTCGGCCGCCAGAAGACCGCGGCACCGACCAACGCACCCAATGGCCGTCATCGGTCGCTCACCAGAGCGCAACGGCCCTCGCCTAGATAAAAAGGACCCGGATGAACTCACCCCCCCGCCAAAGCGGCATTCTCCTGCACCCGACGTCTCTCCCCGGAGAGCACGGCTCAGGCGACCTTGGCGCTGCGGCATTTCACTTCGTCGACTGGCTGGTCGCCGGTGGGCAGACTTTGTGGCAGCTGCTGCCGCTGACCGGCCTCGGGCCGGGAAACTCGCCCTATTCCAGCCCGTCGGCTTTCGCCGGTAACGAACTGCTGATCAACCTCGAAAGCCTGCGGGAAGCCGGCTGGCTGAGCGCAGCCGACCTCGCCGAAGCGCCGGCTTTTCCCGAGCAGCGCATCGATTATGCCGGCGTACGGCCGTTCCGGATGGGCCAGTTGCGGCGTGCCGCCGGCCGCTTCTTCGCCGGCAGCAAGACGCGCGAGCACGCGGCTTACGACAGGTTCTGCACCGATTCGCGCGCCTGGCTCGACGACTACGCACTGTTCATGGCCCTGGATATCGCCCACCAGGGCGAAAATGGCACTCTGTGGCAGGAATGGCCGGCAGCGCTCGCGCACCGCGAAGCGGCTGCGCTGCGCGAAGCGGAAGTCACGCACGGCGAAGAGATCAACTTCTGGAAATTCTCGCAGTGGTGCTTTTTCACGCAGTGGGCGAAGCTCAAGGCCTACGCCAACGCCAATCGCGTCGAGATCGTCGGCGACCTGCCGATCTTCGTCGCCGGGCACAGCGCCGATGTTTGGGCCAACCCGGGGCTCTTCGACCTCGACCAGAGCGGTCATCCGCGCGTCGTCGCCGGCGTACCGCCGGACTACTTCAGCGAAACCGGGCAGCGCTGGGGCAACCCGCTCTACCTCTGGTCGGCGCATGCTGCCGAGGGCTACCGCTGGTGGATAGAACGTATGCGGCAGACGATGAAGCTGTGCGACATCGTGCGCATCGACCATTTCCGCGGCTTCGAATCGTACTGGGAAATCCCGGCCGCCGCCGAAACGGCGATCGACGGCGTCTGGCAACCGGCGCCAGGCGAAGCGGTCTTCGCCGCCATGCGTCGCGAACTGGCCGACGAGAACGGCAGGCTGAAGATCATCGCCGAAGATCTCGGCATCATCACCGACAAGGTCAGAAAGCTGCGCCAGGACGTCGGCCTGCCAGGCATGCGCATCCTCCACTTCGCCTTCGGTGACGATGCAAGGAACCCCTACCTGCCGCACAATTACGACGCCAATACCGTCGTCTACACCGGCACGCACGACAACGACACCACCTGCGGCTGGTGGGAATCGCTCGAACAGAAGGAGAAGGAGCGCGTGCACGCCTATCTCGGCGTGGGCAGTGAAAACAGCGAAGAGCTGTGCTGGTATCTGATCCGTCTCGCTTTCTCCTCGGTGGCCCAGTTCTGCGTCATACCGATGCAGGATGCGCTGGCCCTCGATACCGCGCACCGCATGAACCAGCCGAGTGTCGGCGAGGGATCGTGGGAATGGCGTTATCGCTGGGATCAGGTCAAGGCATGGCACGCCGAACGCCTGGCCGATCTGACCGTCCTCTACGGCCGCGACTACGAGAGCCAACACCCCGTTGAAGAGGACGAAAGCTGATCGCCGCCGGAACATGACCCCTGCCAGGACCGTCAGCGCATGACCCTAGCCTCGACCGAGCTGAACGCGATTCGCGATGGCCTGAACAAGGGGGAGTTCTTCATCGAGTACCTGCCCATCGTTTGCCTCGGCGATCAGACCTGCCTCGGGGCGGAGGCGCTCATCCGCTGGCGGCGCCCTGATGGCGCCGTCGTCCTTCCCGCCGGTTTCATCCCGCAGGCGGAGAACACCCCGCTCTCCGGGCTGATCACCTACTGGCTGATCGACACCCTGGCCGTGGAAGTCGGTGGCTGGCTACGAACACACCCCGAGGCACACCTCAGCCTCAATGTACCGCCCGAAATCCTCGGTCGCGGCGGCCTGGAGTACGCCGCCGGCAAGTCCGGTCTCGGCGAGTTTCGCTCGCAGCTGATTCTCGAAGTGACCGAGCGCGGAATTCCCGACCGACTCGGTTTGATGGCCCTGAACAGCATGCATCGCGGCGGCATCCAGCTGGCCCTCGACGACGTGACGATGAGCGGCACCAATCTGGCGCTCATTTCGCGCTGCGACTTCCATATCATCAAGCTTGACCGCCTGCTGACCGCCCAGGTTACCGCCGAGTGCCCGCACCCGGACTGGTTGCGCAGCCTGGCCGGACTCCTGCAGGCCAGCGATCTGGTCGTCGTCGCCGAAGGCATCGAAACCGACGCCCAGTTGCAGGCGCTGCGCGCCGCCGGCGTGCAATGGGGTCAGGGGTACCACTTCTCGCCGCCGCTGGCCGTCGGCGACTTCATCGCCTGGTACGCGAGAACCGGAAAAACCGGCACCGGGCAGCGCTGACCCCTTGCCGCCGATGGTATGATGCGCCTGGGCACGCAAGCGGCCGGATGACGCCGCCGCTGGCTGCAGCACGTCCGCCTGGATCGGGAGCTTGCGACGATGAACGACACTTTCGCCCCCTTCGACGCCACCCTGCGCGACGGACGCAGCGTGCACCTGCGTGCCATCAGCCCCTCCGACGAATCGGAACTCCTGCAGGCCTTCGCGCGCATGAGCGCGGATGCCCGCTACATGCGCTTCATGCGCAGCGTGAGTGAACCGAATGTCGAGCGGTTGCGCAAGGCGCTCGCCACAATCCCGGAGCATGGGATCGGCATCGTGGCGACGGTTCGGGCGCCCGACGGGATCGACATCGTTGGAACCTGCATCGCCATGATCGGGAACGATCCATCGCGCTGCGAGTTCGCCATCACCGTTGCCGCCGACCACGGCCGTACCGGGCTCGGGCGCGTGCTGATGACCGCGCTGATCGAGGCGGCCAGACGACGCGGGCTGTACGAGATGGAAGGCTTCGTACTCGCCGTTAACCAGCCGATGCTGCGGCTCGCGGCCGGCCTCGGTTTCACGATCAGCAACGACCCGGACGACTTCAGCGTTCGCCTTTGCCGGCTGCGCCTAGCAGCGAGCTGAGCGACGCTGGCCAGTGCTTGGCGGCGGCGAGCAATCCGACTGACACCAGCCAGCCAACGACCAACATCGCAGGGGAGAACCCACCATGGAACATAAGCACGAGAAGTACCAGCGCCTGATCGACGCATGCAAGGCGCTGCCGCCGACGCCGACGGCGGTCGCCCACCCTTGCGACGAGAGCTCGCTACGGGGCGCCATCGACGCGGCACAGATGGGCCTGATCGCGCCGATCCTGGTCGGCCCACAGGCGCGGATCGAAGCCATCGCCAGGGGACATGGCATCGACATTTCTGGGCTGCCGATCGTTGACACCCCGCACAGCGAGGCCTCCGCCGAAATGGCCGTGGCGCTGGTTCGCGAGGGCAAGGCCGAGGCGCTGATGAAAGGCAGCCTGCACACCGACGAACTGATGGCTGCCGTCGTCGCGCGCAACATCGGGCTGCGCACGGCGAGCCGGGTCAGTCATTGCTTCGTCATGGATGTTCCGAGCTACGCGGAAACCCTGATTGTCACTGACGCCGCCATCAACATCGCGCCGAGCATGGAAGACAAGGTACACATCATCCAGAATGCCATCGACCTCGCGCACGCGCTGTACATTCCCGAGGTGCGCGTGGCCATTCTGTCGGCGATGGAGACGGTCAACCCGAAGGTGCCGTCGACCGTCGAAGCTGGCGCGCTGTGCAAGATGGCAGATCGGGGCCAGATCACCGGAGCCATCCTCGATGGTCCATTGGCGCTCGACAACGCCATCAGCCTGGAATCGGTCGCCATCAAGAAGATCAAGTCGCCGGTGGCCGGCCGTGCCAATGTGCTCGTGGTCCCCGATCTCGAAGCAGGCAACATGCTCGCCAAGAGCCTGTCCTTCCTCGCCGGTGCCGACGCAGCCGGCATCGTGCTCGGCGCGAAGGTGCCGATCATCCTGACCAGCCGCGCGGACTCGCTGATGACCCGGCTGGCCTCGTGCGCCGTGGCGGTGATGGTCGCCGCTGCCCGGCGCGAGAGCGTCGGCATGGCGGTTAGCTGAAACAAGCGACGGCGCGTGCGGTCGTGAGACTGCACGCGCGCCCAGGGGTCGGAATCTTCAGCTTCGTCGGATTTTCCGGACTCCTGCGTCAATCGTCCTCTTCGAGAACCTGGATCGGCAACAGGGCCACGTAGTCTTCGACCGAACCGCCCGCCAGGCAACACTCGATAATCTTGCGGCCCAGAGGATTGATGTCGTCTTGCAGGAACTGCCTCAGCTCATCATGAAAGAAGTCGGTCAGTTGCTTGGCGCCCGCATCATAGGTCTCGTTGCCGACCTCCGGCTGTTTCTCGACCTGCAGCATGATCCCGGGAATGGTCTGTCCCTCGACCACCACGCTCTTCATCGCAAAGCCGAGCAGCGGACAGCGCGACGGAGTGACCTGCTCTGGCGCGAAGCGCGCGCCACCGCGACGAGCGAGATATTCGCGGGCGATCCATTGCGGCATGAAACCGGTCTCCCACGCGCCAACGTGCTGATTCGGGCACAGGATGTACTTCATGCGCGGGGTGGCGACGATCTGGTCGAGCAGCAGGTTGGCCTGGTCCACCATGCGTCCGGTAGCGAAGGGCCAGTACGAACCCACGCCCTCAGAAGTCATGCCTTCGGTGGCCACGATGCTCGGATTGGCATGCCCACGCGGTGCGACCAGCCGCCACAACCACGCCAGCGCCGGTGGCAGCAGATGGAACATGCCAACGATACCGTAGGTCGGGTTTTCGCTGGTGTTCGGCGGACAGCGCACACCGAAGCTGCGAATGTCGACACTGACGGCGCCTTGATAGACGCCCGGCACCGCCTTGCGCGGTATGACGACGCGCGGGTTTGGGCACGGCTTGCCGGGCTCGTCCTCGATATGCTCCCAGATCAGCGCCGTGCTACCCGGGTGGGCGTCGATGTTGAGAAACAACATCGGCTCGCTGGGATGGATGGTCATCTTCTCGAGGTTGGGGTCGGTCCCGTAGCGGGTAATGTGATTGACGCGCACAAACCAGCCCTGTTCGGCATCGATCAACGCCAGTCGCCCGTCGTTCTTGCCCAGCGAGGGATGGCACAATGCCATATCGTCGGTCACCGCGCGCAGTTCGCAGTTGTGCGGCAGCACCAGGGTGCGGCGTTCGCCCGACAGGACGTTGGTGCCGAGCAACAGCGCCCCGTCCTTCTGGCGATGCACCTGTTCGAGGATTTCGCTCTTGCCACCGCCGCTGGCTCCCTCGTGCATGATGCACAGCTTGTTTGCATAGGGGGTGATGACCTGCACCGTCGCACAGTGCGCGGTCAGCCAGTGCTCGCGTTCACCGAGGGCGAGCAGTACGCCGTAGATGCCTTTCTTGGCACTCGGGCCCGGATAGAGATTGTAGCTGAACAATTCGTGCCGACCGGGACGGCGGTTGTGCACCACCATCTGCTTGCCCTTGAAATGGGTATGGCGAAACGGCGGCGCGACGAAGATCACGGCCTTCGGGTCAAAGTCCGGCGACAAGGCCTTCTCGTCCATGATCCCCTGCAGCAAGGCCAGCCCGAGGGCGAAGAAGCCGGCGTTGGCCGGAGCCACCACCAGAGCATCCATACCCATGCCGGGAACTCCCGCGATAAACGGAAACAGCGCCAGCTCCTGGGTCTTCAGCCAGGCAAAGGTTTCGCCGCGCAGTGGCTCGAAAGATTCGCCGTACTGGTCCTCGAAGCGCGGCTTGTCGGTCGGCAGGTCGTCGGCGATGACCATGCAATCGGGATCGCGGCGGCGCATGTAGGGCTCGACGTAATTGGCCGCAATGCCGTTCTTGACCCGGCACACGTTGGCCTCCAGCACCCGGCCCCGGCCCGGCACTTCGTAGGCCACCTCATGGACGCCGTTCACGGCGTCGCGCGTCGCCAGCTCGTACAACTCCTGCCAGGTACTGGCCACGGTAAATTTCGGACATGCTTCCAGAATTTCCTGCACCGACAAGGGGATCTGAAAGCCCACATCAACTTCGTTCATGACAACCTGCTCCCGGTAAAAAAATCCAACAAACGCAACAGAACGGGAACCATTGTAGCAGGCCGACCACCCGGGAAATATGTCAGACAACCAGTAAAAACTTGCTTGTGTTCAAAGCTTTATCTGATTGACGACAGGCATCGGCGGGGCTTGCCGAAAGGCGCGCCGCAGCGCTTGCAGGCGGTCGGCGCGATGCGCCAGACAGGCAAGCGCAGGCTTGGCCGAAGACCGCGGAAATGCTTCTTACCCGGGCAAGAGAACAGCCGTCAGTGCAGCGACCGCAACCAGCGAACAATGCTCGCCGTATCCATCGCCCCGGCCTGACGGGCGATTTCCCGGCCGTTCCGGAAAACGACCAGCGTCGGAATCGAACGGATGCCAAAGCGGGCGGCAAGCCCCTGCTCTTCCTCGGTATTGACCTTGGCCAGGCGCGCGGCGGGTTCGAGTTGCCTTGCAGCCGCCGCGAACGCCGGCGCCATGGCCCGACAGGGGCCGCACCACGGTGCCCAGAAGTCGACCAGGATCGGCAGTTCCGAGCGTTCGACATGGCGGTCGAAACTGGCTGCATTCAGCGCGGTTGGCGTCCCGTCAAAGAGCGGCGATTGACAGTGACCGCATTGGCCGCCATCGCCTAGACGCTCTTCAGGCACCCGGTTCGGGCGGTGGCAATGCGGGCAGACCACTATTTTCGGGGTACTCATGGCGGCAGCGGAGGCTCCAGGATCGATATCACCTACATGGTGCCATTGGCCCCGCCTTCAAGCCTCCGTTCGGTCGCCGCGAGAAGCTTTTCTCCAGCACTTGGCGAGCAAGCACGGGCAACTCCGCTCAACAGCCCGCCACGCACGTTCCCTTGCCGTCGAAGGCCATCGTCACCCCGCTAAGCGGCAGGTGCGTCGGCACTTTGCTCGCCGTCCTGAACGCCGCGGCCTTGGTGTCCGGCCGCAGCTTGCCATCCCGGGTCGACGCCTCGTTGGCGTGTGAGACGATGACCGAGTTCGGCTTGACGAGTTCATTGACGACGTGCGCGGCCTCCATCGGGCCCGTGGTAAACACGTCGCCGATGTTGATCACCACAAGATTCGCCTTGTAGTAGCCGCGCACCACCAGATCCTGCTCGGCGGTGATTCCAGTGTCGCCGGAGAGATAGGCGACGAGACCGTTGCTGAAGCGCAGCACGTAGCCGGTCGGCGGCCCGACGTAGGCGGTAAGCCCGTTCCTGCTCAGGGCATCGCGATGCGCCGGGTCAAGGAATGCCGGCTGCAGGCCGTTGCTGTGCGCGGCCGGAACCGTCGTCACCTGCACGCCGCCGACCTTCGCGCTGGCGCCGAAGCGCACCAGTTGCACCTGCTTCGGGTCGCCGCCCAATTCCTTTATCCGGCTGGCGAAAAAACTGCCCATCTCCGAACCGACCAGCAGGCTGGCCTTCTTCGCCACGACGATGTTCGCCGTATTCGAATTCGGTGTGACCTTGACCGAGAAATCCGGCTTGCCGCATTCCCCCGCGTTCGCAGACGGCTGGATCAAGTCGCCCAGATGGTCGCCATGGACATGGCTCAGGAGCAGTGCATCGATCCTGCCGAGGCGTGGATCGTCGGGACCGCGAACGGTGCGCCCGGCGTCATAAAGGATGCGCGTTCCGTCCGGATCTTCGAAGACGATCGCCCGGTCCAGGCTGCAGAACTCGCCGTCGTGACTGCCCAGGGGCGTCACTTTCACCACTCCGCCCGCTGCCTGCGCCAAGCCAACCGTGCTGACCACGGTGGCGAGCGTCAGCGCAGCACACAAAAGACCTGCCTTCCTCATTTCCCTGTCCTCATTCCGGGTGGGTGACGCGACCCTGCCGTGCCGGTCGTAGCCTGTACGACTCCCGGCGCGTGAATTGGTTGCGCGCGGCAACAACTTCTCGCGGCACTGCACGGCCGGGAGCCAGACAGCTTCGCGCCCCGACCTGCGCCGCAGGCGCCGGTCAAACGCTCCCGCTCACCCTGGCGACGAGGACCCCAATCAACGCCAAAAAGTCTGCCGCGGGCCATGCTCCGGATGGGGGCGGGGTTGAAAAGCCCCGCCCGACCTTTGCTCGGCTCTGCTGCAGATCATCAGCGCACGACGAAGGGAAGCCGCCGATTCACCCATGCCGCAGCGCGGCGCGGCGCCGCACAGCGAACCCGGACAGTCCGGCGAGCAGCAGCGCCAGTGTCCCCGGCTCAGGGACAGCGACGCCATTGTTCCGTGCAACGAGCGTCATGGCGCCATTGTCGCTGGTAACGGCATATTCGAACCCGGGCTGCAGGCCCGAATATTGATAAGTCGCACCGACGTTGGTCAGGAGGCTACCCGGACCCACCTGAAGGAAGTTGAACGACGTCCCGGCCGTCGGGGCGTAGCCATCGATAAACAGAAACTCGATCAAGACGTTATTCAGCGACGCAAAGCCGTCCACGTCGACGATGTCGAAGTCTGTTGCATTCGCGATCTGAATCTCTAACACTCCTCCGGTCTGGGTGAAATCACCGGCAATTTTCAGCGTACCTGGACTGTTGCCCGGGGCCACGGTGCCCGTGCTCGTCACATTGCCGGTAATGGTTCCGTTACCCCGGAGCGTGCCACCGGCACCCACGGACACATTCGCCACGACCTCGCCACCATTGCGCACGTTGAGCGTTCCAGTACCGTGGTTGGGGCTATTGAAGTCCGGCACGGGCAGGGCGCCAAAGTCGCCACCGGGGAAAGGTCCCAATCCCACACCCAGCAAGATCTGGTTTGCCGTGAGCTTGGACCCAGCGCCGTCTACCAGGATGCTGGAAGTTCCGGCGGGATCTGACGTCGAGCCGAAGATGGTACTCAAAGCCCTCGATCCAAGCACCTGCCCGCCGTCCAGAACGCTGAGGCTTCCCGAGCCGCTCCTTCCCACACTGATGTGGCCACCGTTACTCGTCTGAATCGCGCCATTGCCCGCATTCACATTCAACTCGGACCCTGCGCCAGCCACCGTAACCGTCCCCGTGCTGCCAGCCCCGCGCCCGATGTTGACTGCAGCATAACCAGGTATTGGCCCACTGGAACCACTGTCAAGCGTCGCGGTGACCTTGCCTCCGCCGGAAATGCTCGCCGTGCCGGTCGAGGCGGGGCGCCCGAAATCGTTGCCCACGATGAGGATTGGGGTGGTGACCGAGCCGCCATTGACGTTCAGCGTTCCCGCGGAACCTCCCGATACCCCGAGCAGTACGCTGTTGTCCACCGGCCGGAAAGTGGGTGCACCAATCGTACCGGGGAGATAGTTGAGGGAAATCGACCCCCCGGCGTTCACATTGAGCGTACCGCTCACTGGCCCGGTGTTCGGTGGTGAGGGCGGCGTAATACCCGGCTCTGAGGCGACAACGCCGAGACCGACGAAGTTGTACGGCCCCGCGGTCGTGTTCAACGTCTGCGTGTCCGTTCCGTCAACACCGATGTAGCAGGAATTGAATGCGGCCACCGTGCAAGGATCCGTGACTACCACCACAGCACCGACGGTGGAAGCGAAGCCGGTGGCAAGACCTGCGGCAGCCAGCATCGCAGCGCGACGCAAAAACCTATTCGTTATGGTCATTGGGGTTCCCAGAAGTGAAGATCTGAACTGAAAAAAGGGGGACGCCAGAGTTTGCAAACCGCACGAGGGAAAGCATGCGTCTGCCTACCCATCGCCACCCAATCTTCTGGCAACCACGAAATTGCATTGCGCACGAGCCAAGCCGGCTGTCGCCGGCCACGAATCACAAAAGCAAAATTTATGCCGATATTTTTAATGTTCTAATTTATATACGTTTTCTTTCGCCGGACGCGCCGCCGACTGGCCTGTCGCGACGACAACTGTAAAATGTTTCGACACGCCGTAGCAGGCCCGAAAAAGATTGAGCTGCCCGAACGGCAGGTAACTCCTCAGAGACCGGCCGCTCGGCCCGACTCCCGGAATACCCTGTCCTGGTAACCGACGCCGACCACACGCGGGAAGCCATGGCTCAGCTTTCCCACGCTCCCTGCAGCCTTAGGGCGAGCCGGTCGGCAAGTGCGCGCACGCGCCTTGGCTGAGCCCGGCTGGGGGGAAACAGCATTTGCAGGGGTGAGGCGGGCTGAGCGTGGTCGGCAAGAAGCTCGAGCAGCCTGCCAGCCCTGATATCCGGCACGACATCGAGTTCCGACTTGAGCATGATCCCGTGACCCGCAAGGCACCACTGGCGCACGAGCGCCCCGTCATTGGCCACCCGGTCGCCGCGCACCGTGACGAACTGCGGCTTCGTGTCGGGACCGAAGCGCCAGACGTTGTCGAGATTCTGGCCAAATCGCATGACAAGACAATTGTGATCCTTCAGGTCTACGGGTTTTTGCGGGATACCCCGTGCTGCAAGATAGGTCGGCGCGGCGCAAAGAACGCGCCGTTTCTGACCCAGGCTCCGAACGCGCAACGAGCTGTCGGTGACCGACCCGAAGCGCAGTGCCATATCAAAACCCTGGCCCACAATATCGACGTAGGCGTCGGAAAGCAGAAGCTCGATCGAGATGGCCGGGTGTTCTGCCAGGAAGCGGCTGATCTCGGCCGCAACCAGGGTCCGCCCGACATCGCTTGGAGCGCTGATGCGGATCGGACCGGAGAGGGTTTGCGCACCCAGGCGGATGCGCGCTCCCAGATCCTCGAGCTCCTCGAGAACCCGTTTGCCGCCGTCGACCAGCGTGCGCCCCTCCTCGGTCAGGCTGATCGCACGTGTCGTGCGGTTCAGGAGGACAACGCCAAAATGAGCCTCGAGGGCAGAAAGCCGCTCGGATACGGTGGTCGACGAAAGCCCGGCTTCACGACCAGCGGCGGCCAGGCCACCCTTCTCGACGATTTGCAGGAACAGGGCGATGTTGTTGAACAGCATTGTACGGGTTTTCCGGATTATCTTTTCGTATCCTGCCAGTTTATCCGGTCTTTGCAAACAGCTATAGTGCTCCCACCACGGACAAAGGAGTGAAGGAAATGACCAAACTGGCCATTGTCGCCAACATCCACGCCAACCCCGATCGGATTGACCTGGTCAAGGCAGAGCTGGAAAAGCTCCTGCCGATCACGCGCGCCGAACAGGGCTGCCTGCAGTATGACCTGCACCGCGACAACGACCATCCGGCGCATTTCATGGTCTTTGAAAACTGGGAGTCGCGCGAGCTGTGGCAGAGGCACATGAATGCCCCGCACCTTGCCGCCTATCTGCAAGCCACCGACGGCGCCGTCGCGCAATTCACGCTCAACGAAATGACCCACATCGGCTGAGCGCAAGCTTGGCCACCAGGAGATTCACGAATGAAAGCTGTCGCTCTTACCCATTACCTTCCGGTCGACAACCCGAAAGCCTTCCTTGACGTCGAGTTGCCCAAGCCCTCGGTAGCCGGTCGCGACCTTCTCGTCTCGGTCAGGGCCATATCGGTCAACCCGGTCGACACCAAGGTTCGCAGCCCCAAGGAAAAGATCGAAGATTCCCCCCGCGTCCTTGGCTGGGATGCCAGCGGGATTGTCGAGGCGGCAGGCCCGGAGGTCACCCTGTTCAAACCCGGCGATGAAGTCTATTACGCCGGCGACATCACCCGCTCGGGTTCCAATGCCGAGTTTCAACTGGTTGATGAGCGCATTGTCGGCTTCAAGCCGAAGAGCCTCAGCTTCGCCGAAGCGGCGGCGCTGCCGCTGACGACCATCACCGCCTACGAGGCTTTCTTTGACCGTCTGGGCATTGATCGCGATGGTGCGGACGCGGGACAGTCGGTGCTCATCATCGGTGCCGGCGGAGGTGTCGGTTCGATCGCCATTCAACTGGCCAAGGCGGCCGGGCTGGTCGTCATCGCCACGGCGTCGCGCCCGGAGACGGAAAGCTGGGTCAGAGAGCTTGGCGCGGATCATGTCGTCAATCACCGCCAGCCGATGGTTGAACAGGTGCGTGCGCTCGGCTTTGAGCATGTCGATCACGTCGCTATCTTCAACGACATGCGCCATTGGGAAACGGCGGTCGAGCTGATCCGGCCGCAAGGTGCGATTGTCACGATCGATGACACCGACCTGCCGATGCCGATGGCCGGGATGAAGATGAAGGCCGCCAGCCTGCGCTGGGAGTTCATGTTTGCCCGCGCCATGTTCCAGACAGCGGACATGATCGAGCAGCACAGGCTGCTGACCCATGTGGCGAATGAGATCGACGCCGGGCGCATACGCACGACGCTCGACAAGGTCCTGAGCCCGATCAACGCCGAAAACATCCGCGCCGCGCACGCGCTCATCGAGACCGGGCAGGCCAAGGGCAAGATCGTCGTTCAATCCTTCTGAAATCGCAACCCGCCTGTTCTGGCTGGAAATCAACGCCCCGTTCGGCGCTCATTGAGGCCAAACGGGGTCCTTGCAGCGGCGGGATTTCGTCGGCGTTTCACCGCGAAGCGGGCCGTGGCTGCTTCGCGGAGAAGGACCCTGGCGAAGCATCGAATACGCCTGGCGGACATCGGCCACTGCCGGCGCCCCGGTTGCCGCTTGCTGGCGAACTGCAGCGCGACCGCTGGCAGTGTTACGATCATGGCTGCTACCCACCCCGACCAGCGATGCACGATCCGTCATACGCATAACGAATTTATGGAAACAGGAAGGAGCCAGCAATGACCGACAAAGAGACCAACACCCGACTGCTCGACAGGCTGCGCACTCAGCGCGAGCTTGGCCAGCAGCCACTGGCCGGCAAGAAAGGAATCGTCCTCGGCATCGCCAACGACCAGTCGATCGCCTGGGGCTGCGCGCAGGCCTTTCGTGGCCTCGGCGCCGAGCTGTGCATCACCTATCTGAACGAAAAATCGCGGCGATTCACCGAGCCGCTGGCGCAGGCGCTCGACGTCCCGCCGGCCCTCTATCTGCCCTGCGATGTGCGCGAGGAAGGACAACTGGAAGCCGTCTTCGCAGCCGTCGAAAAGCAGTGGGGCGTGCTCGACTTCGCCCTGCATTCGATTGCCTTTGCGCCGCGCGAGGATCTGCATGGCCGCGTGACCGACTGCTCTCGCGAGGGCTTCCTGATGGCCATGGACGTCTCCTGCCACTCGTTCATCCACATGGCCAGGCTCGCCGAACCGCTGATGAAGAACGGCGGCACACTGTTCACCATGAGCTACTTCGGCGCCGAGAAGGTGGTCGAGAACTACAACGTGATGGGGCCGGTAAAAGCAGCGCTCGAAGCGACGTCGCGCTACCTGGCCGCGGAACTGGGTCCGAAGGGAATTCGCGTCAACCCCATCTCGCCGGGACCCATCGCGACGCGCGCGGCATCGGGTATCGGCCGTTTCGACGAACTGATGGAGAAAGCGGCCGAGCGCGCGCCGTCGCGCGCACTGGTGACCATCGAGGACGTGGGTATGGCGACCGCATTCCTGGCCACCGACTATGCCAAGCTGATCACCGGCGACACGACCTACGTCGACGGCGGCTACCACGTGCTTGGCTGAGCCAAGGAACGGGCGTTGAGCGCCGAGCGCGGCACTGAGGCACGCGCGCAGCCACCGACAAGCCGCTGGCGCCACCGCCTGCTGATCATTGGCGCCGCCGCGGCGGCGCTCCTGGTGCTGGCCGTTTCCCTGGTCATCGCCTTGTTCGACGTCAATCGCTACAAGGCGGAGATCGAAGACGCGGTCAGCACGCACAGCGGGCGCAGGCTGCACCTGAACGGCGATCTTGGGCTGTCGATCTATCCGACGCTGGCCATCGACCTGCCGGCGAGCAGCTTGTCGGCCGCGGACGGCGAAGCCGAGTTCCTCAGCTTCGCGTCGGCACGCATGGAAATTGCGCTGCTCCCCCTGCTGCGCCAGGAAATCGTCATCGAGTCGATGCACCTGCGGCAAGCGCGGGCAACAGTGACCCTGCGGCGGGAGAACGAGGCGCCCGCACTGCCCCCGGGAGGCGCAGCGCCTGACGCATCGGACATAGCGGACATAGCGGACATAGCGGACATAGCGGAGACAGCGGAGACAGCGGAGACAGCGAACACCGCGGCGGCACCAGCCGCCGGCACAGCAGAACATCGCAGGGCCGGCGGCGAGACAAACTGGGAAATCGGGCACCTGGTGCTCAGCGACGCCGCGATCACGGTGCACGATGCCGCCAGCGGAAAGACGCTCGTGCTATCGGCGATCACGCTCGAAACCGGCCGTTTGTCGCGCCAGGGCGAAACGATCACTGCCGCGCAGCTCGAACTGCACGCCGATGGCCAGCACGCCGCCGACGCCTGGACTCTGGCGGCCAGCGCGGAAGAGATTGCGCTCGACAGGCAAAAGCTGAGCAGCGGCGCCATCGTGCTCAGTGCGTCGCGGGCCGGCACGCAGCCGTTCAATGCCCAGCTCAAGCTCGACAGCATTTCTGGCCCAAGGTCGTCACTGGTCGCCGAGAACTTCCTGCTCACGGCGACACGGCGCGATGGTCCGGCAAGCATGCATGCGCGCGTCGGCGGTCCGCTCAACGCCAATCTCGAAGAACAGACGCTGACCCTGGCGCAGCTCGACGGCGAACTTGCGCTCACCGACCCGCTGTTGCCCGCAGGACAGGCAGAGCTGCCTTTTTCCGGCGCCATGACGCTCGACGCCAGGCGGCAACACGCCACCCTCGAGCTCGCCTCCAGCGCCCGCGACGCCAGTTTCAAGGCGAGCATCGAGCTGGCGAACTTCGCGCGACCGGAGATCGCCTTCGCCCTGAACGCCGACCGGCTCAATCTCGATTCCTACCTGGCGCCAGCCCGGCCCGTCACGCTGGAGGCTGCCAGGCAAGAACCGGCACCCGCCGCGCAAGCGGCGAGCAGCAAGCGCGGCAAGAACAGCGCCGCAGCCGAGCACATCGTTCGCATTTCAACGGCCGTACCCGTAGCCGTGCCGGCGGAGCCCGCCTTCGACCTGACACCCTTGCGCGAGCTGCGCCTCGACGGAACACTGCAGATCGCGCAGTTGCAGGCACGCGGAATCAAGGCCGCGTCCGTACACGCGAGCGTCCATAGCGCAGCCGGCCGCGCCACGCTCGCGCCGGTGAGCGCTCAACTGTACGGCGGCCGGGCCGACGGCGATTTCAGCCTCGACGCCCAAGTCCCGCAGCTGTCCCTGAACCTGGCGTTCAACGATGTCGACTTCGGCGCACTGGCCCGCGACGCACTCGCCCGCAACGATCTCAGCGGCCGCGGCAGTGTAGACCTGGCGTTGTCGAGCAGCGGCCGTTCACGCGCCGAGCTGACGCGTGCGGCGCAGGGGACGCTGCGCTTCGCACTGCGCGATGTCGCGCTGGTCGGTATCGACCTTTCCGCGGTCCTCGGCCAGCTGAAGGAAATCCTTCGGGACGGCGGCAAGCAGTCCGGACGGTTCGACCGCTCCCAACGCACCCTGCTGTCGCACCTGGACGGCACCGTCAAGCTTGCGGACGGTGTCGCGCGCAATGACGATCTCGACGGTGCGGCGCCAAGACTCGCGCTCGGCGGTTACGGTCAGTTCGACCTGCTGTCGAAGACGCTCGATTACACGCTGCGCGTCATGATGGCCGCGAATCCTGCTGAAGGCTCGAAGCTGCTGCGGGCGCTGGAGGGGCTCCCCGTGCCGGTGCAGGTGAGCGGGCCAGCCGACGAGCTGCGCTACTCGGTCAGCCTGCAGGATGTCGCCAGCGACGCCCTCACCCGTCGCGGCGCCGACATCGGCGCCGCCCTGGTCGAAGAAGCCGAGCGCTTTCTCGGCAAGCTCTTTGGCGGCGACGAGCGCAAGTGAGACCGGGACGCGGCGGAATCGGTCGGAGGCGTGCCTTCAGGCGCCGATTCTGAGTCCCGTCTTCTTGAGAATGCTGGTCGAAAAAAGGACGTCGTAGGCGCGGCATTCGGCACCCAGGAGCTCGGCGATTTCGGCGACCTTGGCCTGCACTTCGGCGCGCGAGCTGCCATGGACCATGGCGAACAGGCTGTAGGGCCATTCCGGCAACCTGCGCGGACGGTGATAGCAGTGGGTCACGAAATCGAGTGCGCCGATGCGCGCGCCCAGTTCGTCGATACGCTCGTCGGCGACGTCCCAGACGCTCATGCCGTTGGCGGTGTAGCCGATGGCGTAGTGGTTGGGCACGGCGCCGATGCGGCGGATGATGCCGCTGTCGAGCATTCTCGTCAGCCGCGCCATGACCTCTTCCGGCGCAATGCCCGCTTGCTCGGCGAGCTGGTGGTACGGCCGGACGACCAGCGGCAGCCCGCTCTGCGTCGCCACGATCAGGCGGCGATCGATGGCGTCGACCGAGCGCGCCGGCACACCGCTCATGTGCGCACCGCCAGCTTCATCTCGACAAAGTATTCCTGCAACTTGGGGAAGGGAAAAACCGGCAGACCGCTCGCTTCCTCGATGCTGCGCACCGCGGCAGCAATCCCGTCGGCACTTTCGGTGGCCAGAACGAACCACATGTTGAAGTCGCAGTTGCGCTCGCTTTCGCGGCGGTAGTTGTGCGCCACCTGCGGGAAGGCATTGACCACTTCGAGCACCCGCTGCCAGTCTGCTTCGGGAACGCGCATCGCGGCGAGGACGAAGGCCCCCCCCATGCGCTCGACCTGAAACATCGGCCCGAAACGGGTCAGGACGCGCGCGTCGAGCATGGCCTGCAAGCGGCCGAGCAATTGCTCCTCGCTGATTGCCAAGCGCGCGGCGACTTCGGCGTAGGGCCGCTCGCAGATCGGAAAACCTCCCTGCAAGCCATCGATGATCGCCCGATCGATGGCGTCGATGCTCGCCGCTTCACGCATAGCGCGCGCCGCTCTGCTTGAAGCGGGTGAGCGAGAAGAGAATGGCGTGCGCGTAGTCCTCGAGGTGCAGGCGGGCGCGCAACTCGACGATCCGGGCCTCGACTTCGGCGCGAACCTGGCCGTGAATCATGCAGAACAGGTTGTAGCGCCACTCCGGAAGCACCCGCGGACGCTGATAGCAGAGCGTCACTCCCGGTTCCCGGGCGAGGATTTCTCCCGTCTCGGCGACCGCTTCGTCGGGAATGTCGTGGACCAGCATGGCGTTGGCCCGGTAGCCAAGCTCGTGATGCCGGACGATCACTCCGAAGCGCTTGATGATGCCGTCGGCGCACCAGCGACGAATGCGTTCGAGAACCTCACTCTCGTCGCAGCCAACGCGACTGGCGAGCACCGAGAACGGCCGGATGAACAAGGGCAAGCCTTCCTGCAAGGCGATCACCAGCCGACGCTCGAATTCGTCGAGCGGCCGGGGCGCCACGAACGCCTGCCTGCGCACCGGCGCCGTCAAGGGTTTCTTGCCGTTGCCGTCGAGCGAAAAACCGAGGTCGATGTGGTATTCCTGCAGCAAGGGCAGGCGCAGGAGCGGGCAGCCGGCCGCCTGCTCGATGGCCCCCAGCGCCGCCTGCAGACGACCTTCCGAACCGGCGGTGACGACGAACCAGAGGTTGTAGTGATGCTCGCGCTCGTAGTTGTGGTTCACCTCCGGAAAGCGATTCACCGTCTCGGCAAGCGCAGAAAGCTTCTCCGGCGGCACGGCCATCGCCGCCAGCGTGCTGGCGCCGATACGCTTGGGTGCGAAGACGGCCCCGACCCGCGCGATCTTGCCCTGGCGGCGCAGCGCCTCGAGCAGCCGCAATACAGCGCCTTCAGCAACGCCAAGGCGCGCCGCCAACTCGGCGAACGGCGCCGGGCAGAGCGGAAAGTCCCTCTGGAAGTCGTTCAGCAAACGAAAATCGATCGCCTCGTCAGTCATTGCTTTCTCAGAATCCCGTGCGCTGCGCGCGGCTGGTGAAGAAAATTCCGCTCGGCGCCTGGGCGGCAAACTCGCCCACCTTGGCCAGCGTCGCGGTATCGTAGATCACCACCTTGTTGTCGTCACGGGCGGAAAGCCAGACCTGCTCGCCACGCGGCGTGAACTCCATGTGCAGAATCGCCTTGCCCGGCTCGAGCGTGTGCACCACCTTGCCGCTCAGCGTGTCGATCACCTGCACCCATCCGTTGTCAGGAAAGGCGAAATTGACCCACACCTGCCGCCCATCGGGGCGCGCCATGACGAACACCGGTTGTCCCTTGACGGCGATGCGGCCAACTTCCTGCCAGTTGCTGCCCGAAACGACGAGCACCTCGTGCCGACCAATGGCCGGCAGGTAGGCATTTCCCTGTGCCATCGACCAGCCGCGCAGGTGCGGCATCTTGAAGACCGGCAGTTTCTCTTCGCCGCGCCCGTAATTGTTCAGAATCCACCGCGTCCCCTTCTCCGGCTGCCAGGTATCGAGCAGGGCGACACCGTCCTCGCCGAACAGCCCGGCCAGATAATGGCGCCCGTCGGGCGTCACCAAGCCGTCGTAAGGTTGCCGGCCGGCGGGGTAGCGTTGGGTGGTCGGATGGCGCGGATCGGAGAAGTCGCTGACCCAGATTTCGCCGCCATCGAAGAGCGCGTAGGCAAAGCGGTTGCCGGAAAGATCGGCCAGACCGACCACTTTCGAGAAGCTCCCCGGCGCGTATTCGGCCGGCACTTCGGAGAGCAGCTCGAGGGTCTCCGCATCGAACGCCTTGATCCCGCCCGGCTTGTAATTCTGCGCGACGACGATGCGACCGTCCTGCGAAATCGAGCCGCCGATGGCGTTGCCCGACTGCAGAACACGCTTGACGATCCGCGCTTCAAGCAAATCGACCTTGCTAAGCCCGCCGTCACGGCCGAAGACGTAGGCGTAGCGTCCGTCGCGCGAGTAGACGACCGACGCGTGCGAGAGATCGCCGAGTCCGCCAACCGTGGCGTACGGCTTGCCCTGGCTGGTATCGACGAGGCTGACCTGGCCACTGGCGCGTTCGATCACCAGCCCGAGGTCGCCCGTGCCGCGCAAAGGTGGCGCCGCACAGCCGGCAAGCACGACGATCGCCAACAGGGAGAACAGTTTTCTCATCATGGTCTTCACTCTAAACGCGCCATCGGCGCATAAAAAAAGGACAGTGCCCGCCGCTCGACCCCTCAAAGAATCGGCCTGACGGCGTCTTCCATCTCCGCTTGATCCATAGCGCCGAGTTCGCTGCTGCGGATGCGGCCTGCGCGGTCGATGACGATCGTAAACGGCAGGCCCGCATGGCCATTACCCAGCGCCTTCATCAGTTCTATGCTCTCCTCGCTGCCGCCGATCAGCGAAGTGTAGTTCATCTCGTAGGCGCGGCCGAATTCGCGCAACTGCTCGCGCTTGTCGGCATCCTCGACAGCTATGCCGAGCACCCGCAGCCCCCGGCCCCGGTATTTCGCCTGCAGCGCGGCCAGATCGGGAATCTCCTTGCGACAGGGACCACACCAGCGCGCCCAGAAATTGACCAGCAGCGGCTTGCCCCTGAACGACTCCAGCGCCACCGAGGGCCCGTCAAGTGCGGGCAGGGTCAAGGCAAAGAACGGCGCCGTCGACGGCGGCTCGGCGGCGGCCGCTGAAAAGGCCTGCGCAGCGAGCAAGAGGGTTGCCAGCAGGCGCTTCATCGCTGCCCCGCGCTCAAGGCAGGTCACTGCGACGGAAGGTCAGAAAACCGACCAGCGCGGCCAGCGAACCGATGGCCAGCGGGTAGAGCAAGGCGTAGAAGCGGTAGCCGCTGCTGCCGAAGAGGTCGAGGATGACGTAGGCCGACGGCCCGAGGACGATCAGTTGCGGATCGAACATGGCCAGCGAAGCGGTACGAAAGACCTGCAGCGGGTTGAGCAAGGCAATGCCGACGGCGACTTCGGGGGCGATCCGGCCCTGGATCATGACCCCGAGCAGGATCAGGTCGAGGAACAGCAGCATGCTCAGCCAGACGACGAACGCTGCACCCTGCGCGACGTCAGTGCTGCGTGCCAGCGTCGAGATCAGCATGCCAATGCCGAGAAAGCACCAGGCCATGGCCGCCAGCAGGCCGGTGTAATAGAAGAACATTTCCCAGGGCACGTCGATGGCCTTCAGCTGCGCCCAAAGGACGGCCCCTAGCATGGCCACGAAAACGGGCAGGAAGATGGTCACGTAGCGCCCGAGGATCTTTCCCCAGAACCACGCCGACAGCGACACCGGCAGCGAGAGCAGGTATTCGAAGACGCCGGCTTCGCGGTCACCGGCCACCGAACGCACGGTGGTGATGAGCACGAAGATCGGCAGGATGGCCATGGTCAGCTGGATATAGGTCACCAGCAGCCGCGACAAGCCGATGAAGCCCAGCACCCGCGACTCGGTCAGGCCGAAGGCGAAGAGCAGAGCGACGATGCCACCGAAAACCAGGCTGTAGAGCAGGAACCAGCGCGCACGCAGCGATTCGACGATGTCCAGCCGGGCAGTCAGGAGAAGTGAATTCATGGGCGTCGCTTCATTGGCCGCGCGCCAGAATGCGCTCTTTCATTTCCCGGTACGAGACCGCATCCGCCTCCGGACGAGCGACAGCGCCAAACTGGTAGCCCATCGGACTTTTTTTCCCGGGTAGATAATGCGCCTGGCGGGCGTCGATCCAGCCGCCCATGCGATAGTCGGCGACCCAGAACTCGGTGTTCGGCGTTTCCTCGTTGAACGGCCTTTGCGAGAGCCAGAATATCGCGCAACCGATGTCGTCGAATTTCCACGCCTTGCCCTGAGGATCGCGAATCTGCGCCGCGAAACGCTTGTCGCTGATGATCATGCCGCAACGCGGGTCGGCGTCTCTGTCCCATTTGACCTGGATCGGGCCGCTGCTCGGCTCGCCACTGCAGGCGGCCAGCGACCAGCCAGCCGCGACGCCCACGAGCGGCCTGCAACAGGGGCCAAGAGTTACTGCCGGAAGAATTTCGAGAAAGCGCCGTCGTTTCATTGCTGTCTGTACCTCACTGCAGGACGACCGCCGCGTCGACTTCCTTCATCTCGATACGCGACAACAGTCCGACGTAGCGCGACACCGTCCCCATGAAGCGCAGGCGGTCGGGCCCGGAAACCGTGCCGTGCCACTCGACGCCGGCGCCGCGGTCGGCAAACTGCCAGGCGCCCAGCGTCTTGGCGATGGCCGCGTCGGCACGGGCCAGCGTCAGGTGCACCTGGAACAGGGCCGAGAGCTTGGAATCCTCGGCAACGCGATCGTCAAGGACGATCCTGCCGGTGTCCATCTCGACCACCCGGTTGACCAGTGGCGCGACCTCGTCGAGGCGGTGGCTGGAGATGATCATCGTCGTGTTCTCGAGTCGCTCGGCGAGCAGGGAAAAGAAGATGTGCCGCGCCTCGGGGTCGAGGTTGGCGGCCGGCTCATCCATCACCAGCACCTGCGCGTCACGGCCAAGGGCGATGGCAATCAACAACTTCTGCTTCATCCCCCCCGACAGGCGGTTGAATGGCCGTGTCAGGATCGGCGCGACGTCCAGCCCGAGGCGCCTGGCGACAGCAAAAATTCGCTTGCTGTCGGAGCGGCAGACAGCGGCCGCGAAACTGACCAGCTGCCCGACCGGCATCTTCAGCGGCGGTGGCAACTGCGGCACGAAACCGACCCTGCCAAGCACCTGCGTGCGCTCGGCGCGCGGCTGCTGGCCGTCGATGGTCACGGTGCCCTGGTGCGTGTACTCGCCGAGCAGACAGCGGATCAAGGTCGTCTTGCCGGCGCCATTCGAGCCGATCAGGGCGATTCGTTCGCCAAGCGCGATATCGAGTTCGACGCCGTCGAGTACGCGGACCTTCCTGAAGTCCTTACCGACGTTTTCAAAACGGATCATTGACAACCTTCAGAGCAGCTTGCTCAAGCCCTTGACGTCAAAGACCAGCGCGCCACTCGGGCAAACGTCGACACACAGCCCGCAGCGCGTGCAGTCGGGTCCGATCGGGGTGGTCATCTCGGCGGCCCGGCCCTTGATCACCACGTCGAGGACGTGCGGCACCAGGCAGACCTTGCGGCAATCACCTTCGTGAAAGCACTTGTCCAGCCGGTACTCGACGCGCACCGGCGAAACGGCGCCCACGATACCATAGGTCAGGCCGATCGGGCAGACGTAACGGCACCAGGCGCGGCGCGAGTAAACGACTTCGAAAACAAGCAGCAGCAGGACCCAGCCGAGCGCCAGCGAGGGACCGTAGATCAGGGCTCGCGACAGGATTCCGGTCGGCGAAATGGTCTCGAAGACCGTGTAGCCGCTGACCACCGCCAGCAAGGCAAAGACGACCCAGAAAACGCTGCGCGTACCGCGATGGAACTCGTGGTCGCTGACCAGTTTCTTGCTCACCAGCTTCAGGTGCAGCCACTCGAACCACTCGGCGAGGAGATGGTAGGGGCACACCCAGGAGCAGAAGGAACGCCCGCCGAGCACGGCCCAGAGGACGAAGACCGTCGCCGTGCCGATGAACAGATTGACGATGATGTGCTTGTGCGCCAGCATCACCTGCAAGGCCGAGTTGAGGTCGATGAGGTGAAAACCAACGAAGCGCGAGGCGGTCAACGCGCCTTCGAGAACCTGGATATCGAGCCAGAACGAAAAGGTGAACAAGAGGTTGGCGAGAATGAGGACGGCCCAGCGGCGGTTGCGCCATTTGTGGGTCACCAGTTCATGGTCGCGCGCGTGCTGCTTGATGGCCTCGAAGTCGGCCTTGGTCATGCGCTTCAGGCTGTGCACCTGTTTCGCTTCCGGGGTCACGACGGTGGGTTTCTCCGGCGCCGCGCCGAACATTACCCGAATACGTTCAAAGTGGCTCATCACGCACTCCAGGGCTGGCGTTGATCGACGACGATCGCCGCCGGTTCGACCGGGCAGATCATCTCGCAGACACCACAGCCGACGCACTGCTCGAGCACCTCGGGCCGATACTGCTTGCTGCCGTCGGCGGCGATCGTCTCTTTCATGTGGATGGCGTCCCTGATCGGACACTCGGTGACACAGAGGTCGCAGAGATCGCGCTGGTAGGGGTGGTCGCGTACCGGCACCGGCTTCCAGCGGTCGACCGCCACGTAGCGCAGGTGGCCACGAAAATCCGCGCCGCGCGCCTGCCCACTGAAGCCCTTGCCCTGTACCGCCAGGCACGACTCGGGGTGTGCCAGACGGGCGACGCCGATGCGCTCGCTGAGGTTCAGCGTCGGCTCGGGGTCGTTTTCCTTGGCCTTGAGCACCGGCGCCTGCGCCAGCGGCATGCCGGCACGGATTTCCAGAGCCGGCGGCTTGGTATAGGTCAGCGAACCGGTCGGGCACGCCAGAATGCACTGCACGGCGTCGCAGGAGAAGTCGCAGGCCTGCTCGCGGGCGTCGATGTACGGCACGCCGACGCCGAAGCCCTGGTCGATGTCGTCGAGCTTGATCGCCGCCACCGGACAGACCTGGACGCACTGGCCGCACTTGATGCACGAGGACAGGAAATCCCTTTCCTCGAGTGCGCCGGGGGGGCGCAGACGTGACTTCCTGGCACTGGCCACCGGGATGTAGCCGAGCATCGCCAGGCCGAGCACCCCGCCGATCATCACCGCCGAGCGAATGAACTTGCGCCGGTTGGCCTGCTTGCGGACCGGTGCCCTGGCGCGCCGGTTGTTGACCACCGGAGCGGCTTCACCCACTGGCGAAAGCGGCGCGGCTTCAGATGCGGCTTCAGTTTCCCTCTTGTCATTCATTTGACGGACCTCTTGCTGGTCTCCGGCGGCTTGTTGAAAACCGGCTGCTCGTCGCGCAGCAACATCACCGGGGTCGAAAACGGCGCCAGGCGTTCGAGGAAATCGAGCGTTTCCATCATTGGCGCGTTGCGGAAGAAGCGGGCGTAAGGCACCTCCATCCACAGCTGATCGGTATAGGCGTAGAGTTCGTGCGGGCGGTCGCCGACGCCGTCCTGGTCGCGGTCGAAGCCCTGATAGTCGTCCCAGTAGTTGCCGCGCCAGAGGTTGCGGCTGGCGCTGCCGGTGTCGCCCATGGCCACCTGCGTCAGGTTCCCCTCGAAGACGTTGTGCTCGATGATGGTGCCCTTCTTGTCGGACAGGAAGCTGACCCCGATGCCGTTGTAGGCGATGCGGTTGCCACGAATGGTGATCGTCGTGTCCGGCTCGAATGGCGACATGTCGAGACCGACCCCGACCGCGCAGTAGACGATCTCGTTACCCTCGACAAGCACGTTGGAAGCCTCCTTGAAGCCGACCGCCATGCCGGTGGGACCGTTGGCGTGCGAAAAGAGATTGTTGCGGATCGCCCCGCCCCCCGAATACATCACGTTGACGCCGACGGCGTTGTCGTAGAAGCGGTTGCCTTCGACGAGATTGTCGGCGGCAAACATGAAATGGATCGAGTAGCGACTGCGCCGCGCAACGTTGTTCAGGTAGTGGTTCGCATTCGAGTACCAGGCGACCATGTCACGGGAATCCTCGATGACGTTGTCGGCGACCAGGTTGCGGTGGCTGTACCAAAGGCGCAGGCTGTCGCCGCGCGTGCCGAGATCGAAAGGCTTCGAACGAATGCGGTTGCCGCGCAGGACGTTCTCATTCGACATTTTCAGATCGATGCCGAACAGACAATCGTCGATGCGCAGATTCTCGATGACGTTGCGGTCGCCGCGCACGTTCAGGCAGGCGTCGTCCGAATCGTGTGAAACGCCGGAATTGGTCAGCTGCAGGTCGCGCAGAACGGCGTCATTGGCCTGCAGGACAAAGACGGTGCCTTTGCCCCCGCCATCGACCGTCGCCGCGCCGCCGCCATCGATGGTCAAGGTCTTGTCCACGACCACCGGGCCAGAGTATCTGCCCGGCTTGAGCTTGAGCACCGATCCCGCAGGCGCCTGGTTGATCAGCTCCTGCAGGAACGGAAGGCCGCTGACCCGCGCCTCGGTCGGGATGGGCACTTTCTCGTTGAGCCCGCCCCAAGCGGCTGCGGCGGGCTCGGCCATCGCGCCCAGGCGACTATCGACAGGCTCGGCGACGAGCGCAGCCCCGCTCCCGACAGTGCCGGTACGACGCAACGCGGTGAGCGCGTCCTCGGCGCCGCCGGGTGACGGGAAGAGAACCACAGCCAGCCCGCAGGCGACTCCGGCGACGAGCAAACGGCCAAGCATCGGCTACTCCGCGGAGCCCTCGCGCATCTGCTTGCGCCGGATCAGCAGGGCGAGCAAGAGGCAGACCATGACGCCCAGCAGCAGCCCGTAGCCCCAATACGGATACGAGTAGGTCGAGAACTGCGCGACCTTGCCCTCGCCGAAGACGGTCGGCATGAAGGGCTTGACCGTGAAAGCTCCCCAGGGATGCATGTTGTGGCCGAAGAACCACAGCCAGCCGGCGTAGGTGATGAGAAAGAAGACCGGCAACAGCGCCGGAATCAACGCCAGCAGCAGCGAAAAACTGGGCAGGCGAGCGACGCCGGCGAGGACCACCAGCATCGCCAGCAGCGTGCCGGCGATCACCACATGCGTGATGGTGGTCACGTTTTCGCCCCATCCCTGGATCTTCTCGGGCTCGTTGAAGAAAGTCGCCGTTTCGCTGACGTAGTGCGCGACGTGCGCTTCCAGACCGCCGAGTACGTACTGGTCGACAATGATCCATGCGGCGACCGCAGCAAAGCCGGCAGCGAGCACCAGCAAGCGCGGCTTGCGGCGCGGCACCATGAAGCCCACGAGCATCACCGTGAAGAAGGCGAAGAAGAACTTGGCCAGCGGCTTCTCGACCGGCGCGCCGGTGGCGATCGGGAACATCCCCACGTAGTGGTTGATGGTGTTCATTTCGTGTACGCAGTCGAGGCCTTGAGCACCCTTGTTGACGTCCTTGTTCTTGTCGGTGATCGGGTTGTAGCGCTCGTCGTCGTGCGCAAGCTCTTTCTGGATGATCTCGCTATCCATACGCGTCCCCTTGCCCGCCGCCTTGCAGCCGTTGTAGACCCCGTCGAAGTGGAAATGGATGCGAATGCCGTCGGGGAAGGCGTCGGGTGGATAGTTCGGTGCGGTCAGGGAGACCCACCAGATCGGGGCAAAGAAAGCGGCGATCATCAAAGCCGTGGCCAGCGCGGTAAGCGCGGCGACGACCAAATTCTGCTTGCTGGGTGCTGCGGCTGACATTGTTCAATCCTCGTTCAGAGCGCTTGTACCGTGCGCTAGCGGCGACGCCGGTGTCGATCCTTGCCGTGCAGCGGCGGTCTGCAGAATATTATTCATTACTTATATTTTCGGGAAGCAAAGCCCGCCACAGGACCTGCGGACGGGCTTTGGCAGCGACAGAACGCGCTCCTTACTGCTTGGCGAAGCCTTGCTTGCTACTTCTTGGCCGCGGCCTTCGGTTTGCACATGTTGCCCGGCATGACCAAGCTGGACTGATAGGCCGAAATGGCGACCAGTTGCTTGTCGTCATACTTCTTGATGACCTTGACCATGTCCGGGTTGGCGTTTCGGCGGTGACCGTCGCGGATTTCGGTCATCTGGCGCAGCAGGTACTTGTAGTGCTGGCCGGCGATCACCGGGTAAAACTTGTCCTTGACACCCTCGCCGTTCGTACCGTGACACTCCTTGCATTCCTTCTCGTAAAGGCCCTTGCCGGTGGCCAGCTGTGTTGCAGCATCCGGACCCTCGTACTTGCCGTGCTCGGTCGGGATGCACAGCGATTCGATGTACACTGCCACGTCCGCCAGTTCCTGCGGATCGATCAGCGTCGCGGCAAAGGGGTACATCGTCGGGTTGTCGCGCAGACCGGCACGGATGTCGGCCATCTGCTTGATCAGCACGGTGGTGTGCTGACCGGCCAGCTGCGGGAAGGTGCCGTCGGGACGACCGGCGCCGGACGGCAGGTGGCAGGCGCCGCAGACCTCGTAGCCCTCCTCGCCGCGCGTCTTGTCGCCCTTGAGCTTCAAGGCCTCAATTTTCTCGCCCTCCTGGGCGTTCCACTTGTAGGTCTTGTCCTCGATGCCGTGCGCCTTGGGTGGTGGCGGTCCGGCATGCGCAGCACCCGCCGCGACCATCGCCAGCGAAACGGCCAGAATCAGTTTCTTCATTTGCTCACTCCCTCGTATTTGAGAATCCACAGCTGCCAATCTACCAAGCAGCCAGACGTTTGGCGTTGATACTAATCAAGTCACGCCTGCAACCGAAACCCGCGCCCCGTCAGCGCGCGATTCGACCCGCAGGCGACGTTGTGGCGGCAGGACTCAGGGCTTGAGCTTCGAGAGATATTCGGCCAGGACCTTGATCTGCTCGTCGCTGACCAGCGGCATCACACCTTTCATCGCCGCCGAGTTGCCGTTCGCCCGCGCCCCGCTCTTGATGTCGAGCATCTGTCTTTCGAGATACTTGGCGTTCTGTCCGGCGATTTTCGGGTAGTCGGGCATCAGGGTCTTGTTGCCCGTCGGCCCGTGACACGCGCCGCAGGTCTTCTCCGCATACAGCTTGGCGCCGTCATCAGCCGCCAGTACCGGCGAGGCCGCCAGCGTCGCCATCGCCACTACAGCCATCAGCTTCTTCATGGTCATTCCTTTTCGCATAAGAAAACGGGGAACAGAGTAACTCCGCTCCCCGCTGAGTTGCCTTGAGTCAGATCAACGCGACCTGCCCGACCTACTTGGCCTTCTTGGCACCGTTCTGCTCAAGATAGGTCTTGGCACGCAGGCCGAGATCGGCCGCCTTGACCTGGTACTGCCAGATTTGCTCGGTCCACAGCGTGGCGTTGTTCCAGTCCTTCTTGCCAGCAGCCTCGTCAGCCTTGGCCTTGGCATCCTTGATCTTGCCCAGCTGATCGACGGCGTCGTCCATCATCGCGACGACATCCGGGAAGTCCTTGTAATTGACGCCGGTGATGTAGCCAACCACCGAGTCGATCACCGCCTGCGTATCGACAACCTTCTTCAGCTGGGCCTTGTAATCCGCTTCGCTGTAGTTGGTTCCGGCAGACATCGCGGTCTTGGTCGGCTTCCAGCCTTTCGGCTTGACCAGCAGATAACCCTGCATCTCGAGGTGCAGCGCCGAGCAGAACTCCGTGCAGTAGTACGGATAGACGCCTTCCTTGTCAGCCTTGAACTTGACCTGCACGGTCTTGCCCGGCTCGATCGACGCATGCACGTTGTAGGTCGACACCGCAAAGCCGTGCGTTTCGTCCTGCGCGCGCTCAAGGTTGGTCAGGTTGATGATGATCTCGTCGCCAACTTCCGCCTCGATCGTTTCCGGCGTGATGTGCGAACGGATCAGCGTACCGAAGACTTCAACCTTGTTGCCGGTGCGGACGGTTTTCTCCTCGCCTGCCCGGACGGCACCGGCGTGCTTCTTGTCGGTGCGGCTGTCGGTACCGACCTTGTAACGGACGCCAGGCTTCAGCTTGCTCGCTTCGATGGCCACCACGTAATGCGGCTCGCCCAGCGGCAGCGGCATGTCGTAGAGCAGCTGCATCTTGTCATCGCTGATGTCGATCAACTGGTGGTTCTGCGGATGCAGCGGACCGACGGGAGCAAAACGGTCGATCGACAGCTTGTTCAGCGCCACCAGGTAGCGGCCCTTGGGATCCATGGAATCGCCTTCCATGGTCATCAGGTGACCAATGTTGTAGTGCACGCTGATCTTGTCGAGCACCTTGCCTTCGCAGTAGTTCCACTTGGCCACTTGCGAATCGACGTACAACGAGGTATAGGCCACGCACGGCTTGGCGTCGTACTGGGTATGCAGCGGGCCGAGACCCAGTTGAACCTGGGTGTGCAGCGCATCCTTCATGTTGATCACCGGCAGGCCGTAGGGGTCTTTCGATTCGAACTTTCCGGCCTTGATCGCGGCCTGGATCTTCTCGAACGAATAAACCGAAACGTGCGTGTCGAGTTTGCCGGAAACGGTTATGAACTTGCCGTCCGGCGTGACATCAACACCGTGCGGCGACTTCGGTTCCGGAACCAGGAAGACAACCCCTTCCTTGATCGAGGTGTCCAGCATCAGCACGTCGTGGCCGTTGATCTTCTTGGCCCTGCCGGCGGCGACCAGCTCGGCCGCCTTCTTCCAGTTGATCACGTGCATGTAGTCGGTATCCTTGGCCGAGCAACCCGCTTCATAGGGCGGCCGGCCTTTCTCGATACCGCCGACGTAACGCTCGGTACAGAAGGAATTGGTGAAGGACCAGCCGTCTGATGGCCCTTTACCGGCGTCCGACAGGTCCTGGCTGTACGGTGGCAATTCGACCGAGAACGACTTCTTCGGGTCGATCCGGCCTTCCTTGCGGTCGAACTTCCAGTAGGTGACGCCGCCACGGTACTTCTCGTTGAACTCTTCGAGCGGGTAGAATTTCTTGTTCTCGAGCGGTGTCGCGTACTGCGCGGCCTCGATCACGTACTCGGTATTCGGGGTTACGAAAGCGCCACCGTGTTCGGACTTGTAGATCGGATTGACCACGATCTGCTTGGTCTCGAAGTCACGCAGGTCGATCACCGCCAGGCGCGGGTTGGCCTTGTCGTTGATGAACAGGAACTGCCCGTCGTACTGGCCCTGGGTCTCCGACATCGCCGGGTGGTGGGTATCGCCCCAGGTGATGTCCTTGCCGTCTATCTTCCCTTGCGCGAGAACCGCCTTCGAGCTTTCGTCGAAACCGTAGCCCTGCCAGGGCTCCGGCGTGAACACGCCGATGTACTTGAGGATGCGCATCGACGGAATGCCGTAGACAATGACCTGCCCGGACTGGCCGCCGGACGAAAAGGCAACGAACTCGTCGCGCTTGCCGGTCGGCACGTAGGTCTTGGACGCCGCCAGCAGATCCTGCTGCGACAGGTTCCGGCGCTTCATCACGTCCTGCAGTGATTCGGCAGCGTAGGCACTGCCGACCGCTGCGCAGCCGAATCCTGCTGCGAGCAGCATCGACGCGGCTTGCTTCGTTCGGAATTTCATTTTTGCTCTCCCTTTGATCAATCGGCGGCCACCCGCACCATTTTCGATTGCCACGCCCGGTGACGCGACTGCGGCAATATGCCGCACATTGTGGGCACAAGCGGTGCGCGATAATTTGAGGTGCATCAAGTTTCGCCAAGCTGCCCCTATCCACCGGTGCAGCCACGCCGATTCGTCTGCGGAACGTGCTCCTCCCGCCCCTCCGATCGCCCGGAAGCGTCCGGGAAAGGATCCACGCCGACGATACCAAGACTCAACCGCCAACCGACCAGACGCCCGCTGGATGACCAAGAACCTGCTGCTTGACGCCGCCATCCTGCTAGCGCTCGCCGTCCTCGGCGTCATCGGCTACAAGCTGGCGCCGCTGTTCGGTCCGAAAACGGATATCACCCTGCCGCTGTCGAACTGCAAGCTCGACCAGCAGCGCTGCGTGGCGACGCTGCCCGACGGATCCCAGCTCGAATTCTCGATCGAGCCCCGGCCCATCCCCGCCCTTCAGCCACTGCACCTGCAAGCGTCCTTCAAGGGTAGCGAAGTGCGCAAGGTCGAAGTGGATTTCGCCGGCACAGACATGAAGATGGGCTACAACCGACCACTGCTCGAGAAGCAGCCCGGCGGCCGATTCACCGGCCAGGCCAGCCTGCCGGTATGCATCACCGGGGCCATGGAATGGGATGCCACCGTCCTGGTCGATACCGGTCAGTCGCTGGTAGCCGTGCCATTCCGCTTCCTCAGCGGCCACTAGAGCCGGCGGCACGAGCGACGAAAACGCCCCTGCTGTTGATGTGCCTGGCGGTCGTTCCCGGCGCCGCCCGGATGTTCGTCGACGCTTTGTGGAGCCCGCTGCCGTCAACGCTGGTGGGCTTCATGCCGCAAACACCTCCAGCTTCCGCCAGTGGCGGGCTCAGCGGGACAAGACTTCAAGCTGGCGAGGCCGGAATGGCCGGTAGCGCCGGCCGACTATCGTGGAAAAGTGCTCTTGATCTACTTCGGCTACACTTCATACCCGGATGTCCGCCCGACCTCGCGGGCGAGCGTGAGCGCGTGCGGGGAATCTTCATCTCGGTCGGCCGCGAGCGTGACACGGTTGCGCCCCTGCGAGACGAGGTGCGTTTTTCGACCCGGCGATCATCGGCCTGAGCGGCAGCGCGGCCCAGAGCGCCGCCGTCACCGGGCACAGTGCGGCGCCGGCTATCGACGGCAGCAAGCGAACGCCAAGGGGCACGACAGCATCGACCGCACTTCGGCAACCGGCATCGTCGATCCACAAGGACGGTTGGCGGGGCACCCGTGCCGCACGCGACGCGGGCATCGCAGATGCCTTGGTTGCCATTACGGCAGTAGCTGGCCTCGCCGGCCCCAAGGTGAAGCGCAAGGCGATCCCACCCGGCCGCTTTACCGACTTCAACGCCTCAGCCTCTTCCTGAACGAAAGGAGCAGTTCACAACCATGCGTCTTCATCCGACCCTGATTGCGCTCGCCGCTGCACTGGCGCTGCCGCTGTCCACCCGCGCAGCGCCCAGCGACCTCACGGTCGTTGCCCCGTACGTGCGCCTGAGCCCACCCGGCACCGCCAACACGGCGGCCTTCATGACCATCCGCAACACCGGCAACAGCGACCGCAAGCTGCTCAGGGTCGAAAGCCCGGTGGCGCGGTCGGTCGAACTGCACAGCCACAGCAACGACCACGGCGTCATGCGCATGCGGCAGGTAACCGAGATCGAACTCAAGGCGGGCGTGCACACCGAACTCAAGCCCGGCAGCTACCACGTGATGCTGATCGACCTGCGGCAGCCACTGCAGGAAGGCGACACGGTCCCGCTGACCCTGAGCTTCGACGACGGCGACAGCAGCAGGATCGACGCACCGGTCCGAAAACCGCAGACGGTCATCGACGCCGACCCCGGCACTGCGCCCGCCACCAGGATGCAACACTGAGCGCTGGCGAGCAAATCGTCGCCAACCGGCCGCCGGGTCGGCAGGTCAATTCAGGTCGATGGCATGACGCTTGAGATCGTCGAGGCTGACAATCAGCAGTGCGGCTTCGTTGGTGGCATTGAGAACGACCCGCGGCGCCTTGCCGGCAAGCAGCGCTTCGCGCCAGCGTGCCGCGCAAAGACACCAGCGGTCGCCGGGCTGGAGTCCGGCAAATCCGAACTCCGGCCGCGGCGTCGACAGGTCGTTGCCGCGCGCCCGCGAGAACTCCAGAAACTCGGCGGTAGCCAGGATGCAGACAGTATGGCTGCCGAAATCCTCTTCACCGGTGTTGCAACAGCCGTCGCGAAAGAAACCGGTCATCGGCTTTTCGCTGCACGAGCCGAGCAAGCCACCCAGGACATTGCGCTGCCGACCGCCCGAATCGTCCGGCTTCATGCCAGTTCATCGATCCAGGCTTGCTGGACCGCCTCGAGAATCTTTTCGCCGCAGTGACGCTGGTCGTCGTCAAATCCCGGCAAGGCCAGTATCCAGTTCATCAGGTCTACGAAATTGATCTTCATCGGGTCGACTTCCGGATGCGCTTCGGCGAGTTCGACCGCGAGCTCGTTGATGTCGGTCCATTTCATCGCTTGCCCTCCTTGGTCATGTTGATCGAGTAGCGCGGGATCTCGATGGTCAGCGGTGTCTGGTTGACCATCGCCTGGCACGACAGGCGCGAATTCGGCTCCAGACCCCAAGCCTTGTCGAGCAGATCGTCCTCGACCTCGTCGGATGGTTCGAGCGCGCCGAAACCTTCACGGACGACGACATGGCAAGTGGTGCAGGCGCAGGACATCTCGCAGGCATGCTCGATGGCGATGCCGTTCTCGAGCAGGTTCTGGCACAGCGATTCACCAGGTCTGGCGTCGAAGACGGCACCGTCGGGGCAGAGTTCGAGGTGCGGCAGAACGACGATCCGGGTCATGCCGTCTCTCCGCTTTTCGCTGCTGCGGAATCGCTGCCCAGCTCGTTGATGTTGCGGCCGGCAAACGCCCGCCTGATCGACTTGTCCATGCGCCGCGCGGCGAAGTCCTTGGTATCGGCTTCGAGGTCGTCCATCGCCAGCATGATCTGCCGGCGATTATCGCCGAGCGCCGCGCTTTCGAGCTTGACGATGTCACTTTCGACGCGTGACAGCTCGGCTGGGGACAGCAGGTCGGCGTCTGTGGCTAGCGCCGCCCGCACCGCCTCGAGCAAGCGCCGTGCGTCCACCTGCGACTCCTTCAAGGCTCGCTGCAGGGCGTCATCCTTGACGTGCGCCAGCGAGTCCTTGAGCATCCCGGCGATCTCGTCATCGGAAAGTCCGTACGACGGCTTGACGACAATGCTGGCTTCGACTCCCGAAATTTGCTCACGCGCGCTGACCGCCAGCAGGCCGTCGGCGTCAACCTGGAAAGCCACCCGAATGCGCGCCGCGCCGGCGACCATCGGCGGGATCCCGCGCAATTCGAAGCGCGCCAGCGAACGGCAGTCGCTGACCAGCTCGCGCTCGCCCTGTACGACCTGGATGGCCAGCGCCGTCTGGCCGTCGCGGAAGGTGGTGAAGTTCTGCCCTCGCGCCGTCGGGATCGTCGAGTTGCGTGGAATGATCTTCTCGACCAGGCCGCCCATCGTTTCGATTCCCAGCGACAAGGGAATCACGTCGAGCAGCAACCAGTCGTCGCCGGCCGTGTGATTGCCCGCCAGCAGGTTGGCCTGCGTCGCCGCGCCGAGGGCGACAACCTTGTCCGGGTCGAGGTTGTTCAGCGGGTCCTGCCGGAAGAACTCGCCGACCGCTCGCTGCACCTGCGGCATGCGGGTGGCACCGCCAACCATCACCACGCCCTTGACGTCGCTGACCGACAAGCCGGCGTCGCGGAGTGCCTTCTTCACCGGCTGCATGGTCTTGGCCACCAGCGTCTGGGTGATCTCGGCGAAGATCTCGGTGCTAAGCCTCAAGTCGACGACCTCGCCGCTGTTCAGTCTTCCGGTAATCGGCGCAACGCCGTGAAAGGTCAGGTATTCCTTGGCTTCCCTGGCGCGCGTCAGAAGCATGCTGGCATCCTCGACGGACGTCGGCTTGAGCTTCGCCGCTTCGAGAATCCAGCAGAAGATGCGCTGGTCGAAATCGTCGCCACCGAGCGCCGAGTCGCCGCCGGTCGCCAGCACCTCGAAGATCCCCCTTGACAGCTTGAGGATCGAGATGTCGAAAGTGCCGCCACCCAGATCATAGACGGCGTAGACGCCCTCGGCGGCGTTGTCGAGTCCGTAGGCGATCGCCGCCGCGGTCGGCTCGTTGAGCAGGCGAAGAACCGGCAGTCCGGCGAGTTTCGCCGCGTCCTTGGTCGCCTGCCGCTGGGCATCGTCGAAGTACGCGGGAACGGTGATCACCGCGCCAAGCAGCGCGCCACCCAGCGCCGCCTCGGCGCGCAAACGCAGCGTCCGCAGGATCTCGGCGGACACTTCCACCGGACTCTTGAGTCCGGCCGCCGTATGAATCCGCAACATCCCCGGGCCGCCCTGAAAAATATAGGGCATCGACTCGCGATTGGCGATGTCGGTGATCCCGCGCCCCATGAAGCGTTTGACCGAAACGATGGTGTTGCGCGGATCGAGCGCCTGTGCGGCCTGCGCTTCGTAGCCCACTTCACTGCCGCCGTCAGGAAGGTAGCGGACCACCGAGGGCAGCAGCGGGCGGCCGAGTTCATCACGCAGGACGACCGCCACGCCGCTGCGCACGCTCGCCACCAACGAGTTGGTCGTACCAAGGTCAATGCCGACCGCCAGCCGGTGCTCGTGCGGCGCCGCTGACTCGCCGGGTTCGACAATCTGTAATAGAGCCATGGCGACAAGGGGTCCTGAGACGTGTTGCTGGTGGGTGAAGGCGCTGCACTTGCCGCTGCTGCTATTCTTCGCAGGCCACCATCGCGTCGTCGATCTCGATCAGCAGCTTCTCGATGAACATCAGCCGCCGAATGCGATCGGCAGACTGCTCAAGATCGTGCTGATCGTCGAGCAACACGGCAAGTTCGTCGTAGCGCTCGCGGATCTCGCGCTGCAAGCGGTGATGCAGATGCTCGAGCTGATGGTGCTCACCGGCAGCGCGCGCTTCGCCGACCGCCTCACGCCACTCCATCTGTTCAACCAGAAAGTCGGCGGGCATTGCAGCATTGTTCTCGCTGCCGATCTCGTGAGCTGCCAGATGCAACAGGTACTTCGCCCGTGCGAGCGGCTTTTTCAGCGTCTGGTACGCTTCGTTGACCCGTGTCGCCCATTGCAGCGACAGGCGCCGTTCGGCTTCGCCAGCACTGGCGAAGCGGTCGGGATGGACCCTGGACTGCATTTCCAGATAACGTCGGTCGAGTAGTGCAGCGTCAAGGCGGAACCCCGGCGGCAACTCGAACAGCGAGAAATGATCGGTGTTGAAATCCATTCGGTGATCCAGCGCGCACGTCCCGCCAACCGCGGCAACCGCTCTGCGGAGGGCCGTCCGCCACAAAGTCAGACGTTGAAGCTCTCGCCGCAGCCGCAGGCGTCCTTGACGTTCGGGTTGTTGAACCTGAAGCCCTCGTTGAGCCCCTCGCGCGCGTAGTCGAGCTCGGTCCCGTCGAGGTAGGGCATGCTTTTCGGATCGACGAGAACCCGCACGCCGTGCGATTCGAACTCGATATCGTCAGGCTGCGCGACGTCGGCAAACTCGAGCTTGTAGGCCATGCCCGAGCAACCGCTGGTGCGCACGCCAAGGCGCAGGCCAATGCCCTTGCCGCGCTTGACCATGTAATTGGCGACGTGGCTGGCCGCTCGTTCGGAAAGCGTCACTGCCATGAAAACCTCCTGCTGAATAGTGCGTTGGCTGTCAAGTGGTGTCGGCGCCTGCGGTCTCAACCGACGACCTGGTCGGCGTGCTTCTTCTTGTAATCGGCCACGGCGGCCTTGATCGCGTCCTCGGCGAGAATCGAGCAGTGGATCTTTACCGGCGGCAGTGCCAACTCCTCGGCGATCTGAGTGTTCTTGATCCCCAGCGCCTGCTCGACGGTTTTGCCCTTGACCCACTCGGTCACCAGCGAAGATGAAGCGATCGCCGAGCCGCAGCCGTAAGTCTTGAACTTGGCGTCTTCGATGACGCCGCCCTTGCCGACCTTGATCTGCAGCTTCATCACGTCGCCACAGGCGGGAGCGCCGACCATGCCGGTGGCCACACCCTCCTCTTCCTTGCCGAAGGAACCCACGTTACGCGGATTTTCATAGTGATCCAGAACCTTCACGCTGTATGACATTTTGATTCTCCTTCAATACCTTCTCAATGTGCGGCCCACTGGACCGTACTCAGGTCGACGCCCTCCTGGACCATCTCCCAGAGCGGCGATAGTTCGCGCAGGCGAGCGATCTTGTCGTGCAGCAGGCGGCTCGCGTAATCGATCTCTTCCTCGGTGGTGAACCGACCGAGCGTGAAGCGGATCGAGCTGTGCGCCAGTTCGTCCTCGCGGCCGAGGGCGCGCAAGACATACGACGGTTCAAGCGAAGCCGAGGTGCACGCCGACCCCGAAGACACCGCCAGATCCTTGACCGCCATCAACAAGGACTCGCCTTCGACGTAGGCGAAACTGATGTTCAGATTGTGCGGAACGCGCTGCTCCAGGTCGCCATTCACGTAGACATGTTCGATGTCCGACAACCCTTTCAGCAGGCGGTCACGGAGCATGCGAATACGCTCGTTCTCGGCGCCCATCTCGAGCCGTGCGAGGCGGAAGGCCTCGCCCATGCCGACGATCTGGTGTGTCGCCAGGGTTCCGGAACGGAAGCCGCGCTCGTGCCCGCCACCGTGCATCTGGGCGGCCAGACGAACGCGTGGCTTGCGGCGCACGTACAGGGCGCCGATTCCTTTTGGCCCGTACGTCTTGTGCGCCGAGAAACTCATCAGATCAACCTTCATCGTCGCCAGATCGATGACCACCTTGCCGGTCGCCTGCGCCGCGTCGACATGGAAAACGATGCCCCTGGCGCGGCAGATCTCGCCGATCTCGGCGATTGGCTGGATCACGCCGATCTCGTTATTGACCAGCATCACCGACACCACGCTGGTATCAGGGCGAAGCGCTGCCTTGAAGGCCGCGAGGTCGAGCAGGCCGTTGTCCATGACATCAAGGTAGCTGACCTCGAAGCCCAGGCGCTCGAGTTCGCGGCAGGTGTCGAGCACGGCCTTGTGCTCGGTCTTGACCGTCACCAGGTGTTTGCCCTTGCCGGCGTAAAATTGCGCCGCACCCTTGAGCGCCAGATTGTTCGACTCGGTGGCACCCGAGGTCCAGACGATCTCCTTGGGGTCGGCGTTGACCAGCGTCGCCACTTCCAGGCGCGCTTCCTCGACCGCGGCTTCCGCGTCCCAGCCGAAGGCGTGTGAACGCGAAGCCGGGTTGCCGAATTTCTCGACCAGATAGGGGATCATTTTCTCGGCGACGCGCGGATCGACCGGCGTCGTGGCCGAATAATCGAGATAGATCGGTAGTTTCAACATTGCTCATGCTCCGAGTGATACATCTGGTACGTGTCATACATCTGGTGCCGATGACTGACACCGCGCGGGTCCGGCCCCACCGCTCAAACCGCCATCGCGGTCAACCCTTGCAGGCGGCGCACGGTGCCCTGCAGCGTTGCCAGGAAACCGTCGACCTCGGCGACGGTGTTGGCGCCCCCGAGACTGACGCGTACCGCGCCGCGTGCCAGCCCGGGCGCCACACCCATCGCCTGCAGCACGTGCGACGGCTCGGGGCTGGCACTCGAACACGCGGCACCGCTGGCCACTGCGTAGCCGGCACGGTCGAGCTGTCCGACGAGCGTTTCGCCATCAAGTTCCGGAAAAGCGAAATAGATGGTGTTCGGCAAGCGCTCGGCCGCCTGGCCAAAGAGCGTCGCGCCTTGGCCAAGCAAGCCGCATTCGACGCGCCCACGCAGGGCCAGCAAGTGCGCAGCCGTTGCAGCCAGACGCGCCGCCGCCAGTTCGCAGGCAACGCCGAAGCCGACGATCGCCGCCACATTCTCGGTACCCGAGCGTAGTCCGCGCTCGTGGCCACCGCCGGCAATCAGCGGCTCGACATCGAGCCGCTTGTCGAGTATCAGCGCCGCAGCACCCTTGGGACCGCCAATCTTGTGTGCCGACAAGGTCAGCGCGTGCACCCCGGCGGCATTGAGGCGGCGAAAATCGACCGGCAGTTTGCCTACCGCCTGCACCGCATCGCTGTGGAAGCAGGCCCCGGCGGTTCTCGCCAACGCCGCCAGCGTCTCGATGTCCTGCAACACACCGGTCTCGTTGTTGGCCAGCATCACCGAAACGATTCGCGGCGGCTGTTCAGCGATCAGGGCCTGGAAATTCTCGGCATCGACCCGTCCATCGCCATCAACCGCCAGCTTCTGAAGGGTCCAGCCACGTTTGCGCAGCTGCTCTGCGGGCCGGATCACGCAGGGATGCTCGATCGCGCTGACCGCCACCAGGCCGGGTTTCAGACAGGCCGCGGCACCCTTGATCAACAGGTTGTTGGCTTCCGAACCGCCGCTGGCAAACACCACTTCGCTGGCATGCGCGCCAACCACCGCAGCGACCTTGCTGCGCGCTTCGTCGATGGCTCGCCTGGCGGCGCGGCCGTACTCGTGCCGGCTCGAGGCGTTGCCGTATTGCCCCGACAGGTAGGGCAACATCGCTTCGCGCACCGCCGGATCGACCGGGGTGGTCGCGTTGTGATCGAGGTAGACGGGCGCGAACATCGGCTTGGGCGCTAGAGAATGCAATTGCGGGCGCTGGCCTGCGCTCAGCGGCCGAATGCGACGACTTTGGCGCGCTGCCGCACGCCGGGCCGCCGCGCATCATGCAGAACGGCGACGTCGGCACCGCGCCTGCTGAGCTGCTGATCAACCAGTTCGGCCAGGGTCACCGAACTCAGATAGTCGAACATCTTGACGTTCAAGGTCGCCCACAGGTCATGGGTCATGCAGCGCTCGTCGTCCTGGCAGTTCTCGCGACCGCCGCACTGGGTGGCATCGAGCGGCTCATCGACAGCGCGAATGATGTCGGCGACGGTCATCGCGCTGGTCGGCCGCGCCAGGCAGTAACCGCCGCCTGGGCCACGCACGCTGCCGACCAACTGGTGGCGGCGCAGCTTGCCAAACAACTGCTCCAGATACGACAACGAGATCTTCTGGCGATCGCTGATACCCGCCAAAGACACCGGGCCGTCGGCGCAACGCAAGGCCAAGTCAATCATCGCCGTCACCGCGAAACGTCCTTTGGTCGTCAGTCGCATACTACCTCCACCGATAATAGTTGATTAGATCACTACACTATTGACTATATCGGCGCCGCGCCAATTAGTCAACTATTTTACTCAAGTATTGCGGATCGAACTGATCCGCCTTCACCAGGTCGCCGTTGACATGCACGCCGGCCTCCTCGAGCCGCTTGAGCAGCAACTCGAAGCGCCGGTCACCGTCAACCGCATGGTCGAGCAGCCCATGGATCGCCTTGGCCAGCGGGTCGTCCTGGTCGCCAGCCAGCGCGTAGGCCGAAAAGCCCAACTGCCCGGCCATCTGCTCGCGCTTGCGTGCCTGCTCGCTATCGATGATCCGGGCCGGGTTGCCGACCGCCGTCGCCCCCGGCGGGACGTCCTTGACGACCACCGCGTTGGAGCCGACCTTGGCCCCCGCACCGATGGTGATCGGCCCGAGCACCTTGGCGCCGGCGCCGATCACCACGCCGCGCTCCAGCGTCGGGTGGCGCTTGCCCTTGTTCCACGAGGTGCCACCGAGCGTGACGCCATGATAGAGCGTGACGTCATCGCCGATCACCGCCGTCTCGCCGATCACCACACCCATCCCGTGATCGATGAACATCCGACGTCCGATGGTCGCCCCGGGATGGATTTCGATGCCGGTGAAGAAGCGCCCGAGGTGCGAGACGAGACGGCCCAGCCAAGGACAACGATGCGTCCACAACCAGTGCCCGAGACGATGCAGGACGATCGCGTGCACGCCCGGGTAACAAGTCAGCACCTCCCAGGAGGTACGCGCTGCCGGGTCACGGTCGAATACGGATTGGATGTCTTCGCGCAGACGGATGAACATGAAGAGAAAGTCCTTGAGCGATGACGCTGATTTTACAATAACCTACTATTTCGGTCCACTATTCTTCAAGTCATCGTTCGCCGGGCGAGGCCCGGAAGATTTCCGTTCGACGGCGTCGAGCAGTCCGCGCAGGATGTTGATCTCGTCGCTCTCCAGTTCCGCACGTCCGAACAGGCGACGCAGCTTCGGCAACAAGCGCCTGGGCCGCTGCGGATCAAGGAAACCGCTGCCGACCATCACCCGTTCGAGATGCTCGTAGAAACGCTCGACCTCCTGATGCGGCGCCAGCGGCGAGGCAAAGGGCACCGCCCGGGTCAGCACCGGCGGGCGCCCGTCAAAGACCGCCAGGCGCAGTTCGTAACACACCAGTTGCACCGCCGAAGCGAGATTCAGCGAGCTGTAGTCGAGGTTGGCGGGGATGAACACCGTCCGCTGGCAGCGTTGTACCTCGGCATTCGACAGACCGGCCGTCTCGTTTCCAAAAAGCACGGCCACTTCCCCGTCGCTGGCCTGGGCCACAATGTCGGTTGCTGCCTCGCGGGCCGGCATCGCCGGCGGCCCAAGGTTGCGGTGCCGCGCCGACAGAGCGTAGACATGGATCGCGCCGGCCAGCGCCTGATCGAGACTGCCACATACCTGCGCCCGCGTCAGGATGTCGCCGGCGTCGGCAGCCCGAGCCACCGCCTGCTGGTCCGGAAAGCACTTCGGATTGACCAGCAGCAGGCGCGACAGACCCATCGTCTTCATCGCGCGCGCGGCGGCGCCAATGTTGCCCGGATGGCTGGGATGCGACAGGACGACGCGAATGCGATCGAGCGGCGAGCCGGAAGAATGAGACCCTGCAGGCCTGTTCATATTAGAATCGGGGTCCCCCACCACAGCCATCGGTCGGCATCAGCCGGCCGTTGCGTCCTTCAAGGCCATGCATCCAGCTCTCAACATCATCATCAAGGCGGCGCGTCGCGCCAGCCAGATCATCAACCGTGCCTCGCTGGATCTGGAGCACCTGCAGATCACCACCAAGCGCCAGAGCGACTTCGTAACCGAAGTGGACAAGGCCGCCGAGGCGGCGATAATCGACATCCTGCGCGAGGCCTATCCTGAATACGGCATTCTAGCAGAAGAGTCGGGCCAAACCGCTGGCCAGGCCGGCGGCAGCGAGTATCAATGGATCATCGACCCGCTTGATGGCACCACCAACTTCATCCACGGTTTTCCGCAGTACGCGATCTCGATTGCCCTGGCGCACCGCGGCCAGGTCACGCAGTCGGTGGTTTACGACCCGGTGCGCAACGAGATGTTCACCGCCAGCAAGGGCGGCGGCGCCTTCCTCAACGAACGGCGGATCCGGGTGAGCAAGTGCCTCAAACTGGAAAACGCACTGATCGGCACCGGCTTCCCCTACCGTGTCTATGACCACATCGACGCCTACCTGGGAATCTTCAAGGAACTCGCGAAGAAGACCGCCGGCATGCGTCGCCCGGGTGCCGCGGCGCTCGACCTGGCCTACGTCGCCTGTGGCCGCTTCGACGGCTTCTGGGAGTTCGGCCTGTCGCCGTGGGACATGGCCGGTGGCGCGCTGCTGATTTCGGAAGCTGGCGGACTGGTCGGCGACCTCGCCGGCAACGAGACCTACCTGCAGTCCGGCAACCTGGTCGCCGGTACACCGAAAGTCTTCGCGCAACTGCTGCAGGTGATCGACGGCCACCGGACGCCGGGGATGGCGGCCTAAGACCCGCGACACTCACGGGCCATTTCTTTCGAGCAACATACATGGGCACGGTTTGAACTCGGCATTCCCCGGCGCCCGCTGCCGCGGCCAGGCACGCCAAACGGGTGCCCGCCGATGACTGGGCGGTTCAGCTTCCAGGGGATACGAGTGTCGCGCGACGGTTGGCGCCTATTCCTTCTCAAACCACCGCCTCGTAGTTCAGTGTCCGGCTGTTCCCGGTCACCGTGCGTACGACATGATCCTGGATTAGGGGCGGACGTAACACACAGTAATTCGGCGAATCGATCGCCGAGCGGTTCGAGGGCGACGCCGATGCGACCCACCCAGTCGGCCGGCCGATGCGACCCACCCAGTCGGCCGGGGTCGAACGGGCGAGCGACACCCCGGAACGGCCACCTGCTGTTCCAGACGCTAGCAGCCTGTCGGACTTCACGCCGGCTAAGGCTATATCTTCAATTTTCTATACCATTGCGTGCGATACTTACAGTGGCTTGTAAAGTGAGAGATCTTGCCGATGAAGGTCGCTACTGTGTATTCCACGCAATATAGTTAGTGCCTGACCGAAAACTCCGGTTTTTGGCGAGCGCGCGCCTTGAAAATATCGGT
>JEMY01000043.1:14845-50161 GCA_000585075.1 Candidatus Accumulibacter regalis | reverse complement strand
CGCCCGGCGTACTGCTGAATGAGTTTGGAAAGATCAAGCTGGTCGATCACGTCAACAATGAATCGGGCCAGGTGATCCTGGTTCAGCCAATCGTCCAGCGACGGCGGGAGTAGATAGTCGGTCTTGCGGTCAGCGATAATGAAGTGGGCCATGTGACGACTCGGTAGCTCGAACAAAGTATGATTTTATCATGTACGGCTTACGGCACCGCGAAAGTCCGACAGGCTGCTAGGCGAAAGTCCGACAGGCTGCTAGCGCTTGGTGCCCATGTAGCTCGAGTAGGCGCCCTCGGCAATGCCGAACCAAAGGTTCTCGTCGGCCTGGAACTTGGAGTAGTCGTCGTACACTTTCTTGAACCCGGGATTCGCCTTCGACGTTTCGGCATAGAGTTCCATGGCCGCCTTGTACGCGGCGTCCATGATCACTTTCGGATACTGCCGCAACTGCGTCCCGGAGCCCACCAGTTGCTTCAAGGCGATCGGGTTCTTGGCGTCGTACTTGGCCATCATATCCACATGCGCGTCGGCACAGGCCATGTGCAGAATGGCCTTGTACTCTTTCGGCAACTCGGCGTACTTGGCGCTATTGACGTAAACCGACAACTGCGGCCCACCCTCCCACCAGCCCGGATAGTAGTAGTACTTGGCGACCTTGTTGAACCCCAGTTTCTGATCGTCGTAGGGGCCAATCCATTCGGCGGCGTCGATGGTGCCCTTTTCCAGAGACGGATAGATATCGCCACCCGGAATCTGCTGCGGCACGGCGCCCAGTTTGCTCAGCACCTCGCCGGCAAAACCGCCAATGCGGATCTTCAGGCCATGCATATCGGCAACGGTCTTGACTTCCTTGCGGAACCAACCGCCCATTTGCGCGCCGGTGTTGCCACAGGGAATCGGAACGATATTAGACTTCCCGTACAGTTCGTTCATCAGTTTGGTGCCGTTGCCGTAGCGCATCCAGGCGTCGAGCTGGCGATTGTTCATCCCGAAAGGAATGGCACAGTCGAAAGCGTAGGTCGGATCCTTGCCGAAGAAGTAGTACGACGCGGTGTGCGCCATTTCGACGGTGTTGTCCTTGACGGCGTCGAACACGGCCGGCCCGGGGACGATCTCGCCACCGGCGAACACCTGAATCTGGAACTTACCGCCGGTCGCTTCGGCGACCCGCTGAGCCATGAATTCGGCACCACCGTAGATGGTGTCCAGGCTCTTCGGAAAGCTTGACGCCAAGCGCCAGCGAATCACCTCGCCGGACGCAGCCGGCGCCGGCGTTGCCGCGGGTGCCGGCGAACTTGCAGCCGGCGCTGTGGCTGGCTTTGGCTCCTCCTTCTTCCCGCACGCCACCAGCCCCAAGGCGGCTGCCCCTACCCCTGCCTTTGCAAGAAAATTTCGTCTTTCCACAATTTGTCTCCTGTTTAGGGTTTTATTCCAACGAGTTGCCCGCCGATTATAGCCAAAGCCGTCCGGCATGGAATACGGATTTTCCGAACCCGCAAGAGAAGAGAAGGCCGCACGAGGACGCTGGCAGTGCACCTCCCCGAAGTGCTCCTGCCCACGACGATGCCCGGACGGGGAGTCAGGCGCCGGCCACCTTCATCTGCTCCACGAGCAGCGAGCCGACCTGCTTCGAGCCGCGCACCAGGACATCGTTCCCGACGCCGGCGATGTTTCTGAACATGTCGCGGAGGTTGCCGGCAATGGTGATCTCTTCAACCGGATGGACGATCTCGCCGCCCTCGACCCAGAAGCCGGCGGCGCCGCGCGAATAGTCACCGGTCACGTAGTTGACGCCGTGACCGAGGAGTTCGGTGACCAGCAAGCCGCGTCCCATTTTCTTGAGCAGGCCAGACAGATTGCGCTTGCCCGGGTGCACGACGAGGTTATGGCAGCCACCAGCGTTGCCGGTGGTCTGCATGGCCAGCTTGCGCGCCGTGTAGGCGCTGAGGAAATAGCCCTGCAACTTGCCGTCAACAATGACTTCGCGATCGTGCGTCGCCACGCCGTCGCTGTCGAAATAGCCGCTCGCCAGGCCACGCGCCAGATGCGGTCGCTCGCTGATCTGCATTTTTCTGGCGAAGACACGCTTGCCCAGGCTATCGACCAGGAAGGAGGTCTTGCGATACAGGCTACCGCCGCTGACCGCGTGTACGAAGTTGCCGATCAGCGATGAGGCGAGCGGCGCCTCGAAGATCACCGGCACCTTGCAGGTCTTGATCTTGCGTGCGCCGAGCCGCGCCAGGGCGCGTTGCGCGGCGCGCTCGCCGATCAGTTCCGGCGAACCGATCGCCTGTGCATCGCGGGCAATCGAGTACCAGTCGTCGCGCTGCATGTTCTCGTCCTTGCCGGCGATCATCGAACACGACAGGTAATGCCGCGAAGTCGGGTAGCCGCCCATGAAACCCAGGCTGTTGGCAGACACGAAATGCCCTTCCTGACTCGACACCGACGCGCCTTCCGAATTGCTCACCCGCGGGTCGACTGCGAAGGCTGCACGTTCGCAGCGCTGGGCGAGGTCGACGGCGGCTTCGACCGAGAGCAGCCAGGGGTGATAGAGATCGAGATCCGGCAAGCTTTGGCTATCGATGGCCAGCAGGCCCGCATCGGGCAAGCCGGCGCAGGGGTCGGCGGCGGTAAAGCGGGCGATATTCAACGCCGCCTCGACCGTTTCGCGCAAGGCCGTCGACGAAAAATCCGAAGTACTCGCCTGGCCTTTGCGCTGGCCAAGATAGACGGCAACGGCGATCGCCTTGTCGCGGTTGTACTCGATGGTTTCGACCTCGCCGCGACGAACGGTCACCGACTGGCCGAAGCCGTCGGAGACATCGACCTCGCAAGCACTTGCGCCGCCCTTTTCGGCATGGGCAAGAACGTCACGCGCCAATTGCTGCAGAGTGTCGAAACCATGGCTGAAGCGTGATTGGTGAACGGCGGAGGCAGCTGGAGGGGACATGGGGCGGTGGCCAAAGGCAAAAGTCGCTATCATAGCAGCTCCGCGCAAGGCGTCCCCCGCAGCGTCCTTGCCCGCGGCCATCCCCACCAGCCACCAATAAAGGCACCTCTGCCACCGATGACTCCCCCCGAAGAAGAAGAAGAAGCAGGCCCGCCGTCGAAAACGCAGCGCAAGCGGGCCATGGAGGAACTGCAGGCCCTCGGCGAGGAACTGGTGGAGCTGGCGCCCGATCGGCTCAAGAAGATCGATCTTCCGGAGGATCTGCGCACCGCCGTCCGCGCGGCACAGCGCATGACCCGACACGACGAGGCGCGACGGCGGCAGCTGCAATACATCGGCCGGGTGATGCGTGACATCGACGACCCGGAACCGATCCGCCACTCGCTGGCCGCGCTGCGCGGTGATTCGGCCGAGGAAACGGGAAGGCTGCACCGCATCGAGCGCCTGCGGACGGCCTTGCTGGCCGACGAAAGCGTGCTCTACGGAATTGCCGAGGATTTCCCGGCGGTTGATCTGCAGCATCTGCGTTCGCTGCGCCGCGCCGCCTTGAACGAGCAGGAGCAAGGAAAGCCGCCACGCAATTACCGCGCCATTTTCCAGTTTCTCAAGGAACTTGAAGGCGGCGGGAACACGGCGCTGCGCGGGGAATGAGCATGACCAACGATGACGAGCTGCTGATCGGGCTGCTGTCGATCAGCGACCGCGCCGCGCAGGGCGTCTATGCCGACCAGGGAATCCCGGCGCTTGAAGAATGGTTCGGGCGGGCGCTGGCCAGCCCGTGGCGAACGGCGACGCGCCTGATCGTCGACGACCAGACGCGTATCGAAGAAACGCTCAGGGAGCTGGTCGATGAGGTCGGCTGCAATCTGGTGCTGACCACCGGCGGCACCGGTCCAGCGCCACGCGACGTCACGCCGGAAGCCACACTGGCCGTCGCCGACAAGGTGATGCCCGGCTTCGGTGAGGAAATGCGCCGGATCAGCCTGAACTTCGTGCCGACGGCGATTCTGTCGCGCCAGCTTGCGGTAGTGCGCGGCAAGGCGCTGATCCTCAATCTGCCCGGGCAGCCAAAGTCGATCAGGGAAACCCTTGAAGGAGTGAAGGCGGCCGACGGCACGGTACTGGTGAACGGCATTTTTGCCGCCATCCCGTACTGCATCGATCTGCTTGGTGGCCCTTACGTCGAAACGGTCGAGCAGGTGGTCAAGGCTTTCCGACCGAAATCGGCTCTGCGACCGCCACCGGAAGCGGGCGCCGGGGAGCGGCCTGCCCGGCCTTGAGGGCCATCGTCACGTGGCGGCTTGCTCGCGAAAACAGCCAATCTCGTACTCGGCGCCGGCTTCCTCGAGCTCCATGGGAATCAGCTCCCGGCGCTTGCCCTGATGGCTGAATTCCAGCGTCTCCCGAACGTTGAAGCCCGCCAGTGGCAAGACGATACGCAGGATGCCGGCTTCACCTCGATCCTGTAACCAGATTCCCGGAATGGCCACCGCTGCCGAAAAACCGCGGCGCCGTGGCCGCAGTTCAATGCTCAGCGCCTGCCTGGAGAGCACCTGCACGCCCAGGCTGGCGCCGTCGGTATCGCGCCGGGTAAAACGTCTGGCGACCCCCAACATCCAGTTGTCGCCGCCCTCCGGCTGGACAGCCAGCAGTGCGCCGATGTTGATGCGCCCGCTTCCGACCTCGCCGACCTGCGCACGAAAGCCTCCGAGACTGACATTCTCGACCACCCAGTCGTCCATCCCCGCGTCGTTGCCAGGGCGCGAAGCGGCTCCCGAGAAAAGCGAATAGCTGTCATCGAAGCCAAAGAGCACGAGCATTCGCGTCTTGACCGCATGCCGCGTATGGCGGCGCTGGGGCGGGCACTTTGCCCAATAGAGATGGAGATGGCGCAGTACCGGCAACAGGGCGCGCTGGGCGTACTCACCGCCAAGGTTGAGGTCACTTGGAATCTCACCCCGCTCAACCCGATGCAGCAGTTCTTCGAGCGCCGGCAGTGCCGTCCCCGGAGAGAAAAAGCGCAAGCCGGGTCGGCCCACGCCGGGGTGACGGGCCAACCGCAGCGGTGCCGTTCCGGCTGCCGCATCGACCCAATAAACGCTGTCCGGCCGACAATCAGGCAGGAGCACAAAATGGGGCAGGAAATGGGCGATCAGGCGGTCAGCCAGCTCGATCTGCACGGGCATCAAGCTATCCATCGAGGATGCAAAGAAGGCGATGGCGTGCAGGTATTGCTGCGCCACGGTGCACAGCCCTTTCCTGGCTGGATAGAGCGGCACCGCCTTCTGTGCGTTGCCGGCGCCTTCGGCGAGCAGATAGGTCTCGCCGAGAGACCTCCAGAGATCTTCGTCAGCGGAGCCGTAGCGAAACGCCAACCACTTCAGCTGATTGCAGCGGGCCGCTTGCGAGCGTACGAGCGCCAGCGGCACGGAGGCCTTGAAAGCGTCGCTGCCCTTGCTCTTTGGCGCAAGCCGGGCACGCTCGACGCAGTCTCGGTACAGCGTCGCGACCTGGCCCCAATAGCGATAGCTCCGCGTCCACAAGCGCTCTTCTTCAAGTTTCGTCAGACGCGCGGCGAGCAGGTAGTCGCGTGCCACGCGCAGCAGGTGCCGTTGCGCCGCCTCGTCGAGCTGGCGCAGTACGTCGAAGAATTGGTCGACGCGAAAGTTCTCGACATGCTGCAGCGAATCAAACCAGCCGCTTACTTCGTCGACGGCCTTTGCCGGCTTGTCGACGTGCAGCTCGGCAATAATTCGCTTCAGCTCCTTGCTGTCAGCCAGCGGATGGTCGGAACGTTTGGCAAAGAAATTGAACATCATTGGACGTGAAGCCTCGGCGCAGACGACTGCGGTTGGACCGCGAATTGTAAACCAGGACGCGCGCCAACGGCTGCCGGATGCGGCTTGGGCACTGAGAAGGCAGGAGCGGGTGAGCCCTCGGACAGCGAGGGGCTGTCGATTACTCTACAATTCGGCCTGAATCAACCATCGGCCAAAAGCATGCAGCAGTATCTCCACCTGATGCGCCATGTTCTCGAACATGGCACGGTCAAGGCAGACCGCACCGGCACCGGCACGCGCTCGGTATTCGGCTGGCAGATGCGCTTCGACCTCAGTACCGGGTTCCCGGCGCTGACGACCAAGAAGCTGCACCTGCCGTCGATCATCCACGAGTTGCTGTGGTTCCTGCAAGGTGACACCAACGTCCGCTATCTGCGCGAGAACGGCGTCCGCATCTGGGACGAATGGGCCGACCACAATGGCGATCTTGGCCCGGTCTATGGGCATCAGTGGCGTCACTGGCAAACGCCGGACGGACGCGAAATCGACCAGATCGCTCAACTGGTCGACAATCTGAAGAATGACCCCGACTCGCGCCGACACCTGGTCAGTGCCTGGAATCCAGCCGACGTCGAGCGTATGGCGCTACCGCCTTGCCACGCTTTTTTCCAGTTCTACGTCGCGCCCGCCGGGCCATCAGACAGCGATCGCCGTGCCAAACTTTCCTGTCAGCTCTACCAGCGCAGCGCGGACATCTTCCTTGGCGTGCCGTTCAACATTGCCTCGTACGCGCTGCTCACTCTGATGCTGGCTCAGGTTTGCGGTTACCGGCCGGGCGAGTTTGTGCATAGCTTTGGCGACGCCCATCTCTACAGCAATCACTTTGAGCAGGCGCGGCTGCAACTGGACCGCCCGCCGCGCGCCCTGCCGACGATGCGCCTGAACCCCGAGGTGACCGATTTGTTCGCTTTCCGTTTTCAGGACTTCAACCTCGAAGGCTACGATCCGCACCCGCACATCGCGGCGCCAGTCGCCGTCTGATCCGATGTATAACGGCAAGCGCTACTCGCTCAACCACGCCCTCGCCGCCGATGCCGGCTGCCGAGCGAGCGGCAATCGCTTGCGGAGGCGCGGCGAGTGATCGCGCTGATTGCTGCCGTTGCCAGAAACGGCGCCATTGGCCGGCAGCAGAACTTGCTTTGGCACCTACCCGAAGACATGAAGCACTTTCGCGAGGCGACGCGCGGAAAGACCGTGATCATGGGAAGGAATACCTGGGAATCGCTGCCGGCAGCTTTTCGACCATTGCCGGATCGGCACAACATCGTCGTCAGCCGCAACCCAACCTACCAGGCGAGCGGCGCGACACTGGCGGGTTCGATCGACGAGGCGCTGCGCCTGGCGGGGAATGCCGGTGAGGTATTCGTCATCGGTGGCGCCGACCTCTACCGACAGACGCTGGCGCTGGCAAGTCGACTGTACCTGACCGAAGTCGCCGAGGACGGCGCGGGAGACAGCTATTTCCCGGAGGTTCCACCCGCCGAGTGGCGCGAGGTCTCGCGTCGCCCGGGGAGGACCTGCAGCGACGACTCATCCGGCAGCAAAGGCTTGGGCGGCCCGTTCTTCGACTTCGTCGTCTATGAGCGGCGCTGAACGCCGGCTGGCGCATTCGCGGCCAGCTCTGGCTACGCGGCGGCAGTCCTCCTACCAGCAGCGTCTCCAGGCGCGGGGCAATGGTCAAGGTTCTGGCGGTTGCCAGACGGTTGGCGACGAGAATAAGATGCACGCCTAGCCTCCCCCAGAAACGGCCGATGACCGACTCACTGCACGACTATCTTGAAGGCGCCGACGGAGCTGGCAAGGTCTTGGCGCATGCCAGGCTCCTGGCCAGGCTCGGCGGGCTGTTTCAGGAGATTGCGCCACCACATCTCGGCCAGGCGAGCAGCCTGGCCAATTACAAGTCGGGGATCGTACTTATCCACGCCAGCAGCGGCGCAGTCGCAACCAAGCTACGCCAGATGGCACCGACGCTGGTCGACGAATTGTTGAAGCGCGGGGTTGAGTGTCGGGGGCTGCAGGTCAAAGTGCAAGCCCGAGCCCGCACCGCGGCGCCCCACGTCCCGGCGCAAAGACCGCTCAGCGTAAGGGCCAGCGAGCAGTTGAGCGCGCTCAGCGGATCGCTACCGGTATCGCCGTTGCGCTCCGCGCTCGAACAGTTGTTGGCGCGCTCGGCTAGAGAGGAATGACCGCCACACGCTCGAGGATCAGCAGCGCGAAAACCAGCAGGGCGACGATCAGCGAGTAGCGAAAGAGCCGCCAAGCGAAGTGCAGGTAGCGCGGGTCTCGGGTAAACAGGAAGATCACCACCCCGCCGGCAACGGTAATCACCGTCAGAACCGCCAGCAGGCGCAGCAACCACACCGGGTCAGACCGCCGGCAACGCCAGCCAGCGCGACAGGGACTGTGGAGCCAGGTCGCGGTCTTCGAAACTGACGTATTCCCAGGCTTCCGGACTGTCCAGCAGTCGCCGAGCCAGCGCGTTGTTGAGTGCGTGCCCCGACTTGTGGGCGACGAACGAAGCGAGTAGCGGGCTCCCGAGCAGGTATAGGTCGCCGATGGCGTCGAGAACCTTATGTTTCACGAACTCGTCGCTGTAGCGCAAACCCTCGGCATTCAGCACGCGGTACTCGTCAAGGACGACGGCGTTATCGAGCCCGCCGCCTTGCGCAAGGCCGTTCTCGCGCAACCACTCCACCTCCTGCATGAAGCCGAAGGTTCGCGCCCGTGCCACTTCGCGAGCGTAGGAGTTTTCCGCAAAATCGATGCTCACCGACTGACCCGTGCGGTCAATCGCCGGATGATTGAAGCCAATCGAGAAGCTCAGGCGAAAACCGTCATAGGGTTCGAAACGCGCCCACTTCTCCCCCGACTGGTCGCTCTCGCGAACCTCGATCGGACGTTTCACGCGGATGAATTTTTTCGCGACGGGTTGCTCTTCGATCCCGGCGGACTGGATCAGAAAAACAAACGGCGACGCCGAGCCGTCGAGTATCGGAACTTCGGCGGCATCCAGATCGACAAAGGCGTTGTCGATGCCGAGGCCGGCGAATGCGGACATCAGGTGTTCAATGGTACCCACCTTGGCACCGTCGACTTCCAGGCACGAGCACATGCGCGTGTCACCGACGAGCACCGCCGATGCCGGCAAGTCGACGACCGGATCGAGATCGAGGCGCCGAAAGACGATTCCCGTCGACGGCGCAGCCGGCCGCAGGCACATATTTACCTTAACGCCCGAATGGAGCCCGACGCCAGCGGCGCGGATCACGGACTTGAGTGTTCGCTGCTTTAGCATCTGCTTGAAAAAACCGGTGGAATCGACGCATTTTAGCACAGTCTGAACTGCCCTGAAACGCGCCGACCCCGGCAGAGGAGTTAGCACATGGCCGGCTTCAGTCGGCCTGTTTCCTGAGAAACGCCGGGATATCCCAGCGGTCGACACCGCTGTTGGCCAGCGCTTCGACGGTCGCGCTACGCCCTTTGCGGAAAACCGCCGGCGTCTGATCCAGGCTCGAGTAATCGATGCTCTGCCCGTTGGCAAAACGGCCGTCGGTACCGGTCGCCTGCGTCGCCGATGTATTGATCACTTCAAAGCTCTGCCTTTTCGCCTGCGCCTGACCGAGGCCGGTAGCGACCACCGTCACGCGAATTTCCTCGTCGATGCTTTCGTCGTAGACCGCACCGAAGATAATGTGCGCGTCGTCGGCGGCAAAGGCGCGGACGGTGTTCATGACTTCGTTGACTTCCTTCATCTTCAACGAACGCGTCGCGGTGATATTGACCAGCACGCCCTTCGCCCCGGAAAGGTTGACCCCCTCGAGCAACGGTGAGGCGACCGCCCGTTCGGCGGCAATCCGCGCCCGGTCGACACCGGCGGCACTGGCCGAGCCCATCATCGCCATCCCCATTTCTCCCATGACCGTGCGCACGTCCTCGAAGTCGACGTTCACCAGGCCAGGGAAATTGATGATCTCGGCAATCCCGCCAACCGCATTGCGCAAGACGTTGTCCGCCGCCTTGAAGGCATCGTCCATGGACACGTCGTCGCCAAGAACGTCCATCAGGCGGTCATTGAGAATGACGATCAGCGAATCGACGTGCTTCTGCAGTTCGGCGATACCGGCTTCGGCAATCTTCAGGCGCTTGCCCTCGAAGCCGAAAGGCTTGGTCACCACGGCGACGGTCAGGACGCCGAGTTCGCGTGCCACCTCGGCGACGATCGGCGCGGCACCGGTACCCGTGCCGCCGCCCATGCCGGCGGTGATGAAGACCATGTGCGCACCGGCCAGCGACTCGGCGATGGCCGCGCGCTCTTCCTCGGCAGCGCTACGCCCTGCCTCCGGTTTTGCACCGGCGCCAAGACCCGTCTTGCCAAGCTGCAGGCGCTGCAGGGCAACGCTGCGGCCGAGCGCTTGCGAGTCGGTATTGGCGGCAATGAAATCGACGCCATTGACGCCTTCGCGGATCATGTGATCGACGGCGTTACCACCGGCGCCACCGATACCGATGACCTTGATCACCGTATCTCGGTGACCACCCTGTTCTTCTTTGTCGATGATTTCAAACATTGTCGTCTCCTCTGCAAAAAGCTTGGTTGCTGCTGAAAGTGGGTAATGGCCTGACACCTGACACTGCCGGGGTCAGAAGTTCTTTTCGAACCACGAGCGCATGCGCCCGAAAACCTGTTTGACGTCTCTCGTTTCACGCACCTTCAAGCCACGCTTGCGCTGCGTCTGCGCCTCGAGCAGAAGGCCGCAGGCAGTCGCAAAGCGCGGGCTCTGGACGACGTCGGCGAGGGCTCCCTGATACTTGGGGATACCCAGGCGTACCGGCATGTGAAAGATCTCTTCGCCGAGCTCGATCATCCCCGGCATCACCGAGGCACCGCCGGTGAGCACGATTCCTGACGAGAGCACGTCCTCGAATCCCGAGCGGCGCAACTCGGCCTGGATCAGCTCGAAGAGCTCCTCGACGCGTGGCTGGATGACGTCCGCGAGCGCGCGGCGCGACAACTTCCGCGACGGCCGGTCGTCGACGCCAATGACCTCGAGCGCGTCTTCCGGGTCGGCGAGGTCGGCCAGCGCGCACCCGTAACGGCGCTTGATGTCTTCAGCCTCGCGCGTGGGCGTGCGCAAAGCCATGGCGATGTCATTGGTGATCTGGTCGCCGGCGATGGGGATCACCGAGGTATGGCGAATGGCGCCTTGCGTCCACACGGCCAGATCGGTGGTGCCGCCACCGATGTCGATCAGACAGATGCCGAGGTCCTTTTCATCCTCGGAAAGCACGGCGCAACTCGAAGCCAGGGGCTGCAGAACGAGATCGTTGACTTCCAGCCCGCAGCGACGAACACACTTGATGATGTTCTGCGCCGCCGAGACTGCGCCGGTGACGATGTGCACCTTGACCTCGAGGCGAAAGCCGCTCATCCCGATCGGTTCGCGGATGCCATCCTGATCGTCGATGATGAACTCCTGGGTCAGGATGTGCAGGATCTCCTGATCGGCGGGAATGGGCATGGCGCGCGCCGTTTCGATCACCCGCTCGACGTCCATCGGAGTGACTTCGCGGTCCTTGATGGCCACCATTCCATTCGAATTGAAGCTGCGGATATGGCTGCCGGCAATGCCGGTATAGACGTCGCGAACCTTGCAATCGGCCATCAGTTCGACTTCCTGCAGGACGCGCGAAATGGTCGCCACGGTCTCCTCGATGTTGACCACGACTCCCTTCTTGAGCCCCCGCGATTCCTGCTGGCCCATGCCAATTACGTTTACTCGCCCTTCCGGAGTGAGTTCAGCGACCAGCGCCACGATCTTAGACGTGCCGATGTCGAGTCCGACGATCAGATCTTTGCTATCCCTGCTCATTTCTTTCCTTTGACTTCGTGACCCGCACTGGCTGGGAAGCGCAGTGCAAAGCCGTTGGGATACCGCATGTCCACCGCCAACGGCCGCCCATGGCGGGTATCCGACAGCGTCGGGTAGTAGTCGACGAAACGCTGCAGACGCATCCGAATCGGCGCCTTCGCCTGCTCGCGACCGAGCTCAACCAACATCCCGTCCTCCAGTTCCAGCGCCCAGGCCAGACGCGGCGACAGGGCCACCTGTACCGGTTGCCGACCGATCGGCCGCAGGACCCGCGCAAACTCCTCGTGCCGGCGCAGTACATCGCCCGCCGATCCGCTCGGTCCGCTGAGCCGCGGCAGGCGTTGCCCTTCGGGTAACGATGCGGCAAAGACCTCGCCGAAAATATTGACCAGCTCGCCACGTCCCTCGCCCCAATGCGCAACCGCCTGCTGCTCTTCGATCCTGACGTCGATACGCGCCGGCCACTTCCGCCACACTTCGGCATGCCGCACCCAGGGCAATTGTTCGAGCGCCAGACGCAAGGCTTCCAGATTGACCGTCAGGAAGCTGCCACGCAGCAGATCCTCCAGCGCCTGTTCGACGTCGCTGCGCTGAACCGACTGCAGCTCGTGCGTCACCCGCACCTCGTTGAGCGGAATCAGGCGCATGCGCGGCGCACCCCAGATCACCGCCGCAACCAGCAAGGCCGCACCGGCGGCCAGCAAGAGCAGATCTGCAACAGCGGTCATCAATTGCGGTTTGTGCCACATCGCTCATCCCAGGGCAGCAAGAGCAAGAACGCGGACGACCAGCTCGTCGTAGGAAATCCCGGCAGCGCGGGCGGCCATCGGCACCAGCGAGTGATCGGTCATTCCCGGCGAGGTGTTCACTTCAAGGAAGTAGGCCTTGCGCGACCCGTCGTCCGCCGGCGGGTCCATCAGGAAGTCGACCCGCCCCCAACCGCGCCCGCCGAGGATGCGGAAGGCATGCAGGGCCTGGGCGCGAAGTTCGCGCTCGCGGCTTTCCGGCAGGCCGCAAGGACAGCGGTAAGCGGTGTCGTCGCGCAGGTACTTGGCCTCGTAATCGTAGAACTCGGTGATCGGCTCGATCTTGATGATCGGCAGCGCCTGCTCGCCGAGAATGGCGACCGTATACTCGCCGCCAAGGATTGCGCGCTCGGCGATGACCAGCGAATCATGTTGCGCAGCGGCAGCATACGCCGCGCCCAGCTCGCCCGTTTGCTTGACTTTGCTGATCCCGATCGACGAACCCTCGCAGGCCGGTTTGACGAACAGCGGCAGGCCCAGCGAGCTTTCGACGACGGCGTGGTCGCTATCGGCGGCGAGCATCACGTAGTGGGGTACCGGCACGCCAGCGGCGTGCCAGAGCATCTTGCTGCGCCACTTGTCCATGCCGATTGCCGAAGCCATCACACCGCTACCGGTGTAGGGAATTCCCATCAGTTCGAGAACCCCCTGGATCGTCCCGTCTTCTCCATAGCGCCCATGCAGGGCAATGAAGGCACGGTCGAAGGCCGCCAGGTCGTCAAGCTTGCGCGTCGCCGGATCGAAGGCGTGCGCGTCGACACCCTGCCGGCGCAAGGCGGCGAGTACCCGTGAGCCGCTGTTCAGCGAGACTTCCCGCTCGGCCGAACGCCCGCCGAAGAGGACGGCCACCTTGCCGAAGTTGTTGCTGTTCACGGTCGCCATCCTAGCCCGCCACCAGCTTGCCAGGGACAGCGCCGATGGAACCAGCCCCCATGGTCATCACCACGTCGCCATCGCGAGCGATGGCGAGAATCGCTTGTGGCAGGTCGCCGACATGGTCGACGAATAGCGGTTCGACCTTGCCCGCGACGCGCAGCGCGCGCGCCAGCGCGCGGCCATCGGCAGCGACAATCGCCGGTTCGCCGGCCGCGTAGACTTCGCTCAACACGAGGGCGTCGACGGCCCCCAGAACGCTCACAAAATCCTCGAAGCAGTCGCGCGTACGGGTATAGCGATGTGGCTGAAAGGCGAGCAACAGGCGACGACCCGGGAAGGCGCCACGAGCGGCGGCGATCGTCGCCCGCATCTCAACAGGGTGATGACCGTAGTCGTCGACCAGACTGAAGCAGCCACCGCCTGGCAAACTGACCTCGCCGTAACGTTGGAAGCGGCGGTCGACGCCGGTGAACCCGGTGAGCGCCCTGACGATCGCCTGATCGGAAACCCCCAGCTCGCTGGCCACGGCGATCGCCGCCAAGGCATTGAGGACGTTGTGCCGTCCCGGCAGATTGACGGTAACCGGCAGGCGGCTGATGTTGCCGTTGACCCGGACGCAATCGAAATGCATCTGGCCGTGATCGGCGACGATGTTCTCCGCATAGACGTTGGCTGCAGCGTCGATGCCGTAGGTGACGATCTGCTTGCTGACCATGGGCATGATTTCGCGGACATTGGCATCGTCGGCGCAGAGCACGGCAACGCCGTAGAACGGCAGGCGCTGGAGAAAATCGACGAAAGCCTGCTTCAGGCGATTGAAATCGTGGCCGTAGGTTTCCATGTGATCGGCGTCGATATTAGTCACCACCGAGATCACCGGCGAAAGAAACAGGAACGAGGCGTCGGACTCGTCGGCTTCGGCGACGAGAAACTCGCCGGAGCCGAGGCGGGCGTTGGCGCCGGCGGCGTTCAGGCGTCCGCCGATGACAAAAGTCGGGTCCATCCCTCCCTCGGCAAGAATCGACGCCGTCAGGCTGGTCGTCGTCGTCTTGCCGTGCGTCCCGGCGACGGCGATTCCCTGCTTCAGGCGCATCAACTCGGCCAGCATCTGTGCCCGGGGAACGACAGGCACCTTGCGCTGCCGCGCGGCGACGACCTCGGGATTGTCCTCCTTTACCGCCGACGACACGACCACCGCGTCGGCGCCATCAACGTTTTCGGCAGCGTGCCCGAGCACGGTACGCACGCCGAGCGCCGAGAGGCGCCGGGTCACCGGACTCTCGGCGAGGTCGGAGCCGCTGACCTTGAAGCCGAGATTGGCGAGCACTTCGGCGATGCCGCTCATGCCGGCGCCACCGATGCCAACGAAATGGATGGTCTTGACCTTATGCTTCACTGCACCAGTTCCTCACACATTCGTGCCACGTCTGCGGCGGCCTCCGGCTTGGCCAGTTGGTGCGCCTGCGCGGCCATTTGCGCAAGCTGCGCATGGGAATAGTTGCCCAGCACACCGATGGCTTCCGGAGTCAGCTCGCTCTGCGGCAGCAGGGTGGCGCCGCCAGCCCGCGACAGGAAGCGGGCGTTGGCGGTCTGGTGGTCGTCGACGGCGTAGGGAAAGGGCACCAGAACGCTGGCCACACCGGTCGCGGCCAGCTCGGCGACGGTCAGCGCGCCAGCCCGACAGAGCACCAGATCAGCCCATTGGTAGGCAGCGGCCATGTCGTCGATGAACGCCGCACAGTGCGCCTGCACCCCAGCCGCCCGGTAGTTCTCCTGCAGCTGCGCGAGATGTTTCTCGCCCGCCTGATGAACCACTTCCGGACGCGCCGCGGCGTCGATCAGGGCCAGCCCCTTGGGGACCATTTCGTTGAGCGCCGCGGCGCCCAGGCTGCCTCCGAGGACGAGCAGGTGCAGCGGTGGCTGGCGGCCGGCGAGGCGAACAGCCGGCGCTGGCACACGGTTCATTTCCGGGCGCAACGGGTTGCCTACCCAAACGCCCTTGGGCAGGACGTCAGGAAAGCCGCAGGCGACCCGGTCGGCGAACTTGGCAAGGACCCTGTTGGCCAGGCCGGCAACCGAGTTCTGCTCGTGAATCACCAGCGGATAGCGCAACAGGACCGCCATCAGGCCGCCGGGGAAACTGATGTAACCACCCATCCCGAGTACCACGTCCGGCTGCACGCGGCGAAGTTCACGCTGCGCCTGCCAGCACGCGCAGAGCAGGTGGAAGGGGAGCAGCAGCTTGCGCAGCAGGCCCTTGCCACGCAGGGCGGCAAAACGGACCCAGGCCATTTCATAGCCACGCCCGGGAACCAGCTTCGCTTCCATGCTCCCCGGGGCGCCCATCCAGACGACTTTCCAGTTGCGACTGCTGAGCAGGTCGGCCACCGCCAGTCCCGGGAAGACGTGTCCACCCGTACCCCCGGCCATGACCAGAAGGGTCTTGCCGATCGCGCCAGCCGCTCCCTGCGCGCTCATACCTTGGCTCCACGCATCAACTGGCGATTTTCCCAATCAATCCGCAGGAGTACCGCCACCGCCACGCAGTTGGCGAGAATTCCGGAGCCGCCAAAGCTCATCAAGGGCAGGGTCAGGCCCTTGGTCGGCAGCAGCCCGGTGTTGACGCCCATATTGATGAAACCCTGAACGCCAATCCAGACGCCGATTCCCTGTGCGACCAGAGCCGAATACAGACGTTCCAGGGCGACTGCCTGGCGGCCGATGGCGAAAGCCCGCTGAACGAGCAGACCGAAGAGCACGATGATCGCCAGAACGCCGACAAAGCCGAGTTCTTCGGCAATCACCGCGAGCAGGAAGTCGGTGTGCGCTTCCGGCAGGTAGAACAGTTTTTCGACGCTGGCGCCGAGACCGACGCCGAACAGCTCGCCGCGACCGAAGGCGATCAGCGCGTGCGACAGTTGATAGCCGCGGCCGAAGGCGTCGGCCCAGGGGTCCATGAAACCGAAAATGCGGTCCCGACGGTAGGGCGAGAGGATGATCAGCGCCGCGAAAGCCGCCGCCAGGACAACGATCAGCACGACGAACAGGCGCGCCCGCATGCCGCCAAGAAAGAGGATGCTGAAGGCAACCGAGATGATGACCACGAAAGCGCCGAAGTCGGGCTCCTTGAGCAGCAGCACACCGACGGTCACCATGGCGCAGGCCATCGGCAGGAAGGCCTTCTTCAGATCGTGCATGTGCGGCATCTTGCGCACAGTGTAGTCGGCGGCGTAGAGAACGGCACAGAGCTTCATCAACTCGGAAGGCTGCAGATTGACGATCCCGAGCGGAAGCCAGCGCTGCGCGCCATTGACCTCACGGCCGACGCCGGGAATCAACACCAGGGCCAGGAGCAGACAGCCGCCGACGAACAGCCAGGGGGACCACTGCTGCCAGCTGGCCATTGGCACCTGAAAGGCGACGGCCGCGGCGAGTAGGCCAATGATCAGAAAAATGGCATGGCGTACCAGATAGTACGCCGGCTGGTGGCCTGTGCCGCGGGCGGCTTCGGCGGTCGCCATCGACGCCGAGTACACCATCACCATGCCGATCAGGAGCAGGATCAAGGTGCTCCACAGGAGTGCCAGGTCGATCTCGGAAGGCAGACGGCGTGGCGTATCGAAGGTGCGCAACATCAGGCGACCTCCCTTTCCAGGCCGCGGACAGCGTCGACAAAGGCTTCGGCCCGATGCGCGTAGTTGCGGTACATGTCCATGCTGGCACACGCCGGCGAGAGCAGAACGGCGTCGCCGCTTTGCGCCTGGGCAGCGCACCAGCGCACGGCTTCGGGCATGTCCAGGCAGGAGCGCATCGGCGCCTGGCAGCCGGCCAGCAGCGCGGCGAGCAGTGGCGCGTCGCGCCCGATCAGGGCGATCGCGCGGGCGTGCCGGTCAAGCACTGGCCGCAAAGGCGAAAAGTCCTGCCCCTTGCCGTCGCCACCGAGGACGATGGCGATCTTGCAGCCGAGACCCTCGATCGCGGCGAGCGTCGCCCCGACGTTGGTTCCCTTGGAGTCATCAAAGTAGCGAACCCCTTTGATTTCCGCTACCCATTCGACCCGGTGCGGCAGGCCCGTGAAGGCGGCCAGTGCCGGCAGGACTGCCTGCGGCTCGATGCCGATCGCCTCGCACAGGGCCAGCGCAGCGAGCGCATTGGCCACGTTATGACTGCCCACGAGCTGCAAGGCCTCGACGGCGATCAGCTTCTCGTCGCCACGCACCAGCCAGCCGTCGACCACTCCGTAATCGCCCGCCTTCGTCGTCGGGCCGAGGCCAAAGCTGACGCAGCGCCGATCGCTGCGCGCGGCGGCGAGGCTGCGTGGATCGTCGCGATTGACGACCATCACCCCCGCGCCCTGAAAGACCCGCACTTTGGCAGCGGTGTAGTCGTCGAGACCGTCATAGCGATCAAGATGGTCTTCGCTGACATTGAGCAGCGTCGCGGCGTCGGCAGCCAGGGTATGCGTCGTTTCGAGCTGGAAACTCGACAGCTCGAGAACCCAGACCGCCGGCAGATCGCCACTGTCGATCGCGCTCCGCAGGGCATCCAGAGCCGCCGGGCTGATATTGCCGGCGACTTGCGTCCGCCGGCCCGCTGCGCGACACAGGGCACCGACCAGTGCGGTGGTGGTGGTCTTGCCGTTGCTGCCGGTGATGGCGATCAGCGCGGCTTGCGGAGCCAATCGGTGCACGGCCCAGGCGAAGAGCTCGATTTCGGAGACCAGCGGGACGCCGCTCGCGACGGCGTCCTGAACCAGCGCCTGGTGCACCGGCACGCCGGGAGAAATGGCGATCAATTCGGCGCCGGTGAAAGCTTCAGCGGAGAAGGGACCGGAGAACAGGACCGCCTCGGGGACACTGGCGCGCAGCGCATCGGCCTGTGGCGGAGCGCTGCGGCTGTCGGCGACGCGAACGCGCGCGCCCTGCCGGGCCAGCCAGCGGGCCATCGCCAGCCCGCTTTCGCCGAGGCCGATGACGAGAGTCAGTTTGCCGTACAGCTCCATGTCAGCGCAGCTTCAAGGTGGACAAGCCGATCAGCACCAGCATGATGGTGATGATCCAGAAACGGACGACGACCTGTGTTTCTTTCCAGCCGCCGAGCTCGAAGTGGTGATGCAGTGGTGCCATGCGGAAGATTCGTCGGCCGCCGGTAAGCTTGTAGTAGATGACCTGTGCGGCCACCGACAGGGTTTCGGCGACAAAGACGCCGCCCATGATGGCCAGGACGATTTCCTGGCGGACGATGATCGCCACCGTCCCCAGGGCCGCGCCAAGCGCCAGCGCGCCGACGTCGCCCATGAATACTTCGGCCGGGTAGGCATTGAACCACAGGAAGCCGAGCCCGGCACCCGCCATGGCCCCGAGAAAGATGGCCAGTTCGCCGGCACCCGGAACGTAGGGCAGAAGCAGATAGCGGGCATAGACCGAATTGCCCGCCACGTAGGCGAAGATGGCCAGCGCCGCGGCAATCATCACCGCCGGCATGATCGCCAGACCGTCAAGCCCGTCGGTCAGGTTGACCGCATTGCTGGTCCCGACGACGACCAGATAGCTGAGAACGATGAAGCCGACGATTCCCAGCGGATAGGCGACCGTTTTGAAGAAGGGTACGATCAGCTGCAGCTGCGCCGGCCCGCTGGCGCTCAGGCCAAGATAGAGGGCGACGAGCAGGCCGAGCGCCGATTGCCAGAAATACTTCCAGCGCGAAGCCAGCCCGCGGGGATCGCGTTTGACCACCTTTTGCCAGTCGTCGTACCAGCCGATGCCGCCGAAACCGACGGTGACCAGCAGGACCACCCAGACGTAGCGATTGCTGAGGTCACCCCAAAGCAGGGTCGTGATGCAGATGGCGATCAGGATCAGCGCACCGCCCATGGTCGGCGTTCCCGACTTGACGAGGTGCGTCTGTGGGCCGTCCTGGCGTACCGCCTGACCAATCTTCTTGGCCGCCAGCCAGCGGATCAACGGCGGCCCGGCCATGAACGAGATGATCAGCGCGGTCATCGCCGCGAGGACCGTGCGCAGGGTGATGTAGCCGAAGACGTTGAAGGCGCGGACGTCCTGCGCCAACCATTGGGCGAGCAGGAGCAGCATCAGTCGCCCCCCGCCATTGCGGGCCGGGCGATGGCGTCAGCCACCCGCTCCATGCGCATGAAGCGCGACCCCTTGATCAAGACCGTGGTATCCGGGGTCAGTTCGGCGATTAAGGCATTGATCAACTTGTCGACGTCCTGGTAATGCTCGCCGCCGCTGCCGAAATTGTGCGCCGCGAGAGCACTCGCCTCGCCCAGCGTGAACAGGCGATCGATTCCCTGGCTCTTGGCGTAGCCGCCGATTTCGTCATGAAACTGACCGCTCATCTCGCCAATCTCGCCCATGTCGCCGAGGACCAGCACGCTGCGCCCGATCGTCGCCGCGAGCACGTCGATGCCGGCGCGGACCGAGTCGGGGTTGGCGTTGTAGGTGTCGTCGAGGAGCAGCGCATCGTTCAGTGCAGCGCGCCGCTGCAGCCGCCCCTTGAGACCGCGAAAGGCGCTCAGTCCCGCCTGCACCGCTGCCAGCGGCACACCGGCCGCGAGGCAGGCGGTGGCGGCGGCCAGCGCGTTGCGGGCATTGTGCCGCCCGGGCAGGGAGAGCACGATTTCGACCTCGTCACCACCAGCGGCGACGCTGAGACGGCTTTCGAGGCCGTGCAGATGGAAACGTCCCCTGACGTCTGCTTCTTTGTCGAAGGCGAAGGTCATCACCCCGAGGCCGCGGCTCTGGCTGCGCCAGAGTTCGGCCCATTGGTCGTCGGCGCAGAACACCGCGACACCGGACTGGCCAAGTCCCGAGTAGATACTCCCTTTTTCGCTGGCGATGGCCGCCAGCGAGCCCATTCCCTCGAGATGTGCGCGTTGCGCGTTGGTGACCACGGCGACGCTGGGGTGGGCGATTCCCGCCAGATAGGCAATCTCGCCGGGATGATTCATGCCCATCTCGATGATCGCCGCACGATGACTGGCCTGCAGCCGCAGCAGCGTCAGTGGCAACCCGATATCGTTGTTGTAGTTGCCCTGGGTGACCAGCACGGCGTCACCGTAAACGACCTTGAGGATGCTGGCGATCATCTCCTTGGTCGTCGTCTTGCCATTGCTGCCGGTCACGGCGATCAGCGGCAGCGTGAAACGGCCACGCCAATCCGCGGCCAGAGCGCCGAGCGACAAGCGCGTTTCGGCGACCTGAACCAGCGGCATCGCCAGCTCCTGCAGGGCATCGGCGGCGTCGGCAGCGACGACGGCGGCGACCGCGCCGCGAGCCTTGGCGGCGGCGAGGTAATCGTGGCCATCGAAATGGTCGCCGCGCAGGGCAAGGAACAACTCGCCGGGGCCGATGCTTCGGCTGTCGGTCGACACGCCACAGAACTCGACGTTTTCGCCGATCAGCCTGCCGGCGGTCGCGCGGGCAACGGCCAGGAGATCCATCATCACGGTCATTGGCTCGTCTCCTGGCGAGCAGCGAGTGCGGCGCGCGCCTGTGCGGCATCGGAAAACGGCCGCCGCACGCCGTGCATCTCCTGATACGACTCGTGTCCCTTGCCGGCGATCAACACCACTTCCGCCGGATGCGCCACAAGAATGGTGCGCCGGATCGCCTCGCCGCGATCGACCAGGACCTCGGCATTCGGCGCCGCGACGCGAATTTCGTCGAGAATCGTCTGCGCATCTTCACCGCGCGGGTTGTCACTGGTCAGCACGACGCGATCGGCACGCTCTACGGCGACCGCCCCCATCAACGGTCGCTTGCCGCGATCCCGGTCACCGCCACAGCCGAAGATGACCGTCAGACCGGCGCCACGCGCCGTGGCCACCGCGCGCAAGGCGCCCAGGGCGCTGCCCAGAGCGTCCGGCGTGTGGGCGTAGTCGACGACGACCAGCGGCTCGTTGTGGCCACCGATCTTCTCCAGGCGGCCGACTGGCGAGCGCAACTGCGCGAAGCATTCGGCGACGGCCTTGGGCGTCAAGCCGGCGTCGATGAGGACAGCGGCGACGGCCAGGAGATTGGCAACGTTGTAACGACCGAGCAGCCCGGTCTCGACCAGAGCACGCCCGCTCGGGGCGCAGAGCCGGAAGCGCAGGCCGTCGATGGTTTCCTCGACGTCTTGCGCACGCACCGTTCCCTGCCGACCATCGGACGCCTCCTGCTGCGTGTAGCCGATCACCTTGGTGGCCGAACTGAGTGCCGCCAGCTCACGCCCGAAGGGGTCGTCAAGATTGCACACCGCCAGGCGTAGCCTGGGCCAGCTGAAAAGCCTTGCCTTGGCCTCGGCGTAGGCCGCGAAAGTGCCGTGATAGTCGAGATGATCGTGGGTCAGATTGGTGAATACCGCGACATCGACGCGGGCACCGTCGAGGCGCCCCTCGGCAATTCCGATCGAGCTGGCTTCGAGGGCACAGGCCTGCGCGTCGTCGTCAGCGAAGCGTGCCAGCGAGCGCATCAGCGTCGTTGCCTCGGGGGTCGTAAACCCGGTCTCGGCAAGCCGGCCGGGGAAGCCGGCACCCAAGGTGCCGATGAGCGCGCAGCTGCGCGGGTGGCAGGCGGCAAGCCACTGCGTCACGCTGGTCTTGCCGTTGGTGCCGGTGACCGCGATCAGCGACAGGCGCTCGCTTGGACGCCCGTATACGGCGTGCGCCAGCGGCCCACATAACGCCCGCAAGGCCTGTACCGGCAGGTTGGCGATCCGCCAGTCGGCATTCCAGACGAAGTCGGCCGTGGCGGCCGCGGAGCTCTCCCAAAGGACGGCGCAAGCGCCCGCGGCGATGGCTGCGGCGATGTGGCTGCGGCCATCGGCGAGGTCGCCGGGGTAGGCCAGGAAGAGATCGCCGACGGCGACCTGGCGGCTATCGTCGGTGACGCCGCTGGGCACCACGCCGAGTTCCGCCAGCCGCACCAGCACAGCGCGGGCGGAGGATTCGGCGGCGACGAAGTCCGAGTTGCTCATAACCTGGCCTTGACCGCCGGCTTGGCGCCTTGCGCAACCTCGAGCGGCGCGTCCGGCGCAATGCCGAGCGTGCGCAGGGTGCCGGCCATCACCGAGGCGAAAACCGGGGCTGCCACTTCGCCACCATAGTACTTGCCACGCGGCTCGTCGATCAGCACGGCAACGATCAGGCGCGGGTCGGACGCCGGAGCAAAGCCGACGAACGAAGCCACGTACTTGGTCGTCGTGTAGCGGCCATTTTCGAGCTTGCGCGCGGTACCCGTCTTGCCGGCAACCCGATAGCCCGGGATCTGCGCCTTGGGAGCCGTTCCACCGGGGCGCACCGCCATCTCGAGCATGGCCCGCACTTCCCGCGCCGTCTGCGGGCTGAACACCTGCGTACCGCGCGGCTTCGCCGCACCGACACGGGTCAGCGAGAGCGGCACGAGGTCGCCGTCGCGCGCAAAAACGGAATAGGCGCGCGCGAGCTGGATCAGCGACACCGAAAGGCCATGCCCGAAGGACATCGTCGCCTGCTCGATTGGCCGCCACGACTTCCAGGGGCGCAGGCGGCCGCTGACCTCGCCCGGGAAGCCGAGTCTCGGCACCTCTCCAAAACCGACGCTGTGGAACATCTCCCACATCGCTTGCGCCGGCAACATGGCGGCGATCTTCGAAGACCCGACGTTCGACGACTTCTGGATGACCTCGGCGACGGTCAGCACGCCGTAGCGATGGGTATCGGAAATCGTCGCGCCGCCAATTTGCAGGCGACCGGGCGCACAGTTGATCTGGGTGTCGAAACGCACCTTGCCGGTATCCATCGCCAGGGCGATGGTAAACGGCTTGAGCGTCGAACCCGGCTCGAAGGTGTCGGTCAGGGCACGGTTGCGCAACTGCCCGCCGGAAAGGCTCTCGCGGTTGTTCGGGTTATACGTCGGCCAGTTGGCCAGGGCGAGTATTTCACCGGTCCTGGCGTCAAGGACGACAATTCCGCCGGCTTTTGCCTTGCTGTCGGCGATCGCCTGCTTGAGCTGGCTATAGGCCAGATACTGGACTTTGGAGTCCAGCGCCAGGCTGATATCTTCACCGTCCTGCGGCGGCTTGACCGATCCCACGTCTTCGACGATCTGGCCGCGCCGGTCCTTGATCACGCTGCGACTGCCCGGCGTGCCGAGCAGTTGCCCATGGAAAGCCAGCTCGGCTCCTTCCAGCCCCTTGTCGTCGACGCCGGTGAATCCGACCATGTGCGCAGTCATCTCGCCGGTCGGGTAGAAGCGGCGATATTCCTTGTCCTGACCGATGCCAGGCAACTTGAGCGCGGCCACCTGCGCAGCCACCGGCGGCGGGATCTGGCGGCGCAGGAAAACGAAGGGCTTGTCGCTGGTCAGCTTGCGGGCCAGGCCCTGCGCGTCGATCTCCAGCAGTGCGGCCAGATGCTGGGTCTGCTCGGAAGTCAACTGTGCCGCCGGCGGGACGGCCCAGATCGACCTCATCGGTGTCGAAATGGCCAGAACGTCGCCGTGGCGGTCGGCGATACGTCCGCGCGACGCGGTAATTTCGATGTCGCGGCGGTAGCGCGACTCGCCTTTTTCCTGCAGGAAGTCGGTATCGAGTATTTGCAGGTAGAAGGCGCGGCCAATCAGGACGACGAAGGAAAAGAGGATCAGCAAGGCCATCAGGCGCGAACGCCAGGCAGGCAGACGCAGCTCGAGCAACGGGCTCTCGGCAAATTTGTGCGCGACCTTGCCCTTGAAACGCATCATCGCGACGCACCCCCAGTCGGCAACGAGGGAAGCAAGGTCTCGGCGTCGGGGGTGCGCATGCCGAGCTTCTCGACAGCGATCTTTTCGATTCTCGGCGCCGTCCCCCAGGTCGACAGTTCGAGCTGCAGCTGCCCGAACTCGACCTCCAGCTGGCGCGTGCGCTCCTGCTGCACTTCAAGCGCCTGAAAGAGCTGTCGCGCCTTGTGTTGCGAGGTCACGACCCCCAGGCTGCAGAGCATCACCGTCAGGAGCAGGAGCACGTTCAGGCGGACCATTTCAGGCCGCCTTCCTGGCCAGCTTTTCGGCCACGCGCATCACGGCGCTACGTGCGCGCGGGTTGGCGGCAACTTCTTCTGCGCTCGCCTTGAGCGCCTTGCCGACCAGGCGCAGATCCGGTTGCGGCAGATCGACAGCACGCAAGGGCAGCTTTCTGGACAGGCGATCGGGAGCGGCGCCGTCGCGCATGAAGCGCTTGACGATCCGGTCTTCGAGCGAGTGGAAACTGATCACCACCAGGCGCCCACCCTGCTTGAGGACAGTCATTGCCTGCGGCAGCACTAGCGTGAGCTGCTCGAGCTCTTGATTGATATGAATCCGTAGAGCTTGAAAGGTACGCGTCGCCGCGTCCTTGCCAGGCTCGCGGGTCCGCACGGCCGCGCGTACAAGGGCTGCGAGCTCACCCGTGGTTGTAAGCGGCCGCTCTCCCCGAGCAGCCACAACCTTCTTTGCAATCTGGAAAGCAAACCGTTCTTCCCCATAATTCCTGATGACCTCCGTAATCTCCTGCACGCCGGCCCGCTGCAACCACTGCGCAGCAGTCTCGCCCTGCGTCGTATCCATCCGCATATCCAGCGGCGCGTCATAACGAAAGCTGAATCCCCGCTCCCCTTGATCGAGCTGGGGCGACGAGACGCCAATATCGAGAAGCACGCCATCGACACCCTGCTCGACGTCGATTCCCGCCACCCGCAAGGCCTCGGTCAATTCGCTGAAGCTCTGGTGCATGACCCGCAACCTCCGGTCCGGAGTCTCTCGCGCCAGCGCCACGGCGTCCGGGTCACGATCGAGAGCGAGCAGGCGACCGTCCGGTCCGAGCCTGTCGAGAATCGCCCGACTGTGCCCGCCGCGACCAAAGGTGCCGTCGACATAGGTCCCCGCGGGTTTTATCTCCAGCGCATCAACCGCCTCCCGCAGCAAAACCGTCTGATGCTGCGACGGCAAGGTCACAGCGCCAGGTCCTCAAGACCCGGCGGCAGACACTGATCGCTGAGAAGAAAAACCGCTTCCTGCTGCCTCTTCCAGCCGCTGTCCGACCAGATCTCGAAATGACTGCCCTGCCCGACCAGCCAGACCTGCTTTTCCAGTTCGGCGAACTGGCGCAGTTCGGGAGCGATCAGCAGGCGGCCAGCCGCATCCATCGCTTCTTCGCGCGCATTGCCGACCAACAGCCGCTTGATCGCCGCCGATTGCGGATTCATGCTCGAAGCAGCCAGAACCTTGTCGCGAATCGGCTCCCAGGCGGGCTCGGGGTAGAGAAGCAAGCAACGATGCGGGTGCGCAGTCAGCACTAGGCGACCGTCAGCGACCGAGGCCAGGGCTTCCCGGTGACGTACCGGAATGGCCAGCCTGCCTTTCACATCGAGACTCAACGCCGCAGCACCCTGAAACATCAATCCAAATCTTCCCTTGCAATCCTTCCGAGAACACCGCAATCTTCCCACTTTCTACTACTTGCCCCCACTTTAAGACAAAGATTGCGCTAAAGCAAGGACTCTTGCATTGCTTTTCTCAATAGCTACAAGGACTTATGGACGACTCCTGAAGCACGCTGAGAGGGACATTGTTTTTATAAAACAATGGCGCAATTTCCAGAGTTAAAGTGATCTCTCAAGAAAGGCAGGCAAACTCGGCTGGCACACGCTTTGCACGTGCGCGAAGCGGCCGAGGAGCGCGCTGCTGGAGGCGGCGAAGAGGGAGAAAAACTGTTGGATTGGCAGCAACGACTGCCGGTCAGGCGGGAATAGTGGGAAGCCGATCGATAAGCCGGGTTCTGTCGTGGACAGCCATTCCTCTAGACGCACTGTTACCAGTACGTTCAAGCAGCCTACCCGGAAGCAGCGCGAGCCACGCCCATGCTTCCCTATTTGGCCTTGCTCCGGATGGGGTTTGCCGTGCCAGCCGTGTTACCACGGCCGCGGTGAGCTCTTACCTCGCCGTTTCACCCTTACCTGCCCACTCTCGATTGTCTGAGCGCGGACATCGGCGGTCTGTTCTCTGTTGCACTTTCCGTCACCTCACGGTGCCCGGTCGTTAACCGGCATCCTGCTCTGCGGAGCCCGGACTTTCCTCTCGGCGCAAGGTGGTGACCTCTTGCCCAGCGGCTGCCTGACCGACTTCCCGCGCTGATTATACGCGCCGCCGCGTTCGCCCCGGGCGGAATTGCCAAGCGTCATCGTAGTAGGAGGCGCTCTCGTTGGCGGCTGTCACGCCCGGCAGACCCAGGAGTGGCAAAGGGTGAAAAGCGCTCGGATCGACGTGCAATCCAGCCGCCACTTCGCCAGCCAGACGCCGGTCGACGTCAGCCAGCTGTTCGCGCAGCGGTGCGTGCAGCCAGTCGGCGCTGACTTCATGAAGCACGGCCTTGGCGGTCAAGCCGCGAAACGGCTGCAACAGCTGCTCGTAGGTGGCGTGGCCAAAGACGAAACAGCGCAACGCGCGCGCGAGGTCACGGCGCCGCTCCCAGAACAGGGTTTTCCATTGAAAGCTGCGCAGCAGGGCGAGCAGGGAACGATCGGAGGAGACGACGATGACGCCACATTCATCGAAATGCGTCAGCGCATCACGATCGCGACCGCGGCTGTGTTGCGCGCGGGGCACCGCCATCGACTCGACGTGACGGGCATTCAGCGCCGATTTGCTGAGCGGAAAGCTGAGCCAGACCAGAGCATTGAAGAAATCGTGCCAATTGGCGGGACGCGTCTCCACCTCGCCACGCGCCCAGATGCGCATTTCGTAATCGACCCCATCCCCTTGCGGCGCAATGAACGAAAGCCGCCGGCCGCTAGCCGTGCGCAGGTCTAGGCGAGCACAGAGCAACTCGAGCGATGCCGCGTCAGGCGCGAAGGGAATGCCCTCGACAAGAGGTGACAACGGCGCAAACAGGCCACCCGGAGAAGGCCAGCCGGACAGGCTCACGGGTTCACTGCGGCGCCGGCGCCACGGCTTCCGTCTGCGCATCACCCTTCGGCGCGGCGACGAAGGTCAAGCTCCCATTGCGCATCTCGAAGCTGCCCTGCAAGGGGCCCATGCCGCCGGCAGGCTCTTCTTCAAGGCGGGCGAAGCCCTCGCAGGTTCGCGTCTCGACGACCAGCATGCGGCGGCCCTGTTTGAGAATCCAGGCGTCGTTCCCCGGCGCGTAGACCTCGACCGGGGTTTCGGCGCCGCCCTTCCCCATGTCGTGGCGGCGCATGCACTCGGGCATCCGCGCCGCGACGATGGCGTAGGAAGCCGTCTTTTCCCAGAAGAAATTCTTGATGCGAATCAGCGTCAGCGCATGCTGACTCGAAGCGATCTCGAAGGACGCACGCTGATCGGAGCAGGCGACCAGCAGGGGCAGCAGGAACAAGGACAACAAGGTTTTCCGCAACACGGCAAGCCTCCTCATGCGAATCGCGCAGCGGGCACGCGCAGGGCGATCCGCCAACATCAAGCGAGCATCCGCCAGCGCAAGCGCTCGCCGGCACGTAGTGGAACCAGCGTCTCGTCGCCGAGATAGGGAAACGCCTCGGCGACCAGCCACTCCTCCTGGCGCAGCGTCACCGTCCCGGTATTGCGTGCGAGGCCATAGAAATCGGCACCGTTGAAGCTGGCGAACGCTTCCAGCCGATCGAGAGCGCCGGCCGCCTCGAAAGCTTCGGCGTAGAGTTCAAGCGCCGCGTGCGCCGTATAGCAGCCGGCGCAACCGCAACTGGTCTCCTTGCTGCTCCGCGCATGCGGCGCCGAATCGGTGCCGAGAAAAAACCGCGGGTTACCCGAAGTCGCCGCACGCACCAGCGCCTGCCGATGCGCCTCACGCTTGAGCACCGGCAGGCAGTAGTGGTGCGGGCGAATGCCGCCGGCAAAAATGGCGTTGCGATTGTAGAGCAGGTGATGCGCGGTAATCGTTGCTGCCAGGTTCGGCCCCGCGCTGGCAACGAAATCGGCGGCATCGCTGGTGGTAATGTGTTCGAAGACAAGCTTGAGCCCAGGGTAGCGTGCCAGCAGCGGCTGCAGGACGCTCTCGATGAAGCGCTGTTCGCGATCGAATACATCGACGTCCGGATCGGTCACCTCGCCGTGCACCAGCAAGGGCATCCCGGACCGTTCCATTTCGGCAAGCGCGGCAGCGCATTTATCGAGATCGCTGACCCCGGAATCCGAATTGGTCGTCGCCCCCGCCGGATACAGCTTCACCGCGTGCACGAAGGCGCTATCGACAGCGCGCCGCACTTCATCGGCCGAGGTGCGATCGGTCAGGTAGAGGGTCATCAGCGGTTCGAACTGCGCGCCGCGCGGCAAGGCCGCCAGGATCCGCGCCCGGTATTCGCCCGCTGCAGCGACGGTGGTCACTGGCGGGCGCAGATTGGGCATCACGATGGCCCGGGCAAACTGACGGGCACTATGCGGCAACACTGCGCTCAGCGCTTGACCATCGCGCAGATGAAGGTGCCAGTCGTCAGGACGAGTAAGAGTGATCTGCATTCTTGGACCGCGACAAGAGAAAGACCGGATTCTAGATGATTTTCTCCTGGCGGCCGAAACAGGCCTCGGTATCGGCGTCGTGGCCGATCAAGGGCGCGCCTCCTGCGGCCAGCCAGGCAGCGTTCAAGCCTTCAGTCGCAAGGCCAGCTCATACAAGGCTTTCCTGCCGACCCCGGTAATCGCGTGCGCCAGGCGGCTGGCCTGGCTGACCGGCAGTCCCTCGTCGAGCAGCAGCCTGACGACCCTTTCGCCTTCGGCACCGTCGTCCAGCGACGCCGCCCCCGAAACGAGCACCACGAATTCGCCGCGCTGCCGGTTGGCGTCTGCCAGCAACCAGTCGCGCGCTTCGGCAAGCGGACAGACATGGATCGATTCGAACAACTTGCTCAGTTCGCGCGCCAGAACCACGGTTCGTGTCGGCCCAAACGCGTCAGCCAACGCCGCCACGGCGTCGAGAATGCGATGCGGAGCCTCGTAGAAAACCAGCGCGTAGGGCAGATGGGCCAGTCCGCGCAAGGCCTCTGCGCGCTGCCCCGCCTTGCTCGGCAGGAAGCCGTAGAAGAGGAAATGCGGGTCATCGAGTCCGGCGGCAGACAGCGCGACGATCGCCGCGCAGGGACCCGGCAAAGGGACGACGCGATAGCCGGCCGCACGCACCCTGGCCACCAGCCGCGCGCCAGGGTCGGACACCGCCGGCGTGCCGGCGTCGACCACCAGCGCCACCGACTCGCCGTTCGCCAGGCGAGCGATGACCTGTTGTGCGGCGGACTGTTCATTATGCTGATGCGCCGCCAGCAAACGTGCAGTACAGCCATAATGTCTGAGTAGCGGCCCGCTGTGGCGCGTGTCCTCGGCGGCCACCCACGCCACCCGCCGCAGGACCTCGATCGAACGCTGGGTCATGTCGCCAAGATGGCCGAGCGGCGTCGGCACCACATACAACGCAGGGAGTTCTTCCGTCATGACCATCCGTCCGCAGGCAAGCGACAAAGATAGCACGGCCGGGCCAGGCGAAAGGCCGCCAACAGCGGGCGTCCTCGCCGAGCGGCTGGCGGCGTCCTTCCTCGAACGCAGCGGCCTGACCATCCTGAGACGCAATTACCGCTGCCGCGGCGGCGAGGTAGACCTGATCTGCCAGGAACGACGAGTGCTCGTCTTCGTCGAAGTCCGCCTGCGCCGCAACGCCAATTATGGCGGCGCGGCGGCCAGCATCACCGGCGCCAAACAACGCCGCATCATCCTCGCCGCGCGCCATTACCTGGCGTCGCAGGCAGGCCAGCGTGAACCTGAATGCCGCTTCGACTGCCTGCTCCTGGACGATCTGTCCGACACGGCAATCGAATGGTTGCGTGACGCCTTTGCGGCGCCCTAGCGCGTGCCATGTCCCCCGCAGCACCCCGATCCGCACGCTGGCCGCGCCATCGCGCCATCGCGCCGTCGCAGCCGCAGTGTTCGGTGTTCGGTGTTCGGTGTTCGGTGTTCGGTGTTCGGTGTTCGGTGTTCGGTGTTCGGTGTTCGGTGTTCGGTGTTGACTGCGCGGTCCTCGCGACTCCCTGGTGTTAAGATCCCTGGCTCCTCTTTCAGTCTGGTCAAGTACAGCCCATGAATTTGATCGCCCGTATCAAACAGCACTTCCAGGACAGCGCGCAGACCAAGCTCGACGCCAGCGAACTGCTGGCCGCGCCAATCGCACAGGCGATCGAAGCAATGGTCGGCTGCCTGCTCAACAACGGCAAGATCCTCGCCTGCGGCAACGGTGGCTCGGCCGCCGACGCGCAGCACCTGGCGGCCGAACTGGTTGGCCGGTTCGAGGCCGAAAGGCACGAGCTGGCGGCGATTGCGCTGACCACCGACACGTCGATCATGACCGCCATCGGCAATGACTATGGATTCAAGATGGTATTTGCCAAGCAGGTCCGCGCCCTCGGCCAGCCAGGCGACGTGCTGGTGGCCATCTCGACGTCGGGAAACTCGCCCAACGTCATCGAAGCGATCAACGCCGCACACGAGAACGAACTACGCGTGGTGGCGCTGACCGGCAAGGGCGGCGGCGCGATCGGGGAAATGCTCTGCGATAGCGACGTTCATATCTGCGTGCCTGCCGAGCGCACCGCACGCATTCAGGAAACGCACCTGCTCGCCATCCACTGCCTTTGCGATGGCATAGACGGCCTGCTCATGGGAGTCGAGGAATGAAAAAAACGCTGGCCACCAGCCTCCTTCTTGCCGTGACCCTGGCACCGACGCTGCAGGGCTGCATCCCGCTGGTCGCCGCCGGCGCGACCCAAGCAACCCTGTCGGCAGTCGATCGCCGCTCTCTCGGCACCCAGACTGAAGACGAAACCATCGAATGGAAAGCGGCAGGAAACGTCAGCACAAAGGCGGGGGAGCAGTCGCACACCAACTTCACCAGCTACAACCGCAAGGTGCTGATCACCGGCGAGGTCCCCTCCGAGGCGATCAAGGCCGAGGTGGCGCGCCTGGTCGCCGCCATACCGCAGGTCAAGGGCGTCTACGACGAACTGGCCATCGCCCCGGCCAGCTCACTGAGCACGCGCAGCCAGGACTCCTACATCACCACCAAGGTGAAGGCACGCCTGGTGGACTCGGGCAGGGTCAGCGCCGCGCATGTCAAGGTGGTCACTGAAGCCGGAGTCGTCTATCTGCTGGGCCTGGTCACGCAGCGCGAGGCGGACGCAGCAATCCAGGTCGCGCGCACGACCACCGACGTCAAGAAAGTCGTCAACCTGTTCGAGATCATCAGCGATACCGAGGCCAAGGCGCTGGAGGTCAAGATCGAGCCCCAGCCAGCGAAGCAGGATAGCGTCACCAGCGGCGGATAGATTCCCGGCAGAGCCCCCCGACCGGCGGCCGTAACGGCCACCGCGAGCCGAAGCAAGCGCGCGCTCGCGACGGCTAGGCGCAGAGAAGCGTCAGCCACGGTCGCCAGGTGCGGCCGGCGCCTTCTTCTTGCCCCAGCTGGCGTGGGCATTCCGGCTGACAATATAGTCGGCAAAGAACTTCATCCAGATTGTCGACCCGGCAATTGCGCTCCAGATGTCGTACGCGACGCCACCGATGACGATCATCAGGATCACCGCCACCGCGACGCCGCCGGCAACCAGATTAATGGCCGCCGTGTAGGGCGCATACTTCTCCGGCTTGGCGGGTGGCACGCCGCCTTTCAGCGCCACCTCGGAAAAATCCCTCTTGAAAAGGATGCGCCACGCCCGCCGCAGCCAGAAAAAAGCAATTGGAAAGAGGCCGAGAAACAGTATCCATGTTATCGCGACGCTGATAGTCATCCACTACTCCTTGTGTTTCGCGCCACTGCGCGCACTCAGAAACCCAGGTAATTACAACATCAAGGCAACCGAGCAAAGAAAAACCCCGCCACAGCCACCAGCGGGGTTCTCCTTGCCCGCTGCCGCCGACTGGAAGCCGGACGACAGCATGATCATAAAGCCAACTCGCTTAGTGCGCGCCCGTAACAGCTCCTGAGCCACGCGGGATGCGCACCGCTTCGACCATTGCCTGGATGTGGTCCGGAGGTTCCGGGGTCATCTTGTCGACAATGAAGGCGACGCCGAAGTTGACACAGGCTCCGATAGCACCGAAGGCTTCCGGCGTGATGCCGAAGAAGCTGTTTGGCCCACCGATCAGGTGCAGGTACTCGGTTCCCTTGATGAAGAAGATACCCTTGGCTGCGAAGACGTAGAAAAGGGTGACGAACAGGCCGGCAAGCATGCCGCAGATAGCGCCTTCCTTGTTCATTTTCTTCGAGAAGATACCCATCATGATCGCCGGGAACAGCGAGCTCGCCGCGATCCCGAAGGCCAGTGCCACGGTACCGGCCGCGAAGCCCGGCGGGTTGAGACCCAGATAACCCGCGATGACGATCGCCACGGCCATCGAGATCTTGCCCGCGAGCAGCTCGTTTTTCTCGCTGATCTCCGGAACGAAGACGTTCTTGATCAGGTCGTGCGAGATCGCGGCCGAGATGGCCATCAACAGGCCCGCGGCAGTCGACAGGGCGGCAGCCAGACCACCGGCAGCGACCAGTGCGATCACCCAGTTCGGCAGCAGCGCGATTTCCGGGTTGGCGAGAACGATGATGTCGGCGTTGACCGTCAGCTCGTTGCCCTTCCAGCCGGCGGCTTCGGCCTTGGCCTTGAAGGCGTCGCTCTTGGACTTGTCGTTGTAGTACTGGATGCGACCGTCGCCGTTCTTGTCTTCCCACTTCAGCAGACCGGTTTTCTCCCAGCGCTTCATCCAGTCCGGACGCTCCTCGTACACCAGTTGCGAGTCGGCAGCGTAGGGGTCGGCATTGCCCATCACCACGCCCGGGGTGATCGTGCGCAGCAGGTTGGTCTTGGCCATCGCCGCAACAGCAGGTGCGGTGGTATAGAGAAGGCCGATGAAGATCAGCGCCCAACCGGCGGAACTACGCGCGGCAGCCACCGTCGGCACCGTGAAGAAGCGCATGATGACGTGCGGCAGACCGGCGGTACCGATCATCAGCGACATCGTGTAAACGAACATGTTCAACATGCCGCCAGCGTCTGACGTGGTGTAGTTGGCAAATCCGAGATCGCTGACCACCATGTCCAGCTTGTGCAGCAGCGAGACATCCTGCCCGACAATGTTGGAACCCAGACCCAGTTGCGGGATGGGGTTGCCGGTGAGTTGAATCGAGATGAAGATCGCCGGGATGATGTAGGCAGAGATCAGCACGCAGTATTGCGCCACCTGCGTGTAGGTGATCCCCTTCATGCCGCCGAACACGGCGTACAAAAAGACGATGCCCATACCCGCGTAGATCCCGGTTTCGCTCGTCACGCCCAGGAAGCGCGAGAAGGCCACGCCGACTCCGGTCATCTGACCGATGATGTAGGTCAGCGAAGCGACCAGCAGGCAGAGAACCGCGACCGTGCTGGCGGCCTTCGAGTAGAAGCGGTCGCCGATGAACTGGGGCACGGTGAACTTGCCGAACTTGCGCAGGTAAGGCGCGAGCAGCATTGCCAGCAGCACGTAACCCCCATAGCCTTATACACAACTTACCCAGGATCTGCCTGACGCATGAACTGAAGGCCGATAGCGCAGTCTATGACGCGCTGCAATCCGAGCCAGATGGTCTTGACGCCCGGCTCTCCGTCGCCTTTGCGAGCGAGGAAACCACCGAGCATGGCCACCAGGCGCAGGACCTGGTTAAGGGTTGGCAGGTCAGCCGGCGGTTTCTTCTTGTTGAGAAGATAGGCGGCATGCCATTCATCTTCGTGGAAGAACAAGTCGGCGGGCAAGTCGGGGCAGGTTCGGCCAAATCGCATCAACACAGCAATCCGCCAGGAGACCATGAGGTACAGCGCGATGGCACGTTGCAGACCTTTGATCGTTCCCAGTTGCAAGGCCTCGATGCGGCAGGCGTTCTTGAGGATATGGAAGAGGATCTCGATCTCCCAGCGAGCGCGATACCAATCGATCAGTTCCGCGACTTCTTCGAGCGTCTCGGCGGTGCGATTGGTCAGCAAGCGCCACTCGACCGGGCGACTTCCGGCAGGTGGGTCGATTTCCTTGGCCACCACGCAGGTGGCCCGGATCGTTTGGTTCTTGCCATGCGGAAGGTCGACGACACGCGCCCACAGCTGCTGGCGTACCACGCGCGCTTTTTGACCATGCCTCGCGGGCAGGGTGAAGGTGATTCCCCCAAGAGCTTCACCCGAGGTCACCGTCGGCCACAGTTTCTGGCCGTCAGGCAGTGCCCGATCATGCTGAGCACGCAACAGCCAATCCGCTGGCTGGCCCAGTTCGCGGGCCCGGCCCATCAACTCGATCATGTCAGACTCACGGTCGGCCACGTAGACCAGCCGGGTCTCCGGCAACTCCGTCGCCAGTTCGGCCACCCGTTCATAGCCCTCGATCCAGCGGGTGCTCTCTTTGATCCCCGGGCGCCGGCCGTCGGCGTCCTTCGGCTCGCGCGCCCACATCCACGCATCCAGTACCCCCAAAGGCTCGCGATCAACGCTGACCGCATACGTCGGATGTACGTAAAGGCCTCGCTGCGCTTCGTAGCTCAGCGGCCCCAACCCCGAGATACGCTGCCCGTTGAAGTCCAGTTCGGTGGTGTCCTGCAGCATCAGCACAACTTTGTGCTGCGCGATCCGCGTCCGGGAGCAAGACCAATGCGGTGTGAGGATAGCCTCCCACGTAATGTCATCGTTGCCGAAGAAGCGGTAAGCCGCCATCGTCTCCGACCAGTCCGAACACGCCCCCGGGATACTCGCCGTCGGTCTCGCAGAAAGCGTATCCAGCAACGCGATTGCTCGTTTGTCCCGACGGCCGTCACCCAGGTTGATTCCCTTCAGTTCCTCCTCAGCCCACCTCGCCATGATGCCTTCTCAAGCAAAAACGATAGCTTACAGAGGAAACCTCAAGTTGTGTATAAGGCTATGCGTAACCCCCGGTCCAGCCCATCAGGAAGAGGCCACCGCCGTATCCCATGTTGGAGATCAGG
>JEMY01000043.1:14430-14807 GCA_000585075.1 Candidatus Accumulibacter regalis | reverse complement strand
GGATGTACCTACAACGGTTTCAATCGCCGTATGTCGGGGAGGTTGGCAGTTTATTCTGCCAAAAAGTATGCCCAGCTCAGCCTCTCTGGTTTTTCAATGGGTGTAGGCAAAATCACGGCATCGTTTGACATCCGCGCGACGATGCGAAGATAGCGGATAGGCTGCATCGACTGGGTAGAAACCCTGACAGGAATCAGTGATGGCAAGAAGACGGAATAGCAGCGCCTTTGAAGACATCTTCGGANNGCGATGCTTCCGTGGTGGGTCGGGAGCATCTTGGCTCTCCTTGCCTACGTGATCCTGCACAGGTATGCGTCTGCGGATGTGCCGACCAATGTGCCCCCTGGGCAGATTGGTGAGATGGTCGTTGGACAGAT
>JEMY01000043.1:14106-14285 GCA_000585075.1 Candidatus Accumulibacter regalis | reverse complement strand
AAGTCCGGCGAGAACCTGCGCGCCTTGAATTGGAGCGATTTCGAGTTGCTCGTAGGCGAGGCGTTCCGGATGCGTGGTTTTTCAGTGACAGAAGCCGGCGGCGGTGGTCCCGATGGGGGCATCGATCTGGAATTGAGGAAAGGCAGCGAGGTCTTTCTCGTGCAGTGCAAGCAGTGGCG
>JEMY01000043.1:13379-13908 GCA_000585075.1 Candidatus Accumulibacter regalis | reverse complement strand
ACGAGTCCGAGCTGCCCGACCTGAGATGGCGGTGTCGGCCGGACGAGTACCGGCCAGCGTGCTGACAGCCGCACAGACCGCCACGCCAGCAGCAGAGCCAACCTGTCCCCGGTGTGGCGGCAGGATGCTGTGTCCCCGGTGTGGCGGCAGGATGCTGAAGCGCATTGCGAAACAGGGGCCGAACGCAGGAGGTGCCTTCTGGGGATGCACGGCTTTTCCGAAGTGCCGTGGGATCAAGACAATCGAGTAGCGTGTTTCTTGAGTGAGCGGATGCACCCTTCTGAGGGCATGCAGCACGAGACCGGGCTCCGACTGAGGCCGACGAAGCCAGGCAGCGGACGTCTGCTGCAGTTTTTTTGCAAAATCGGGACTCTTCGCTTCTGTCCCCAGAACCTGTGGGTAGCGCTGTGCGGAAGCAGTGGACAAGCTGTGGAAATCTGCCGTGGACCGGCCTCTGCCAAGCGAAGCTCTCCGCCGACCAAGAATTAGGCGTTGCCAGCAACCAATGAGATGGTGCGTCGGGTCGGTT
>JEMY01000043.1:12990-13321 GCA_000585075.1 Candidatus Accumulibacter regalis | reverse complement strand
CGAAGGCTTACCGGACCACAGGACCGGCGGGGCGCAGGCGGCAAACCGAGCTTTTCTCGGGGTCGCTCATCGCACCGCAACGCCTCGTGCTCGTAGGCGTTACAGCCCCTGTGTGAGCTTCCGAATGATCGTAGTCGCCGACTTCTTCACCTCGGCTTCGTTATCCTCCATCGTGCTGCAAATTCGCCGAAGCCTGACCCCGCGACGAACCCTGGCGCAAGTCCCTCAAGCCGACCATCGCCAGAACTCTGAGCCGTTCCGCCCGCGCTCGTGTCGCCACGGTACCAAGATCGGCAAGCAACTCCGGGTAGGTGCCCGTCGGGATCTTCAC
>JEMY01000043.1:12615-12740 GCA_000585075.1 Candidatus Accumulibacter regalis | reverse complement strand
GCCTTCTTCAGGTAGGGTGCGACTTCGACCCGCTCGCCGAGAAGACGGACCTGTGGGTGTCCTTTGCGGAGCGTGTGCTCAAGACGTTCTCTGCCGACATTGCCCCCGAAATCCTGCGCGATCAG
>JEMY01000043.1:12117-12272 GCA_000585075.1 Candidatus Accumulibacter regalis | reverse complement strand
ACAAGCCGGTCGATCTGGTCCAATTCGGCAAGCAGAAGCCCGGCATGGAAGAGGGCGCGATAAGAGGCGGTCGACGGGTAGTCCTCGTGCAACTCGCGACTCCAGAGCTCGGCACGATCCGGCGATAGACCGGCGACAAACGGTGCCCCGTTCAC
>JEMY01000043.1:11777-11967 GCA_000585075.1 Candidatus Accumulibacter regalis | reverse complement strand
TGAGGTTGGAATAGCCGATATCGATTCCGAGAACTGTCATGTCCGGTTTTCTCCTGGGTCACGTCATTGCCCACGTCGCCCGGGAGTGGGCAGCGACGCCTGGCAGACGCACTGCAGGAAACCTGCAGGCACACAAGAGGAGCGTTCAACGTTCCTTCGCGCGTTCAGTGCGCCGCCAGTGCACCGGATG
>JEMY01000043.1:11408-11660 GCA_000585075.1 Candidatus Accumulibacter regalis | reverse complement strand
CCTGCACACGTCGCAGATCCCCCCGCTTGACGGGCGCGTTCACGGCCAGGTTGTGAAGATTTCTTCACACCCCTGAAGAAATGAGAACGTCCCGGTAGAAAAGCCGCCGGCCCGTGACGAAACTGCCCCTGCGCCGGCTTTGAACCCTCCGCGGCACTTGGACGACCATGGATTCCATGCCGAACCGGGTTGCGGACCGATCTTCCCGACCCCACGGCGGGGCACTCGTCCCTTTCATCGAAGATCATGCTG
>JEMY01000043.1:10606-11289 GCA_000585075.1 Candidatus Accumulibacter regalis | reverse complement strand
TGTCAGCTGCGGCAGCGCCATCCGTCGTCACGCCCTTGGTCTCACCACGCTCGGTGTGCTCAGCGCCGGCGGTTACGCCCTCTACACGAATCCTCCAATGCAGAGCATCGGTCGTGGGGAAGTCGGCATCCGCCTCAATCAGCTCACCGGTGATTCGGTCGAAGTGCACGAAGGCGCCGCGGTCGTCATTCCCCATCTCCACGAGCTGCGCCGCTTCTCGCTGCGTGACCAGGTCTATCGCCCGATCGATGGACTCGAAGCCAACCGATCGATGGACTCGAAGCCAATGGCCCCGCGCCTTTCCAGTCGGTGGAGGGGCTCTCGCTGGGCATCGACATCTCGGTGCGCTACGCGCTCGACCCGAAACAGATCGCGGCCGTTGCCCGGAACCTGCCCGAGGACATTAGTGGCGAGATCGTCGAGCCGGTGGTGCAGGGCGTGCTCTACAAGACCCTGTCCCGCTACACCGTACGCGAGATCTTCTCCAGCAAACGCCAGGACATCCAGGAGTCCATCGAGCGCGAACTGACACCCCGCCTGGCCGCCGATGGGATCGTTTTGGAGTCGGTGACCCTGGGCAAGGTGGACCTGCCGCGCGACTACCGGTCAGGCATGGAAACGCTGCTCGCCGAAGAACTTGCCAGCGAAAAGATGCGCTACACGCTGGAGCTCAAAGACAAGCA
>JEMY01000043.1:9885-10441 GCA_000585075.1 Candidatus Accumulibacter regalis | reverse complement strand
CGAGCAACGCGGGCTCGAAGCCGAGGCCGAGAAGCTGACCCGCATCAAGCGCGCCGAAGCCACCGCTCAGTCGCGTCGCATCGAGGCGGCGGGCGAGGCCGATTCGCGCCGGAAGCTGGCCGACGCCGAAGCATATCGGCAGGAGCGCATGGGAAAGGTCGCCAGCGAACAGCTGGCGCGTGACGGCGCGCTGATCGACAAGCATCCGCTCGCTGATCGACAAGCATCCGCTCCTGATCCAGAAAACCATGGCCGACAAACTCTCCGACAAGATTTCGGTGATCATCGCGCCACCACCGCGCGACGGCGGCTTCATCGGTGCCGCCCTGCTCGGTAGCGGCCGCGTGACGCCTGCGCCCTCAGGACGCTATGAGGCGCCGGACGGTCGCGCAGCAGAAGACGGTTTCGAGGGAGGGCAATGATCATGCTGGCCACCGCACTCACCATCATCGCCATCGTCACCCAGGATCAGGCCGGTCTGCGCGCCGCCCCGCGGGAAAGCGCTGCCCAGCATGCCGTGCTGTGGCAGGGTGACAGCCTGGAAATCCGTGGCACC
>JEMY01000043.1:9663-9827 GCA_000585075.1 Candidatus Accumulibacter regalis | reverse complement strand
GAACGTGCCGGCTACGTTCGCGCGAGCCAGGTTCGACCGCAGTCGCTGAAACCGGAAAACGCTCCCGAACTGCTTGCCGTGGTCCGTTTCCTGCGCGATACGCCCGGGGCGGAAGCCCTGGGCATCAGCTATGCCGCCGCCTATCTCAAGGCAGCACCCGCCGA
>JEMY01000043.1:8773-9635 GCA_000585075.1 Candidatus Accumulibacter regalis | reverse complement strand
GCTCGGCACCTTCGCCGAACGTCTCGCCCGAAGCGCCAGCTCGCGCCGGGCAAAGAGACCCGGCAGCGCCGTTGGCGAACATCTCGAAGTCGCCGCCGCTTACGGCGTGACCATGGTCAGCGTCGCGCGACGATCAAGTCCAGCTCTGCTACGACGGCGATGCCTTCCGCCGTGTCCTCGCGCTGCCGGCGAGCGATCTGCAGAAAGCCCTGGCGGCGCTGGCGCTCACTCGTCACGATTGCGTTTCACCGAGGCTGACGCCGGTCGAGCGGAGGCTGACGCCGGTCGAGCGCTTCGCCCTCGACAATTGGCGGGCCGAAGTGCTGGACCGGATCGACACGTCCGAGCTACCGGAGGTCGTCAAGAACCGCCTGCACCTGCGCAAGGCCGGGGTGTGGGCAAGTCTCGCCTGGCAACGGGCGAGACGGTCCGAACTCGGCACCGCGGTCGTCGCCGAGGCAGGCAACCGCGCGGTGAGCGAACTGGCGGTGATCAACAAACACGAGCTGGCGGAAAGCGATGCCGCGAACTACAGCGACGCCGCGATTCGTGTGGGCGCGTCGCGCTGGGCCGCCGAGCCGGGGCTGCCGCTCGAGCCGATCAAGGCGTCGCTCGCTCTCGGGATCGTCACCACTCCCGGCGAGCCAGGCGAGACCTGCGTTCATCTGGTCGATGCGCGACACGACGTGAAGAACCCGCTTCTCGACGTGAAGAACCCGCTTCTCAGGCGCTGTACCTACGGCACCGTCTGGTCGGCATCGGCCGTCGCCCACCCCCAGGGTGCCGCCCTGACCCTGGCCGTTCAGCCGCTCGACACCTGGCGCGAGATGTGGGTCTTTCGCCAGGAACCGACGGGCTGGAT
>JEMY01000043.1:8576-8733 GCA_000585075.1 Candidatus Accumulibacter regalis | reverse complement strand
CGTCGAATTCGCCGGATGGGTGCCGGGCCGCACGAAGATGCTCGCCGCCCGTGAGGCGAAGGCGGACGGCCGCTACAAGATCAGCTTCGAGCTGTTGAACCTGTCCAGCCTGGAGGTCGAACGCTGGGCCGACAAACCTTCTTCGCTGTCTGTCTTC
>JEMY01000043.1:6890-8445 GCA_000585075.1 Candidatus Accumulibacter regalis | reverse complement strand
CAGGCGATGGATCGCGAACGAACGGGTCGCGGTCCATCGCCTGCTGCCCGTCGGCAGGCTTGAGCCGTGTTCGTTACGTCGAACGGCGTGTGTTCGGTATAGGAGCGATTGCGCTTCACTCGCCAGAAGCGGGAAGAGGCACTCCGCTGGTCGGCGAAAGAGCGAGGGTTGGGGATAACCGCGGGCCGAAAGGCCCGGGGCGTCTATTCCGGCTGGTCAAGAATCATGACGTGTTGATACAGATCGACGGTCAAGGCGGCAAGGTGTTCCGGTGTCGCGCGATCGCCCTGGGCTGGTGTCGCGCGATCGCCCTGGGCTTCGAGGACGGCCTTCAGGATACCTTCCAGTACGACGGTGTCGAGTGTCGGTGTTTGTAGTCCTTCAGCATCGCCAGGGCTGCCAGAGGCCGTGGTGTCGGCCGCGAGGACTTGGGCAGTGGCGCGTCGGCCGCGTCCTGTAGCGAGCCAGTCAAGGGTGACACCCCCAGCGGTGGCAATGGCCAGAGCCTTGTCCAGCGAGGGCATTCGCCCATCGCTGATGTACGCCCGGAGGACCGCTGATGTACGCCCGGAGGACCGATTCCGCGAGGCCGCATCGCTTGGCAAAAGAGGCGACCGACCCCGGTCTGATGAGCATCTTCAAACGGGCTGCAAGCGCGTCCGATTCGACTGAAGGGATTGACGGTCGGTCGTTGCCCTGATCCGACGCCGTTCCATCCGGCGGTGGCTCCTCATGGGTCTTGCTCATGTCGCTCCTTTCGAAACCGGTGCTTTTGAGGCCGGGAAGCCAGGGGACCGGCCCGGGTACAGTCGAGACGAGGGCCGCCGCTTGTTCGTGTCCTGCATTTCTTTCACGAATTATGCACTCGCAAGCGCCCCGATCATCGTCGTCCGGGATGAGCGGTCAAGGCTGCTGCTGGATTCTCGGCTCGTCACCAGTGTTCCGGCGCGGCGGCAGACGCACGCGATCTCCTGCCTGGAACCCGTTCGCGGACCTTACTGAGCTCCTCCAACCCGCATCCGCTGCAGCGTCAGCACAAAACTCACGCCATCTTCCACGTTGCGAACGGCGATCGTCCCGCCCATCTTGGCCATGTACGTCTTGGCGACGAAGAGACCCTGGCCCCGGTTGCCGTTGGCGCCGGCTTCCGCATGCTCGGAAACGCCGTACTCGAAAATCTTGTCCAGGAAATCCTCAGTAATGAGTCGGCCGACATTGTGAATGATCACCGTCACCGTGGTCTCCGTGATCTCCAGGGCGAGGGTGATCGGCGTGCCGGGCTGACGGTAGCGATCGGCGTTCTTGAGGATGTGCGAGAAGACGTCTTCGAGGGGATACTCGTCGGCGCGTACCCACACCGGTTGGTACGCAGCGGCGCAGCGCACGTCGACAAAACCGGCGTTGTCAGCGACATTTCGCAGAAGCTTGGCAATGTCGATCGCAGAAGCTTGGCAATGTCGATCGCCTGCACCTGCAAGGCCGAGGACTGAAACGCTTCGCTCGGACTGGCGTTGCCGTAGAGCACACGCACCGCCTGCTGCATGCGATTGATGTA
>JEMY01000043.1:6661-6871 GCA_000585075.1 Candidatus Accumulibacter regalis | reverse complement strand
CAGCACCATGAGCGATTGAAGCGGCGACATGATTTCGTGACCAACGGCGTGCCACATGTCCCTTTCCTGCTCGGCGCGTATCCTCTCCCGCTCGGCGTCTTCCTTCACCCGGCGCAGCAGGTCGTTGAGGCAGTTGGCGAGGATGCCGAGCTCGTCGCTGCCGCGGAGATCCGCCAGATCGAAGCGCTGGAGGCCGCCGATGGCCTTCAC
>JEMY01000043.1:6340-6540 GCA_000585075.1 Candidatus Accumulibacter regalis | reverse complement strand
ATGGCACCGACAAACCAGGAAACGCGCGAGGCGACGGCGCTCAGGATCTTGTTCACACTGCGGGCATCCCCGTGGAACAGAATTCGATAGCTGCCCATGGGCGTCACCACCTCGTCGGTGAGTTCGACCGGGGCGTCGTAACGTTCCACCGGCAATTTGCGAATCAGGCGGGTGAGTAGTGGCGAAGGCTCCTCCAGGAC
>JEMY01000043.1:6068-6248 GCA_000585075.1 Candidatus Accumulibacter regalis | reverse complement strand
CAGGGTTTCGCCGGGCAGAAGAAGGCCTGTCAGGTCGTTGAGGGAAAAGGGCGGGATGGCACTATCCTCGTTGCTGTCGAAAATGGCCGGGCCGTCGCCGGGGGGGAGCACTTCGACCTGAACCTCGAACTGGTCGAGGTCCGGCGGCGGCCACTGGGGCTTTTCCGGCTGGAAGAGCGC
>JEMY01000043.1:3960-5956 GCA_000585075.1 Candidatus Accumulibacter regalis | reverse complement strand
GCCGCTCTGCCATACCCAGCCGCGAAATTCCTTCACCGGCATCTCGCCGGTGTAGTCTGGGTCGTCCAGTTCCACGTAGCCCGTGAAACGCCCCCGCATCCCCGACGATCGCCGACGCTCGTGGCTCGGGACTTCGAAGGGCGCGATCCAGCGGTACGTGTCTCCGCGCAGGCTGACCACCACTCTCAGGCGGTGAGCGCCATCCAGGAACTCGTTGCCGATGCGGTGAGGCACCAGCTTGCTGCTGACGAAAGTGCCCCAGCTTGCTGCTGACGAAAGTGCCCGCCGCATAGATGAAGCCGCCAGCCCACGGGTTGTTGGCAATCGCCACGCACAGGCTGCCGTAGTTCTTGTACTGCACTAGGCAACCGGCCATCTCCACGGCATGGCGGACCTTGCCCTGGTCGTCGAAATCGATGGCCGAGAAGGGCAGCATGACCGGGCGCAGCGGTGTCACGGGACCCTCGCCTCGCGGTGGGTTGAGCAGTGCCAACTGGCCAGCCGGGTGGCGCAGGCGGGCGACGATCTGTTCCTTGGTCTTGGCGAAGCTCGCCTGATAGTTGTCGTAGAAGCTCGCCTGATAGTTGTCGTAACTGCGCTGCTTTTCCTCCTGCAGCACTGCGACCGCCATGGCCACGACGGCCAGCGCGAGCAGCAGGAAGGCACTGCGAAAGAGGATGCGCAGCCGGAACGACGCCAGCCAGGCCAGCGGTTTCATTCCGGCGACCGCACCGAAGGGACGTAGCGATGCGCCGGGCTGCTGCCGAGGAATCCCCTGCTGTCCATCGCCCGCTTACCGATCGCTTGAGCCTGTTGAGGCAGGGTCGGACCAGCGGAATCCGCGCATGGGGACGTTCTCGATACGGTCGAACGCCTCGTCCAGTTCGCGAAAGGCTTCGCGGATGCTGCTGATGTGTTTACGGATGTTGTCCCGACTCCGGCCGCTCTTGACAACCTGGGAGAGTTCTTCGTAAGAGACCACGTCGCCCCGTTTCTCGTAGAGTGCGGCAAGGATGCGCTGGGCGGTCAGTGGCAGGTTGATTCGTTGTCCCCGCCATAGGGGCGTGCTCTGCCGCAGGGGGTCAATGGAGAGTTCGTCGCCGGCAGCCAAGGGCGGCTTGACGCTTTCACGCTGTCGGACCGCGCGCAGGATTTCCAGGAAGGGCGCGCAGGATTTCCAGGAAGGTATCGATGAACTCGGCTTCCTCGAAGGTGGCCTTCTGCAGGTAGTCCCAGGCATCCAGTGCCTTCATGATGCCGCGGTAAATGGTGGCGGGCATCGCCGAAACCACGAGCACTGGTGTACCGCTGGCGCGCTTGTTGATGGCGTTGATGAGCGCAACACCCGCGTGACGCTCACGTCCCAGTTCGATATCCAGCACCACCAGGCCGTATTGCTCGCGGGCGAGGGCCGCTTCCGCATCGTCGCGGGTGAACCACTGCTCCACGGTGATGTCCGGGTGCGCGGAGAGAATCCATTCCCTGAGTTGATTACTGGTGGGGATGTCGTCTTCGATGACGGCCACTTTGAACATGGGGCGCTCCGATCCTGTTTTCCGGAAGTATCGCTATTTTTGACGGAGAAAGCACCGCCGTCGTGTGAAGGTTTCTTCACACATGTGACGGTTTGTTCACGCGTCGGAAGAAGCGCGAATGTTGCGGAAGAAACGGGTTGGGCGGACGACCGAAGTCGCCCGGTGGCGGCATGGAATCTTCCACCGCATGTCCGGCACCATGGGGGCCATGAGCAAACGGCGGGCATCTGGATCATGCCGCCGTAAGGGGTCTGGATCATGCCGCCGTAAGGGGGTCAAGAACCCACGCCCCGGAAACGCATGACAGGGAAGGGAGCCACCATGTCGGATCGCCTGAGGAATCTCGTCTTTATCCCGCTTTACATCCCGGCAATGCCGGCCGTTACCGAGTCTCTGACTGGCAGAGGGCCCCTATCGTTGATCAGCGCGTTCGGGATGGGGCAGCGAAACGGGGCAGTGGT
>JEMY01000043.1:3579-3756 GCA_000585075.1 Candidatus Accumulibacter regalis | reverse complement strand
ACCATGCCCTATTACATAAGGATTGGTTGGGCTGCAGCCTTATGGAAGAAAAAGCCTGCTCACTGGCCTGGAATTACCCCCTGGGGGACGTCCTGCGAGTCCTGGAAGCCGGCCAAATAGGCGAAATGGCCGTCCTTGGTAACCGGGAAGGGCGCTTGGCTTCGGTCACAACGAGGG
>JEMY01000043.1:2979-3287 GCA_000585075.1 Candidatus Accumulibacter regalis | reverse complement strand
GCGCTCTCCATCGAGTGGTACCTGGTCAATTGGTACGGCAGGAAGGCGCAAGGTCGCGAGGCCCGCCGAACGTACATTCCGAAGCGCAACAGCAGTCGGCGCCGGGATGCACAAGCATTCGGCTACCGCCTGGAGGACCTGCTTCGACACACCTCGGGGTGGGACGATGACCTGGTTACTGCCGTTGAGAGCGAGGCAAGCCAGTATCGTCGTCAGGCGCATTACCTTGCCGACCTGCTCGTGACCCTGGGGCGCCTGGAGCGGTTTGCGAAGGTGCCGACGCAGTCGCAGTACGAGCCGAAGGAGTA
>JEMY01000043.1:2223-2876 GCA_000585075.1 Candidatus Accumulibacter regalis | reverse complement strand
GCTGACGGAGATTTCCCTCGCCGACGTTTGCCAACGCATCGAGGATGCCGAGCGCGAGCAAGAGCAGGGACTGCATGGCGGATGGGCCGCTGCCGTGAAAAACAGAGAGGCGGTCACGCTGGTGCCCAACGGGCCGATCTTGCTGGTCGCCCGGCAGGTGGAAAGCGATCAGGGGCTGATATTCAAATGGGTGCAGGTCGAAGTTGTCAACTGACTTTCTTGCAGTGCGCAGGGCGACGGTGGGCCATCACCGCAACCATCACCGTACGTGAACGTCGGAACACCAAATCGGTTGCCCGCACTCAGGTTTGGCCCCGATTTCGCGGTTGGTCGTCCATGAGAGCGATCGGCGAGCGATGGAAATCGGCAACCCAGGCAAGGATGGTCGATCAGGAATCCTCGGTGTGGGATCCATCACATTCTTGTCAGGGCTGATACGCCAAAATCGTGTAAGTCAAGAGTTCATTAAAGCTGTCATCGTAGCGAAGCAAGGCCCTCTTGCCTATAATCCGCGCAAGTGGCGCCTTTTCGGCGTTTCACTTCAACCAGTAACCCCTCTCAGGAGATTCCATGCCGAACTACCAGGAACTTATTGCCCAACGCGACGAACTCAATCAACGGATCGACGAAGCCCGTAGAACCGAAGTGGCAGA
>JEMY01000043.1:0-2194 GCA_000585075.1 Candidatus Accumulibacter regalis | reverse complement strand
ATTCGTCGGGTGAAAGACATTATCCAGGAATACGACTTGACTGCGGCCCAGTGTGGTTTTGGCGCAGGCGCTGCAGGGACCCAGAAAACTCGCACTCCCGTCAAAGCCAAATACATCACGCCCGACGGCGCGGTCACCTGGAGCGGTCGCGGGAAGCTTCCGAATGTGTTCAAGGCGCTGTTCCGAATGTGTTCAAGGCGCTGATTGAAGCAGGGCACCGAATGGAGCACTTTCTGCTGAAGTGATGGCGCGATACGATCACTCCGTATAAAGCGCGTAGTGGTTGTCGGGCACGGGAAGCACCTCCGTAATGTCAATAACTACTACAGCCGGAGGATAATCGCGAACCGGTCGAAGCGATCGCGAAGATCAGTGACCGCAGAATGGGAAGCGAAGAGACTCACTGGTACTGCTGTGGCGCCTTTCCCTCTTTGGCGAGGACGGCAGGTTCTGCGCCGGTTTCCGACGCATCCAGCTTCTCCACCAGCACGTTGAAGCGCCAGTCGTCGCCGAAGTCATAGCGGAATTCGACAAGTTGTCGGGGAGACAACCCGGCTTCTCCCAAGGTCACTTCGTCAGCATAATCGTCATCGACATCGCTGCAGCTGGGGTCATCGAGTGTGCGCTGGGTCGCGTACTCGTCCTGGTAGCGAAACTGATACAGGTGTTCGTGATCAAAATTGAACGCGTCGAGGATGAATTCTGCGAGGTCCGCGAAGTCGCTTTGGGCAGGCATCACGATGCGGCGCCAGACACCTTGGCCGAGCGCAACCTTAAATGTCACACTCCCTCGGAACGGTTCGACGGTCTCCGGTTCTCCCAGAGAACTGCGCCAGGCGGGAAAGAACGGGATCACCGCGTCTGCCCAAGTAAAGAAAGGAGGGCGATCCAGTTCTTCTTGAATTGGATCTTCCTCTTCGACCGAATTCTCGCCCGAAGGGTTAAGCAAATGCTCCAACAATTCGGTAGAGGTGTAGCGGAACGCGCGAAGGTAGGTGGCGCTGGCCGACAGTCCCCACGGTGTCGCGACCATCCGCTTGATCTGCCAGCCTTTACCTGAGACGGCCTGATCGGACACGATGTCGAGCAAACCGAACAATTGCATGAGGGCGACCTGCTTCATCCCGAGCGCCCCGAACATGGCCACTTGCCACTTTTCGTCTCGCTCTTTTGCACGGCTGCCAGGACGGTGGCGCTTCAGGAAGGTGCAACGATATTCTGCCATCCTGTCGGCTGCTGCCAAGCCGAAACGGTCCGACCCGAAATCGGCGAAGCTCCACCAGCGTTCGAGCAGGCTGAAATATCGTTCTGTCGGACTGAGCAAATGCCACTTGGCGGCCATTTCCGTATTCAGGACCATCCGCGGTGTGGTGGCGAAACGATCAACTTTCCCCAATCGACTAAAGCGTAAGAGCAGGTGCAACCCATCCACGTTGGGGTACGACGTCTGCCTGCCGCGGTGGAGGCCGATCGGGACGGGGTGAGTAAGCAAGGCATTGAGTTCGGGTAGGCGTGCGATGGCAAATTCGCTGGTCTTTGGCGAAACCGGGATACCGTCCGTTCTCAGGCAGTCCAGGAGCGCGTCGAAATCACGCACGATGGCGCCGGGAGGTACGTCTGTGTTGGCAACGCGAGCGAACACGGTGCGCTCGGCATCGGTGAGGGAGAGAGTAGTCATGTCGGTTCTTTCAAATGCTGGGCTCGCAGCCGCGCGGTCACGCGAGAAGATAGCAAGCGTGGCGGCTTCAGTATCACCGGCCAGGGTAACTGGGGTCAATCGGCGCTAAAGCGCAAGCAGCCTTCCTGTCGGCCGAACGCCTCCCTACGCGGTGCACTCGTTCGCACTGAGCCCTGGTGAAACGAGTGAAACCGAGGATGTCGTCGGCTCGCTTGGGCGATCTCTGGGTCTTCAACTCCATCGAGAAGAGTCGGGACGCGGGGATCGATGAGGTCGCGAAGGAAGTAACGGAGCTGCTGTGTGAACGCTCCAGACTTTATCGCGCTGATCGGGCTAGCCATGCGGACGACGGCCAGAGGCGCTGAGCGAAGCGGCATGCGGATGATTTTTCAGGGGACACCGGGAGAAGATCGCAAGGGGACACCGGGAGAAGATCGCAGATTCATGCCAGTTGATCGAAGTTCATAAACTATCGTGTCGGTGACGATTGCTGTACGTTAGAACCGTCGGGCTTCC
>JEMY01000042.1 GCA_000585075.1 Candidatus Accumulibacter regalis | reverse complement strand
CACGTCCGATTCCTTCCGGGCTGAACTCCTGGGTCTTGTATAGGATTCATGCGATTGCCCTGCGTTCATCGATCAGACGACGTACATTCTCGATAAAGTGATCTATGATCAGGCCAGGCTGTCCGCCGATGGCAATGGCCTGTCGGGCTGCGGAGCCGGCACCCTGTTCAACGGCCCGAATGCCGTGGCGGCAAACGGCGGCGTCGCGCCGCAGATCTACGCGCCCACTACCTGGGAAGATGGCAGCTCGGGCTCGCACCTCGATGACAACTGCTACACTGCCCCGAACACGGTCAGCACCTATATGATGGAGGCCCAGACGATCTCGGGCCTGGGTGTGCGCACGATCACCGCGCTGGAAGTCGGCATGATGCGCGATATCGGGTATACCCAGTTCGGCGTTCAGACGCAGCCACCTGGCGGCACGGTGCCCGAGCCGTCGTCCGTTCTCCTGCTGCTCGGAAGCCTCGGCCTGCTTGGCGCGGCGCGTCGTCGCAAGGCCGCCTGATCGGCAAGAGTGCAAGGTCGCCCCGTTCCGTGGCTGCCCGAGCGGTAGCCACGGCGGTGTGTCGAGCCGGCCGCGGGCCGGCTCGTTCGTTTGGAGTATTGAAGTGCAACAACTCTTTCGACGGTCAGCACTGGCGATGCTCGGCGGCGCCCTGATGGCACCGCTTTACGCAGTTGCCGACCGGATCCCGCTCGGCCTTGACATCAATCGCGGGATTTTCGTGCAGGAGATCTGGCAGGCAAGGAAGCCTCGTCTTTGCGTGGCCAATCGCACCGGCAAGGACCAGACGCTGCTTGTGTCACGCTGGCGCTCGCGCGCGCACCCCGCCGAGCCCTTGCTGCAATGGCCAATCGAAGCAGGATCGACGGTGTGCCACAAGGCAGGCAAGCTGGCCGGCGAAGCGCTGATCGAATACCGACTGGCCGACGGCGGCGCGGCCCTTGGCCTGCTTCACGCGCCAGGAGCACCCGCCACCGAGACCCTGGAAGGCAGCGGTTTCGCCAGCCTCATGGGCATCAACGGGACCTGTCCGACGCCCGGCACCTGGACCGAGCAAGCGAGTCTGTGGATCAAGGGTGGGCAGGTGGCCAGCCTGGACCTGCTGACCACCGTCGGCGCCGATGGTGCGCTGCTCGAGTTTCCGGTCGACACCCGCCTGGATCTGCCGCTTCTCAAACCCAGGTCGGCAGAATCGTCGAGTCTGCTCATCGAACACGACGGCACGCGCCTGGCGATAAAGTCGCGCCCGGACACTGTCGCGGCCACGGTCCATCGTGTCCGGCTCGAATTCGACGTGCCCGAGGTAAAGCAGCCCACCATGTATCTCCTCTCGGGTCGCCAACGCATCCTGCAAACCGGCTGGCAGTGTTTCGTGCGGGGTATCCTGGTCGAGCCTTGAGTGCAGGCCGTGGTCTCCCCGGCCGGCACCCTTCCCGTCACGGCAACGAAAAGCCGGTCGAAATAACAAAACGCCGCCGCACTTCGCGTGCGGCGGCGTCATCGTAACTACGACCGGCGGCGGTCGCGCCTACTTCTTCTTCATCGCCGGCAGATCGGTGCACACGCCTTCATAAACTTCGGCCGCCATTCCCACCGACTCGCCCAGTGTCGGGTGCGGGTGGATGGTGTGACCGATGTCGGTGGCGTCGCAGCCCATCTCGATCGCCAGGCAGATTTCACCAATCAGGTCGCCGGCTTCAGTGCCGACGATGCTGCCGCCGATGAGGCGGTGCGTTTCCTCGTCGAAGATCAGCTTGGTGAAGCCCTCCTCGCGACCGTTGGCCAGCGCCCGACCCGACGCCGCCCAGGGGAAGACGCTCTTGCCGAACTTGATCCCCTCGGCGCGGCACTGCTCCTCGGTCTTGCCGGCCCAGGCGATTTCCGGGTCGGTGTAGGCGACCGACGGGATCTGCAGGGCGTCGAAACAGCGCTTGCTGCCGTTCGCGGCTTCGGCGGCCACGTGCGCCTCGTGCACACCCTTGTGCGCCAGCATCGGCTGCCCGACGATGTCGCCGACAGCGAAGATGTGCGGCACGTTGGTGCGCTGCTGCGTATCGACGGCAATGAAGCCGCGGTCGCTGACCGCGACGCCCGCCTTCTCGGCCGCCAGCTTCCTGCCGTTCGGCGAGCGGCCGACGGCGACCAGCACCAGATCGAAGCTTTCCTTCTCGTCGTTGCTGTAGGTGACTTCGATGCCCTCACTGCTCGCCGTCGAGGCGACGACGCCGGTGTTGAGCAGGATACGATCGAAACGGTGCGCGTTCTTCTTCTCCCAGACCTTGACCAGGTCGCGGTCCGCACCGGGCATCAGTACCGATCCAAGCTCGACGACGGTGATGCGCGAGCCGAGCGCCGAGTAGACGCTGGCCATTTCGAGGCCGATGATGCCGCCGCCGATGACCAGCATGCGCTTGGGTATCTGGCGCAACTCGAGGGCACCGGTCGAGTCCACGACCCGCGGGTCGTCATTGGGCATGAACGGCAGCGCCACGGCTTGCGAGCCGGCGGCGATGATCGCCTTCTGGAACCTGACGATCTTCTTGCCGCCGTCGGCGAGCGCCACTTCGACGTGACTGGGGTCGAGAAACTGACCGACGCCGCGCACCACTTCGACCTTGCGGCCCTTGGCCATGCCCGCGAGACCGCCGGTCAGCTTGCCGACGACCTTGTCCTTGTGCGCGCGCAGCTTGTCGAGGTCAATGGTCGGGGCGGCGAAACTGACTCCGCAATCGGCCATGTGCTCCGCCTCCTCCATCACCCCCGAGATATGCAGCAGTGCTTTCGACGGGATGCAGCCGACGTTCAGACAGACGCCGCCGAGCGTTGCGTAGCGCTCGACGAGGACCGTCTTCATGCCCAGATCGGCGCTGCGGAAGGCCGCCGAATAGCCGCCCGGACCGGCGCCGAGGACGAGCATCTCGCACTCGATGTCGGCGTTGCCGCTGATCGCTGCGGCGGCCTGCGGGGGTGGGGCGACACTTGCCGCCGGCGCGGCGGTGGTCGCCACCGCGGCTGCCGGTGCTGCCGTCGACACGGCGGCGCCGGTCTCGATGAGCACCACGACCGCCCCTTCGGAGACCTTGTCGCCGAGCTTGACGCGCACTTCCTTGACCACGCCGGCGACGCTGCTCGGAACATCCATCGTCGCCTTGTCGGATTCGAGGGTGACCAGCGCGTCGTCGACCTTGATGGTATCGCCAACGGCAACGCAGATATCAATCACCGGCACGTCGTGATAGTCGCCGATGTCGGGCACTTTTGCTTCAATGACCTGGCTCATGATTTTCTCCCGATCAAAGCAGCACGCGTCGCATGTCGGCGAGCAACTGGGCAAGATAAACGTTGAAGCGGGTGGCCAGTGCGCCGTCGATGACGCGATGGTCGGCGGTCAAGGACATCGGCAGGATCAGGCGCGGCTCGAACTCGCGGCCGTTCCAGACCGGTTTCATGACCGACTTGTTCACCCCCAGGATGGCCACTTCCGGCGCATTGACGATCGGCGAGAAATAGGTGCCGCCGATACCGCCCAGGCTGGAGATGGTGAAACAGGCGCCGGACATGTCTGCCGGGCCGAGCTTGCCATCGCGCGCCTTTCTCGCCAGCTCGCCGCTTTCGACGACGATCTGCGTCACCGATTTCTGGTCAGCGTTCTTGACCACCGGTACGACCAGGCCGTTCGGTGTGTCGGCGGCGAAAGCAATGTTGAAATACTGCTTCATGACCAGACTCATTTCGCCATTCTGGACGTCGAGCGAGGAGTTGAACTCGGGGAACTTCTTCAGCGCCATGACGCTGGCCTTGATCAGGAAAGCGAGCATGGTGATCTTGGTCCCCGATTTCTCGTTCTCCTTGTTCATCGCCACGCGGAAGGCCTCGAGATCGGTGATGTCGGCGTCTTCGTGGTAGGTCACCGCCGGGATCATCACCCAGTTGCGGGCCAGATTCTGCGCCGAGATCTTCTTGATCCGCGACAGCGGCTTGACCTCGACGGCGCCGAACTTGGCGAAGTCGACTTTCGGCCACGGCAGCAGGTCGAGACCGCCGCCCAGCGAAGCACCGGCGGCCGCCGCGGCGGCCGGCCCGGCGCTCAGGACGCTCTTCACGTAGGCGCTGACGTCCTCCTTGAGGATCCGCGACTTGGGACCGCTCGGCGTGACCCGGGACAGGTCGACGCCGAGTTCACGGGCGAGCAGGCGCACCGAGGGGCTGGCATGCGTCCTGGAACCGATGGCCAGGCCGGCTGCGGGCGGGGCAGCGACGGCGGCGGGCGCCGCGCTGGCG
>JEMY01000041.1:33984-34174 GCA_000585075.1 Candidatus Accumulibacter regalis | reverse complement strand
GGCACCTTGAGCAACGACGGCGTGGCGGTGAGCTCCGGGCAGAGCATTGCCGTCGCCGACCTGATCGCCGGCAAGCTCAAGTTCACCCCGGCGGCCGACGCCAACGGGACAGGCTACGCCTCGTTCACCTTCCAGGTGCAGGACGACGGTGGCACGGCCAATGGCGGCGTCGACCTCGACCCGACGCCGA
>JEMY01000041.1:0-33924 GCA_000585075.1 Candidatus Accumulibacter regalis | reverse complement strand
CCCGGCCGGGATACCGGGCATCACCGGCACGCCGACCGAAGACCAGACGCTGACCGTCGACGTTTCCGCGATCAGCGACGCCGACGGCCTCGGCAGCTTCAGCTATCGCTGGCTGCGCGACGGCGTTGAGATCACCGGTGCCAGTGCTTCGAGCTACACCCTGGGCGACGCCGACGTGGGCACCCGGATCAGCGTGCAGGTCAGTTACCTCGATGCCCAGGGTACGCCGGAAGGTCCGCTGAGCAGCGCTCAGACCGCGGCGGTGGCCAACATCAACGATGTGGCGCTGATTTCCGGCGTCACCAGCGGTACGGTGAGCGAGGACGGCGTCCTCGTCACTGGCGGCCGGCTGTCGATCAGCGACGCCGATGTCGGCGAGGCGGCCTTTGTGGCCGCCAGCGGGGGTTCGGCGAATGGCCACGGTGTCTTCTCGCTAAGTGCGGCTGGCGACTGGACCTATACGCTAGACAACGAACAGGCGGCAGTGCAGGCGCTGGCCGGCGGGCAGCTCCTGGCCGACAGCTTCGTCGTCAGCAGTATCGACGGCACCAGCCTGTCGATCAGCATCGTGATCGTCGGCAGCAACGACGTACCGACCGCGTTCGCGGTGAACGCCAACGGCAGCGAAGACCAGCCGCTGGTGATTGCGCTCAGCGCTGCCGATGTCGATGGGCTTATCGCCAGCTTCCGCCTGCTGTCGCTGCCGGTGCCTGGCGGCAACCTGTATCTGGACGCCGCGGCCAGCGTGCCTGCCCTGACTGGCGTGCCCTACCTCGCCACCGCTAACGCGTTGACCCTGCATTTTCGGCCAGCGGCCGACTGGAATGGCGTTACCGCGTTCGCCTATCAGGCAATCGACGCGCAGAATGCGGTCAGCGCGCCGGTGACGGTTCGTCTCGCGCTTGCGCCGGTTGCCGACTCGCCGCGGGTGATCGGCTTGACCAGGTCGCATACTTACCTGCCGAACAACGCGCTCGATCTGGGCGGCATGGTGGTCAGCGACGTGGATAGCAGCCGCGTGTCGGTGACGCTCACCCTGTCTGACCCGGCGGCCGGGAGCTTGAGCAGCAGCGAATCCGGAAGCCTGCGCGCGAGCTACGACGCGGCGACCGGTACCTGGTTCGCCAGCGGGCCGATCGCCGACGTCAATGGCCTCCTGGCGGGCGTCCGCTTTGTTCCGAATGCGAGTTACAGCGGCGACCTGACGCTTGCCGCCACCGTCGACGACGGTGAAGCAGCGCCGGTTAGCGGGACCCAGACGATCAGCGCCCGGCGCACGCCGATCAGCAGCAGCATCGCCGGCGCCGGCGACGCGAACACGGTCGGCGCCCGCGGCGGCTATCAGGTGCCGGCGTCGGCCGTCGCTGCGCCGTCCGCCCAGGCGGCCGGGCCCGAAGCGTCGGCGGGCAGCGTTGACGGCGGCGCTGCGCCTGCCAGCACGCTTACCCTCGACCAGATCCTGACGGTTGGCTATTCCCTGCCGACGAGTCTGGTTGCCAACCGTTCGTCCGGGCCGGCAACGGACGCCTCGGCAACTGCCGTCGTCGTCGACAGTACGCGCCACTCGGCGCTCGCGGCCAACTATCGGATGGCCGTCGTACCCGACTGGATGAGTGCAGAATTTCCTCAGTTCGTCGATTTCAGTGCCCATCCCGCCAGCTCGTCACTCGGCTTGTCCGGGCTCGCTCAGGCGGGTTCAGGCGCTGCCGGCAAGGCCGAAGCCTTCGCTCGCGACCTCGACGACTTGCGCGAGAGCGTCAAAGAAGGGGTGTCCTTCGAGAAATATGCGCTGAACTCGGCAGTGGCGGTCAGTTCCGGGCTGTCGGTCGGCTACGTGGCCTGGCTGATTCGCGGCGGCGTGCTGGTCACTGCCATGCTCTCGTCGATGCCCGCGTGGCGTGTCCTCGACCCCTTCCCGGTGCTTGCCCGGCAGCAGGGTGGGGTGGGTGGCGACGGCTATGACGACGATGACGACGACGATTCGCTTGAATCGCTGGTTGGCGATGGCGAGGGTGGCGAAGGTCCGTTTGCGGTTGCCGATCCCGTCGCGCCCGACGAATCCGCGCCATCCGGCAACGCTGCCCGCCCGCTGGCGCCTGGGAGCTAAGATGCGCTTTCTGAATACCAAGACCCACGTTTCTTTCGGACTCGCGGCGCTGGTCGCCAGTATCCTGCTCGTCGCCGCGGTACTGGGACTTATCCCGGACCGGGTCGGTGCCTTGCGTGATGGCCGCGTCGCCCTGGCCGAGAGCATCGCCGCCAGCACCATGACCTTGATCGCCATTGACCAGCCGGATCAGATCGAGAGCATGCTTGGGCTGATGGTCACGCGCAACCCGGAGATGCTGTCGGGAGGCCTGCGTCGCGACGATGGGACGCTGGTGATGAGCGTCGGCGATCATGCCCGATCGTGGACCCTGCCGGACAGCGAGCTTTCGACCGACAGCCAGCTCAAGGTTCCGATCCGGGCCGACAGCAAGCGTTGGGGGCAACTCGAACTGAGCTATCGCCCGCTCGCTGCGCCGGGCCTGCGCGGGGTGATCGAGAGCCCCTTGTTGCTGCTCATCGGCTTCCTCGCCGTTTCGGGCTTTACCGCCTTCTACCTGTATCTGTCGAAGGTCCTGCGCTATCTGGACCCGTCGCGTGCCGTGCCGGCGCGCGTTCGCGAGGCGCTCGATACCCTCGCCGAGGGACTGCTGGTGATCGATCGCAAGCAGCAGATCGTCCTTGCCAACCACGCCTTCTCGACCATGCTTGGTAAATCGCCGGAAGCGCTGGTCGGGCGCCAGGCGTCAAGCCTGCCCTGGCTCGGTGCCGGAGGTGCCGTCTTGGCCGAGGCTAGCCTGCCGTGGGTGACCTCGTTGCGCGACGCGTCCGTGCAGCGCAACGTCCTGCTGCGCATCAGCGATGCGTCGGCGAAAGTCCGCACCTTCATGGCCAATTGTTCGCCGGTGCTCGGCAGCAACGGCAAACCCGGCGGCGTGCTGGTCAGTCTCGACGACGTCACCCAGTTGCAGCAGAATGAAATCGAGCTGCGCCAGGCGCAGGCGCAGGCGGAGGCGGCCAACCGCGCGAAGAGCGACTTCCTGGCCAACATGAGTCACGAAATCCGCACGCCGATGAACGCCATCCTCGGCTTTACCGACCTGCTCAAGCGCGGCTACGTCAAGAACGCCGAGGAAGAGCGCAGCCACCTGAATACCATACACAGCAGCGGCCAGTTCCTGCTCGGGCTGATCAACGACATCCTCGACCTGTCGAAGATCGAGGCCGGCCGCGTCGACGTCGAACGCATCGCCTGCGCGCCGTACGCCATCTGTGAGGAAGTCGTGCATGTGCTGGCGGTCAAGGCGAGGGAGAAGAATCTGTCGCTGACCGTCGCGGCGGGCGGGCCGATTCCGGCACGCATTCACAGCGATCCGGCACGCTTGCGGCAGATCGTCACCAACCTGGTCGGCAACGCGATCAAGTTCACCGAACGCGGTGGCGTGCGCGTGTTGATCAGGCTTGATCAACAGGGACCAGCGCCGCAGCTGGTGATCGAGGTGATCGACAGCGGCATCGGTATTGCGCCCGCGCAGGTCGACCGGCTTTTCGAAGCCTTCATTCAGGCCGACGAAACGATCAACCGGCGCTTCGGCGGCACGGGTCTCGGGCTGGCCATCAGCCGCCGCTTCGCACGTGCGCTCGGCGGCGACATTGTCGTCCGTAGTGCGCCGGGAGAGGGCAGCATTTTCGCCGTCACTCTGGAAACCGGTTCTCTGGCCGGGGTAGCGCTGCTGTCGCCCGCCGAGATGCCACGGCTCGAGCCACTCGCCGCCAGTACGGTTGACGTGCGCTGGGCTTTCCCGGCGGCCAATGTGCTGGTGGTTGACGATGGGCCGGAGAACCGCGAACTCGTCAGGCTGGTGCTGCAGGAGCATGGACTGCTCATCGCCGAGGCGGAGAATGGCGCCATGGCCGTCGACAAGGCGCTCGCGCAGCGCTTCGACGTCATCCTGATGGACATGCAGATGCCGGTGATGGACGGTTTCGAAGCAACCCGAAAACTGCGCGCTGCCGGTTTGCTGGTGCCGATCGTTGCGCTGACCGCCAACGCCATGAAGGGTTTCGAGCGCGAGGTTCTGGCTGCCGGTTGTTCGGCTTACCTGACGAAACCCATCGATATCGATCGGCTGGTTGAAACGACGGCCGGCGTCCTCGGCGTTCAGCCACTGGCAGCTTCGGCAAGCCGTGTGCCGGAAGCCACCGCCGGGCACGACGACGAAGGCCTTCCCGTGGTTTCGCGTTACGCGACGCATGCGCGTTTTCGCTCGACGGTCATCAAGTTCAGCCAGCGCATCGGCGAGCAAATGGCGATCATGGAGCAGGCCTGGGGCGAGCGTGACGGCGCTGAACTGGCGCGTTTCGCGCACTGGCTGAAAGGCGCGGGCGGTACGGTCGGTTACGATGTGTTCACCGAACCGGCGACGCTGCTTGAGCAGCATGCCAAGAGTGGCGATTTCGAGCAGGCCCTCCCGGTTGTCGAGCACCTGCGCGCTCTCGTACGGCGCATGGAGATACCCGACGAACGTTCGCCCGAGGCGGTGCTGCGATGAGTGCAGGGGCGGGAGATGACGATCGAGCAACCGGCGCTGCGCGCGGGCGCGAAGTTCCTGCTCCTCTCTCTGGCCGCAACGCGTACAGGGTTAATGGTATGCTGGTCGCTGTCGCTGAAGCGCGTCAAGTGTCGCCATCGCCGCGGTGGGCGCGCCTACATCTGAACCAGGATGGTCGTAAATGAACAAGCTTCCGAAGGACTTGGCACAGCAGGTGGATTGGGAAGCTGCCGCCAGCGAGAGCGTGGTACTGAGTGGTCTGCCAGATGCGGAGCTGGCGCTGCCTGATGCCAATGACGGTGGCGCGTCGAGCAAGGCAGCCAAGATCATGCTCGTTGACGACGAGGACATCAGCATCGAGATGCTGCAGGCTTTTCTCGAGGATGTCGGCTACCAGAGTTTCGTCTCGACCACCCAATCTCCAGAAGCTTTCGACCTGCTGCATAACGAGCGGCCCGATGTGTTGCTGCTCGACCTCCACATGCCGGAGGTAAATGGCTTCGAAATCCTTTCGCGGATGCAGGCCGACCCCACCCTCAAGCGTATTCCGGTGATCATGCTCACCGCAGCGGCCGACGCTGCGACCAAACTCGAGGCCTTGAAGCTGGGCGCAACCGACTTTCTTGCCAAGCCGGTCGACCCGAGCGAACTGGTGTTGCGCTTGCGCAATACGCTGGCCGCCAAGGCCTACCAGGATCAACTCGCGTACTACGACGTGCTGACCGGCCTGTCGAATCGCGAGCGCTTCCTCGATCGCCTGGATTGGACGATCCGATTTTCGCGGCGCTATGGTACTGCGGGTGCCGTGTTGCAGATCGGCCTGGACCGTTTCAAGCACATCAACGAAGCGCTTGGGCCGGGGGTCGGCGACCGGGTCTTGCGCGCGATCGCACAGCGCCTCGATGAATCGCTGCGCGACAGCGACATCGTTGCGCGCACGACGGCTGAAGGCCTGCAACCCTTGCTTTCGCGGATGGGGGGCGACGAATTCACGGTGTTGCTTCCCGGCGTCGTGAAAAGCGACGTCGCGGGCGCCGTCGCGCAGCGAATTCTCGACGTCGTCGCGCTACCCTTGTCGATCGGTCGGCAGGAGCTTTTTGTCACCTGCTGCATCGGCGTCGCTCTTTTTCCGGCGGACGGCACCGCGCGCGATACCGTGTTGAAGGCTGCGGGGGTCGCCATGCGGCACGCGAAAGTGGATCGCCGCGGCAGCTATCGCTTCTTCTCGCGCCAGTTGAACGCCCGCTCGCGCGAGCGGCTGAGTCTCGAGACCGATCTGCGCCGGGCCATCGAGCGCGATGAGCTGGCGCTTTTCTACCAGCCCAAGGTGGACCTGAAGACCAATCGAATGGTCGGCGCCGAAGCCTTGCTGCGCTGGCGCCACCCGCAGCACGGTATCGTCGGTCCGGCCAGCTTCATTCCGCTGGCCGAGGACACCGGGCTGATCATGCCGCTTGGCACATGGGTGCTGAATACCGCTTGCCGGCAGCTGCAGATCTGGCAGGCCGCCGGACGCAAACTGCCGCGGGTTTCGATCAACGTTTCCAGCCATCAGTTCCGGCAGCGCGGCTTGGTGCAGGGAATACGCGACGCGCTAGCGGGCGCTCAGCTGGACGCCCGCCATCTCTGCGTGGAGATCACCGAGAGCGCGATCATGGACAACGCGCAGGAGAACATCAGCACACTCGACGAGATCAAGAGTGGCGGTGTAGCGCTGTCCGTTGATGACTTCGGCACCGGCTATTCGTCGTTGAGCTACCTCAAGCGCTTCCCGATCGACGAGATGAAGATCGATCGTTCCCTGATCGCCAACGTCGATGGCGACAAGGACAACGCGGCGATTGTCACCGCGATCATCGCCATGGCCCACAGTCTACACTTGCGTGTGGTCGCCGAAGGCGTCGAAAGAACCCCGGAGCTTGCGTTCCTGCGCCATCTCGGTTGCGACGAGTGTCAGGGCTACCTCTACAGCCGGCCACTTTCCGCCAGGGACTTCGCTGCGCTGCTGCTCGTCGATCAGCTACCGCTCCTGGAGCCTGCTTCCGCAGCTGGCGCCTGAGGTCCTGGCCCGCCGCCGGGGCCGCGGCCAGGGTTTTCCCGAGCGAGCCCGATTCGGCAGCATTCGCCAGCCAGACCGAAGTCACCACGCAACGAACTCCACTCTAAAGAAGCGGGTACTTTGTGCCGCTATAGACTGATGGCTCCCCGGCCTGATGGTCTTCAGCGCCGCGGATTCGCGGGCGAAGGCCCTTTCTTGCGATCCATGGTGTAGTGGCAGATGCCACCAGAATGAGCGAAACCACAACTCAATCCAACCCGGCGCAACGCTGGCTGCACGGCTACTGCGAGAGTGACCCGCGCGTCCAATCGGCGCTCGTTCTGCTGGCTACCGGTGGGGCGCAGCAGGAAGCTGCGCGTTGGCCGGTCGGCGATGCAGCCAGTGTTTCGTTGCTGGCGGCGGCGCGGGTGGTTACCCGACGCGCTCAACCGCTCGTACTTACGCCACCGGTCGGCGGCGGCGCCGGTGGCGAACCCGGGCGCATCGTTGCCCTGCCGCTGGTGCACGCTCAGAGCGCACTCGGCGTCCTCGCTGTCGCCGTCCAGCCCGGGCCGGCAGAAACCGATCAGGTACTGCTCGGCGAAGTCGAAAAGGCGGCCGTGGCCTTGCTTGTGGCCTTGCAGGAGGCCGCTGGCGTGGCCACTCCGAGCGCCGGAAACCGCTTGCTGCAACTGCAGCTGCCGCTGCTCGGAAGGCAGTCTCTCGATCAGGCCGCCAGCGCGCTGTGCAGCGAGCTTGCCAGCAGCCTCGGCTTCGACCGCGTCAGCCTCGGATTGATCCAGCGCACTGGTCTGAAGCTCACTGCCCTGTCGCATGGCGCCGAGTTCGGTCGCCGCCAGGGTCTCAGCCAGGCGCTGGCCGCTGCCATGCAGGAAGGCATCGACCAGGGCGTAGCGATCGCCTACCCGCTCGCCGCCGAGGTCCCGCCACGCCTCGTCCGGGCGCACGCCACGCTCGCCGCTCAAGGCCCGGGCAGCGTGCTCAGCGTGCCGCTGATCGGTGCCGGCGAAGCCATCGGTAGCCTGTGTTTCGAGCGTGAGCGCCCGGTCGCCGTCGACGAGCTGGGTGTCATCGAAGATCTCGCCAGCCGGCTGGCCCCGCTGCTTGCCCTCAAGCAACGCGCCGAGCACCCCTGGTCGGCGCGCGCCGCCGACCACCTGCACGCCTGGTGGGGCGGGCGAAGCCAGCGCAGTCGGCGTCTGGCGTGGTTCGCCGCACTTGCCGCCGCCGTCCTTCTCGCGCTGATGCCCTACGACTACCGCATTGGCGCGCCGGCACGTCTCGAAGGCGAAGTCGAGCGCGTCGTCGTCGCCCCCACTGACGGCTACCTGCACGCCGCCCACGTGCGCCCGGGCGACACGGTCAAGGCCGGACAGCTGCTCGTCGAACTCGCGCAGCAAGACCTCCAGCTGGAGAACCGCAAGTGGGAGGCCGAGCTCAATCAGCACCAGAACAGCGCCGCCGGCGCCCTGGCCCGTGGCGATCGCACCCAGTATGCGCTGGCGCAAGCGCGCGCCAGCGAAACCGCCGCCCAACTCGAACTGGCACGCGAGCAGCTCGCGCGTACCCAGCTTGCCGCACCGATCGACGGCCTGGTCGTCAAGGGTGACCTTTCGCAATCGCTCGGCGCGCCGGTGCAGCGCGGCGAGGTGCTGTTGACGCTCGCTCCGCGCGCGGCTTTCCGGCTGGTCATCGACGTGGACGAGCGCCATATCGGAGCGGTCGCCCTCGCTCAGCGCGGCCAGCTAGCGCTCTCGGCGCTGCCGGGCGAGCGCCTTGAGTTCATCGTCAGCCGCATCACGCCGGTGGCGCAGACCCGCGAAGGGCGCAACGTCTTCGAAGTCGAAGCGTCCTTCGACAAGCCGCCCGCCGGACTGCACCCGGGTTTGCAGGGGGTCGCCAAGATCGACTCCGGAACGCGGCGCCTGGGCTGGATCGCGACGCATCGGCTGAGCGAGTGGCTGGGATTGACGTTTTGGGGGTGGACCGGCCTCGGCCGGTGATCTCGTGGTGATGGAACAGGAGATGAAAACAATGAAGATCGAGGTTGGCGTTGTTCTACCCCGTGTGCTCGGCGGCCTGGCGACCTCGCTTGCCGTCGTCGCCGTCGGTAGCGGCGAGGCGCTCGCCGCCCCGCCGCTGGGGTGCCTGATCGAGCCCGAGCAGGTCGCCGAGGTGGGCTCGCCGGTGATCGGGGTGATCGAGGCGATCCAGGTCGAACGCGGCGACCGGGTGAGCAAGGGACAGGTGCTGGCTCTGCTGCGTGGCGACGTCGAGCGCGCCGCCGTCGGCGTTGCCAGCAGTCGCGCCAGGGCCGAGGCCGACGAGCAGGCGGCACGTTCCAACGTCGCCTTCGCGCGCCAGAAACTGGAGCGTACCCAAGGCCTGCTCGAGAAGAAATTCATTTCGGAGCAGGCGCTCGATCAAGTCCGCACAGAATACGAGGTGGCCGAGCAGCGGCTGGTGCAGGCCCGCGAACAGAAACGGGTGGCGCTGCGCGAGCTTGGCCTGGCCGAGGCCCAACTCGCGCAGCGCAGCATCCGTAGCCCCTTCGACGGCGTCGTCGCCGAGCGCTATCTCTCGGTCGGCGAGCGGGTCGAAGAAAAGCCGCTGTTCCGGGTGGCCAAGGTCGATCCGCTGCGCGTGCAGGTGGTGGTGCCGGCAGCGCTCTACGGCAAGATCGACACCGGCGCTTTCGCCAGCGTGCAGCCGCAGCTGCCCGAGACCGCTGCCGTGCAGGCGCAGGTCACGCTCGTCGACCAGTTGATCGATGCGCCGAGCATGGTGTCTTCTCCGTTTCTCGGCGAGCGCCTGGTTCGGCATGGGGCAGGTCAATGGCGCTCGATATTCGACATTAACGGCCGGCGCACGGGAAAACTTGATAGTCCCGACCCTCCTCCGGCGAACACGGGAGGGCCTCGCATGTCGCGGCCGATCGGTGCGGCCTGGCCTGAGCGTATAATTTCGCGCGGTGAAGAAGAATCTCGAACCTCGTTCCAGGACCGCCACCTTCCTTGCGGCAGTGCAACGGCTGCGCGGCCGTCGGCCCAGGCCTGAATGCGCGCTCGACGCCTTGCCGTGCATTCCTGTGCCGACGCAGCGCATCGTGACCCTGTCTGGCCCGGATGAGTTCCGCGAGACGCTACTGGCGTTGATCGCCGCAGCCCGCGAGCGGATTCTGATGTGCGCGCTCTATCTCCAGGATGATGACGCCGGTGGCGAGGTTCTTGCCGCCTTGTACGCCGCCAAGGCCGAACGACCGACGCTGCAGATCGCGATCTTCGTCGATTGGCACCGCGCGCAACGTGGTCTGATCGGCCGCGCGAAGAGTGCAGGCAATGCCGCCCTGTACGCGGAAATGGCGGCGCGTCTCGGGCCGGGTGTGCCGATTTACGGCGTGCCGGTGCAGAAGCGTGAACTGTTGGGCGTGATGCACCTGAAGGGTTTCGTCTTTGACGATACCGTTCTCTACAGCGGCGCCAGCATCAACGATATCTACCTGCATCGCCGGCAGCGTTATCGGCTCGATCGCTACCATCTGATCCACAGTCGCCAACTCGCCGACAGCGTTGCCGGACTGATGGTCGACGTGCTGCAGCCGGATCCCGCCGTGTGCGCGCTGGATACCGCGCAGCGAGCAAAGACCTCGTCGTTACGCGGCGCGATTGCCGGCTTGCGGAGGACCCTGGCGACGAGCAGCTACCTCGTTGCTTCCGCTGGCGCCCCCGCTTCCGCGTCGATCGGGGACGGCCAGGTTGGCGTCACGCCGCTGCTGGGCCTGGGCGCGCGTGGCAACGCGGTGAACGCCCTGGTGCAGCAGTTGATCGAGCGCGCCGAGCGACGCCTGGTGCTGTTTACGCCGTATTTCAATCTTCCGCGTCCGGTCCGCCGGGCAATCGACGAGAAGATCAGGCAGCGCTGCCAGGTGACCATCGTCGTCGGCGACAAGACGGCCAACGACTACTACATACCGCCCGGCGAACCGTTCTCGACGATTGGCGCCCTGCCGTATCTCTACGAGGCCAATCTTCGCCGCTTCTGCAAGGCGCACCAGGACGCCGTGGACCGGGGCCTACTCGACCTCTACCTCTGGCGGCACGAGCAGCACAGCTTTCACCTGAAGGGGATACTGGTCGACGACGATTACGCGCTGCTCACCGGGAGCAACATCAATCCGCGGGCGTGGCGTCTTGACCTCGAGAACGCACTGCTGATTCACGACCCGCAGCACGGCCTGCGCGAGCAGCACCGGATCGAACTCGAGCGTGTGCTGGCGCACGCGCAGCGGCTGCAGCACCATCACGCACTCGACGCTGTCGACAGCTACCCGGCGCCGGTCCAGCGCCTGCTCAAGCGCCTGGCGCGTACGCGTGCCGATCACCTGGTCAATCAACTGCTCTGATCGAGCGCCCGTCCTGCCTGCTTCGAGGCCAAAAAAAAGCAGGGCCGCAGCCCTGCTTTTCGTACCACTCTGGGGATCGCTTACTGCTTGACCGACTTCACGTCGCCATCGACACCGAAGCCCATGGTGTAGCCCATCGACACGTGATGGAAACGACCGGTGGCATGGTCGGCGTGGACGGCGACTCCGAAGGGTACGGCCTTGCCTTCGGCGAGAGCCCCCGACAGCTTGCGGGTGAACGTCACCGTGTAGGTGTCGCCCGACTTGCCGCCGGTAACCTGTACGTTGGCGGTGCCGCCTTCCATGTTGCGCTTGTCGGTCACCGAGCCATCGACGGCTTTGGCGCCCGCGGCACTTTTCCACTGCATCAGCTCGTAGGCACCGCTCTTGGTGTACTTGGTTTTCTTGTCGTCGGCACCCGGCATCGTCCGTGCGTCGCCGTGGCAGGTGGCCCAGCAGCCGACCTGGTCGCCCTTGGGAACCTCGGCGTTGGCGAACATCATCGCCACCTTGACTTCATTCTCCTTGTCGACCGGGTCGAACGCGCCGGCCGGGGCCTTGAAGCTGACGCGGATATAGGCGTTCTCCTTGTCGTACGCAGACTGGATGGTGACCGGGAAGCTCATCGTTTTCGGTGCACCCTTGGGTTCGAGCTCCTTGCTTGCCAGGCGCTTCATGTCGAAGTTGAGGCCGCCCTTTTCCTCATGGCAGCCGACGCAGCTTTCGCCCTTGTTGATGCCTGTGCGACCGCTGTGGTCCGACTTCTTCATCACCCATTCGACCGGCGTCACGCCGGCGTGGAATACCTGAACGGTACGGCTGGGAACCTTGCTCCAGTCAGGCGCGGCGGCTTGTGCCAGCTGTGATCCGACGGCCAGCAAAGCACCGAAAAGGGCCAGGGAAACAGTCGTTTTTTTCATTTCACACTCCATTCAGGATTGATACGGTTGGCGGCGGGCAAAGGCGGGCAAGTGTCCGTCGCCCGCCCAGTCCGCAGTTTATGTCGGATGTCTGTCGACTCTGTTGCGAGGACTAGAAAGAGTTCCCCCCGTCGTCATCCTCGTCTTTCTCTTCCGGCATGTTCTTCGGCTTGTGGTGTGCGATGCCCTTGTGGCAATCGATGCAGGTCTTGTTCTCTTCCTGACCGATCGTGTGCATCTTGGAAGCGCGTTTCTTCTGTTTTTCGATGTCCATGGCCGTAAACGAGTGGCAGTTGCGGCACTCGCGTGAGTCGCTGGCCTTCATGCGTTCCCATTCATGGGTCGCCAATTCCAGGCGTTTGGCCTCGAATTTCTCCTTGGTGTCGATGGTTCCCATGACTTTGCCGTAGAGCTCCTGGCTCGCCTGGATCTTGCGCATCATCTTGTGCGTCCAGTCCTTGGGCACGTGGCAGTCGGAACAGTAGGCGCGCACACCGGTCCGGTTGCTGTAGTGAATGGTCGTCTTGTACTCCTGGTAGACGTTGTCCTTCATCTCGTGACAGCCGATGCAGAACTCGAGAGTGTTGGTCGCTTCCATGGCGGTGTTGAAACCCCCCCAGAAGAAAACGCCGGAGGCGAAGCCGACCGATAGCAGCGTCAGTAGCGAGTACTTGACGCTAGGACGTTTGAGTTTTGCCCAGAATCCTGAGCCGTTGTCTGACACGATACTTCCCTCCCCTTGGACTTTGCAGCGAAACGCCTTCTGGCCAGCGCCGAGGCTGCCGAGAGTCTAGCGGAGGAGGGCGCACCGACGGTTTGATCTAGGTTAACAAACCGGGAAATCGCGCCTCCGGCGGGCCTCCAGCCGGGCTTCTGGCGACAGCTTGAAGGCTCAGGGTTGCACCTGGTCGATGAGCAGGCGCAGACCCTGGCTGCCGGGTTTGACGCCGCTGAGCGTGCCGTAGAGGTCGCCGCTCGAGCTCTGTGCCTTGCCCGCCCTGGCGATCCGCGCCTCGATGCTGACGGTCTTGAAATCGGAGAGTTTCTTGCCCCCGGGAAGCGCCATCGAGTCGTCGAAGCGGAAGCGCAGCGGCAGGTCGCCGACTCTTGCCCGCGTCGCGGCGAGCGGCATGCGCGGACCTTCGTCGGGGCGGGCAAAGACGAACAGGACGTCGTCCGGAGCGGCCTGGCCGGCGATCTCGCCGCTCAACGTCACTTCGCCGCTGACGGCGCTGCCGCTGGCAACGGCGGTCTGGCCGGCTGGCTTGCCGGACGCCGTCTGCGCGGCGAGCTCGCGCGCTCGTTCGACCGCTGTCGCGAGCGCCCTGGCTTCTTCCGAGCCGGGCTCGACTTGCGCGAGCAAGCGTGCCCAGTAGTCGGCGGCAAGGGCGAACTGCCGTCGGTCGCTGGCGGCGGCGCCCGCCAGCAGCAGGGCCTGCGGTTCGTTGGGGTCGATCTTCAGCGCCCGTTCGACGAGCTCGGTTGGTTTGCCCTGCAGATCACCGCCCTGGGCGCGGCTGAGGACCTCGGCATAATCGGCGAGCAGTTCCGGATTCTGGTCGACCAGTGCACCGGCCCGGCTGTAGGCGTCGGCGGCCTCGGGGAAACGTTCCAGGACCTTGTAGGAACGCGCCAGCATCAGCCATCCCTTGCTGTCGTCGGGGTTCTCCCTGAGTTTTGCGACCAGCCCGGCGACCATGCCCTCGATCTGTTGCGGCGTGACCCTCGCCTGGCGCTGCAGCGGGTCGAGGGCTGCCTGGTTGCCGAGCAGGGCGTAGCCACCTGCCGCCGCGAGCGGCAGGACGACGAGCAGAGCCAGAGCCGTCTTGCGTCCGGGGCGTGCGTCACTCTGGCCGCTTGTAGGCGGTTGAATGTCGTCGAGCAGGCGACGCTGCAACTCGCTCTGTGCCTGCTCGAAATCGGCTTCGGCGAGCGAGCCGTTGGCGCACTCACGCTCGAGTTCCGCGAGTTGATCGCGGAAAATGGCCAGAGTCGCTTCACGCTGGTCAGCTCCTCCGGACGATCTTGGCGCGCGCAGCAGCGGTGGCAACAGAATGGCGGCAACGGCGACGACAAGCAGCGCCGCGAGGAGAATGAAGCTGGTCATGAACGTCCTTGACGGGAGTCGTTGTCGTGCAGCAGCGCCTCGGCCCGGCGGTGCTCTTCGGCGCTCAGTGGCGCGTCGGTGATGGCCTTGTCACGGCGGCGCAGGTAACGCAGCAGTCCGGCGAGGCCAAGGATGAAGAGCAGGCCCGGGCCAAACCACAGCACGAGCGTCGTTCCTTTCAATGGCGGTCGGTAGCGGACGAAATCGCCGTAGCGGCTGACCATGAATTCCATGATCTCGTCGTCGCTCCTGCCGTCTTCGATCAGCGTGCGGATCTCGCGGCGCAGGTCGTTGGCCAGTTCGGCATGTGATCCGGCCAGCGATTCGTTCTGGCAGACCAGACAACGCAGCTCCGCGGAAATCGCGAGCAGGCGTTTCTCGGTCGCCGGGTTCTCGGCGAGAGGCTGCGCTTCGCCAGCATGCAGAGTGCTACCGCTGCCGCCGAGCAGCACCAGCAGCAGCACCATCCTCATCAGTGGCCTCATTTCGAGAGCTCGGTGATCAGTGGCAGAATCGTGCTCGACAGGGCGTCGGGCGTGATCGGCCCGGTGTGCTTCATGCGGATGATGCCGGCCTTGTCGATGATGTAGGTTTCGGGCACGCCATAGACGCCGTAATCAATGCCGACACGGCCGTCGATGTCGAGGGCCGAAAGCGTGTAGGGGTCGCCGTGTTGGCTGAGCCAGGCGCCGGCGCGCTCGATGACCATGCCCTTTTCCTGGTCCGCAGGCACTTTGTCCATGTCGATCGCGCCGTCTCCGCGAACTTCCTTGTAGTTCAGCCCGACCAGCGGCGCGCTATGGCGCTTGGCCAGTTCGACGAGCAGGGGATGCTCCTGCCGGCACGAGACGCACCACGACGCCCAGACGTTCAGTAGCCAGACCTTGCCGAGCATGTCCCTGGGCGAGAACTGCTCGTCCGGTGCGTGCAGGCGCGGCAGCGAGAAGGCTGGTGCCGGTTTGCCGACCAGCGGCGAAGGGACGTCGCGCGGGTTGAGCGTCAGCCCGACGCCGAGCAGGACGACGAGAACGACGAAGCCGATAAGCGGCCAGAGAAATCGGTTCATGACGTGTCCTCAGGCGTTTTGCGCCAGCGTCGTGGCGACCGTCGCCGAACTGGCTGCTGTCGCACGCGCCTTGATCCGATAGCGGCGGTCGCTCATCGCCAGCAGCCCTCCGATGGCCATCAGCACACAGCCACCCCATATCCAGTCGACGAAGGGCTTGTAGTAAACGCGAACGGCCCACGCCGCTTCCGGTCTGGCCTTGTCGATCGGCTCGCCGAGCGAGACGTAGACGTCGCGCAGGAAGCCGCTATCGATCGCCGCTTCGGTCATCGGCATCGATGAGGCGACGTAGAAGCGTTTCTCCGGGAAAATCTTCCGCAGCACGCGGTCGTTCTTGCGCAGGTCGATGTCGCCGACCAGCGCGCGATAGTTCGGCCCCTTTTTCTCGTGCACGCCGTTGAACACGAAGCTGTAGCCGCCGACGCTGACCGTGTCGCCGATTTCCATCTTGACGTCTTTCTCTTCCTGATAGGCGCTGACCATGGTCACCCCGACGATGAACACCGAGATCCCGATGTGCGCCAGATGCATGCCGAAGAAACTGCGCGGCTGCTTGCTGGCAGTGCTCAGGAAGGATTGCCCGGCGCGCGTCGACTGGACCCGGTCGACAATGCTGAGCAGGGCGCTGAAAACGATCCAGGTGGCGAGCAGGAGGCTCAGTGCCACCAGCGGCTTCCACTCGCCGTGCAGGAAGGGCGCGGCGACGCCGACCACGGCCGCGGCCAGAAAAGCCCAGCGCAGGGTGTGCGTGAGTTCGCCGACGCTGGCGTGCTTCCAGCGCGCAAAAGGCGCGACCCCCATCAGGAACGCCGCCGGCAACATCAGCGGCACGAAAACGGCGTCGAAGTAGGGAGGGCCGACCGACAGCTTGCCGGCGCCGAGAGCGTCGATGAGCAGCGGATAGAGCGTACCGAGGAGCACCGAAGCACAGGCGACGACGAGCAGCACGTTGTTGGTGAGCAGCAGCGATTCGCGCGAGAGCAGGCCGAAGCGACCGCCGAGACCGACCTTCGGCGCCCGCCAGGCAAACAGTGCCAGCGAGCCGCCGATGACCACGACCAGGAAAGCGAGAATGAAGACACCGCGCCCCGGGTCGGTGGCGAAGGCATGGACCGACGTCAGGACGCCGGAGCGGACGAGAAAGGTGCCGAGCAGCGAGAGCGAAAAAGCCGAGATCGCCAGCAGCACCGTCCAGTTCTTGAAGCTGCCGCGTTTTTCGGTCACCGCCAGCGAGTGCAGCAGCGCCGTGCCGACCAGCCAGGGCATGAACGAGGCGTTCTCGACCGGATCCCAGAACCACCAGCCGCCCCAGCCGAGTTCGTAGTAGGCCCACCAGGAACCGAGCGCGATGCCCAGGGTCAGGAAAATCCATGCCGCCGTGGTCCACGGCCGCGACCAGCGCGCCCAGGCGGCGTCGAGCTGGCCCGAGAGCAGAGCGGCGATGGCGAAGGCGAAGGCCACCGAGAAGCCGACGTAGCCCATGTACAGCATCGGTGGATGAATGATCAGGCCCGGGTCCTGCAATAGCGGGTTGAGGTCGCGTCCTTCTTCGGCGCCCGGCAGCAGGCGGTCGAAGGGGTTCGAGGTGAGCAGGATGAAGAGCAGGAAGCCGGCGGTCACCAGGCCGAGCACGCCGAGCACGCGCGCGACCATGTGATCGGGAAGTTGCTGCGAGCGCATGGCAACGGCCAGTGCCCACAGCACGAGCATCATCACCCACAGCAGCAGCGAGCCTTCGTGCCCGCCCCAGACCGCGGCGACGCGGTACTGCATGGGGAGCAGGGTGTTCGAATGCTGGGCGACATAGACCACCGAGAAGTCGTTCTGCACGAAGGCCGTGGTCAGGCAGCCGAAGGCGATCGCCAGGAGCAGCGCCTGCGCGACCGCTGCCGGCCGCGCCAGGGCTATCCATTGCTGCCGGCCGGTGTGCGCGCCGATCAGCGGCAGCGTGCCTTGCGCCAGGGCCACGCAAAGCGCGACGATCAGTGCGAAGTTGCCGAGTTCAGGGATCATGGGCCTATCGTCCGAATGTTGCGTGTGTACATGCTATTGCTTGCTGGTCTGGCTGGCGGCTTCCGCCGCCGCCTTGTTGGCCGCCGCCCGCTCGTGGGCGTCACCGACGGCCTTGGCCGCTTCCGGCGGCATGTAGTTCTCGTCGTGCTTGGCGAGCACTTCGGAAGCGGTGAACACGCCTCCGTCGCCGAGCTTGCCCTGCGCGACGACGCCTTTCCCTTCGCGGAAAAGATCGGGGAGGATTCCCTGGTAGGCAACCGTCATTTCCTTGTCGGTGTCGGTGACCACGAAACGCATGGTGATGCCGTCGGCCTGACGCTCCAGGGAGCCTTCCTTGACCATGCCGCCGATGCGGAAGCTCTTGCCGGTCGGTGCTTCGCCGGCGGCGACCTGGGTCGGCGAAAAGAAGAACACCAGATTGCTCTGGAAGGCATTGAGCACCAGCATGGCGGCGATGCCGAGAATGGCCAGGCCGCCGGCGATCAAGGCAATACGCTTGTGACGAGGTTTCAAGCTTTACTCCTGTGGGGTGTTGCGACGCGATTGCCTGCTTGCCGAGCGATTGGCCAGAGTTTCCGCTTGCTCGGCGCGCAGCTGGCGTTTGAGGCGCGCCACCAGGGTCTTCCGACCGCGCATCAGCAGCATCGGTTCCGCAAGCATCAGCACGGCCATCACTACCACCGAGCCCCAGACGTAGAGGCCGTGGTTGCCCATGGCCAGGAACTCGGCAAAACTGTTCCAGTGCATAGTCCTACTCCTTGCCGGCGAGCAACTCGCGCACCCAGTCGGTGTGTCGTTCGCGTTCGAGCATGATCGCCCGCACGCGCATCAGCCCGACGGCGATGCTGTACATCCAGCAGCCCAGCGCGCAGAGCAGCATTCCCCAGAGCATCATGGCGGCCATGCTCGGGGCCTTGGTCAGACTCACCGAGGCGCCCTGATGCAGGGTGTTCCACCACTTGACGGAAAAATAGATGATCGGAATGTTCACCACTCCGACCAGCGCCAGGATCGCGCCTGCCTTGTCGGCGCGGCGCGGATCGTCGATCGCCGCCTGCAGGGCGATGAAGCCGATGTACAGGAAGAGCAGGATCAGTTCCGAAGTCAGGCGCGCGTCCCACACCCACCAGGTGCCCCACATCGGTTTGCCCCACAGGGCGCCCGTCCATAGCGACAGGAAGGCGAAAAGCGCGCCGGTCGGCGCCAGCGCCGAGGCCATCATTCCCGACAGGCGGATGTTGAAAGCCAGCCCGATGCCGGCCCAGAAAGCCATGACCAGGTAGAGGAACATCGACATCCACGACGCCGGTACATGCAGGAAGATGATCCGATAGCCTTCGCCCTGCTGCGCGTCGGTCGGCGCGATCAGGAAGCCGATCACCAGCCCGGCGATACCGAACAGCGCAGCGAGTGCCCAGAACCACGGAATCAGCTTGCCGGCGAGCGGGTAGAAAGTCTGCGGGCTGGCGTACTTGAACCAGTTGATTACTCTGTCAGTCATTTATTCCAGGGCAACTCTGAGGGCCGCGGCAGTTGGCCACGGCGCAAAAAACACGCCGCCCAGCGCGAGTGCGCCGAGCAGCGACAAATGGGCTTGCGGTCCGAGTCCGCTGACCGTCGCATCGACCGCGCCGGCACCGAAAATCAGCACCGGAATGTACAGCGGCAGGACCAGCAGCGACAGTAGCACACCGCCACCGCGCACGCCCAAGGTCAGCGCTGCACCGATGGCGCCGATCCCGGACAGCGCGGGCGTGCCGATGAGCAGCGAAACGGTGAGCACCGCCAGCGCGTCCTGGCTCAGGTCGAACTGGATGCCGAGGACCGGTGCGAGCACGACCAGCGGCAGTCCGGCCACCAGCCAGTGGGCAATGACCTTGCCGAGCACGATCAAGGCCAACGGCTGCGGCGCCAGCGCCAGTTGTTCGAGCGTCCCGTCGCGATGGTCGTCGGCAAACAGCCGCGGCAGCGAAAGCATCGTCGCCAACAACGCGGCGACCCACAAGACCCCGGGCGCCATGCGCCGCAACTGGTCGGGTTCGGGTCCGACGCCGAGCGGGAAAAGGCTGACCACGATGATGAAAAAGAACGCTGCTGCGACGATGTCGGCCTGTCGGCGCATGGCCAGGCGCAGGTCGCGGCCGATCACGGCACGGAGCAATATTAGCATCTTGTAATCTACCGCGACCGCTGCGTGGCATCGCCATCGCCAAGCCACAATCCGCGCACGGCGCCCGCCGGCACGGCGACCGTCTGGTGGGTGGTCAGCACCGCCAGCCCGCCGGCCTGCAAATGGGCGCCGATCAGTCCGGCGACCAGTTCGACGGCAGCCGGGTCGAGCGCCACGTAGGGCTCGTCGAGAACCCAGAGCGGACGTTTCTCGTTGACCAGGCGGGCCAGCGCCGCGCGCCGCTTCTGACCCTGCGAAAGGTAGCGGCAGGCGAGATCCTCGCGCCCGCGAAGCCCGACCAGGGCCAGCGCGTCGAGCGCCGCGTCCTCGTCGAGCGCTGCCTGCGCCAGTCGGGCCGCAGAGAGCAGGTTTTCCAGCGGCGTCAGTTCTTCCTTGATGGCGTTCTGGTGCCCGAGGTAGCACAGCTGGCTGCGAAACTCCTCGCCGAGCTTGCCGATCGGGGTGCCCCGCCAGAGAATCTCGCCACTGACGGCCGGGGTCAGGGCACAGAGCATGCGCAGCAGGCTGGTCTTGCCCGAGCCATTGGTTCCCTGCAGGTAGAGCATCTCGCCGCCATCAAGCCGAAAGCTGACGTCGGCGAAGAGGCTGCGCTCACCGCGTACGCATTCCAGATTCGAAGCTTCAAGCATGCAGAGGGAAATCCCGGAAAAAGGCAAGGGCCGGCGAGGCCGTATTGTGAAGGCGGCAGTTTAGCCGCGGATTGACCGAAATCAAAATCGATTCAAAGGCTTTTGCTATCGTCTGAAGACACTTTCCGGGAGCGTGACGGTGGAACAGGGCGTTCTGCAGCTGGAACTCACGTGGGATGGCCGGCAAATCGTTGCCGCCGGGGTTGCTTCGACGCGACCGATGGCCGCGCGTGCGCTGCGCGGACTGCCGTTTGCCCGCGTCCTTGAATTCGTTCCCCGCCTGTTCGGTCTTTGTCGCCATGCTCAGGATTCGGCGGCGCGTCTGTCGCTGCTGGCCGCGCGTGGTCAGCGCTCCGACATCTCTGCGACGCCGGCGCAGACACTGGCCGTGACCCTGGAAGCCATCGGCGAACACCTGTGGCGGCTGTTGCTCGACTGGCCGCAGTTGCGCGGAGAGCCGTCGCGGCAGGGTGAATTCCTGCTCTGGCGCAAGCGCTTGCTGGGCGTCGCTGATGGCCTAGGCGCGGCGGCCTTCGGCGCCCGGCTGCTTGCCTGGCTGGACGCAGAAGCGCCGCCGTGCTTCGACGATCGTCTGCGCTCCGCCCCGGTGGCCTTGCTGCCGCGCCTGTCGGCAGCCGAGTGGGAGTCGCATTTCCACGGCGATCATTTTTCCGAACGACCCACTTTCGCCGGCCAGCCGGCCGAGACGGGAGCGCTCGCGCGACACGCCGACGATCCCGCGGTGTCGGCGCTGCTCGCTGACGGGCAGCGGCTGCAGGCACGGCTGCAGGCCCGCTATGCCGATCTGCGCGGGCTTGCGCGGGGATTGGCCGAGCCCGAACAGTGGTCGACCTGTCTCGATGCGGCGGCGGTTGCCGAACGTTGCGGGCTGGCACGGGTCGAAACGGCCCGCGGCACCCTGTTGCACCGCGTCGAACTCGACGGCGACCGGGTGGCGCGTTACGCCATCGTCGCGCCGACCGAATGGAATTTTCACCCGCAGGGCGCCTTTGTCCGCGAAATGGCCGGTCGCCCGGCCCGAACGCGTGCCGAAGCGGCGCTGGCGGCTCGCCGCCTGGCCTTGTCGCTCGACCCCTGCGCCGCCTTCGCGGTGACCGTCGACGATGCATGAGATGTCGCTGGCCATGGGCGTGCTGCAGCTTGTCGAGGACGCGGCGCGTGAGCAGCGCTTCGAGCGGGTGAGGACCGTGTTCCTGGAAATCGGCGAACTCGCTGCCGTCGAGCCGGAAGCCATGCGCTTCTGTTTCGACGCCGTGATGAGCGGCACGCTGGCCGATGGCGCTGTTCTGAAGGTGATTGAAGTGGCTGGCGAAGGTTTATGTTTTAATTGCAATCAGACGGTGCGGCTTGCTGCCCGTTACGACCCCTGCCCAGCCTGCGGAGGTTATCCGGTTCAAGCAACCGGCGGAACCGAGATGCGGGTCAAGGAGCTGGAGGTCGAATAATAATGAACAAGGAGACAGTAGATGTGTACCACTTGCGGTTGCGGTGCCGGGGAGACTCGGGTTGCCGGTAAGGCAGTCTCCGGGCAGGAAGACAATCAGCAGTTCGCGCGCGGCCATGCGCCGCCACGATCGATCGACGAGGGCGCCGGCCCGGCTCATCGCCGCATGAGCTACGTTGCGCTTGCTGCAGACGGCGGCCGGAACGCGCAGCGATCGGCTGCCGGGCACGCGCATCACCATGCGCACCACCACGCCGGCGAAGCGGCCGCGGCAGACGCCGGGACGCCATCGCGGAGGCTGCGCATCGAACGCGACATTCTGGCCAAGAACAACGCCTACGCGGCCCAGAACCGGCGTCGTTTCGAGGACCATGGCATCTTCGCCGTCAATCTCGTTTCCAGTCCCGGTTCGGGAAAGACCAGCCTGCTCTGCCGCACGATTGCGGCGTTGAACGGGAGACTTTCCATCGCCGTCATCGAGGGCGACCAGCAAACCAGCCACGACGCCGAACGCATCCGCGCCAGCGGCGCGCCGGCAGTGCAGATCAACACCGGCAAGGGCTGTCATCTGGACGCGCACATGGTCGGCCACGCGGTCGACGAGCTGGCGCCGGCCGACGATTCGCTGCTGCTGATCGAAAACGTCGGCAATCTCGTTTGTCCGGCGGCCTTCGACCTTGGCGAGGCGCACAAGGTGGTGATCCTTTCGGTGACCGAGGGCGACGACAAGCCGCTGAAGTATTCCGCCATGTTCGCCGCCGCGTCGCTGATGCTGGTCAACAAGGTCGACCTGCTGCCCTACGTCGCCTTCGACAGCGAGCGGGCGATCGCTTACGCCAGGCAGATCAATCCGGCGCTGCAGGTGATCGAGGTCTCGGCGACCACGGGTGAGGGTGTCGAGCAGTGGCTGGCCTGGCTGAGCGCTGGTTGCAAGGCGCGACAAGAGAAGAAAGAAGGGGCGATGGCGACGCTGCGGCGGCGCATCGTCGAGCTTGAAACGCAGCTCTCTGCGGCTTCGGGAGGCTGACATGGCGGAGAGCGTGGTTTGCCAGAACATCCGCGTCAGCGGCGTCGTTCAGGGCGTTGGTTTTCGCCCCTTCGTCTGGCGCCTGGCCCGCGAACTGGGGCTCGGCGGCTGGGTTCGCAACGACTCGCGTGGCGTCGAAATCGAGGTCTGCGGGGCGGCCGAGCAGGTCAAGAGTCTCATCGACCGACTCGAGCAGGAAGCACCGCCGCTGGCTCGCGTCAGTGGCGTGGTCGCCCGTGCTGCGGCGCCGGCAGCGCACGATGGCCGCGAGTTCGTGATCATCGACAGCCGCAGTGGTCGGGTGGGGACGATGATCGGGCACGATACGGCGGTCTGCCGCGACTGCCTGGCCGAGACCTTCGAACCCAGCAATCGGCGCTGGCGCTACGCTTTTTCCAACTGTACCAATTGCGGGCCGCGCTACACGATCAGCCGTGGCCTGCCCTACGACCGCGTGCGCACCAGCCTCAAGCCCTTCGTCATGTGCCCGAAGTGTCAGCACGAATATCGCAAGCCCGAGGATCGTCGTTTTCACGCCGAGGCCAACTGCTGTCCCAAATGTGGCCCGCAGTTGCGCCTCGTCGATGCCGAGGGGCAGCCCCTGCCTGGCGACCCGCTGGCCGCGACCCTGGCCCTGCTGCGCGCCGGGAAGATCGTCGCCATCAAGGGGCTGGGGGGCTTTCATCTGGCCTGCGACGCCCGCAATGCCGTCGCCGTCGCGCTCCTGCGCGAGCGCAAGCAGCGCGACGAGAAGCCCTTCGTGGTCATGCTCGCCAATGCCGCCTCGGCGGCGATGTTCGTGCAGATGGGGATCGGCGAGCCGGGACTGCTGACCCTGCCGACGCGGCCGGCGATCCTGATCAAGAAGCGCGGCAACTGCGACGCCGCCTTGCCCGGCGTGGCGCCCGGGCTGAGCTGGCTGGGGGTGATGCTGCCTTACACGCCGCTGCAGTTCCTGCTCTTTCACGAAGCGGCGAATCGTCCGCCGGGCCTGGGATGGCTCGAAAGGGCGCAGGATCTGGCGCTGGTGATGACCAGCGCCAACCCCGGCGGCGAGCCGCTGGTGGTCGGCAACAATGAAGCCCTGCTGCGCCTCTACGGCATTGCCGACGCCTTTCTGACCCACGACCGCGACATCGTCACCCGCTGCGACGATAGCGTCGCACGCATCACCAGCGGTGGCCTGCAGTTTATCCGGCGGGCGCGTGGCTATACGCCGCGGGCGATCAAGTTGCCGATCTCGGGCCCTTCGGTGCTCGCCGTCGGCGGCTGGTTCAAGAACACGATCTGCGTCACGCGCGGCGACGAGGCTTTCGTGTCGCAGCATGTTGGCGACCTCGACAACGCCGCTGTCTGCGATTTCCTCGAGGAGAACGTCGCCCAGATGGTGAAACTGCTCGGCGTCGAACCGGCCATCGTCGCGCACGACCTGCACCCGGATTTTCACTCGACCCGCTTCGCCGCTGAATTCGCCGAGCAGCGGCGACTGCCCCTGCTCGGCGTACAACACCATCATGCGCACGCCGCGGCGGTTCTCGCTGAACACGGCATGCAGGGCAAGGCGCTGGCCCTGTCGCTGGACGGTGTCGGCGTCGGCAGCGATGGCGCGGCCTGGGGGGGGGAACTGCTGCGCGTCGATGGCGACAGCTTCAGGCGCCTCGGCTCGCTGGCGCCGCTGGCGCTTCCCGGCGGCGACCGCGCGGCCAGCGAACCCTGGCGGATGGCGGCAGCGGTGCTGCATCGACTCGGGCGCAACAAGGAGATCGTCGAGCGCTACGCGGCGCAGCAGGCGGCACCGGCCGTCGCGCAGATGCTCGCCGGCAATGTCAACTGTCCGCCGACGTCGAGCATGGGGCGGATCTTCGACGCCGCCGCCGGTCTGCTCGGGATCAAGGCAGTGATGGCCTACGAAGGCCAGGCGGCGATGCTGCTCGAGGGCATGGCGCAGCGCTACGGCGACGTCCTGCCCCTGGACCTGGGCTGGAAGATTTCCCAGGGCCGGCTCGATCTGCTGCCGCTGCTGGCGGTGCTGGCCGATGAAAAGAACCCCGAGCGCGGTGCGGCGCTGTTTCATGCGACGCTGATCGCCGCGCTCGCCGACTGGCTGCGCACGCTGGTGCCGGATGAAGAGGCGGTGGTCGGCAGCGGCGGCTGCTTCCTCAACCAGGTGCTGGTCAGCGGCTTGCGGACTCGACTGAGTGCGCAGGGGATGCGTCTGATCGAGGCGCGCCAGGTGCCGCCCAACGACGGCGGGCTGAGCGTCGGTCAGGCGTGGGTCGCCCTGCAGCACCTGGTGGGTCGCTAGGGGAGCGGCGCGATGTGTCTGGCCTTGCCGTGTCGGATCGTCGAATTACGGGGCGCCGACCAGGCGCTGATCGACGTCGCCGGCGTGGGCAAGGAAATCTCGCTGGCGCTGGTCGAAGACGTCGCCGTCGGCGATTACGTCATCGTGCACGTCGGCTACGCGCTGACGCGGCTCGATCCCGAAGGAGCCGAAAAGACCCTGGCGCTGTTTGCCGAACTGGGTGCGGCTGCGCTTCAGGAGGCGACACGGGGGGTCGCCTGAGGTGGCCGGCCGGCGGGTGAGGAGGGGGTTGCGCATGGGGTTGTCGGACAAACGGCGCTGTGACGGGAAAAGCGCTGGCCAATGAGGTTCATCGACGAGTTTCGCGACGGTCAGCTGGCGCGCGGCCTGGCCGCCGCGATCAGGCAGGCGGCGCACGCAGATCGCGACTACTCGTTCATGGAGTTCTGCGGCGGGCACACGCACGCCATCGCACGCTACGGGGTCAGCGATCTGCTGCCGCCTGCGGTGCGTCTGATCCACGGCCCCGGCTGTCCGGTCTGCGTGCTGCCGATCGGGCGCATCGACATGGCGATTCGCCTTGCCCTCGACGCCGGCGTCACCCTGTGCAGCTACGGCGACCCGATGCGCGTGCCGGCTTCCGCTGGCCTGTCGCTGATCAAGGCCAAAGCGAAGCTGGGCAGGGACAAGGAAACGACGACAACGGCCGGGTCTGCGCCCGCGTGCGGCGAGATTCGCATGATCTATTCGCCGGCCGACGCGCTGGCGCTGGCGCAGCGACACCCCGAGCGGCAGGTGGTCTTCCTGGCCATCGGTTTCGAGACCACGACGCCGCCGACGGCACTGCTCATCAAACAGGCACAGGCGTTCGGCCTGAGCAATTTCTCGGTTCTCTGCTGCCACGTGCTGACGCCGTCGGCGATGGCCAGCATTCTCGAATCGCCGGAAGTCCGCCGCTGGGGAACGCTGCCGCTCGACGGCTTCATCGGCCCGGCGCACGTGTCGACGATCATCGGCACGCGCCCCTACGAATTCTTCGCCGAGGAGTATCGCAAACCGGTGGTCATCGCCGGCTTCGAGCCGCTCGACGTGATGCAGGCGATCCTGATGCTGATCAAGCAGGTCAACGCCGGACAGGCGCTGGTCGAGAACGAGTTCTCGCGCGCCGTCAGCCGCGACGGCAACCGCAAGGCGCAGCAGCTGGTCGCCGACGTTTTCGAGCTGCGTCGCTCGTTTGCCTGGCGCGGACTCGGTGAGCTGCCCTACAGCGCGCTGCGCATTCGCAAGGAGTTCGCCGACTTCGACGCCGAGCGCCGTTTCGGCGTCGGCTACCACACCGTCGCCGACCACCCGGCGTGCGAATGCGGCGCCGTCCTGCGCGGCGTCAAGCGGCCGCAGGACTGTCGCATCTTCGCCAGCGTGTGCACCCCGGAAAACCCGGTCGGCTCGTGCATGGTGTCGTCCGAAGGCGCCTGCGCCGCACACTACTCGTTTGGCCGCTTTGCCGACGTTGCGGCGGTGCGTACGACGAGTACGGCGAGCACGGCCAGCACCGCCGACCAGCGCGCGGTGGCGCGATGAACGGCGTACGCAAGGGTTACGTGCGGCCGCTCGACCTGCGCCACGGGAGCGTCGACATGACCCATGGCAGTGGCGGCCGGGCGATGGCGCAGCTGATCGAGGAGCTCTTTGCCAGGCATCTCGGCAACCGCTTTCTCGGGCAGGGCAACGACGGCGCGGTGATGCCGATGCCGCCTGGTCGGCTGGTGATGTCCACCGACGGGCACGTCGTTTCGCCGCTCTTCTTCCCCGGCGGCGACATCGGTTGCCTGTCGATCAACGGCACGATCAACGACGTCGCCGTTCTCGGCGCCACGCCGCTCTATCTTGCCGCCGGCTTCATCCTCGAAGAGGGCCTGCCGCTTGCCGACCTGGCGCGCATCGTCGAGTCGATGGCGCGCGCCGCCAGCGCCGCCGGGGTGCCGGTGGTCACCGGCGACACCAAGGTCGTTCAGCGAGGTGCCGGCGACGGCGTGTACATCACCACCACCGGCGTCGGTGTCGTTGCCGACGGTGACGACTTCTCGGGCGACCGCGCCCGACCCGGCGACCAGGTCATCGTCTCCGGCAGTATCGGCGAGCACGGCATGGCGATCATGGCGCAGCGCGAGAGCCTGGGCTTTTCCGCGTCGATCGTTTCCGACACCGCCGCGCTGCACGGCCTGATCGCCGCCATGCGCGCCAGTGGTGCGGCGATCCGCACGCTGCGCGACCCGACTCGCGGTGGCGTGGCGACGACGCTGAACGAAATCGCCCGTCAGTCCGGCGTCGGCATGATGCTCCAGGAAAGCGCCCTGCCGGTGCAGACCGAGGTCGCCGCCGCGTGCGAGTTTCTCGGCCTCGATCCGCTCTACGTGGCCAACGAAGGCAAGTTGCTGGCGATCGTCGCGCCCGAAGACGCCGCTCGACTGCTCGCCGCGATGCGCGCACATCCGCTCGCCCGGCGCGCGGCGCTGATCGGCAGCGTCCATGCCGACGAGCACCATTTCGTGCAGATGACCACCACCTTCGGTGGGCGGCGCATCGTCGACTGGCTGACCGGCGAGCAGTTGCCGCGCATCTGCTGAGCGGGGCGAGGATGCGTATCCTGATCCTTTGCCACGCCTTCAACAGCCTCAGCCAGCGCCTGTACAGCGAACTCGGCGCGCGCGGCCACCAGCTGTCGGTCGAGTTCGATATCGCCGATTCGGTTGGCGAGGAAGCCGTTGCCCTGTTCCGGCCCGAGCTGATCGTCGCGCCGTATCTGCGGCGGGCGATCCCGGCGTCGATCTGGCGCCAGCACACCTGCCTGATCGTCCATCCGGGGATCGTCGGCGACCGCGGCCCGTCGGCGCTCGACTGGGCGATCCAGGAGGGCGAACAGAGCTGGGGCGTCACCGTCCTGCAGGCGACCGGCGAACTCGACGGCGGCCCGATCTGGGCCAGCGACGGCTTCCCGATGCGCGTGGCCAGGAAGTCCAGCCTCTACCGCCACGAGGTGACCGAGGCCGCGACCTGCGCCGTGCTGCGCGCGGTCGAGCGCTTTTCCGCCGGAGGCTTCGTGCCGACGCCGCTCGCTGTTGCCGCTGCCGACACCGGCGTGCGCGGCCGGGCACGGCCCCTGCTGCGCCAGTCCGATCGGGCCATCGACTGGCGGCGCGACGACAGTGCGACGATCCTCGCCCGGCTCAACGCCGCCGATGGTTTTCCGGGCGTCGCCGATCGCCTGTTCGGCGAGCCGTGTCGCCTCTTCGACGCCTGGCCGGAAGACACGCTGTGCGGCGGTGCGCCGGGAGAGGTGATCGCCTGGCGGGAAAGCGCGATCCTGCGCGCGACGGTGGACGGCGCGCTGTGGATCGGGCATGTGCGTCGCGAGGAGGGAGCGAACGCCAACGCCAAGGCCTTCAAACTGCCGGCAACGCAGGTCTTTGCCGCGCAGCTGGCGGGCGTCCCGGAAGCGCCACTGGCCGGCGCCGCCAACAACTTCGCCGCTGCCGGCAGGAGCTGGCAGGACATCCGCTACGAGGAAGCCGGGCCGGTCGGTTTCCTGCACTTCGATTTCTACAACGGCGCGATGAGCACCCGTCAGTGCCAGCGCCTGCTGGCGGCGTGGCAGTGGGCGCAGCAGCAGCCGACCAGCGTCATCGTCCTGATGGGGGGCCGCGACTACTGGTCGAACGGCATCCACCTGCACAGCATAGAAGCCGCCGAATCGCCGGCCGACGAGTCGTTGGCCAACATCAACGCCATCGACGACCTCGCCGCAGCGATCATTGGCAATGAACGGCAGCTGAGCATCGCCGCGCTGCAGGGCAACTGCGGCGCCGGCGGCTGCTTCCTGGCGCGTGCCGCCGACCTGCTCTGGGCGCGTGCCGGCGTGCTGCTCAATCCACACTACCGCAACATGGGCAACCTCTACGGTTCGGAGTACTGGACCTACCTGCTGCCGGCACGGGTCGGCGTCGAAGGCGCGCAGGCGATCATGCGCAACCGCCTGCCGATGAGTGCTGCCGCCGGCGTCACGGCCGGTTTTGTCGACGCCTGCCTGGCCGGCGACCCAGATGCCTTCCGTGTCGACGTCGCGCGCCGTGCCGCCGAACTGGCGGCCGCTCCCGATCTTGCCGAGCGCCTGCACGCCAAGCGCGTGCAGCGCCAGGGCGACGAAGCGCTGCGGCCGCTGGCCAGCTATCGCGCCGCGGAACTCGCCGAGCTGCAGCGCAACTTCTACGGCTTCGATCCGAGTTACCACGTCGCCCGCTACCATTTCGTGCACAAGACGCCGGCGTCATGGACGCCGCGGCACCTGGCGATTCATCGCGATCTCGGCTGGAGCGTGCCGCGATGAGCAGCACGCCGCGGCCCAAGCTGCCGACGGTGCTCGTCGTCGACGACGAAGTGCGCTCGCAGGAAGCCTTGCGGCGGACACTCGAAGACGACTTCGAGGTGTTCACCGCGGCGAGCGCCGAGCAGGCGCAGCGGATCATGGAAAGCGAGTGGATACAGATCGTCGTCTGCGATCAGCGCATGCCGCAGATGAGCGGCGTCGAGTTTCTCAAGGGAGTGCGCAGCCAGTGGCCGGATACCCTGCGCATCATCCTGTCCGGCTACACCGACGCCGAGGACATCATCGCCGGGGTCAACGAGGCCGGCATCTACCAGTACCTGATGAAGCCCTGGCATCCCGAGCAGCTGTTGCTGACCCTGCAGACGGCGGCCAACGTCCATCGCCTGCAGCAGCAGAGCCAGCGCCTGTCGGTCGATCTGCGCACCGCCGAGCCGGTGCTGGCGCGCCGTGTCGAGGCGAAGAGCGAGCGCGCCAGACGCGAATTCGGCCTCGACGCGCTGATCCGCACGCCCGACAGCCCGCTCAACGGCGTCTGCGCGCTGATCGAGAAGATCGCTCCGTTCGACCTCTCGGTGCTGATCAGCGGTGAATCGGGGACGGGCAAGGAGATGCTCGCTCGCGCCATCCATTACTGCAGCCGGCGTGCCGACAAGGCTTTCGTCACCGAGAACTGCGGCGCGCTGCCCGACCAGTTGCTCGAGGCCGAGCTCTTCGGCTACAAGCGCGGCGCGTTCACCGGCGCCTACGAGGACCGCAGCGGCCGCTTCCAGCAGGCCGACGGTGGCACGCTCTTCCTCGACGAAATCGGCGACACCAGCCCGGCGTTCCAGGTCAAGCTGCTGCGCGTCCTGCAGGAAGGCGAGTTCCGGCCGCTCGGCGCCACCCGCCCGCATTCGGTCGACGTGCGCGTCGTCGCCGCCACCCACCACGACATCGAGGCCGACGTGCGCGCCGGCAGCTTCCGCGAGGACCTCTACTACCGCCTGGCGACCGTGCCGCTGCACGTGCCCGCGCTGCGCGAGCGGGCGATGGACATTCCTCTGCTCGCCGCTTGCCTGCTCGACGCCAGCCAGAAGGCGCTCGGCAAGAGCGTCGAGGGTTTCACCACCGAGGCGCTCGCCTGCCTCGCCGCCTACCCCTGGCCGGGCAACGTGCGCGAGTTGCAGAACGAAATCCTGCGCATGCTGGCGCTCTGCGAAACGCCGCGCGTCGGCGCCGAACTGCTCGCGCCACGCATCCTGCGCACGCCGGCGTTCGATCAGCAGCCCGACGATCTGCTCGATCTGATCGCCGTCGATGGCGGGCTCAAGGAGCGCCTCGAAGCGCTCGAAGCGCGGGTGCTCAGGGAGACGCTGATCCGCCATCGCTGGAACAAGTCGCGCGCGGCCAGCGAACTCGGTCTGTCGCGCGTCGGCCTGCGCCACAAGCTGCTGCGCTACGGACTCGAACGCGGATGAAAGTGCTCTGGCTGCAGGCCGCGGGTTGCGGCGGCTGCACACAGTCGCTGCTCGGCGCCGAGAACCGCGCCGGCGTGCTGGCGCAGCTTGCCGATGCCGGTGTCGACCTGCTTCTCCATCCCGCCCTGTCGGAAGCCAGCGGCAAGGATGCGCTCGATCTCCTGCACGCGGCGGCCAGTGGCGCACTGCCCTTCGACATCCTCTGCGTCGAAGGCGCGCTGCTGCGCGGGCCGAACGGCAGCGGCCGCTTTCAGATCCTTTCCGGCAGCGGCCGGCCGGTGATCGACTGGGTGCGCGAACTCGCGGCGCGCGCGCGCCAGGTGATCGCCATCGGCAGCTGCAGCGCTTTCGGCGGCATCATCTCTTCCGGCGAAAACCGCACCGACGCCTGTGGTCTGCAGTTCGACGGCGACCAGGCAGGCGGCCTGCTCGGCCCGGATTTTCGTGCCGCTGCCGGCCTGCCGGTGATCAACGTCGCCGGTTGTCCGGTGCATCCGGGCTGGGTCGTCGACACGCTGCTAGCCCTGGCCCTGGCGCTCGGCGCCTTCGCGGAGAGCGACCTCGACGCCTGGCAGCGGCCGCGTTCCTATACCGAGCAACTGGTGCACCACGGCTGCCCGCGCAACGAGTACTACGAATTCAAGGCCAGCGCCGAGAAGCTCTCCGATCTTGGCTGCCTGATGGAGAACATGGGCTGCAAGGGCACCCAGGCGAGCGCCGACTGCAACCTGCGGCCGTGGAACGGCGTCGGTTCGTGCGTCCGTGGCGGCTTTGCCTGCATCTCGTGTACCGAACCCGGTTTCGAGGAACCCGGCCATCCGTTCATGGAAACCGCCAAGGTCGCCGGCATCCCGACCGGTTTGCCGATCGACATGCCCAAGGCCTGGTTCGTCGCGCTCGCCGCCCTGTCCAAGTCGGCGACGCCGCGGCGGGTACGCGAGAATTCGCGCTCCGATCACCCGGTCATCCTGCCGGGAACGAGAAAGGGCGGTCCGAAGTGAGCCGGCGGCTGACCATCGGCCCGTTCAATCGCGTCGAAGGCGACCTCGAAGTGACCCTCGACATTGCCGACGGCCGCGTCGAATCGGCGCAGGTCTGCTCGTCGCTGTACCGTGGCTTCGAGCAGATTCTGATCGCGAAGCACCCGCTCGACGCCCTGGTCATCGTGCCGCGCATCTGCGGCATCTGCTCGCTGTCGCAATCGGCGGCCGCCGCCGCCGCGCTCGCCGACGCGACGGGTCTGCCGATGCCGGCCAACGGCCGTCTGGCGAGCAAGCTGATTCTCGCCTGCGAAAACCTGGCCGACCACCTGACCCACTTCTACCTCTTCTTCATGCCCGACTTCGCGCGCGCCGCGTATCGCGGTCGCGCCTGGCACGCGCTCGCCGAAAGGCGTTTCCAGGCCGACGTCGGCGAAGCCCTGCGCGAGGTGCTGCCGGCACGTGCCGACTGGCTGCGCCTGATGGGCTACCTGGCTGGCAAGTGGCCGCATAGCCTGGCGCTGCAGCCGGGCGGAACGACGCGCGCGATCACCGCCACCGAGAAAGTCCGCCTGCTGACCGTGCTGCGCGAGTTCCGGGCGTTCCTGAGCAGCCGCGTTTTCGGCGATACCCTCGAGAACGTCAGCGCGCTGCACAGGGCCGACCAGCTCTCCGCCTGGGCGCAGGGGAGGGCAGGCGACTTCCCGCGCTTCCTCGACATCGCCGCCGATCTCGGCCTGGAGCGCATCGGACGGGCGAGCGACACCTTTCTCAGCTACGGCGCCTACGCGCAACAAGGGGGAGCAGGCCGCCAGGACGACCATCGCGAGCACCTCTTCGCCCGCGGCGTCTGGCGCGACGGCGTGCTGGCCTTCGACGAAGCCCTGATCAGCGAAGACGTCGCCCACGCCTGGCTGTTCGGCGAGCAGCCAGTGCACCCGCGTGAGGGCGAGACACGCCCGCTGATCGCCGAGTTTGCCGACCAGCCGGACGCCTATACCTGGTGCAAGGCGCCGCGCTACGGTTCGCGCGTCGCCGAAACCGGTGCGCTGGCCCGGCAGATGGTCGATGGTCACCCACTGCTGCGCGCGCTGGTCGCCGCCAACGGCGGCAGCGTCCTGGCGCGAGTCGTCGCCCGCCTGTTCGAAATCGCCCTCGTCGTCCCGGCGATGGAAGGCTGGGTACGCGCGCTGACCCCCGGCGAGCCGTTCTGCCATCAGTGGCAGCTCCCCGATCAGGCCAGCGCCGTCGGCCTCGTCGAAGCCGCGCGCGGCGCCCTCGGTCACTGGCTGCACATCGAACGCGGCAGGATCGCCCGCTACCAGATCATTGCCCCGACCACCTGGAACTTCTCGCCGCGCGACGCGGGCGGCGTTCCCGGCGCGCTCGAACAGGCGCTGGTCGGCCTGCCGGTGGGTGAGGATGAAAGCGTCCCGCTCGCCGTGCAGCACGTCGTGAGGTCGTTCGATCCGTGCATGGTGTGCACCGTGCATTGAAAAAAATAATAGCAAAAACAATGGATTAGAAGTCAGCGTGTGGGATTCGTGTGGGATTCGTGTGGAATGGTGGCCATCATTTCGCTTCAACCATGATCCATTCGTCCCCGCGAACGTCGCGGTAGACGCTCGTCATGTCCGCGCTCTTGTGGCCGGCGAGTGCTTGCGTGTTGACGCCTTGCTCATCGTAGAGCCGTAGCGACAGGCTTCGAATTTCGTGAAACGTGGGCGGCGTCTTCCCTGCAACCGACACGCCCGCTGCGTCGCGCGCTTCGGCGAACGCCTGTCCGATGGTCATGTCCCTGATTTTGTCGCCCGACCTTGCGCGGCCGACTGCCGACGAGTGATGCACCAGGTAACGGCTGACAGCGGCATCGCGGCATCGGCCTATGACGTCGCCGACTGTCCATCCGATCTCGGTCAGGCGCAGCGACAGCGGTATCGAAACTTTGGTGCTCCCGCCTGACTTCTGCTGCGCCACGAGCAAGCGGCCATCTTTGACCGCACCGAAGGTCATCGCGGCGATGTCGCCGCGGCGCTGGGCGGTGACGGCCGCCAGCTCCATCGCCCTCGTTGCCCATGCCGGCTGATTCGCCAGCGACCAGGCGTGAATCGCCTTGAACGCCTCGAGCGACAAGCGGCCGCGTTGCGTGGCGACTCTAGCAGCCTGTCGGACTGACCGCCGGCCTGGCCGGCGCGTTTCACCATACGCAACAAAAAACGTTTCACCATACGCAACAAAAAAGCCGAATTTCGTCGGTTTTCAGGCTTTTCCGAGGGTTTTCCCCTCATTTTCCCTACTGCAGGCGCAATACGGCCAGGCGC
>JEMY01000040.1 GCA_000585075.1 Candidatus Accumulibacter regalis | reverse complement strand
GCGGCAGCTGCTGCGGCCAAGGATCGGCCGGCCGCTCGGTGTCGCCGGGCGCAGACCGGCCCAGGCCTCGGCCTGCTCGTAGTCGGCCGCGCCGGGGAAGGCGCCGCGCGCTTCGCCGAGCAGCGTCGCCAGCCGCCGCGGGGCGATCGAACCGTCGTAGCCGCCGATGTCGGCGATTCCGGCCACGCGCAATCGACCGGCGAGGCGGGCGTAGACAATCTTGCGCTGGAAGTCGGTGACGCTCAGCGTCGGCGCCGCTTCCGGGTCGCTGATCGGCGCCGTCAGGCTATAGCCCTTGAGCGGGTAGATGGGCAGCGACAAGCCCGCCCGGCGCGCCAGGCGCTCGCTGTCGCAGCCGGCGGCGAGGACGTAGGCGTCGGCTTCCAGCCGTCCGGCGCTGGTTTCCACACCGACGACTTCGCCCTGGCGGACGCTCAGTCCGTTGATCGAGGTGGCGAAGAAGCAGCGGTTCTCCGGCGAGGCGGCAAGAATCCGGTCCAGTAGTTCGCCGCTGAAGCGATAGCAATCCGCCGTGTCTTCGCTCGCCGTGTGCACGCCGCCGACGATCTCTCCGCGCAGGCCGTCGAGCGCCGGTTCGATGGCCATGCACGCCGCGCGGTCGAGCACCTCCTGGCGATAGTCGTCGTCGCGCACCAGGCGTTGCTGGAAATCGACTTGGCGGCGCGCGCTCTCCAGCGCTGCCGCGTCGCGATAGACGACCAGCTTGCCGCTGTTGGCGTGGGCGAAGTCGAGCGCCGGATCGTCAGCGAGCAATTCGTGCATCAGGCGACGGCTGGCGTGCCCGAGCCGGAGCAGGTGGCGGGTCGTTTCGGCGCTGCGCAAACTGCGGCAGGCGGCGAGAAACTGCAGGCACCAGCGCCATTGCCGGGCGTCGAGTTGCGGCCGAAAACGTACTGGCGAGCTGGGCGAGAGCAGCCAGGGGACGAGTTTCGGCCATACCGCCGGGTCCGCAAGTGGTGCCACGTAGCTGTAGCTCAGCTGGCCGCCGTTGGCGTAACTGGCTTCCAGCGCGGCGCCCTGGTTGCGGTCGACCAGGCTGACCTGATGGCCGTCACGCGCCAGGTAGTAGGCGGTGGCGACGCCGACGACGCCGGCACCGAGGACGATCACTTTCATTCTTTCTCCCTGGCCGGTGGCGGGGCATCACATGCGGTGATGGAAAAAGAAGAAGGGCCATCGTCAGCCGATGGCCCCGGTTTGCAGCAGGCTGGCGCGCGGTCAGCCGATCTTGAACATCAGCGACTTCGACCCCGAGTTGAGGGCCACGCTGATCGGTTGCTGATGGGTCGTGGGGCCCCAGAACTGGCGCGGGCCGGGCGAGGCGAACAGGTCGCTGGCGGCCCACTCGTCGCGTCGGGAGGCAAAGAACTTCATCGCCGGCGAGTCCATCCTGACCAGCGCCTTCTCAATCACGAACTCGTCCTGACCGTGGCGGCGCTCGATGTTGAGCAGGCCGGCGAGCGGGATCGCCTGCGGAACTCCGCCGCTGGTCAGTCCGGTGATCGTCGCCATGTAGCCGCTGTGGCCGTCGAGGATCAGCGAGCCGGCGGTGAGGCCGAGATTGTAGGTATACGCCGCGTCGAACAGCGTCGGTGCGCCGCAACGACCTTCGTAGCCGAGGAAGTGGCTGTGCGCGGCAAACGGCACCTTGGCGTCGAGCTCCTTGACGCGCGCCTTGGTCATGTCGATGAGGAGCTGCTCGGTGGGGATCAGCGAGACCTGCAGGTTGCCATGCGAGTCACGCTCGGCGAGCAGCATGGCGACGATGTAGTGCGGCAGCGACGCCAGCAACTTCGCGTTGTCGGCGCTCAGCTTGCTTTCGACGAAAGCCGCCTTGGCGTCGTCGGCGACGGCGGCGAAGGCCGTCGCTTCGTGCGCCAGAACATCGTTCAGTTCGGCGATCATGGCGTTCATTTCGGGGATGAATTCGATCAGTCCTTCCGGGGCCAGCAGCACGCCGTAGTTCATTCCCTTGTGCGAGCGCTCGACGACGATCTTGGCGATGCTGTCGATGATGCTGGCCAGCGACATTTTCCTGCTCGACACTTCCTCGGAAATGATGGTGATGGCCGGCTTGGTCTGCAGTGCGACTTCGAGCGCCACGTGCGATGCGGAGCGGCCCATCAGCTTGACGAAGTGCCAGTACTTCAGCGAAGAACTGGTGTCCTGGAGGATGTTGCCGACCATTTCGCTGTAGATCCGCGTGGCGGTATCGAAACCGAACGAGATGGCCAGCAGATCGCCGAGTTGCAGGTCGCCATCGATGGTCTTGGGCACGCCGATGACCTGCACGCCCGAGCCGTCGGCCTTGACGCCGCGAAAAAGCGACTCGGCGAGCACGGCGGCGTTGGTGTTCGAATCGTCGCCGCCAACGACGACGATGGCGTCGAGATTGTGCTTGATGCAGGTTTCGCGAACCTGTGCGAACTGGGCGTCGCTCTTGATCTTGGTGCGGTCCGAACCGAGGAAGTTGAAGCCGCCGGTGTTGAGGACGAAGTCAACATCGGCATCGCTGATTTCGAACAGCGAGCCTTCGAGCAGGCCCTTCGGGCCGGCCTTGACGCCGAGCAGCGTGTTGCCGGCGCCGAGAACGCGCTTCAGGCCACAGACGACGTTGTGGCCACCGGCGGCAGGACCGCCCGAGAAGAGGACGGCGACGCGCTTGCCCTTGATGCTGGTGGTCCGGCTGCCCGCGGAGGTGAGAACGACGTTGCCCGAAGCGGCGACCGTTTTCGGAAACTGCTTGGCGACGGCGTCGCTGTCCTTGGTGCTCAGGACACGATCGGTGCTGCTGAAGCTGACCGGCTGCGGCTTCTCGGACGAGCCGAAGGCGGCACAGACGGGAAGGGGGAGTTGGCGCACTGCGGATTCGAAAATCGACTTGTGCGCTTCGGTGTTGATTAGCTGTTCTGCCAGAGTGCTCATGCTTGGGTCCTCGATTTGCGGGAAGTGTATTGTCGGAGTACCGGCTGCGGGCCGGCCGGGTCAGCGCTCGGGAAGGCTTGCCAAACCCGCGGCGGCTCGCTGGCTGCGTATGTTCAACAGCCTGGCAGCGCTCTCGACCAACACAAAAAAGGGCCAGCCCGGAACAAGATTCCTGGGCCAGCCCGTCGCGGCGTCCTCAGCGGCTTGCTTACGCCAGGGTGCCGACGTTGTTCAGGTCCTTGAAGGCCTGCGTCAGGCGGGCGCGGAAAGCGTCTTCACCCTTGCGCAGCCAGGCGCGCGGATCGTAGTACTTCTTGTTCGGCTTGCTGTCGCCTTCGGGGTTGCCGATCTGGCCTTGCAGATAGCCTTCGTTCTTCTTGTAGAAGCCCATCACGCCTTCCCAGAACGCCCACTGCAGGTCGGTGTCGATGTTCATCTTGACGACGCCGTAGGAGATCGCTTCGCGGATTTCCTCGAGGGTCGAACCCGATCCGCCATGGAAGACGAAGCTTACCGGGTGCGCCTTGGTGCCGAATTTCTCCTGCACGAATTCCTGCGAGTTCTTCAGGATGATCGGCTGCAGTTTGACGTTGCCCGGCTTGTAGACGCCGTGCACGTTGCCGAAGGCGGCAGCGATGGTGAAGCGGTCGCTGACCTTGGACAGCTCTTCGTAAGCCAGCGCCACGTCTTCGGGCTGGGTGTACAGCTTGGAGCTGTCGACGTTGGTGTTGTCCACGCCGTCTTCTTCGCCGCCGGTGACGCCAAGTTCGATTTCGAGGGTCATCCCCATCTTGCTCATGCGCTCGAGGTAGCGCTTGCAGATGTCGATGTTTTCGTTGATCGGCTCTTCCGAGAGGTCAAGCATGTGCGAGCTGTACAACGGTTTGCCATTGACCTTGAAGTACTGCTCACCGGCGTCGAGCAGGCCGTCGATCCAGGGCAGGAGTTTCTTGGCGGCATGGTCGGTATGCATGACCACGGTCGCGCCATAGAGCTCGGCGATCTGATGGATGTGCGTGGCGGCGGAGACGCCACCCGCGATGCAGGCACGCTGACCGGCATTGTCGAGGCCCTTGCCGGCGTAGAACTGCGCGCCGCCGTTGGACAGCTGGATGATCGCCGGAGCCTTCAGCTCGGCGGCGGTTTCCATGACTGCGTTGACGGTGCTGCTGTTGATGACGTTCACCGCTGGAAGAGCGAACTGCTTTTCCTTGGCCAGTTCAAAGATCGCTTGCAATTGGTCGCCGGTGGCAACACCCGGTTTGATGTTTTTGGCATTCATGAGTTCTTATCCAGATTCGGTTGATCGAAAGGGTTCAGAAGCGAGGGGAGCACGGCCAGCGTAGTTGACCGGTTCACTGGAAGTATCTCGTTCGCACAGCGACTCGTCAAGCGCCGTCTGCCCAGGCCTTGCGGCTGCTGGTCCTTGCTCAGTGCGATTCGCGAAGCGGCGCGCGCGGGCGCAGGCCGGCTTCGTACCAGGGCTTGCTGCGATTCACCAGATGCACCAGCCAGAGCATCACCGGGACCTCGATCAGGACGCCGACGACAGTCGCCAGTGCAGCGCCGGAATCGAAGCCATACAGGGCGATTGCCACTGCGACAGCCAGTTCGAAAAAGTTTGATGCTCCTATCATGGTCGACGGGCCGGCCACGGCATGCGCTACGCAGAACTTGCGGTTGAGCCAGTAGCCAAGCGCGGCGATCAACAGGCCCTGCACGAGGATGGGCACGGCGAGCATGGCGATGATCAGCGGCTGCTCGCTGATCGCCCGCCCCTGGAAGGCAAAAAGCAGAACCAGGGTGGCCAGCAGGGCGACGATCGAGAAGGGTCCGATGCGCGTCAGGGCGCGCTGGAAAAACGCCTCACCGTGGCGACGCAGACGCTGGCGGGCGAACTGGGCGATCGCCAGCGGCAGGACGATGTACATCACCACCGACAGAAACAGCGTCTCCCAGGGCACGGGAATCGCCGCTACGCCAAGCAGCAGGGCGACGATCGGAGCGAAGGCGAAGACCATCACCAGATCGTTGAGCGCGACCTGGGTGAGCGTGAAGTTGGCGTCGCCCCGGCACAGATTGCTCCACACGAAAACCATCGCCGTGCACGGCGCGGCGCCAAGCAGGATCAGGCCGGCGATGTAGCTGTCGACCTGCGCTGCGGGCAGGAAAGGCGCGAAAACGTGGCGGATGAATATCCAGCCGAGCAGCGCCATGGAGAACGGCTTGACCGCCCAGTTCACAAACAGCGTGATGCCGATGCTGTTCTTCTGGCTGCGCAGCTGATGCAGCGCGGCGAAGTCGACCTTCATCAGCATCGGGATGATCATCACCCAGATCAGGAGCCCGACCGGGAGGTTGACCTGCGCGATCTGCACGCGGCCGACGGTCTGCGCCAGTTCGGGAGCGGCGACGCCAATGATCGTTCCGGCAATGATGCACAGGAACACCCAAAGCGTCAGCCAGCGCTCGAAGAAACTCATTGGCCCGGCCATCGCCCATGCGCGCGCACGCAGCCAGGCGGCGGTGCAGCGGTCGGCGATCGGCAAGCTTCCGGAAACGGCATCTACCGTTCCCCCTGCGCCGCCGGCTTGCAGATCTCCGGATGGCCGCCGCAGCAGTTGTCGGTCAGAAAGCCGATCAGGGCGTCGATGCGATGCATGTCGGCGTGGCAGCGAACGAAGCGGCCTTCCTGTACGGTGCTCACCAGGCCGGCGTGGGTCAACGTCTTCAAGTGGAAGGACAGCGTCGGCGCGGGCAGCTCCAGTTGCTCGGCAATGAGCCCCACGGTCAGGCCGGCAGGGGCGTTCTGGACGAGCAAGCGGAAGACGGCGAGACGGCTTTCCTGCGCCAGCGCGGCAAGCGCGGTGACGGCGTTGGTATTGTTCATTGTTCCAACAATACCGAAATATTGGCGCTGCCGCAAAGCGTTTGCCCGGCGATTCGTCGCTCCTTTTCAGCGCGCAGTCCGCCCGGCCGTGGTCCGGGATGCCCGAGCCCCGACCTCGGCGAGCGCCGCCATGGCGGGCGGCTTTACATATTTCGAAGATTCTAGCATTATGAAAACGTGCCGCAGGGCGCTGCTGTTTGCGGCGTTGGCACCGTTGCCCGCATGGGTCTCGCCGACTCGCGAAGGTTCGGCCAGGCTGCACGCACCAGGTCACCACTCGGAGGAACGAAAAAATGGCTATCAAGGTTGGCATCAACGGTTTCGGGCGCATGGGCCGGCTGGCGCTGCGCGCGGCCTGGGATTTCCCGGAGCTGGAGTTCGTGCATATCAACGAGGCGAACGGCCCGGTCGAGTCGGCGGCGCACCTGCTCGAATTCGATTCGGTACAGGGCCGTTGGCGGCGCGATATCGAGGTGCGCGACGGACGCATTCTGGTGGACGGGAAGTCGATCGGCTACAGCAGCGCCAGGGACGTTGCCGGCGGGCCCTGGAGCGACGTCGGCGTCGATATCGTTCTCGAAGCCAGCGGCAAGTGGCGCAGCGTCGATCAGCTGACCCCCTATCTCGACGCCGGAGTCAGGAAGGTGGCCGTCGCCGCGCCGGTCAAGGATGGCGGCGTGCTGAACATCGTCATGGGCATCAACGACCATCTCTACGACCCGGATCGCGACCAGATCGTCACTGCGGCGTCATGCACGACCAACTGCCTGGCGCCGGTGGTCAAGGTGGTTCACGAAGCGATCGGCATCACGCGCGGGATGATCACCACCATCCACAGCTCGACCAACACGCAGGTGGTGCACGACCAGATGCACAAGGATCTGCGGCGAGCGCGGGCGGCCAGTCTGTCGCTGATCCCGACGACGACCGGCTCGGCGACGGCGATCGCGCTGATCTTCCCGGAACTGAAAGGCAAGCTCGACGGCCACGCGGTGCGCGTGCCGCTGCTCAACGCGTCGCTGACCGATTGTGTCTTCGAAATGCAGCGGCCGACGACGGCCGCCGAGGTCAATGCCTTGTTCAAGGCCGCTGCGGCAGGCCCGCTGCAGGGAATCCTCGGTTACGAGGAGCGGCCGCTGGTGTCGATGGACTACCTGGGCGATGCCCGTTCGTCGATCATCGACGCCGCGCACACGCTGGTGGTCAACGAGACGATGCTCAAGATCTACGCCTGGTACGACAACGAGTGGGGCTACGCCAATCGTTACGCCGAACTCGCGCGCAAGCTGGCGAGATCGCTTTAGGAGCCTTTCCGTAGCGGGGCAGCGTGCGCAGCGCTGACGCTCGCGGCGGAGGCGAACAGCGAAAGAGGAAAAGGGCGATGAGCGATCCATCCGCAGTGAGCAGCGACGCGTCGCGCGCCGGTCTGCGCAATTACGTGCTGGTCACCGGTGCCTACTGGGCCGATACGGTGACCGATGGCGCCACGCGCATGCTGGTGCTGTTCTATTTCTACAACCTCGGTTACACGCCGCTTGCGGTGGCTTCGCTGTTCGTCTTCTACGAGGTCTTCGGCATCCTGACCAACCTTTTCGGTGGCTACATCGGCGCCCGTTTCGGGCTCAAGACGACGCTGTTCATTGGTCTTGGCACACAGCTGGCGGCATTGTCGATGCTCGCCTTCGCGCCGCAGGCCTGGCTGGTCGTCGCCTGGGTGATGGCCTCGCAGGCCTTGAGCGGGATCGCCAAGGACATGACCAAGATGAGTTCCAAGAGTGCCGTCAAGCTGATCGTCCCGGAGGATTCGTCGGCAACCCTGTACCGCTGGGTGGCCATTCTGACCGGGTCGAAGAACGCGCTGAAGGGTGTCGGCTTCTTCCTTGGCGGCCTTCTGCTCAGCGTGCTCGACTTTCAGAGCGCGCTGAAACTGCTGGTGGTGCTGGTTGCCGTCGCCCTGACCCTCGCCGCCGTGCTCATGCGCGGCGGCCTCGGGCAGGCCAACAGGAAGGCCAAGTTCGGGCAGATGTTTTCGCGCAACGCGGCGGTCAACAAGCTGGCGGCGGCGCGCATCTTTCTCTTCGGGGCGCGTGACGTCTGGTTCGTCGTCGGTCTGCCGGTATTTCTGTCCAGCGTCCTCGGCTGGACCTTCTGGCAGTCGGGTGGCTTTCTGGCGATCTGGATCATCGGCTACGGCATCGTCCAGGCGGCGACTCCGGGACTCTTGCGCAGCCGGGTCGAGGGGCGGCACGAACCCGACGGACGGACGGCGACGATCCTGGCCTTCGTCCTCGCCGCGCTGCCGGCGGCGATTGCCCTGGCGCTGAGCGCCGGTGCGGCGCCGGCGGTCGTCGTCGTCGCCGGCTTGATCGTTTTCGGCGCCGTCTTTGCGCTCAACTCGGCGGTTCACTCGTACCTGATTCTGGCCTACACCGACAGCGACAAGGTGGCGATGAGCGTCGGCTTCTATTACATGGCCAACGCTGCCGGTCGCCTTGCCGGAACGGTTCTCTCCGGTGCGCTCTATCAGTGGGGGCTGCAAAGCGGAGCCCAGAACGGTCTCGTCGCCTGCCTGTGGGCGTCCTCGGCATTCGTCCTGGTGGCCGGCCTGCTTTCGCTGCTGCTACCGCGTCAGGCGGGCACGCGCAGCAAGCCGATCCGGCTCGGCGACCTCGGCGAGTAATCGGCGGAGCAGGCGGGTGAACAAAAAAAGGCATCGCCTGGCGATGCCTTTTTGCTCATCACGGGTAGCGCGACTTAGAAGCCGGCGCCCTTGATCGACTTGAGGCCCTTGTAGACGGCCTTGCTGCCCAGTTGCTCCTCGATGCGCAGCAGCTGGTTGTACTTGCAGATGCGGTCGGTACGCGACAGCGAACCGGTCTTGATCTGGCCGGCGCCGGTGCCGACAGCGAGGTCGGCGATGAACGCGTCCTCGGTCTCGCCCGAACGGTGCGAAGAAATGACGCCGTAACCCGCCTTCTGCGCCATCTTGATGGCGTCGAGCGTCTCGGTCACCGTGCCGATCTGGTTGACCTTGATCAGGATCGCGTTGGCCGCCTTCATGTCGATACCCTGCTTGAGGCGGACCGGGTTGGTGACGAAGAAGTCGTCGCCGACGATCTGCACTTTCGCGCCGAGTGCCTTGGTCAGCTTGACGTAGCCTTCCCAGTCGCTCTGGTCGAGACCATCCTCGATCGACACGATCGGGTACTTCTTGCACCAGTCGCTGTACACCTTGATCATCTCGTCGTCGGTGAACAGCTTGTCCGGGTTGGACTTCCAGAACTTGTAGCCTTTGCGGTCACCTTCGTCGAAGAGCTCGGAAGACGCACAATCCAGGGCGATGCCGATCTGCTTGCCGGGTTTGTAGCCGGCCGCGACGATGGCTTCCATGATCACTTCGAGTGACTGGTCGTTGGTCAGGTTGGGGGCGAAGCCACCTTCGTCGCCGACGGCGGTGACATGCCCGCCTTTCTTCAGGATGCTCTTCAGCGCGTGGAAGATCTCGGTGATCCAGCGCAGGCCTTCCGAGAAGCTCGGCGCGCCGACCGGCATGATCATGAATTCCTGGAAGTCGATCAGGTTGTCGGCGTGCTTGCCTCCGTTGATGATGTTGGCCATCGGCGTTGGCAGGCAGAAATCGCGGTTGTGGTGAATCTTGCCGATGTACTTCCAGAGGGGCATCTTGCTGACGTTGGCAGCGCACAGGGTGATGGCCATCGACGCGCCAAGTAGTGCGTTCGCACCGAGATTCGACTTGTTCGGCGTGCCGTCGAGGGCGATCATCGCTTCGTCGAGGGCACGTTGCTCGAGCGGGTTCTTGCCCTTGAGCAGTTTGGCAATCGGACCATTGACCGCAGCAACGGCTTTCAGGACACCTTTGCCGAGGTAGGCTTTCTTGTCGCCATCGCGCAGTTCGCAGGCTTCGAATTCACCGGTCGACGCACCCGACGGGACAGCGGCGCGAGCCATGTAACCATTGTCGAGCGTGATGTCGACTTCGACGGTCGGGTTGCCGCGCGAGTCGAGGATCTGCCGACCGACGACCTTGGTGATCTTGACGAACTCAGGGCTGCTTACAGCCAGTGTTTCGCCTTGTTCGGTATCTGCAATTTTCTTCGATTTTTTTACTTTTTCTGCTTTTGCCATAATTGGGCTCCGTAGGAGTGATTTGGTGGGAACAGCCGCGTGGACGTGACTCAGTGATCATACCCAATTCGGCTTCGACGGTGCAATGCTTGGCGGCGCTAAAAGCCGGGAATCAGACAGGTTTCGGACGATTGCGGAGGTCCGCAACGCTGGCGGGCGAGGACGCTGCCGTAATCCGCGAGCGGCGCCGAAAAAAAATGCGGGATGGCGTCCTCCGGGCACCGCCTGGCGGATGGAAGTGGGCCGGCGCGGCTGTCGCCTTCGGCCGGCAACAGGCAATGCTATGGGCATCAAGCTTGTTTTTTTGCTGCCGCGAACGAGGGTCGGCGCAAGGCCTGTCTGGTGCGCTTGCCGGTCAGCTTCACACAACTGAAACCTTGCTTGCCAAGAATGGCGCCCTTGGCAAGGAACATTTCAAGTTGATTGGGGAAAGCCGGCGTGGCCAGCGAGCAAGAAGAGATGACCGACGAGCAATCGCGCAACGCCCTTGTGCGCCGCGTGGGGCTTGCCGTCGAGAGGCTGCGCGAAGATGCGATGGCCATCGAGGATGAACTGGATGACCGGTTGCGCCTCGTTGCGCCGGAATGCGCAGCGAGTGCTCGCAACCTGGCACACTATCTGGCCGTGCGGCGGGTCGACATCCGCATCCTGCAGCGCGAACTGGGCCGATTGGGGCTGAGTTCGCTGGGCCGCATGGAGGCGCACGTGATGGCTTCACTGGACAACGTGGCCGATGTCCTCTGCCTCTTGCGCAAGAGCGCTGTTCCCGATCGTGTGCAGGCGGTCCGGCCGATTCGTTTCCACGAGGGCGATCAAGTGCTGGCACGGCATGCGCATGCGATCCTGGGGCCTCTGCACAGCGACCGCAAGACGCGGATCATGGTCACCATGCCGAGTGAAGCGGCTGCCGACCCGTCCTTCGTCAGCAACCTTCTCGCCCAGGGGATGGACATCATGCGCATCAACTGTGCGCACGACAGCGCAGACGTCTGGGGGCGAATGGTCGACCAGCTGCGGCAGGCGGAAAGGAAGCTGGGGCGCTCGTGCAAGGTCTGTTGCGATCTGGCCGGACCGAAGCTGCGCACCGGTGCCGTCGAATCGTCGCCGGGCGTCGTCAAGTGGCGGCCACAGAGAAATGCGCTCGGCCAGACGATTGCGCCGGCGCTGGTTCGCTTCGTCAACGAAGTTCCCGACGATGCTTTTGCCGGAACGACAGTGCCGGTGCAGGGGAAGCTGTTGGCCCGGGTCAGAGGGGGCGATTTCATCGCCTTGCACGATGCACGCGGGCGGGCACGAACGCTCGAGGTGATCGCCGTTTCTGCAGACGCCTGTCTTTGCCAGGGGGTGCGCACGGCTTACGTCGTCGAGGGCACCCGACTGAGCGTACGGCGAAAGGCAAGAACCGTAGCGAAAGCCACCGTTGGCCCCCTGCCGCCAACGCCGCAGGCCTTGTTGCTCAAGCCTGGGGAGGTCCTCGAGGTGGTCAGAGGCGAGATTCTCGGCCGGCCGGCAACCTATGATGATGATGGCAAGCTGCTCGAAGCGGCATGCATCGCCTGTTCGCTGGACGAGGCATTCATCAGCGTCCGCGAAGGAGAGAGGATTTTCTTCGATGACGGAAAGATCGCCGGGAAAATCCGCCGGGTGACGCCCGAGCGCTTCAGCGTCGATGTCACCTACGCAGCGGGGGGCGCGGCAAAGCTCCAGGGTGAGAAGGGAATCAACCTGCCGGACACCGACCTCAAGCTGCTGGCGCTGGGTGCGAACGATCTTGCGGACCTCGCTTTCGTCGTGCGGCACGCCGACATGGTGGCCATGTCTTTCGTGCAGCGGCCGCAGGATATCGAAGACTTGCTGCTCGCACTTGACCGGTTCGACGCCAATCACCTGGGCATGGTCCTGAAGATCGAGACCACTAAGGCTTTCAGCCGGCTGCCAAGCCTGTTGTTTGCGGCCATGCGGCACCCCAACGTCGCGGTCATGGTGGCGCGCGGCGATCTCGGTGTCGAACTGGGCTTTGAACGTCTTTCGGAAGTGCAGGAGGAGATTCTCTGGCTGTGCGAGGCCGCCCATGTCCCGGTGATCTGGGCAACGCAGGTGCTCGAATCTCTGGCCAAGGGGGGCATGCCGTCGCGCGCCGAAGTGACCGACGCGGCGATGGGAACCCGCGCCGAATGCGTAATGCTCAACAAGGGGCCTTACATCATGCAAACGCTGCGCTTCCTGTGCGATGTGTTGAAGCGCATGGAAATGCACCATGAGAAGAAGACGGCAATGTTACGTCGCTTGAGCATTTCGGAGATCGCCCCGGGCGAGGATGGTGCTCGTGGCGCGCGGCCCGAAACCTGTCGCGGGTGAGCGCCAGCCGCTGCTCGGCGAGCGCCATGCCTGGCTCCCGCAAGCTGTCTCCTGTCGTCTCCAGGCGACGCCGGCAGCGTCTACGGCGTCGGTTTGCGCGGACGTTTGCACAGTTCTTGCCAACGGCGCGCGCAAAACGTCTATGCTATACGGCCTGCCGCAAGCGCCTCCGGCACGTCGGCCGGCGACGCAGCGCTCGCGCGGCGCGTCAGAACGATCGAAGTCACGCTATTCAGTTTGCTACAGCCGTTCCTCTCTCCGTCCATGCACAAGCCCGTTGTTCTGGCAGCGCTGCTGCTCGCCCTGCCGGTCGCCGCCGCTGTGCCGCAATTGCAGGCGCCGGAAGACGTTCGCCAGCTGCTGACCGACTACCTGGAACTCGGCGACGTCGCCGACGCCCCGGCGGAGGCCGCCTTCGAGCGCCGGATGCGGCGCGAAGTGCCCGCCCTGCTGGCGACCGAGGGCTATTTCTCGCCGCAGGTGGTGGTCACCGGGAGTGACGACACGCTGCTCGTCGATGTCGATCCAGGCGTACGCTCGACGGTCGGCGGCGTGCGCATCGAAATCGTCGGTGCGGTGGACGAGGCGCGTCGTGAAGCCCTGCGTCAAGGCTGGAAACTGAAAAGCGGCCAGCCTTTCCGGCAAGCCGACTGGGATGACGCCAAGCAATCCCTGCTCGCCGACCTGCTGGCCGTAGACTTTGCCGGCGGTCGTTTGCAGGACAGTACGGCCGAGGTCGACCCTGCGGCGCACAGCGTCGACCTGCACGTGGTCGTCGCTGCGGGTCCGCCGTACAGTTTTGGCGAGCTGAAGATCAGTGGCCTGAAGCGCTATGAGCCGGCCCTGATCGAGCGCTACAACCGTACGGTCGAAGCCGGTAAGCCCTATCGCGAGGACCGGCTGCTGGCCTTGCAGACAGCCTTGCAGGACACGCCGTACTTCGGGTCGGTGACCGTTTCGCTCGAGCGCAGCAAGGATGGCGACAGCCCGCCCGTTGACGCGGATGGACGGGTCAGCGCGCCGGTACTGGTGCATGTCCGCGAGCGTGCGCCCTACCAGGTGTCGCTGGGCGCCGGCTACAGCACCAACACCGGCGCGCGCGTCGAAGCCAACTACCGCAGCAGCGACCTCTTCGGTCGCGCCTGGGAACTTCACACCGGCGTGCGTATCGAGCAGCTGCGCCAGACGGCCTACGCCGATGTCTTTTTCCCGCCTGACGATCGGCGGCGGCGTGACGGCGTGGGAATGGCTTTCCAGAGCTCCGACATCGAAAATCTGGCGCTCGAGAGTTTCTCCGTGGGGGCGACGCGCGTGCAGCAGCGCGGCAGTGTCGAGCAGCGCCTGGGACTCAATTGGCAGGAAGAAAAGCAGACGCCGAAAGGTTCGCCGACGACGACCAACCAGGCCCTCACCGCGCAGGCCGGCTGGACCTGGCGGCACGCGCGGGATCCCCTCGATCCGTCGGAGGGGATTGCCCTGCAGTTTCAGCTTGGCGGAGCCAGCAAACAGCTGCTGTCCGATCAGAACTTCCTGCGGACCTACTTTCGCTACGCGCAGGGGGTGCCGCTGGGCGCCAGCGATGGCCTGCTCCTGCGCGCCGAACTGGGCGCCACCTTGGCGCCCTCGAGCAACGGTATTCCGCAGGATTTCCTCTTTCGTACCGGCGGCAGCAACTCGGTTCGCGGTTACGCCTATCAGAGCCTCGGTGTGCAGCAAGGCGAAGCAGTTGTCGGCGGCCGTTACCTGATGACCATGAGTGCCGAATACACGCACTGGATCACCCCCTCCTGGGGTGCGGCGGCATTCGTCGACGCGGGTGACGCACAGGACAGTCGTGACGCCTTCGATCTGGCGGTGGGCTACGGTCTTGGCGCGCGCTGGAAGAGTCCGGTTGGCCCGCTCGGTCTGGATCTCGCTTACGGCCAGCGCGACGGCAAGTTGCGCTTCGACTTTTCGCTGGCGGTGCCGTTTTGAACGACGAAAAAGAACCGCCCGCGGCGCCCGTGGCGAGTCCGCTCGACGGACAGGCGGAGGCGCCCGAGGGCGCCGGCGGCGACAGCCGGGCGGCGCCGCCGGCGCCATCCAGGCGTTCTCTGCGCTGGCTATGGATCAGCCCGTTGGCCATCGTACTGGGCCTCTTCGTCGCCCTGGCCTGGCTGCTGGCGACCGAGAGTGGTTTTCGCGTCGCCTGCCGCGCCCTCGAGCAGCTCGCCGGGGGGCAGCTGACGCTCGGCGAACCGACGGGCTCGTTGCAGGGTTCGCTGACCCTGCCGTCGCTGCACTGGCGCGACGCGACGCTCGACGTGCAGCTGCAGGACCTGCAGTTTGACTGGCGCCCCGCCGAGTTGTTGCAGGCGCGACTTTCGGTCAGCCGTCTGGCCGTGGCGAGCCTGCGCTTCGCCAGCCTTCCCAGCGACGAGCCGCTGGTCGTGCCCGACAGCCTGCGTCTGCCGCTGGCCATCGACGTCGAGCAACTGCAGCTCGGAAGCATCGAAGTCGGCGACTATACCCACCCCGACGGAAAGGCGGCGATGGTCGTCGAGGCGCTGGCGCTGAGGCTGAGCAGCGCTGGCGAATGGCATCGCGTGACTGCGTTGACCGCCAATGTCAGCGGGCTGGCGCTCAGCGGCGAGGCCTCTCTGGCCGCCGACAAGCCGTACGCGCTGGCGGCGAAGTTGCGCATCGAAGGCGAAGCCGCTGGACGAGCGCTGGCTTTCGATCTGCTCGCCGACGGGCCGCTCGAAGAACTGAGCCTGCGGGGCAGCGGTGAGCCGATCGACGGTAGAACCGGCGAGAGTTTTGCGGCTGAAGTCAGTGCTCGACTGAAGCCTTTCCTGGCGCAGCCGATCGTCGAAATCGTGGCCAAGATATCGGGAGTCGACCCGGCGGCATGGAGCAAGGGTGCGCCACAGGCAGCGCTCGATCTGGGCGTCGATTTGCGGCCGCTCGCTGACGCGCCGGACGTCCTGGGTGGGCGTTTGACGCTGCGCAATCGGCGTCCGGGCGCTGCCGACCAGCAGTCGCTGCCGGTCGAGTCCCTGCACGCCGGTTTGCGGCTGAGCGGCGACGAGTTGCAGTTGGCCGATCTCGATCTGCGCTTGTCCGGCGGCGGGCGCCTGCGCGGCAGTGGCCTTCTCCGCGGCAGCGAACTGACCCTGCGCCTGATGGCCACGGCGCTCGACGCGCGCGCCCTGGTCAGCACATTGCGCCCAACCAAGCTCGCCGGCCCGTTGCGCGCCAGCCTGGGCATCAATCAGCAGCTGCTCGAGCTGGAACTGCGCGACCCGCAGTTCAGCCTCGACAGCAAGATCGCCATCAAGCCGACGGAGATCGTCGTCGACCAGCTGCGATTGTCCACTGGCGACGCCAGGCTCGTCGCCAGTGGGCGGCTCGGCCTGGTCGACGCCGGCAGGTTTGTCGTCAAGGGAAGTCTGAAGAACTTCGATCCCAGCCGCTTTGCCGAGGTGCCGCCGGCACGGCTCAACGCGGACTTCGACGCCAACGGCAGCAGCCGGCCGCCGCTGACGCTCGCTCTGCGCTTTCAGCTGCACGACAGTCGCTTTCGCGGCCAGTCGCTGACCGGTTCCGGAGAAGTCGATCTTGCCGGTGAACGCCTGCGCAAGGCCGACGTCGAGCTCAACGCGGCCGGCAATCGGCTGACCGCGAAAGGCGCTTTCGGCGCCCGTGGCGACCGTCTGACGGTATCGATCAGTGCGCCAAGACTCGATCCGCTGGGTGTGGCCGGCGATCTCAACGGGACGCTGCTGCTCGCCGGTACCATGAAGTCGCCCGAAGTGTCGGCCGACCTGCGTTCGGCGCGTCTGGCGGGGAAGGACTTCGGCGAAATCCGCGGGCTCGATCTCGCAGCCCGCCTGGGGGACGGCAAGGACGGCGCGCTGTCGGGAAGGTTGCAGCTCAGCGGCGTCGATCTGGCCGACGGCAATCCGGTGGCCGGCAAAGTGCTGTTCGAGGCCGACGGCGTACGCAGCGCACACCGCCTGCGCGGCCAGCTTGCGCTACCCGGAAAACGCGATCTGCGCCTGCTGCTCGAAGGGGGGCTGACGACTCCGGCGAGCGGCATGGCATGGACTGGCGCGCTCAGCGAACTGAGTGTCTCGTCGCTGGCGAGCAAGGACAAGCCCTTCGTCCGCCTCGCCGGGCCCTTGCCCTTGCAGGTCGCTGCGGCGCGCTTCAGCGCCGGTCCCGCAGACTTTGTCGGGCCGACGTGGTCGGCGCGCCTCGAGCGGGTGTTCTACGAGGGGCAGCGTTGGCAGACCGCCGGCAGTCTGCGCGGCCTGCCGCTGGTCGCGACGCTCGCCGAATTTCCGGAATGGTTCGACGACTCGGCCATCGGGGCCGCCAAGGGCAGCGGCGAGACGCTGCGCCTGAACGCCGAGTGGGATCTTGGCAACAGCGGCGATAGCCGTGCAAGCGGCCAGCGCAAAGTGGCGAAGAGCAGCTTGCCGACGGGCCGTCTGCGGCTGTGGCGCGAGAGCGGCGACCTGTCGATCGGCGTCGTTCCGCTCGGTTTGACGGAGGGAGTGGTCAGCCTTCTCGCCAAGGATGGACGTCTCGACGCCGAACTCAGCCTGCGGGGCAAGAAACTGGGTGAGCTGAGTGGCAGGCTCAGCGCGGCGAGTTCGGCGACGACGCTGATCAGTCAGCAGGCGCCGTGGCGCGGGCAACTCAAGATGGACGTTCCGGATCTGGCCTGGGCCGCTCGCCTGGTGGGAGACGGCTGGCAATTGGGCGGTCGTCTGGAGGGCGCGATGCAGCTTGCCGGAACTCCGGCGAAGCCTGAGCTCGGCGGAGAATTGCGTGGTGACGGCCTCGCCGTGCGCGCCCTGGACCACGGGATGCGCCTGGAACGTGGCAAGTTGCTGCTGCAGCTGACCGGCGACAAACCCGGTGACGTGCGCCTGCTTCTCAAGGAGCTGTCTTTCGAGAGTGATTTCCAGGCCATGCCGCGCACCCTGGCCCTCGACCCCGGCGTCGCTGCCGCCAACCTGACCGCCAAACCCGGTCGTGTCGAGGCCAGCGGCGAATTGCATCTCGGGAATACCGATGGCGTCTTGACCCTGCGCGCAGATCGTCTCGGGGTGACGCAGCGCGCGAATCAGTGGATGCTCGTCTCGGGCGACGCCAAACTGACCCTGGGCGAGAAACTGCTCGACGTTCTCGGAAGTTTCAAGGTCGACGCCGGTTACTGGGAATTGGCCAAGAGTGGCACACCGCAGCTCTCCGACGACGTGGTGATCAAACGCAAGGAACAGAAGAAAGCCAAGGCGCCGGCGGCGGCGCGTCTGTTGTCGCTGAACATCGACGCTGACCTCGGACGCTACTTCCATTTTCGTGGTGCCGGCGTCGAAAGCCGCCTCGCAGGCTCGATCAAGATCGCCTCGGAAGGAAGCGGCCTGCCACGAGCGACCGGGTCGATCCGGACGGTAGGCGGCCGCTTCGACGCCTACGGCCAGAAGCTGGCCATCGAGCGTGGCATTCTCAACTTCCAGGGACTGATCGACAATCCCGGTCTCAACATCCGCGCGATTCGTACCAACCTGCCGGTCGAGGCCGGTGTCGAAGTCACCGGAACCGCCCGGCGGCCGATCGTGCGCCTGGTTTCCGACCCCGTGGTGCCGGATGCCGAGAAACTCTCGTGGCTGGTTCTTGGGCACGCGTCCGACCAGGAGGGATCGGGCGGTGGTGGCGTCCTGCTGGCCGCCGCGCAGACGCTGTTTGGCGGCCAGGACGGCGGGACGCTGGGCAAGCTGCAGCGCAGTCTGGGGATCGACGAATTCGGTGTCAGCAGCGGTTCGATCGGCGGTTCGGGCCGCTCGCAGACCAGCAGCATTGCCAACACCAGTTCCTTTGGTTCGACCAATACCACCACCGGCCAGATCGTCAGCGTCGGCAAGCGGCTGTCGTCGGATGTCCTGATCAGCTACGAGCAGTCACTGAGCACCGCGGAAAGCGTCGTCAAGCTGACGGCCTATCTCAACCGCAACTTCTACGTCGTCGGTCGTGCCGGTTCAGACAACGCTCTGGATTTCTTCTGGAAATACAGTTTCGGGCGTTGAGGCGGTCGCAATCCCCGCAATCCCAGCAATCCCGGCACTCCCCGCGCCGTCAGCCTCGTTTTTCCGGGCCGGCCTGCCGCTGACCGGGAGTCGGCGTTACCCATCGCGCAGACCCGTGGCCTGAGCGCCAGCGGCAGAGCGCCGCAGGCGGTCGGTGACGGCAGCCCAGGATGGCGTCACGGGAACGTCTTCGACGACGATCAGGTCGGCCGCGCTGTGATCAAGCTCGCGCAGGGCCCGGTAGAGCGCGCGCGCGTAGCCGCGGGGATCGTCGGGCAGCTTGCGCAGCGCGTGCGGCGAGACGGCTTGCGGCAGCGGGCTGCGGCAGACGACCGCACAGCGGCGTCCCGCCTGCTGTAGCGCGTCGACGACGTCGGCAAGCTGCGCGGGGGCGACCAGTCGCAGGGGCGTCGTCGGCGCGTAGTGAGCGGCCAGCGATCCGGACACGCGCGGCGCGTCGTCGCTCGTCGCCGGCGTCGCCGTCTGCGGCAGGATGCC
>JEMY01000039.1 GCA_000585075.1 Candidatus Accumulibacter regalis | reverse complement strand
AAGTCAAATGCACAACTTAAACTAAGTTGATATTTGTCTTGACTCAGGGGACCACTTTACACAGCAATGCCAGCCGGACATTCATGTCCAGGTAAAACCGTGTCATACGGGTTGACGTGCCATCAATATGAAAGGCGTCACAGCGGCGAGTCCCGGAGTCCATAGCGCAGTTGGGCGCCAAGTTTGCCAAGGAGGGCATCCCCTCGGCATTTCAGTCACATTTCGATTCTAACGAACCGTTTGCATGTCGTAGACTAAATGACGGGTTAAGTGACACAGTTTGACGGCCTGAAATTTGTGGTTCACGCTGTCACATAATCGAACGTATATGTGACAGGCGAAGAGATGTTGATCGGCTACATGCGGGTATCAAAGGCGGACGGCTCCCAATCCACTGATCCGCAGCGCGATGCATTGATCGGCGTCGGGGTGAGTCCTTCACATCTCTACGAGGATCTGGCTTCAGGCAGACGAGATGATCGACCGGGGTTGGCTGCTTGCCTGAAGGCACTCCGTGAAGGCGACACGCTGATCGTGTGGAAGCTCGATCGGCTCGGCCGTGATCTGCGCCATCTGATCAACACCGTGCACGACCTGACTGCGCGTAGCGTGGGATTGAAGGTCCTGACCGGTCACGGTGCGGCGGTCGACACGACAACCGCTGCGGGCAAGCTTGTGTTCGGAATTTTTGCTGCGCTGGCCGAGTTCGAGCGGGAGTTGATTTCCGAGCGAACCGTGGCCGGACTTGCCTCGGCACGAGCACGCGGCAGGAATGGCGGGCGGCCGTTCAAGATGACCGCCGCAAAACTGCGATTGGCCATGGCGGCGATGGGGCAGCCGGAAACCGTGGTTGGTGATCTGTGTGGGGAACTCGGCGTCACTCGACAGACGCTGTACCGACACGTCTCGCCAAAGGGAGAGCTGCGGCCAGACGGCATAAAGCTGCTCTCCCGGGGTTCAGCCGCATGAATGGGGTTTGAGGTGCAGTGGAACAGAGTGCTGTTCAGTGTGGCAACGAGAGCGGATTGCCAGTAGTGGTCGCTCTCGGCCTTCTTTGCACCACGCTCGAACAACAACTACGCCGCTGCCCGACGTTCCTGATGGATCTAGCACCCTCTGCTGTAGCGCAGTCGGCTTCTGACGTTTGGTGCAATCGTCTTCTGAAAACGGACACCGACAGCAGAACACCGCCGCCAAATTCACGTCGACGGCTGTCTCTGGGCCGCATGAATTGCCGCTACCGACCCATTCCTGTCTGTCAGCGAATCAAGGCGCAGACAGTCGTCACTAAGCGACATAACCTTGAGTGGTACTCGCCAGCGAAAGCAAAGACCATCCGACCTATATCGCCTTCCCTGATTTCGCTTGGTATCTATGGAAGCAACGGCGATCCGCTCTACAAAGACGCCAAGCCGCTACGCGAATAGGGTCCGCAGATCTCTGCGCACCTTGGGCTGCAACTGGCGGACCTCAACTTCCTTCGCTAGATTGACTTGCATGGCCGATAGCGCGACTTCAAGCATCGAGGCCTCAACCTTGTAGGTTCCACGCGCCTGAAGCCAGGACATGACCTCGGCCAGGTGCCATATGGACGCGCGGCCTTCGTGGACGGGAGTAGGGAAGGTCGTCGCGTGGCTCACCATGAGCTTGCGCATGTTCTGTCGGGTGACCCCGACCACATCCGCGACATTTGTAAGTCCGACAAAGTCGGGCGCCGCTTCGATGAGCTTGGCAGAGGGAATGGCTCGCTTGACGTCGGCCAGTGCGCTCATCAGCGCCTCTTGAGCGCTGTCTGCTTCACGGACGAACTCCAGCGCAATCCGACCAGGCTGACCAGTACCCACGAGAGCGTCGTCACACCCGGCAGCCCCCAACCGCTCGACGAGCTCGTCGTGATTGGCGTCTTGCTCTGTGAGCTGGTACTTGAGCGTGAAGGTGTATTCCACCGGCTAGTCCTTTGCCGCCTCAGCCGAGTCGGCCTGATGTTTCTGGTGCTTGGTGCAGTTGTCGACTACGCGCTTGAGCTGGCGAGCGTGGTTCCCCGGGTTCTTCGGAGTGCTCCAGACACTCGATATGCAGAACTCGCCGCAGCGACACTCATCGTCGTTGTAGGGGCAGTAAATCTTGCCCCACGCATGAGAGCCGCCGACCTTTACATGCCAGCCATTGCCTTCGGCATGCCGTAGCGCCTCTTCGACTTCTTTCTTCGGGTGGGTCGCACGAGCCATCCATACCTCCAGTATATACGCGCGTAGATACGAGTTGTCAAGTGACAACCAAATAGTTCTCCATGAGGTTCCGATGGAGCGAAGTGTACGCTTGCCGGACCGGCCATCAACAATCTTTCGTAAAACGTTGCGTCAAAAACGAAAGGTTGCTAACATCAGCGCATCATACAGTGGTTACTTGCTAAGAATGTAACGCCAAACGGAGAAAACAAGATGGCTACCGAAGAAGTCTGGTCCCCTGTAGAGCTGGGCAGGCACCTGATGCAGGTGCGTGAGCGCAGCGGCATCAAGCAGGCTGAGCTCGCCAAGCGAGTCGCGCTCAGCCCTACCGTCCTGTCCCGCATCGAGAGCGGCGACCGGCCTGTCACGCTTGAGGAGGTTGGGGATATCCTGGCCCAGCTAGCAACGCCAGAGGCCTCTGACCTTGCCAAGGCGCTTGGCAGGTCCTGGCGAGTCCTGCCGCGGCCTCCCTTGGACCACCCGGACCAAGATCTCCTCTGGAAAGCAGAGCAAGTTGCTCGTGAACTCGTCACCCTGCGAGACCAGCCGGACACCCCTCATGCGTTCGAGCGTCGGCTGTCGGAGTACATCGACGAGCTTGGACGAGGCGCGGCGATGCTACTTAAGCGAGAACACCAAGTGGCGTTCATCGGCAGCATCGGCGTCGGCAAGTCCACGGCCATCTGCAAGATGACCGGGCTGGAGGTTCCGAAGGAAGACGGAGCGATGACGCCCGTCCTCGAAGTCGGCGGTGGCGGTATCACCGTATGCGAGGTGCACCTCCGAACCGGTCCCCAGTTCGGGCTCATCGTTGAACCCAAAGGCGACGACGAGCTGCGCCAGGACGTCTTGGACCTGGCTGACAGCATTCTTAAAGGAGCACAGTCGCCGGACGAAGACGGCCCGAGCGGTCAAGAGTCGCAAGGCATCTCGAAGGAAGTCGCTCGAGCTCTGCGCAATATGGCCGGGCTCGCTGTTCAGCGGCCAAAGGGGCTGGACGGCAAGCGGACAACCGTCGACCCTGCCAAGCAGCTGGCGCAGCAGTTCCCCACGCAACGAGAGTTCGTTGTGGAGGTGCTGAGCCGGATGGATCTGCATCGCCGTGACAAGCGGGACGTCTGGTACGACAGCGCTTCCGGCAAGTCGCCAAAGGCTTGGCTGCGAGACACCTTTGCAGCCATCAACAACGGCAGGAGTCCGGAGTTCACGCTGCCACGCCGCATTGAGGTTGTTGTCCCTGAGAAGCTGCTCCAAGTCGCTGACCTGACGGTGCGCTTCATTGACACCAAGGGCATCGACCGGAACGCCGCACGCGAGGACATCGAGTGCCACTTCGACGACTCGCACACGCTCGCAGTCCTCTGCTCCCCCTTCAACAACGCACCCGCCGCCGAAACGCGGCTGTTGCTCGAACGAGCGAAAGACGCGGGCATTCGAACGATGGACGTGAACGCTGCGCTCTTGGTGCTTCCGCGGCCGATGGAGGCGCTCGCCATGAAGGACGACGCGACCAGTGCTCCGGTGGAGAGTGCGCAAGAAGGCTACGAGCTGAAGGGCGAACAAATTGCCCTTGCCTTAGAGCCCCTTGGTCTGCAAACGCTCGGGGTGGCGTTCTACAACGCGAACGAAGACCCTGCTGCGTCCGCACAAGAGTTTTTGCTGGAGCGACTCACCCGAGCGCGCGCCTCTTTCCGCGCTCGAATCAACGATGCCACGGCGGGCGCTTGGGCCTTGCTGAGCAACCACGGCGAAGAGCGGATTCACGCGGTCTTGCGAGACGCCGGAGAGTCGTTGCACACCTGGGCCACGCTCAACGCGACAGTCCCTCCCGTGCATGCTCACGTTCAAGAGAGCCTGATGGCGCAAATCCAGGTTGCTTACGCGAGCACGGTCCGGGCGGCCGTTCGCCGCGAGGGCGAGTGGCCACAGCTCAGCTACTCGCACCACATCGGCTACGGCGCAAGGCGCCTCGCCGTCATGGCCTTGGAGAAGGCCGTCGACGAGTTCGCTGGACACTGCAAGATCCTCGCGGCGACCCCGCGATATGCGGAGGCGGCCGACCTTCTCACCCAAGCAGAGCGCGTGCTGACCTCGTCGTACGAAGAACTGCTCCGGAAGGTGCAGCTGATGGGCCAGACGGTGTTCAAGGACGCGCTCAAGGCTGACCCCTTGTTCTGGCAGGCCTGCATGGACGAGTGGGGCCAAGGTCCTGGCTACAAAAGCCGAGTTGCCGCCCACAACCGACAGTGGTTCGGCAACGAGGCGCGGCGAAAGCTGGAGGAGGATCTTCAGGCCCTGGTGGCGAGGGAGTGGACACGCGTCCTGGCCAACGTGACCGCGCTGCTGGAGCCGAACGCCTGACGTGCTGAGAAAAACGGAGGGAGACGCCTATGTTCAAGGAGCAGGCTCGCAGCCCCAGTCCTAGTTCAACGCCGAGTGACTAGTTTGGGGAATCTTTGCGAATGCCTGCTATTGGCCAAGTGCTGCCTGATGACAAATGGAATCAGGCGGTCTCTTCACGACCCATAGCCGACGGTCGAGATGTGAGGTTCGTGACAGCGGCAATTCACCTCAGCTGTCGGCAACACGGAAGCCGCCGTCCGGTATTCCGTCGTGCTATTCTTGACTGGCCGGCGACTTTGAAGAGGGAGCCGGCAGTGACTGCAGGATGGTCTCGCTTCGCAGTCGGCGATCAAGAGCCACTAATCAAGAGCCCGAATAGGAGAAGAGGAAGACCAGAGCCCGCTCGTGCTGGCCTCATGTGAGAGACCGATCGGCGAAACCGCAGTCGATTTGACGATTTGATGAATGTTGCCGCCCACGAAATCTGCTCAACCACGGAGCGCCGACGTTGCTTGGGAAACCACTAACATTAAACACGATGCTGAAATGGTGGCCGACATGAGTAGTTAGCCGTGAAGCGAACGCTATATCACATCCTTGGCGTCGACTCCAAGGCGAGCTTCCAAGAAATCAGGCTGGCGTACCAAACGCGGCTTGACGCGCTTGCTACCAGACCAACATCCGACCCGAATGCTCTAGGCTTGCTGCGCCACGCCTACCATACTCTGTCTAGTCCCAGTTCCCGTTCGACCTACGATGCGTCACTATTAAATGCTGTGGCACGTGCCACTAAACAGAGAGTCGTTCGTGACGCACGCTCCAGCGGGCTATGGTGGCTCGTTTTGTGCGCAATTATACTCGTCGTCTCAGGTATCGTCTGGACGCTTCGGTCGTCTGCAAGGCCACCATTGCCACTACCCGCGTCAGTCGGCGCACCTCCACCCAAAGTTATCGAGAAGGCGACACTACAAGCTGAACCGGACCCTTCTTCGAGTGCCAACGCGTCCGATGCGTTAGACGCTCCTACAACGACGCGTTCAGCTGTGGATGTTTTTTCGGATGTTTCGCCCAGCATTGCCCGCATTGTTGCTACCGACAGGTCTAGCCGAACACAAGCAATAATAGGTAGTGGCGTGGTAATTGGTAGTGGGACCGTTGTGACCAACTGCCATGTAGTTGCGCGCGCAGGCCCCATAAACGCAAGAGTTGGCACCGATATATACGAAGCGACCGTAACGGTTGCCGACGAGGAACTTGATCTGTGCTTGCTCTCCGTCCCAGGACTGCCTGCACCTGCAGTAGACATAGGGAGTGTCGACTCACTTCGAACCGGACAACGCGTCTATGCTGTTGGTGCACCGTATGGTTTCGATCTTACCATCAGCGAGGGCATTGTCTCCAGCCTTCGTGATGTTGCAGCCGGCACTGTAATCCAAACCACAGCCGCCGTTTCCCCAGGATCAAGTGGCGGAGGGCTATTCAATCTCTCTGGGCAACTGGTTGGTATCGTAACTTTCCAGCATCGGTATGGTCAGAATCTAAATTTCGCGCATCCGGCAGATTGGATAGCGCAAATGCGGACGCGGGCGCCATCCTTGAAAGCCGCCACTCCAAGCCCACGTCCTCAAACCACAGACCCTCTCGCGCCCCCGCTTCCGCGAGTGGGCGACTCACCGGACGTCCTAATTGTAGGTTCTTGGTGGTGTATCGGTGGAATGTCATTTCCCAATGGTGAGTTCCACTTCAGGAGCGACGGCACATTCACCGCGATCTTACCTCGTCGCGGGGATTCGGGAAGCTACTCGGTCATAGGTGGCAAGTTCGTCAACTTCGATATCCGCGGTCAACATTCTTCACTTGTCATACAAAACATTACAACAACAATACTGGTTCTTAAGAAGGCAGACTACTCTGACTGGCTAACCTGCAGTCGCAAGTGATCGCCCCTCGCCTGAAACTAGCGCGGACGATCGGGAATCAGCCGACAAACTCGTGTAATCGTTCACTTACCTATGCTGCAGCCGGGATCGAAAGGAGCTCGGGCGCCTACTGTCTTTCGCAGATCGCTCGCCATAGCAATTTTATTGGCACATCAGATGACAACCCTCCGATTGATGACCATCTAGTGGGAACAGAGTCGATAGACACGGTCTGGCCGCCGCCCATGTGTCCAGAATGGTAGGAGACGAAGACTACTCGAACCTGCTGCTCCTTGCAGTTGTACTCCTCTTGTATTCGTACCGACAAGTGCGGCTTGCTATTCTCTAGAGATGGCGGCGCCCATCGATTGAGTAGAGCTTGTGGCGTTTCAAAATCATTCAGTCGCCATATTTTCGCAGTATCGCCAATCTTGCTGATGGTGGCGAGATCAACATAGAAGAAGTAACAGTCTCTATCACAGGGACTAAGCTTGTTGTAGTTGTCATTGGATAGTACCTTTACCCATCCGGCGAGCGCATTATAGCTAACTAATGACAACAGGACTGTAAAAATCAGTTTTTTCATTTGCACTCCAAAATGTACTGGCCTCGGCTTCATCCCCACAGCTTATTGATTAACCACTACAGATTTCCACGAATGCTCGCGGTCACGTTCTCGGCCGCTTTCAGACTAGTTTCTTTCACAGTAAAGATACGCGCATTTTCTCGTTCTGTGTCTTTAGAACATGCTTTGATTCTTTACGAACAGACTCTAGGTCTTTTTGTAGCTTATCAATAGCATAGTCAATTTCAGAATCATTAGCGAGCGTTGCTGTAACAGCAATGCGTCCTTCGTTGTTCGTCCAGATTTCATTGAGAACAATACTTATTATTGGGTCACCAGGTAAGTCACCTTTTTTCCACTTTCTTAAGGGATTGTATACGGCAAAGATATCAGGCATATAACCTCCAAATGTTAAACTTGCTTAAGGAAGCTCTGATTTAATCGGTAAGCGAGATTCGCGCCACAATGAAATCAACTGATTGCGTGGTGGCTTACCGCGAAAAAGCGGTTAAATCAGCGTTTCATTAGGAGATATAGCATTGCACTAAATGTTTTGGCGTTCTATACAGAATACAGTATTACAAAGTTCGCGTGAATCGGCGCGTTACATTTTATGATAATAGCATATTCGCCAAAAATGTCAACGGCCGCTTTTGGCAAACTTCTTCAGCGTCCGTTGCTGGTTTGTGGCGGCCGGGCAGGCCAGTAACTGCTGAAGCGCCAACGGTCGGATCGAACTGAGGGCAGCCGCTCAGATTCTTCAGGCCACTGGCAGCAATCGGCTTTCGCCCTTGACGCTCTCAGGAATTGACCCACTTTTGCTCACGAAACCGGACCCGCCTAGTCGTCATGGCTGTGCGCACGAAAATGCCGCGCACACAGCCATTCCCGAGCGTCCGGTGGAGAAGATTTCCCCGCCCTCGGTGGCGGGGCTAGCATGGGCGCCCGCCGAGCGTCACCCCTTGAGGACAGCGATGTCCTGCTGGTGTTGCTCTTCTTTGTGGCGTTTCATGCGGCAGCAGCAAGCGACATCTTGATGTGCTTTAAGCCTTCATGACCGCTCTCCGACGTTCAGTGAGAGTGTCCGCTGCCGAACATGCCGGCGGCGAGCAGCAGGCCGTGCCAGCCAATGCCGCGCAGCGCGTGCTCTAAGCGCGGCATCAGCTTGCCGATCAGCCCCCGTTGAGCACGCAGTGCGAATAAGGGCTTCGTGAAGAAGGACGACCCGCTTGCGGGTGGGCCTACTTCACATATCCTGCCCGGCGCTGCAGCGTTGTTCTACCTTTTTTTACCGTTACTGCACCGTTGTTCTACCGTTGTTTTACCTTTTTTCTACCGTTGTTCTACCGTTACTGCACCGTTGCGTTGTTTTGCCAACGCCAGCCCGGACAAACAACGGCAAAAAAGCGCCGTAACCACGCTTTATCGCCGCCATGGCCCTCTTGCGGCCACCACCCACCCCCCCCGCGCGACGACGAGTTCCCGGAGAAAGCTGCCCGTTGCCGTGCCCTCCTTCACCCGCGTTCAAGCGCTTGAACGCGGTTTCTTAAGTGCCGTCAGCTCGCCCTGCAACCGGGCGGCTTCCACCGCAGCAGCCTGAGCTTCGGCGCGTGCAGCCGTCACCGCTTCGCGTTCGGCCGTCTGTCGCGCATGGGCCCGCTCCAGTTCGCCCTTGAGGTCCTCGACCCGCGCCGCCAGTTCGCCGGCCTTGGCTTCGGCAGCGGCCATCCGTTCGGTCTGCGCCGCCCGTGCTGCCACGGCTTCGCGTAGTGCTTGTTCCTGCGTGGCGGCATGGTTGTCGGCCTGCTCTCTCTCGGCCTCCAGCCGGCCGATCGCCTGCTCCGCCTGGTCAAGCTGCGTCTGGATCGCCGCGACCTCTTCCCGCGTCGACGCCCGCAGCGCTTCCACCTGCTGTCCGGCCTGTTCGTCGAGCAGGCCCCAGAACTCCCGGCCGAGGCTCATCAGCCGGGCAACCGCTGGTTCCGGCAGTTCTACCGGCTGCCGCTGCTTCGGCGCCGCCTCCCGCCACTGGTCCAGATAGCGCTTAACCGTCGTATAGCTGCCCCCGCCGATCCCTTCCTGCACGTTCAAGATGGTCGGCGCCGTGCCCTGGTCCGTCAGGGCCTGAGCCACCTCGAAAACACGCGCTTGCGTCACCACCGCCTTGGCCATGATTTTATGTCCTTGAAAGAGTGTTCTGAAATTATCGTTATTACGATAATAATCTTACGGTAATTACCATAAGTTAGCAAGAAATCCGCCACAGAAAAGCCGGGGTAAAGGGGCGCCGAACGGCCCGTCGCCGCAAAAACGGGCGGAGCGCCGAGGGGACGCCCGATCGTGAGCCATCAGGCGGAGCACGGGGGTAACGCACCGGGTTATGCAAGGGCTTGTCCACAGAAACCCGGGATAGTCCAATGGCACGCCAGAAGAAGCCCGTGAAGCGCGCCAGGAGGGTTTTAGATAGAGAGGGCTGGCCCGGGCGGAGAAAACGCGCTCACGGCCCGCGGTGGCCTATCCGTGGGCCACTCCGAGCGACGGATCGCCCCCGCAGTGGCATCCCCCTCACCCCCGGGCCGGTCGCCACCGTGGCAATGCGTTGCGTTGCCTGGCGGTGTAGTCGGCATGCTCGGCGGTCTGCCAAGCATAGGGGTCGTTTCAGAAAACGGAAAATAAAGCACGTTAAGCCAATGGCATCTGTGGGTTACCAGAATCACCGAAAGCCCTGTCGCTAACCAACTTGCCAAATAAAATAAACCAATTAGGTTAAAATGCGTCTATGGAGAAACGAACCCCGCACTGCAAGCTGACCATGGTCAAAACCTTGGTAGAGGCTGGCAAGGTACGCACCACGCACGCAGCGCGAGGCGGTGCAAACGAGTTGGGGTTTGCGTTCTCCGACATGCTGGACGTGGTGATGGCACTGACGTCAGCAGATTTCTACAAGAGCATGACCACCCATGCCGATCATACGGTATGGCAGGACGTGTACCGCCCAAGCACGCAGGCGGGCGACGTGTACCTGAAGTTGACGGTCATTGATGACGTGCTGATCGTGTCCTTCAAGGAGCTATGAACATGAAATGTCCCGTTTGCGGCGCCGCGGAACTGATCCACGACACCCGCGACCAGCCCTACACCTACAAGGGCGAAACCACCGTCATCGCGGCTGTGACGGGCGACTTCTGCCCGGCCTGTGCCGAGTCCCTCTTGGATGCAGCGGAGTCGAACCGCGTCATGCGTGAAATGCGTGCCTTCTCCAAGCAGGTGAATGCGGCTATTGTTGATCCGGCCTTCATTACTGCCGTGCGCAAGAAGCTCGATCTTGACCAGCGCGAGGCCGCCGAAATCTTTGGCGGGGGCATCAATGCCTTCTCGCGCTACGAGAACGGCAAGACTAAACCGCCGTTGGCGCTGGTCAAGCTGTTCAAGCTGCTGGATCGCCACCCCGACCTGCTCAACGAGGTTAGAACCGCTTGAACTGTGCAAGACAATACCCGGTGCAGATGCGCCGTTTTACACTTTTACATCGTGTTTCCGGTGCCTCAGAAGAGGTCGAGGAGAAGTGAAGTGCTACAACCGCAAAACGTGTCGCAAAAAAGGCCGCAAAAAGCGGCCTTTTAGCAGTCTCATGAGACTAGCAAAGACTTGCACAGCTTGAGATTGGTGGGCCTTCCACGTCGGAGAATTGGCGGAATGCGAAGCGGAGTACTGCGACAATGATCGTCGTCAGATGCCAGTTCAGGGCAAGGAAGAGAGATGGCCGAATGCCCTTTGAGGCCAGTTGTTGTTGCCGGGTTGCTGCCATGGTGTAGATCCTTCGTTATGAACGCCTTCCAGGGCCTATACGTTCAGATTTGACTAGAGAAGAGTTCCACACACATACTTGCAGGTGCGAACCAAGCAGTACTGAGTGGGGCTCCGGGCTCTTCTTGAGGAAAGCCAGTCTTAGCGGGCTGGCTTTTCGCGTTGTGAGCCTCGTTAGAAGCTCATCGAGGCCTATTCTAGCGAAAACGAATACCGAACGTGCAGATCGCACCGGCTTAGCTCCGGAGTTCAGCATTGCTTGGTCCAAGCCCTCGATTTCCTCATGCCAATGTTCTGTCAAGTGGGCCAGCGGAGCGGTTCTATCGCGGAGTGCCTACTTGACAGCCCTCCTCTTTAATATGCTCCGGGCTGTGCCCGGGGGTGCGTTGCTTCATCAGCAGCCCCGGGGACTGCCAAGCGGCGAGCGTCTGTTTTTCCCACCCTCTATTTATGCCTTTTGATTTCCCCGTCGGCTGGCTAAAACCATTGCAAGCCATGTGGTTTACAGCAAAGCGGACGCTGCGATGCGCATAGCATAAAACGAGGTGGCCTAGCAGCTACGCTCGGGGAGGAGTTGTTCACAACGCCGTAGGCGTCACTCGACTAGTCGTTAGCGTGTCGTTTCGTATCACCCGTGATACGCGAGATTGACAGTGCTCATTTTTTGTCAGCATGCGCTGCAGGAGGCTTTCGCCTATTTTTCGGTGGTCCTCAGCAGGCGCGCACGGAATTTCTCGCGCCGGAATGTTGGCGCGTAGGCTCTAGGTCGTGTTGTCCGACTGGAAGCCATCCCCAAACTCCGGTAGCGCACCAGGTTGTGCAAGGGCTTGTCCACAGAATGACCCGGGATAGTCCAAAGGCACGCCAGAAGACGCCCGTAGAGCGCGCCAGGAGGGTTTTAGATAGAGAGGGCTGGCCCGGGTGGGGAAAACCGCGCTCACGACCCGCTGTGGCCTATTTCCGGGTGCTCCGAGCGACGGATCGGCCCCGCAGTGCCTCCTTCCTCACCCCGGGCCAGTCGCCCCCGTGGCAGAGGGCGTCTCAGAAAAGGAAAGAATCACACGATAAGGACTGCTGCGGCCTTCTACAAACGAAGGTCTGCGAGAAGCCTTGCTGAGAGGCAGCGCGGTCCTGCGGCGATGTGGTCGAGGTGCTCTCAAAAACCGTTCTCGCTTGGCGCGACGCGCAACGGCGAGTGTCGAGAGCGCTGGATCTAGACGACTGGCGACCAGATGAGTAGGATTAAATCCTATTCATGCGCTTTGGAGGTCGCTATGCGAACCACACAACAACTGAGCATCACCCTGCCTAACGACATGGCGGCCGCGGTGAAAGCCAAGGTGCGGACTGGCGAGTACGCCACCGAAAGCGAAGTCATCCGCGACGGCTTACGTGCACTCCTGGCGCGTGATCGAGCCATCGAAAGCTGGCTGCATCACCAGGTAGGCCCGGCCTACGATGCGCTCAAGGCAGAGCCTTCCCGCGCAGTCACTATTGACCAGGTGCGCGCCCGCCTTGCCGCCGAACACGCCAAGGCAAGATGAGCTATCGCGTTGTCTTTTCCCCCGAGGCAGAGGAACAGCTTGCGGCCCTGTACGGTTACATCGCCGCTGCGGCGTCTCCCGACATTGCAGCACGCTACACCGAGGCGATCGTGAGCTACTGCGAGAGCCTGCGTACCTTCCCTCATCGCGGCACCATGCGCGATGACGTTCGTCCCGGCCTACGCATCACCAACTACAAGAAGCGCACCGTGATCGCCTTCGACGTGGCCGCCGAGCAAGTATCCATCATTGGCGTTTTCTACGGCGGGCAAGACTACGAAACGATCCTGCAAGACGATTCCGAAGACTGAAGACGGCGATCAAACGGAACTGTTGACCGCCCTTCGCTATCTGGCCGGGGCCTTTGGTGTGGAGTCGCATGGCTGGCCGACCAGACGGCGCTGAACGCTGCCACGCTTTACCGCACCCTCTCGCCGCAGGGCAACCCTGAGCTGCGCAGCCTTACGGCTATCCTGAAGGCGATGGGTGTGCGCCTTGCCGTTCAACTAGATGTTGGACTGGGGTAACGCCCTTGCGTGGCTAGCAATCGCTCTGGGAGAGGCTACAGCGTCTTTTGAGGGATAGTTGGCCCCCCTTCCCTGCTTGCCTCTTCCCTTGCTGCTGGCCTGCCAGCAGCGGTTGACGGGGGATTCTGGCACAGACGGTTGATACGCCCATGCCCTTACTGCTAAACCGCTTTTCCGGCGGTTGGTAGCCTCTGGTCCCTTCGAGTACTGCCAAGGGTTGGATGGGCAACTGTTTGTTGCCTCCGTCCGGCCTCTGGCCGGGCGCTCGACAGAGGGGGTTCCTCTGAGGCCGTAGGCCGATCACTTGTGAAGCGTGAAGTTTGTCCGTGGAGCGCGTGTGTTGTGGTTGGCTAGCATGTGTCGAACCCCGTGGCGCTTTCTTTTATTAGAAAAAGATTAAAGAAAGATTAGACCAAGAGGATTGGTTACAATAAGTGGTTGATTAGAAATATATAAATACACTTACTAACAACCAAAGTTATGTGTCGAACCCCGTGCCTTGCATGTGTCGAACCCCGTGCCTTGCATGTGTCGAACCCCGTGCCTTATGTGTCGAACCCCGTGCCGGCATGTGTCGAACCCCGTGTCGACATGTGTCGAACCCCGTGCCTACTCGTGGCGTGGCAAGGCGGCCGCCCGTTTTACTGTCACGGTGTCGCCTTCGATGCTGTAGCCGTGTAGGAAAGCTATTTTTACCAGTTCGTCTAAAGCGGCGCGGCAAAGCCTCTTGAATTCAAACGTCCTTGCCGTCCGGCTTCCCGTCAGTCGTTGCAAAGTCGCCAGCTTGATGGGGTACGGTGTCCGGTGGCTGCTGTAGTAGGCATGGAGGGCTTGCGCTAGAGGTTTTCGCCGCAGTTCTAGCCGCTGCTGCCAGTCTATGGCAGTCCATTGTGTTTCCCCGTAGAGGCGCATCAATTCGCGGTTTAGCTCAATGGAATAATGGCTTGTTAATTCGTCTTTGATGCCTGCTTTTATCAGTGCGCCAAAGTATGTTTTTCCTTCATGCGTGATTTGCACGGAACAGGCATTGAGCCTGGTTATCCCTTTGTGTAAGCGCTGGTGTTCATCGCCGCCGGTGTTTAAGCCAAGAAGTTTGAGAAGGCTGTGCGCCGTGAATGCGCAAACATTTCCTAGCGGGTGTGCCTTTGCCAAATGAACCAAGTTTTCCCATAAGGTTAAATCCTCTTGGTTGAGTTGCTGTCCGGTATATTTGATGGTGATTCCCTGTTGGCTATGGAGGGTGGCACCGTCAATGTAAGTTCGGTCTTTACTGTGGATGGCGGAAAACAGGGCTGACCGGATGAAACTGTTCGGGGTTCCGCGCTTGGCCTCTGGCCAGAGCGGAAGCTGAATTAGTTCGGCTCGCTCGCGCTGTCGTGCGGTTTCCCTCAAGCGTTCAATGCTTGCGAAGAGTTGGTCTGGTTGCGGTTCGGTCATGCTTTCCCTCCTTCGCTTAAGCAATAGGCGGCTTGCCGTGCTTTATAAACCACTCATTGAGGGCCTCAGTCAATGCCTCTTGGGCGGTCAAGTGAAGGTCGGTGATAGTGTGTTTTAGTTGCTGACGTGCTGCCGATGGAACCCAAAACGGTAAGGCTACCCTGCCCGTTCTGGTCGCTGGGGTTTTGGTCTTCGAGTCGGTTGGCGTTGGATTGACGGCCTTGGCGGCCTCGGTGAAGGCTCCGGCTCCGGCGATGTTCATTTTTTGGCGTGGCTGGGTCATACAGTGGCTCTCTCTTTCTGCTTCGTGGTTGCAAGCAACATTGTGACATCACGATATAACAATGCAACTTCTTCGGCAGCCTTGCCTTGCGGGTCGTACTCGTGCACGGCGCGACCATCAACCAAGGCATCCTCAAGCGCCACCCAATCATGGACGACGGTTTGAAGCACGGTTGCCCCGATGCTTTCCAAGGCTTCCCGCGCTTCAGCGACCTTGCGCTTTCCACGTCTTGCTGCGTTGAGAACGATTGCGGCAGGTTTTCCGGTGGCTCTGACAATGACCAAAGTGGAAACCATCGCATCAAGGTCAAAAGTGGCTGGGCGACATGGGATGAGAACGGCGTCCGCGCTTTGCGCGGCCAAGGCTGCTTCCCTGTTGGCGTGGGGGGCTGTGTCAAGGATGAGCAGGTCAATCCCGTTTTCGATGCCGAGATTCTTGAGGTGTTCCAGCTTGTCGGCGGTCGCTTTCGTCGCGTCGAGCTTCGGGCTTAGCTCGTTGCCTTCTGCACGACGGGCATTCCACTTGTAGGCGCTCGCCTGCTGGTCTAAATCGACAATGGCAGGGTGCAAGCCTTGTTGTCGAGCATATGCGGCCAAATGAACGGCGAGGGTTGTTTTGCCGCAACCGCCTTTTTGGCTGACTAACGCTAGGGTGAGCATGGTTGTAGCCTCTTTGTTGTAGTAGTGTGATATTGTGTTATTGCGCTATAACAATGCTGTTTGTATCATAGCAAGTGTGTAAGCGTCAATACTTCCCCTCGCACTTGTACGGCTGCGGCGCGGATTGAAGGCAAAGCCTGCGCCGTGGTTCTCGCCGCGCGCCAGCGAAGCGAGAGCGCGGCCCCGGCGGGAGTGAAACTGCCGCCGCTGGCCAAACGGCGCGACCGGGCAGATATGCGCGGTCGCGCCGGGCGCGGGCCGACCAGGTTGGGAAGTGCCGCGTAAAATTCACCTATGATCCGTTCCGAACTCGTCAAACGACTCGCTGCCCTCTTCCCGCAGTTCACCCCCAAAGATACTGAACTTGCGGTCAATGCCATTCTTGAAGCACTGAGCAACACGCTGGCGAAGGGGGACCGCATTGAAATACGCGGTTTCGGAAGCTTCGGGCTCACCTACCGGCCGCCACGTACTGGGCGCAACCCAAAAACCGGTGAGGCCGCGCTGGTTCCAGCGAAAGCTGTGCCCCACTTTCGGGCTGGGAAAGAACTGCGTACCAAGGTCGACTCGGGCAGATAAGCGCTTCTTGATTGCGTTCTGCTCGTGCGCCAGTATGGCTATAGCATATATTGTAGGGCGCAACTGATGGTCTCAGATCGGCCAGGAAAGGGTAGACCAAACACTCCGTTCCACCAGTCGCCATTTCGATCACTATAGTGGTCCCTGGAAATCAGACAGAGGTTTAAGCTGTGCTCCGTCATAGGGAGCGAGAAGCGATGAGTGAAGTAACGACGCGGAAGGTACATACGCCAGAGTTCAAGGCCAAGGTTGGTCTGGAGGCGGTACGCGGGGTCAAGACGATCAACGAAATTGGGCGGGAATACGGCGTGCATCCTGTTCAGGTTGGGCAATGGAAGAAGGCGATCCAGGAGAATGCCAAGACGCTGTTTGAAGGCAAGCGCGGCCCCAAGCCGGCGGCGGCGCACCGGGAGCCGGAGCTGTTGTACAGCGAGATCGGCAAGTTGAAGATGGAACTGGACTGGCTGAAAAAAAAGTCTGGGATCAGCCTGCCGTGATACGGCATGGGTGGATCGACCCAGGCGAGGCTGTCGCGGTGGTGCAGCAATGCGCTCTGGCAGGGGTATGCCGAGCCACGGTCTATGCGCAGCGCCGGCCGCCGATGGTCGATGCCAACGATCTCGTCCACAGTCGGCTGATTGATGAGGAGTACACCCGGCGCCCGTTTTACGGTACCCGTCGGATGGTGATTTTCCTTGAGAAGGTGGGTCACACGGTCAATCGCAAGCGGGTGCAACGGCTGATGCGACTGATGGGGTTGTCGGGCATGGCGCCGGGGCCGAACACCAGCCGTCCGCGCCCAGAGCACCCGGTCTATCCGTACCTGCTGCGTGGCGTTCCTGTGGTCAGACCCAACCAGGTGTGGAGCACGGACATCACCTACATCCGGCTGGCGCACGGCTTCGCCTACCTGGTCGCCGTGATCGACTGGTACAGCCGCAAGGTGCTCAGCTGGCGGATCAGCAACAGCATGGAATCGGTGTTCTGTGTCGATTGCCTGGAGGAGGCCCTGCGTAGCCACGGCAAGCCAGAAATCTTCAACAGCGATCAAGGCGCGCAGTTCACCAGTGAAGCCTTCACCGGAGTGCTGAAACGGGAAGGCGTGGTCATCAGCATGGATGGCCGGGGGCGCGTGTTCGACAACATCTTTGTCGAGCGCCTATGGCGCAGCGTCAAGTACGAGGACGTGTATCTGAAGGGATATGCCACGATGGGCGAATTGATGGTCGGCCTGGCCGAGTACTTTGCCTTCTATAACGGCGAGCGTCCGCACCAGTCGCTGGGCAACGCGGTACCCGCAGTCGTCTATCGAAACGGCATAGGTGGCGGGGCGTTGATCCTCGACAAGTTTGGCCGCGCGGGTGGGGAATCGCCTGTTCCGCTACGCTCCACAGGCGATTCCCCACCCGCAGAAGCAGAGTCAACGACCGCATCAAAAGCAGAGTCAAAGGCAGCACCGGGGCAGCGCCGTCCAGCTGCTAGCGAAGTCAAATGCACAACTTAAACTAAGTTGATATTTGTCTTGACTCAGGGGACCACTTTAGCCCTCTGGTGGCAATACCCGTTTGATCGAGACACGGGAGCTGTCCGGGCGCGGTGCGTCGGACAGCGAATAGCAGCGGGTGATCTGTTCGCTACCGCCCATCGTCGGCACGTCAAGGCGGAAGGTCAGAAACTGCCCTGGCAGAAAAGGCGGCAGCACCTGCCCCTCTTCCGGCATGAGGTAAAAAGAGCAAACCGACTGCACGACATCCTCGGCGACCTTTCGTTCGACCCGGAACGTCCGGAACCCCGGCCACGGAGCTGTTGCCGACGCACCGTCTGCCGTCACCACAGCTGCCTTGGCAGGCAGGTTGAATTCCACCGCGCGGCTGCGCAAGGCTTGATACTCGTATCCGTGACGGTAGAAGCCGATACCCAGATAGATGGCCACCTGCAGCACGATTCCCGACACAATCTAGAGGAGCAAGTGGAGTGGAGTCATCTTGCTATGCTCTCGGAGAACAAGCGGAAGCGATCACCCGGATGGTGGTCACGCTGCCCATGCGGCCAGTCATCGGAAACACCTTGATTCCTTCTCCATGTCGGTTACAGTGATATTACTGATTGCAGGTGAACAGGGCCTGAACGAAGGTATCACCAAGGTAAGCGGGGGCATGAGGGCAGGCTTGTGTGGTCGGCGAGGTGAATGCCCATCGAGAAGGGTGTGTCGCGTCAGCGGGAAGCGAACCATCTCCGCACTTTCATCTTGCAAGATCAGGCACGACCACTGAACAGGGTTGCGGTGGTTACGCTCATCCGCTCCAGACAACCCAGCACAGGAGTGAATCATGAAACGGAAAACGTGGGTTCTATCTGCCTTGGTAAGCGCTTTATTACTGTCTGCTGGGTACGCATTGGCTGCCGATCCGCAACCGGCCAAGGAAAAGGCGCAAGTACCGAAGCAGGAGCAGGTCTATGGCAGTCAACTCATGACGCAAGAAGAGCAGATGGCGTATCGCGCCAAAATGCGGGCCACGAAGACGACGGAGGAACGAGACCAGCTCCGCAAGGAACATCACGAGCAGATGCAGGAGCGCGCCAAGGCGCGTGGTGTGACCCTGCCTGACGAACCTCCGGCCAGAGGTGGGGGCATGGGTCCAGGAGGCGGCGGCATGGGTCCGGGAGGGGGGGGCATGGGTCCAGGCGGCGGAATGGGGCCTGGTGGTGGTCGAGGCCTCTGATCTGGGCACTGCCTACGGCCTGCAAAGTGCCACCTCCCGCCGGCAAAGCAGCGTTACCGAGCACACGTCCTGAGCGAAGCGCGAAACGACGTATTGGTGTCTATATGAAGGTCATTACAAGAACGGTTACGGCAACGGTGTCCGGCTTGTATTTCTAGCCGGAGTAGGCATGCTACCCATGAGGCAGCAGCAGTCGTGTTGTACGCAGATAATGGAATCATTCAATAGAAAGACGGCAGGTGCGGAATCTATCCGCTCTATGAAGCGGATAATGGGTTGGCAAAATAATTCGAAAAATAACGAAAAATCACTTGACAAGGGTTTGGCAAAATGCTCGAAATTTAGGCTGTATAAACAACAGCTTATTGGAGTGTCTTGTGGATACCGAACGATTAACTGCGGTCATGGATAGCCTCATGAATCAAACCGTCCTGGGGGAATTGTTGGCGCCGATAGCGCGTGCCCTGGCGCAGGTGCGCGGTACCGACGCCGTATCGCGCGTGTTGAGTATGGCGGATTTTATCGGCTTGGGAGTACTGCGTCACCTGCAGGGTATGCGCACCCTGCGCGAGCAGGTGCAGTTGCTTCTGCATTGGGAACCGGGAACGGCGCTGCGCGTGCCGCTGGCACGTTCGACGTGGTCGGACGCGCTGTCCTCGCGCCGCCGCCGCGCGGTCTTGCAGGCGGCGATGCCGCCGTTGCTTACCGAGGCCCGGGCGGTGTTGCCGGATCGTCTGGCGAAATTCCCTGCACTGCAAGGACGCCCGGTGTATGCGATGGATGGGACCTATCAAAGCGAAAGCGCCCACTACGGGCGGTGTACGCCCCGCCAGGGCGGCGAGGACAATCCCAAGGGACACGCGCTGTTGAGCTTCTACGACGTGCGCCTGGGCTGTCCCGCCGACCTTTACGTCGATACCCGCAGTCGCCACGAGACGGCGCTGTTGCGCGACTACGACCAATCCGCGCAAGCCATGACCCGTCACAAGGGTGCCCTGTGGTTGGTCGACCGCGCTTTCATCGACGCGGCGTTTTGGGATGGCCGGAAAAAGCGCTTGGGCGTGACCATGATCACGCGCATGAAATGCAGCCTGTGCATCGATTCTACCGAGGGCTTGGCGGTGGCGGACGTGCCGGCCAACGAAGGGGTGCTCAAGGATCTGCGCATCACCCTGCGCAGTTCCCGGCAAGACTGGCGCTTGATCACCTTCCGCAGCCGGCGCGGGCATCTCGTGGAGTTTCTGACCAACGAGTTCAAGCTCGAACCCGGCCTCATCGCCTTCCTCTACTCGCGCCGCTGGGAGGAGGAGAAGTGTTTTGACACCTGGAAGAACGACTTCAGCCAGGCCAAGGCCTGGGGCGCCAGCCTGGCGGCCATCGAGAATCAGGTCCGCCTGGCCATTGTCACCAGCCTCTTGGTGGCCTTGCTGCTGCACCGCAGAATGGGTCAGCACGGAATCGTGGACGAGAAAGCATTGCGCAAGCAGGACCGGCGCCAGACCTCTGCAACCGACGGGACCGATCGCCCCGACTGGAGCAGCCCGGTATTCCGTTACACCTCCAAGGTGAGCCGCCAAGTCTTGCGGTTCTTCAAGCACTGTTTTCATAAACCGGCCTCGCAGGCGCTTTATGAGGCCCAGTTGCGGCCATTGTTGTTGGCATATCTATGAGGCAACCGGACACCGTTGCGGTTACGGAGATCTTTCCATAACCGTTCAACTGCACCTCAAACCCCTTCTTCGTAGCGTTTCACACGGCAGAAGCAAGTGCCGTCTTGATGCGTTTCAGGCCTTCATCAACGCTTTTCGCCAATTCGATCGCATTTGGATCAATGGGGCGTTTCTCGGTTGCCCATTCGCAGAAGGATGCCATCAGCGCCGCCCTTTCGGCGGAAAGCTTTGAGTCGATCAAGCCGCTCTCGATGATGGGGATCAACCCAGCCGCCGCCCGGAGACGATTGAGTTCTGGGGTTGCGAAAGGAATTTGTTTCGACATCTCTCGACTCTAACGAGGAGCCGCGCAACCCGATGGGCTGGCTATTTTCAATAGTCGAATATTCATGGCTTAGGGTACGCTTTTCTTCCGTTTCGTGAGCAAAACCATTGCTGAGTTCCCGTGAAAATCCGCACACAGCGAGCTGATTAGTCATTGTCAGCCAGCGAGTTCGCGCAAGCGATCTCGCCGTCGGGGGAGACTAACGGCGGGGCAGCGTCAAACGGCACGGCCGCGTAACCTGGGAACGGCGTGGTCAGTCAGGGCACCACCATTCCCGGATACGGACTCAGGTGCATGAGCTTGGAGGTCACCGAGCCCAACAACAGGCTCTCCGTCACGCCCAGCCCGCGGCTGCCGATGACGATGCCGCTACAGTCGAGCCGCCCGGTCAGCGCAATGATTTGCTCGGCGGCGTCGCCCATCGCGACATGCAGCCGCCAGGGCTGGCTGTTTGCGTCGAGCAGGGCGCGCGCCCGCGTGGTGGCGAGCCAGGCCCGCTGCGCGAGTTCCGCTTCCGCCGCTTCCATGCTAAGCCAGGGCTGAACGTTCACAAGGTGTAGCACGCAGGCCGTCATCGTGCTGGCCTGACTGGCGGCATGGGCGACCGCGCGCAACGCGCTGTCTGAACTGTCGACGGCGACCAGCCAGCTATTAGTTACGGGCGCCGGAAGCGGCGACGCACTATCGAACACCAGGCCGACGAGACGGCCATCGGCGTCGCGCTGGCAACTTGCGGGGGCAGGAAGATCGATGGGATGCTGTCTATCGCGAATACCACGTTGGTGGCCTCGACCAGAATCAGCACGAGAAACATCGGGGGCGCCCACAGGATGCCGTTCTGGCAGACGACGAGGGATTCGCTGTGGAAGGTCGGCGTGATGCGCAGATGCACGCGCAGCCAGCGTAGCAGCGGGCACTTCTCCATGCCGGGCTCGTGCTCGGCAAAACGGCCAGAACGATGGCGGGCTCCACCGGCACTTCGCAGAAGTCGATCGGGGAATCGAGTAGATCACGGCAGTTTCCTTTCGAAATAGGCCAAGTTCAGAGATCGAAGGTCGTCAGAACGAACGCCGCGTGGTGGCCACGGCAACCGGTAGCACGGATTCGGCCGCGCCGCTTGAGATCGGCGACGGCGGCGGCCAACGCTTCGCTGGTCGCATCGACACCGTGCAGCACAGCCAGCTTGCGCACGTTAAGGCACGTATGCAGATGCAGCTTGCGCAATATCGAGCTCGGCGAAACCAGTTCAGTACTCACTTCCATCCTCCAATTCACAACCAGAAAAAGAGCCATACATCCAATCGGGGCAAGCTAATTGCTTCTTCGCGTGTTTCAAGGACGTTGCGTACGCGACGGACTTCCGCGCGCTGCATTGCGCGCCAAACGTTCCCTCAAGACGACAATTGTGTGTCGCAACCTCACGCCCGGGTCGCTCTGATCTGGTCCGGCATAGCGCGGTACAGAATTCTTCCTGGGAACAATAAAACCTTACGAGTTCAGCATTCTGTCTTTCTGTCAAAAGCCGCTAGTGCTGCCCGCTCGACTTCCTTGCGATCATATTAGTCAATCCGGCGGGGTCTTATAAGCCCTCGTGCGGACACCAGAATGTATCCATTGCGGCTACAATCGACGTTCCGATCGAAACTCGCAGGAGAAGCCCATGCTCGACCTCAATTTGATGAGGATCTTCGCCCGGGTCGTTGAAGCAGAGAGTTTTGCTGAGGCCGCGCGACGCCTGGAGACGTCCCGATCCGTCGTGAGTAAGGCGGTTGCCAAACTCGAGAAAGCCCTGGGTGCGCGTCTGCTCAACCGCACCACCCGACATCTGAGCCTTACTGAAATTGGTGCCGCGGTCGCCGAGCATTGCACGCGAATGCTCGATGAAGCCGTGCAGGCGGAGAAGCTCGTCGCCAGCCTGAATACCGAACCGCGAGGCGTCCTGCGCGTCAGCGCCTCGGTCGCCTTCGGCACGCTGCATGTTGCGCCGGCGCTGGCCGAGTTTCTACCGCGCCATCCAAAGCTGGCGATCGACCTGACGATCACTGACCGCTGGGTGGACCTGGCCGAAGAGAGTTACGACGTCGCCATCCGCGTGACGCGTGAACCGCCGTTGCACTGGGTGGCACGCAAACTGGCGCCCGTCCGGCGGGTGCTATGCGCCACACCAGAATACTTCAGGGAACGCGGTATTCCGCGGGCTCCCGCCGACCTGGTCCGGCACAACTGCCTGGACTACACGCGCTCAGGCGAGCAGGGGCGCTGGCGGTTTTCCGGGCCGGATGGCGATCTGCTGGTACCGGTGAACGGCCCGCTGCACGTCGACGACGACGAGGCACTGTCGCAGGCCGTGCTCGGCGGCCTCGGCCTCGGACTGCTGCCGACCTTCATCATCGGCAAGGATTTACAGGAAGGGAGGCTGCTGGCCGTGCTCTCCGATTACATTCCGGTCGACCGTTACGTGTACGCCATGTACCTGCCGACGCGCCACCTGCCGAGCAAGGTTCGGGTGTTCATCGACTTTCTCGTCGAACACATCGGTGTCGACGCTTACTGGGATCGGGCGGGAGAAGCGACGTTCAAAGCGCAAGAGGCGCTTGCCACGCTGACGAGGGGGTCTGCTCACGAAACGGAAAAAACCGCACAATAGGACAATCGGGATAGGGGCAGTCAGTTTCCGGACCGACCCCTCCCACACCACCCGGCATGCGGGTCCGCACCGGGCGGTTCGAGAAGTTGAGGTCATGAAAGCCGTGGTACGCCGAGTCGGTCAAAGTAGGCGATGGGCATGAGCCTGTTCAACTCAAGCCGGCTGTTGTGCCACCAGCGAGTGGTATTGCCCGCCACCCTCGCTGCTTGGTCTGAACTTGCACCCAATGTCCGCAATTCCCGATAGATCGTCGTTCCCCGTCGCCAGTGCTTGAGCTGCAAAGCACGCAGGCGGTGTCGCAGCCATTCGTCCAGTCCACGAAAGACCCCGGGCGTCTGCGCCAATTGGAAATAGGCTTTCCAACCGGGCATGTAACGCCGCAGTTCTTGCGCAACTTCGTCGAGGCTGCGTCCGCACGTCCGGCGAGTGATTTGCCGAATGCGCTGCTTGAAGGTGTCGATGGCCTTGGTTGCCACTGAACGCTTAACCTCACCCCCTGCGGCACGCCACAGAGCAAAACCGAGGAACTTGCGGCCGGTCGCGCGAGCAACAGCAGTCTTGGTTTCATTCACCTTCAAGTGAAGTCGGTCGTAGAGTTTTCGCAGTCCGTCCAGCACTCGTTCGCCGGCTTTCCGACTGCGCACATAGACATTGCAGTCGTCAGCATAGCGCACGAACCGATGGCCACGTCGCTCCAGTTCCCGATCCACTTCGTCCAGCAACACGTTGGCCAGAAGCGGCGATAGCGGTCCGCCTTGCGGGGTGCCCTCGTATCGCTCCATGACCACGCCGCCGTCCATGATGCCCGCCGCAAGGTATCGCCGAATCAGCCGAAGTACGGCTTTGTCGTCGATCCGCTTGGCTAGCCGATCCATGAGTACGTCGTGATTGACCCGATCAAAGAACTTTTCCAAATCAACATCCACCACCACCTTCCAGCCTGCTTGCACATGGCACTGCGCTTGTCGCACCGCATCATGCGCACGTCGGCCCGGTCGAAAGCCGTAGCTGTGTTCGGAGAACGTCGGATCGATCAGGGGTTGCAGAACTTGCAGCAGGGCTTGCTGGATAAGCCGATCGATCACGGTGGGTATCCCCAGCTCCCGCATCCCGCCCCCAGATTTGGGTATCTGCACCCGGCGTACCGGCCGTGGCCGATAGCGTCCCGTTTGCAGGTCTTCCCTGATCCGGAGCCAGTGCGTCTTGAGATACTCAGTCGTGGCTTCGATCGTCAGTCCATCTACCCCAGCACTACCGCGATTGGCCTTGACGCGTTTCCACGCCATGGCCATATTCCCTCTCGCGAGCGCCTGCGTCAGCAGGTCGTCTCGCCCCAAGCCTTCGCTCCCTTGTCCCGCCAGCCGTACTTCATCGCGTCCGATTCCCGGCAAGGCTTCACCCGGCCCGCTTTCGGTTCGCCCCGGTTGCCCAGGCTTCTGATGCACTGCACGTCCAAGAGACATGGTTGTCGGCTTTCCTTCTCGTTCGGCCCTTCACTCCACGCAGGCAGCTACTACGGCCTCTGCTGACTCCTCGCTCCGCGTTTCCGCGTCGACCTTTCAGCCATGAGGCGAGGTCTCCCCAGGTAAGAACGCGATCCTTCCCCGCACAGCCGCCAGATTTACGCCGCCTGAGCCTTGGCCACGAGAGCTTCGCGGATCGTTGCCCGCTCGCCCTGCTCGGCTGCGCCTCGTATCTGGTTCTTGTCCATCGGCTCGCGGTTTCGCTCCACGCTTCCTCCCCACACTCGGTCGCCCTCGTGCAGTTGCGCTTCACTTCGTTTGCTGTGGCCAACTTACGGGAGGACTTCCACCTCCAAGATCGCGCCCATGCTGGGCGCACAACGCATTACTGCTGGGCCTCGCCGAGCAGCCACCGGACGCCTTGATGCCTTGATGCCTTGATGCCTTGATGCCTTGATGCCTTCTGACATCCGCGCGGCGGCCAGCGCATTGACGATATCGACCGCGCTGGTAAAGAGAGACGTTCTGCCCCCCTTCTCCGGGCCGCAGTCAAGATGGGTGTTGTCCTGGAGCGCCAGGCTGATCAGATTGCCGATCGGCCCCCGTTGAGCACGCAGTGCGAATAAGGGCTTCGTGAAGAAGGACGACCCGCTTGCGGGTGGGCCTACTTCACATATCCTGCCCGGCGCTGCAGCGTTGTTCTACCTTTTTTTACCGTTACTGCACCGTTGTTTTACCTTTTTTCTACCGTTGTTTTACCGTTACTGCACCGTTGTTTTGACAACACCAGCCCGGACAAACAACGGCGACAAAGCGCCGTAACCACGCTTTATCGCCGCCATGGCCCTCTTGCGGCCACCCAACCACCCCCCGCGCAACGACGATTTCCCGAAGAAAGCTGCCCGTTGCCGTGCCCTCCTTCGCCCGCGTTCAAGCGCTTGAACGCGGTTTCTTAAGTGCCGTCAGTTCGCCCTGCAACCGGGCAGCTTCCACCGCAGCGGCCTGGGCTTCGGCGCGGGCCGAAGTCACTGCTTCGCGTTCGGCCGTCTGTCGCGCATGGGCTCGCTCCAGTTCGCCCTTGAGGTCCTCGACCCGTGCCGCCAGTTCGCCGGCCTTGGCTTCGGCGGCGGCCATCCGTTCGGTCTGCGTCGCCCGTGCTGCCACGGCTTCGCGTAGTGCTTGTTCCTGCGCGGCGGCATGGTTGTCGGCCTGCTCGCGCTCGGCCTCCAGCCGGCCGATCGCCTGCTCCGCCTGGTCAAGCTGCGTCTGGATCGCCGCGACCTCTTCCCGCGTCGCCGCCCGTAGCGCTTCCACCTGCTGTCCGGCCTGTTCGTCCAACAAGCCCCAGAACTCCCGGCCGAGGCTCATCAGCCGGGCAACCGCGGGTTCCGGCAGTTCTACCGGTTGCCGCTGCTTCGGTGCCGCCTCCCGCCACTGGTCCAGATAGCGCTTGACCGTCGTATAGCTGCCCCCGCCGATCCCTTCCTGCACGTTCAAGATGGTCGGCGCCGTGCCCTGGTCCGTCAGGGCCTGTGCCACCTCGAAAACACGCGCTTGCGTCACCACCGCCTT
>JEMY01000038.1 GCA_000585075.1 Candidatus Accumulibacter regalis | reverse complement strand
CGTCCTCCTTCTCAGTTCCCGGGCCTCTTCCGCATCAAGCACAATCAGTGTTCTTGGCATCGCTCTGTCCTCCACGCAGTAGTTGCCTGAAGTATAGATCAAGCCATTTGCATGTAAAGGCATTATCGAGACACTACACTAGGCATTATCGAGACACTACACTAGTAACGTCGCTGGAGTGGTGGAGCTATTACACCGATCGGCGACCCCAGCCTAAACTCTTCTCGCCGTTCGCCCTCGGTTTGCTGGCGTTTGTCGCATGGAGATTCTGGCGCTTGCGGCTCCGCTTCCACGCACTCCACCAAGGCATTGAAGGAGAACGAGCGGTCGGCCAGTTCCTGGAGCGCCTGCGGGAGGACGGCTATCACGTCTTCCACGACCTCACGGGCGATGGCTTCAACATCGACCACTTCCTGATCGGCCCCACCGGGATCTTCACCCTCGAAACCAGGACCTGGAGCAAACCCGTCAAGTGACCGCGCGCTGCACCAGCTGCCGGATATGGCGCACGCCGAGCGCGGCGACGATCACCACGATCGGAATCGCGATCCCGGTGACGATCTCCGGATTGACCGGCGCGCCAGCGGCCTTGATGGCCTTGGCGGCATAGCCGACCAGGCCGACCACGTAGTAGCTGACCGCGGCCACCGACAATCCTTCCACCGTCTCCTGCAGACGCAACTGCAGTTTCGCGCGTCGGGCGGCGGTGCTGAGCAGCGACTGGTTCTGCCGCTGCAAGGCGATGTCGACGCGCGTGCGCAACATCTCGCTGGCGCGACTGATCCGTTCCGACAGGCTGTCCTGGAGCCTGGCGACGGTTTCGCAGGTGCTCATCGCCGGCAGCAGGCGGCGCTTGACAAATTCGCCGATGGGTTGCACGCCTTCCACACGCACCTCACGCAGTTCGGCAAGGCGGCGTTCGACCAGATCCTGGTACGCGCGCGCCGCGCAAATCTTGCCCAGAGTGGACGAAATCGTCCCCTCGACGACGGCGGCAAGCCGCGTCAGCCGGTCGAGGAGAGCGGGTTCGTCTTCACTGCTGACGTCAACCATTTCGTTGAGCAGCGCCGAGAGTTGGCGGTCGGCATCGGCCAGCACCGGCAGGGTGGCCCTGGCGACCGGGAGGGTGAGCAGCGCGCGCATCAGATAGGTTTCTACCTCCAGCAGGCGCTGCACCATTCGTCCCGCCTGGCGCGGGGTAAGGCTGATGTCGTCGATCAGGAAGCGGCTGAAGCCGTCCGCGTGAATACGAAAGTCGGCGCGCACGTTGGCGACGCCGTCACCGACGCGGCCGCCGACGAGCAGGTTGCCTTCGAACAGGCTGGCCAGCTCGTCGCTGTCCGGCGTGGCCGCCGGTGCCTTGCGCAGCGCGACGTGTGCTGCCACCAGCACCTGCCCCGGCAGCTGGTCGAGCCAGGCCCGCGGCACGCTGGCGATTACCGGCTGGGCAAAGGGTTCGCCGGACTCGCCCTGGCGGAAGAAGGTGTAGCTGCTGCACTCGGCGCGCCGCTCCCACTTGAGCCGGAAGGTGCCCAGATCGACCTTGAAGTGATTGACCTCGGGTGCCGGCGCAGGGACGCCGTAGCGCGTGCATAGCTCGACGATGCTGTCGTACTCGGCTTGCCTGTCCGCGGGATCGGTGGCCAGCGCCAGATACGACGCCTGCTCGGGGATGCTCAGCGCTTCCGGGGGGCGGGCATGCAGCTCGTAGTTGAGCGCAAAGCGCAGCGGGTGATTGCTTGGTTTCGTCACACATGATTCCTTTTTTTTCGTGGCGGGATGCCTGGCGGATTTGCGCCAATGCGCACTCTAACGTCTCGCGACGACATCCGTTGACCTTCACATGCTGCAGCGCAGCAAAAAAACAATGCTAGCTGAAATCACGCTTATCACAAACCGCGATCAAATCTTTACAGCGTAGTTGTTGCGAGCGCACATGCCAGGCCGGCGCGCTGCGCAATCGCCATCCGAGCTCGCGAGCCGCCGCCCCCGACCAATTGCTGCAGCGCAACTTTTACAAGTGTCGGCGATTGCCTATAGTGATCAGTCAGTCGCAGCGGGAAAAGAGGACTGCGGCGTCATTCAGCAGAATCTCATCGATCTGTTCACGGAGGAGACGTCATGCAGAAATCCTTGCACATCGACCCGGGCAAATGCACCGGCTGCCTGCAGTGTGAAATGGCCTGCTCGTACGAGCATACCGGGGCCTTCAACCCCTCGCGGTCATTGATCAAGGTTTTCGACTTCCATCACGAAGGGCGCAAGGTTCCCTACACCTGCACCCAGTGCGCCGAAGCCTGGTGTCTGAACGCCTGCCCCGTCGAGGCGATCAAGGTCGACGCGTCGACCGGCGCCAAGGTGATTCTCGACGCAGTCTGCGTCGGCTGCAAGGTGTGCACGATTGCCTGCCCGTTCGGCACGGTCAATTACAGCCACGAGACCGGCAAGGTGCAGAAGTGCGACCTCTGCGGTGGCGACCCGGCCTGCGCCGAAGCCTGTCCGACGGACGCCATTACCTATATCGACAGCGACTGGACCGGCCTCGAGCGGATGCGCAAGTGGGCGCAAAAGACCGACAGTGCGGCACGGGTTTGAGGAGAGACGACCATGGCATGGACTCGCAAGATTCTTCGCGTCAACCTTACCCAGGGAAGCTGTGTCAGCGAAGCGCTGAACATGGAGTGGGCGGCGCAGTACCTCGGCCAGCGCGGGCTGGCCAGCCGGTACCTGGTCAGTGAAATCGACCCCAAGGTCGATCCGCTGTCGCCGGAGAACAAGATCATCTACGCCACCGGTCCGCTGACCGGAACGATGGCCTCAACCGGCGGGCGCTATTCGGTGGTCACCAAGGGACCGTTGACCGGCGTCATCGCCTGCTCGAACTCCGGTGGTTTCTTTGGCGCCGAGCTGAAGTTCGCCGGCTGGGACATGATCATCGTCGAAGGCAAGGCGCCGACGCCGGTGTATCTGCACATCGAGAACGAACGCGCCGAGCTGCTGCCGGCTGACGACCTGTGGGGAACGACCGTCTGGTCGACCGAGGCGACGCTCAAGAAGCGGCACCAGGATCCGCTGCTGCGCGTTTCGAGTATCGGTCGCGCCGGTGAGAATCAGGTCCTCTTCGCGGCCATCGTCAACGATCTGCACCGCGCCGCCGGACGTTCCGGTGTCGGCGCGGTGATGGGCTCGAAGAACCTCAAGGCGATTGCCGTGCGCGGTACGCGCGGCGTCGGCAACATCGCCGATGCCAAGGCCTTCATGGCGGCCGCGACCGCCGGCAAGAAGGTGCTCGCCGAGAACGCGGTCACCGGCCAGGGCCTGCCGACCTACGGCACGCAGGTGCTGATGAACGTGATCAACGAGATGGGCGCGCTGCCGACGCGCAACCACCGCGACGTCGAGTTCGAAGGCGCGCGCAAGATTTCCGCCGAAGCGATGCACGAAAAACGTGCCAGCGACGGCCGCGCGCACCTGGTCACCAATCAGGCGTGCTTTGGCTGCACCATCGCCTGCGGGCGCATTTCGCGCATCGACGAGACGCACTTTTCAGTGGAAACGAAGCCCGAGTACTGGGGGGCCAACGGCGGCCTCGAATACGAGGCCGCGTGGGCGCTCGGTAGCGCCAACGGCGTCGACGACCTGGAAGCGCTGCAGTTCGCCAACCTCCTGTGCAACGAGGACGGCATGGACCCGATCTCCTTCGGGGCCACCGTCGGCGCGGTGATGGAGCTCTACGACCTGGGCATCCTGAGCAAGGAAGAAATCGGCCTCGAGGCGCCTTTCGGCTCGGCCGAAGCGCTGTGCAGACTGGCCGAGATGACCGCGCGTGGCGAAGGCTTCGGCAAGATCCTCGGTCAGGGATCGAAGCGCGTGTGTGCGAAGTACGGCAAGCCCGAACTGTCGATGACCGTCAAGGGGCAGGAGTTCCCGGCCTACGACGGGCGCGCCCTGCAGGGAATGGGGCTGGCCTACGCGACGTCGAACCGCGGCGCCTGCCATCTGCGCGGCTACATGGTTTCCAGCGAGGTGTTCGGCATCCCGGTCAAGACCGACCCCCGGGAAACCGCCGGCAAGCCGGAGATGCTCAAGGCCTTCCAGGACGCCACCGCGGTCGTCGATTCCAGCGGGCTGTGCGTGTTCACCACCTTCGCGTGGACGATGAACGACATCCAGCCGCAGATTCAGGCGGCGTGCGAAGGCGAGTGGTCGCAGGAGTCGCTGTTGCAGATGGGCGAGCGCATCTGGAATCTCGAACGCGATTTCAACCTCGCTGCCGGGATCACCGGCAAGGACGACACGCTGCCGCCGCGGCTGCTCAACGAACCGTGCAAGACCGGCGGCTCGAAAGGCATGGTCGCCGAGATCGGCAAGATGCTTCCGGAGTACTACAGCCTGCGCGGCTGGACTCCCGACGGCGTTCCCACCGCCGCCACCCGCTCGCGTCTGGGGCTGTGAAGTGATCAGACACCTGATCATCGGCAACGGCCCGGCCGGGGTCGTTGCCGCCGAGACGCTGCGCCGCGCCGACGCGCAGGCCGAAATCACCCTGCTCGGCGACGAGGCCGAACCGCCGTACTCGCGGATGGCCATTCCCTACCTGCTGAGCGGCAAGATCGGTGAGGCCGGCACCTACCTGCGCAAGGACGCCGATCACTTCGAACGCCTACGCATCAAGTTGCTGCACGGGCGCGCCGCCGCGCTCGACGCCGGCCAGCAGACCGTTACCCTGAGCGACGGCAGCACCCTCGCCTGGGACCGGCTGTTGATCGCCAGCGGCGCGCATCCGGTACGGCCGCCGATCCCCGGCATCGACCTGCCACAGGTCCTGTCGTGCTGGACCCTGGCCGACGCGCGCCGGATTGCCGCCGCCGTCGCGCCGGGGGCGCGCGTTGTGCAGATGGGCGCCGGCTTCATCGGCTGCATCATTCTTGAGTCGCTGGCCGCCCGCGGCCCGCAACTGACGGTCGTCGAAATGGGCGAGCGGATGGTGCCGCGCATGATGGACGAGGTGGCCGGGGCGATGATCCGTCGCTGGTGCGAAGGCAAGGGCGTGCAGGTGCGCACGGCACGGCGGGTGGTGTCCATCGAACCGGCGGGCGAGGCCTTGCGGGTCAGTCTCGACGACGGTGAAATCCTCGAGGTCGACGCGCTGATCAACGCCACCGGCGTCAAGCCGAACGTCGATTTTCTCGTCGGCAGCGGCGTCGCCGTCGATCAGGGCATTCTCGTCAATGACTCGATGCAGACCAGCGTCGCCGGCATCTACGCCGCCGGTGACGTCGCCGAGGCGGTCGAGTTCGCGACCGGGCGTCGCGTGGTCAATGCCATCCAGCCGGACGCCGTCGAGCAGGCGCGCATTGCCGCGCTGAACATGGCCGGCCAGGCGGCCGCCCTGCCGGGCACCTTCGTCTTCAACGTTCTCGACACCATGGGCCTGATCTCCACCTCTTTCGGGCAGTGGCAGGAGTTCCCGGGTTGCAGCAGCGCGCACCTGCTCGACGAAGCCGGGTATCGCTACCTGCGGCTGGTCTTCGACGGCGAGCAACTGGTCGGCGCCAACAGCATCGGTCACACCGAGAACATCGGTGTCCTGCGCGGCCTGATCCAGGGTCGGGTCCGCCTTGGCGACTGGAAGGCGCGCCTGCTGGAGAACCCGCTGCTGCTCAGTGAAGCCTATCTCGCCAAGGGGTTGGCGGCGACGCACTGATGCCGATCACGCTCAAGCTGTACGCCTTTCTTTCGGACTACCTGCCGGCGGAAGCGCGGCGCAGCAACGCCGTCGCCCTCGACGTTCCCGACGAAACCACCGTCGCTGCGCTGATCGCCAGCCGGGCGCTGCCGCCGCGCCTGGTGCACCTGGTTCTGCTCAACGGCCAGTTCGTTCCCCCGCAGGAGCGTGGCGCGCGTACGCTGACCGCTGGCGATGTGCTGGCGATCTGGCCGCCGATTGCCGGCGGCTAGATCCCGGGACCCCGGATGCCGCAATTCGCGATGACCCTGGCGCTGCCCGAGTTCAGCCGCCAGCTGCAGCCGATGCTGCCCGGCTGGCAGGTGCAGCAGCCGGCCGACGGTTGCTGGTTGCTGCATCAGGCCGGGCGCAGCGTGGATATCCGCTGCCGTCCCTTGCCGGCGCTGCAGGTCGGCATCCTGCAATTGCCGCGCCTCGACGTGTCGATCGCCTTCTCCGGCGGCAGCGCCGAAGAGCAGGCCACGTTCATCGCCGACTTCCAGCGCCATTTCCGACGCGGCGGTGGCTGATGTGATAGCATTCTTCGTGGCGGGTCTCCCCGCATCGCAGGATGGTGAACCTGGTCAGGTCCGGAAGGAAGCAGCCACAGCCGTCTTATGTGAGTGCCGGGGGTAAGGCTCGCCACCTTCATTTCTGCCCGCCGTTCTCCCGATCGGCCCTCCTTGCGTCGCCGCTTCCGTTCATGCCCCCGTTTCTGCAGGCCGCAAATCGCCAGCCTCTGTCCCTTGCCGCTGCCGGAGCCGCAAATGCCATCTGCTAGAATCCGCCCATGAGTTACCAAGTCCTGGCGCGCAAATGGCGCCCGCGCAACTTCGCCAGCCTGGTCGGCCAGGAGCACGTGGTCCGCGCGCTGACGCACGCCCTGACGGCGCAGCGACTGCACCACGCGTATCTGTTTACTGGCACCCGTGGCGTCGGCAAGACGACGCTGGCGCGCATCCTGGCCAAGGCACTCAATTGCGAGGCCGGGGTCAGCGCAACGCCCTGCGGGAGTTGTTCGGCGTGTCAGGAAATCGATGGCGGACGCTTCGTCGATCTGCTCGAAGTGGACGCAGCGACCAATACCAAGGTCGACGAAATGCGGCAGTTGCTCGAGAACGCGGTGTACGCGCCGACACGCGGCCGCTTCAAGGTCTATGTCATCGACGAAGTGCACATGCTCTCGAACTCGGCGTTCAACGCCATGTTGAAGACGCTCGAAGAGCCACCCGAACACGTCAAGTTCATCCTGGCGACCACCGACCCGCAGAAAATCCCGGTGACCGTCCTGTCGCGCTGCCTGCAGTTCAACCTCAAGCAGATGACGCAGCCGCTGATCGCCGCTCACCTCAAGCAGATCCTCGAAGACGAGGCGATCAGCGCCGACGCCGGTGCGCTGCAGCTGCTCGCCCGCTCGGCGGCGGGCAGCATGCGCGATGCGCTCTCCCTGCTCGATCAGGCGATCGCGCACGGTGCCGGCAAGGTCGAGGAAGCGCAGGTGCGCGAGATGCTCGGCGCCGTCGATCTCGACCACCTGCTGTCGATTGTCGACGCCCTTCTCGCCGGCGACGCCGCGGCGATGCTGCGCGTCGCCGACGAGATGGCGGCGCGCAGCCTGTCGTTCGACGCCGCGCTGCAGGAAATGGCCGCCCTGTTCACCCGCCTGCAGATCGCCCAGCTGGCGCCGCAGGCGATCGCCGACGACCTGCCCGAGCGTTTGCGCATCGAGGCGCTGGCCGCCGCCCTCGACCCCGAGTTCGTCCAGCTCGCCTACCAGATCGCCGTCCATGGTCGTCGGGAACTGCCTTTGGCGCCCGACGAGCAGGCCGGTTTCGTGATGACCCTGCTACGCCTGCACGCCTTTCGCCCGGCGCTCGCCAGCGACGACGCCGGTGCCGGAGCGAGTGCGACCAGGGCCGTCGCCGACCGTTCGGCAGCGACCTCGTCGGCCGTCTTGGCGTCGCCAGCCGCGCCGCGCACGCCACCCCCCGCAGGGTCTTCAACCGCCGCTTCGCTCGCCCGTTCGACACCCGTCGCGGTCGTTCAGCCGGCGGCAGCGGTCGCCACGCCGTCCGTGCCGCCGGCGGCGTTGCCGCCAGCGACGCCAACGACCGGCGACTGGCACGAGATGCTGGCCGCACTCAAGGTCAGCGGCATGGCGCGCGAGCTTGCCCAGCACTGCGAACTGCGCGAGCGGCAGGGAGGACGAATCGTCCTTCGCCTGGCGCCGGCCCATCGCCACCTGTTGATGAAACCCGCCCAGGACAAGTTGCAGCAGGCGCTGGGCGAGTATTTCGGCAGCCCGCAGCAACTGGCTGTCGAACTTGAAGCGACCAGCGGCGAAACGCCGGCGGCCAGCGCGCAGCGTGATCGTCGTCAGCGCCAGGATCGCGCCATCGCCGCAGTCGAGCAGGATGGTTTCGTACGCGAGGTGATCGAGATGTTCGACGCCACGCTCATCGAATCGTCGATAAAACCCGTTTAATCCCCTACCCCAGAGCGAGGCACCAAAGATGATGAAAGGCGGAATCGCCGGCCTGATGAAACAGGCTCAGCAGATGCAGGAGAACATGAAGAAGGCGCAGGACGAGCTGGCCCAGCTTGAAGTCGAAGGCCAGTCCGGCGCCGGTATGGTCAAGGTGTTGATGACCTGCAGCCACAACGTGCGCCGGGTGAGCATCGATGCGTCGGTGATGGACGACAAGGAAATGCTCGAGGACCTGGTTGCGGCCGCGCTGAACGACGGTATGCGCCGCGCCGAGGAACTCTCCCAGGAGCGCATGGCCGGCTTCTCCGCAGGGCTCAACCTGCCGCCCGGGATGAAACTGCCCTTCTGATGAACGCCCCGTCGAGCCTCGAAGCGCTGATCGAGGCTTTGCGTTGTTTGCCAGGCGTTGGTCCAAAGTCGGCTCAACGCATGGCCTACCACCTGTTGCAGAACGAGCGGGCAGGCGCCGGGCGCCTGGCCGACGCCCTGCAGCGCGCGCTCGGCGCACTGCGTCACTGTCAGCGTTGCAACACGCTGACCGAGGCCGAGGTCTGTGGCCGCTGCCTGTCGAGCAGGCGCGACGCCAGCCAGCTATGTGTCGTCGAAACGCCGATCGACATGAACATGATGGAGCAGACGCACGCCTATTCCGGGCTCTACTACGTGCTCATGGGCCGCGTCTCGCCTCTCGACGGAATCGGCCCCGGCGAACTGCACCTCGAACGCCTGCTGGCGCGCGCCAGCGACGGCGTGGTGCGCGAAGTGATCATCGCCACCAACTTCACCAACGAGGGCGAAGCGACCGCCCACTACCTCTCCGAAATGCTCAAGAGCCGTGGCGTCAGCGTTTCGCGCATCGCGCGTGGCGTCCCGGTCGGCGGCGAGCTCGAATACGTCGACGCCGGAACGCTGGCGCAGGCGCTGCGCGAACGCCGACCGCTTGCCCCGTAGGCAATTCCGGGCACCTCGCAATTCTCCCTGCATCAAGTTTGGCGTATAATGCCGCGGTTTAGTTGGTACCAACTTTCCATTACGTGCTAGGGATCAGCGCTATGAGCAATGAGAGCAAAGTGGACTGCGGAAGGCGACGGTTGGTCGTCGCGACCGCTGCCGTTGGCGGGGCGGGGGCGCTGGTTGCGCTGGTACCCTTCCTGTCCAGCATGCTGCCGTCCGAGCGGGCCAAGGCAGCTGGCGCACCGGTCGAAGTCGACATCGGCAACCTCGAAGTCGGTCAGATGATGACCGTCGAGTGGCGCGGCAAACCGGTGTGGATCATCAACCGCAGCAAGACGATGCTCGAGACGCTGCCAGAACTCAACAAGGACATGGCCGACCCCAAATCGGACAAGGACATGCAGCCGGAGTACTGCAAGAACGAGACGCGTTCGATCAAGCCCGAGTACATGGTCGTCGTCGGCATCTGTACCCACCTCGGTTGCTCGCCTTCGGCGAAATTCAAGCACGGTCCGGCAGACGGCATGGCTGCCGACTGGCTTGGCGGTTTCCTGTGCCCCTGTCACGGCTCCCACTTCGACTTTGCCGGTCGCGTCTTCAAGAGCCAGCCGGCCCCGACCAACCTTGAGGTGCCGCCGCACATGTATCTGACGGACACGCGCATCCTCATCGGTGAACACAAGAAGGGAGCCTAAGCAATGGCGTCGAATACCAATTTCGAGAAGTACAAGTCGGATGGTTCCCTGCAGGGCAATCTGCTTGAGTGGTTTGACGCTCGCTTCCCGGCGACGTCGATGTGGCGCGGCCACCTCTCCGAATACTACGCACCGAAGAATTTCAACTTCTGGTACTTCTTTGGTTCCCTGGCGATGCTGGTGCTGGTCATTCAGATCGTCACCGGCATCTTCCTGGTCATGCACTACAAGCCCGACGCCTCGCTCAACGCCGATGGTATTCCGGTCGCCTTCGCCAGCGTCGAGTACATCATGCGCGACGTTCCCTGGGGCTGGCTGATTCGCTACATGCATTCGACCGGTGCCTCGGCGTTCTTCCTGGTCGTCTATCTGCACATGTTCCGCGGCATGCTCTACGGTTCGTATCGGCAGCCGCGCGAGTTGATCTGGATCTTCGGCACCCTGCTCTTCCTGTGCCTGATGGCCGAGGCCTTCATGGGCTACCTGTTGCCCTGGGGACAGATGTCCTTCTGGGGTGCGCAGGTGATCGTGAATCTGTTCTCGGCCATCCCGCTGGTCGGCGAACCCCTTTCGATCTGGATTCGCGGCGATTTCGTCGTCGGCGACGCGACGCTCAACCGCTTCTTCTCGTTCCACGTCATCGCCGTGCCGTTGGTGCTGCTTGGCCTCGTCGCTGCGCACATCCTGGCGCTGCACGAAGTCGGCTCGAACAACCCGGACGGCGTCGAGATCAAGAAGCGCTTGACTCCGGAAGGCATTCCGCTCGACGGCATCCCTTTCCACCCGTACTACTCGGTGAAGGATATCGTCGGCGTCGTGGTCTTCCTGATGGTCTTCTCGATCATCGTCTTCTTCGCTCCCGAAGGCGGCGGCTACTTCCTCGAGTACAACAACTTCATTCCCGCCGATCCGCTGAAGACGCCGCCGCATATCGCGCCGGTTTGGTACTTCACGCCTTACTACTCGCTGCTGCGGGCCATGGTCTGGCCGCTGTTCGGCATCGACGCCAAGTTCTGGGGTGTCGTGGCGATGGGTGGCGGCGTCGTGATCCTGGCCTTCCTGCCCTGGCTGGACCGCAGCCCGGTCAAGTCGATCCGTTATCGTGGCCCGATCTTCAAGACCCTGCTGACGATCTTCGTGATCTCCTTTTTCATCCTTGGCTTCCTTGGCACGAAAGCACCGTCGTACGCTTTCTTCGACGTCATTCCGGGTGCTCCGGTGGCGCAGATTCTCAGCGCCTACTACTTCCTCTTCTTCCTGACCATGCCGTGGTGGTCGAAGATCGACAAGTACAAGCCGGAACCTGACCGCGTGACGATGTAAAGGAAAGCACAAAATGAAAAAACTGCTCACTGCATTGCTCCTCGCCCCGGCCATTGCCATGGCCAGCGGCGCGGCTCTCCATCTCGACAAGGCGCCCGACGTGCAGGGCGACAACGCTGCCCTGCAGAGCGGCGCCAGGACTTTCGTCAACTACTGCATGAACTGCCACGGCTTGAGCTATGTGCGCTACAACCGTCTGACCCAGCTTGGGCTTTCGGAGCAGCAGATCAAGGATCACCTGTTGTTCACCGCCGACAAGGTCGGCCAGCCGATGCGCATCGCCGCCCGGCCAGCCGAGCAGAAGACCTGGTTTGGCGCCACGCCGCCCGATCTCTCGCTGGTCGCGCGTTCGCGTGCCTCCGGCGACGGTACCGGCGCCGACTGGTTGTACACCTATCTGCGTTCGTTCTACCAGGATGAAAAGCGTCCGACCGGCTGGAACAACACCATCTACGAGAACGTCGGCATGCCGCACGTTCTCTGGCAGCTGCAGGGAACGCAGATCATGAACGGCGAGCACAAGCTCGAGCTGGCGACGCCCGGAACTCAGACGCCTGCCGAGTACGACAAGACGGTAGCCGATCTGGTCGGCTTCATGGTCTGGGCGGCAGAGCCGGAAGCGGGCTTCCGCAAACAGCTCGGCGCCGGTGTGCTGGCCTTCCTGGTCGTTCTCTTCGGTTTCGCCTACAAGATGAAGAAGAACTACTGGAAAGACATCAAGTAACCGAAGCATAACGCCGGGTTTCGGGCTACGGCATCGCCGGCGAGGGCGCGACAAGCGCCCGCCGCCGCCGCGATGCCGATTCGTTTTTGAGGGTATTGATCATGATGAATCTCTATTCGGGAACCACCTGCCCGTTCAGTCACCGCTGCCGCATCGTCCTTTACGAGAAGGGCATGGATTTCCAGGTGATCGATGTCGACCTCTTCGCCAAACCCGAAGACATCGCCATCATCAACCCCTACGGCCGCGTGCCGGTGCTCGTCGAGCGCGATCTCATCCTGTATGAGCCGAACATCATCAACGAGTACATCGACGAGCGCTTCCCGCATCCGCAGTTGATGCCGGCCGACCCGATCATGCGCGCACGCGCGCGCCAGCTGCTGATCACCATGGAGCGCGAGGTCTTCGCCTACATCGAGCCGCTGGAGAAGAACAGCAAGACGGCCGAGCGTGCTCGCCAGCAGATCCGCGACCGGCTTACCGAGATGTCGCCGGTCTTCGTCAAGCAGAAGCACATGCTCGGCGAAGAGTTCTCGATGCTCGACGTCGCCATCGCGCCGCTGCTCTGGCGGCTAGACCACTACGGCATCGAACTCTCGAAGACCGCGCTGCCGCTGCTGAAGTACGGCGAGCGGATCTTCAGCCGTCAGGGGTTCATCGACGCTCTGACGCCCTCCGAAAAAGCCATGCGCAAGTAGCACGGGCTGCGGCTGCGCGGGAAGTCGCCGTCAGGCGATGACGTCGGCCACTTTGTTGCCACATGTCGATCACCTCTCATGGGAAAGAACTTGGATCTGCCGTCGACCAAACCCTACCTGATTCGCGCCATACACCAGTGGTGCACCGACAACGGCTTCACCCCCTACCTCGCTGTCACCGTCGACGCACGCACGCGTGTCCCGATGGAGCACGTGCGTGATGGCCAGATCGTTCTCAACGTCGGCTACGAAGCGACCGGGCACCTCGAGCTGGGCAACGAGTTGATCACCTTCCAGGCCCGCTTTGGCGGCGTCGCGCGCGACCTGCTGGTACCGATCGGCAATGTCGCCGCCATCTATGCCAAGGAAAACGGCGCCGGCATGGCTTTCGAGGCACAGACCGCGGTGCTTGGCGAAACGGACAGCGGCGGCACCCCGCCCGGGGACGGGCGTCAGCCTGAACCGCCGAAGACTCCGCCGCCCGCCGGGCGGCCGAAGCTGCAGCGCGTCAAATAGCGGCCGGGGTTGCCGCTCTCTGCGCTCGGCAGGACACCCGTCCTGCCTCTGGTCAGGTTGACTATGGACATTGCGGTAAACCTCCCCCTCCAGCTTGCCGACGTCGAGGGGAATGCCGCGACGGTTCAGGAGCGCGGATGCTGCGCAGGGGAATGTACGCCAACCCCCTCGGAATCCGCCGTCACCACCGGAACGCCTCTCGCTTTGCGCCCGATGACTTCACGGACCACGTCGCGGGCGAGTAGCGTGGCGATGCGGGCGTGCGGTCGCGGCAGGACGATGGCGTCGCAGGCGAGCTGTTCGGCAACGTCGCCGATCTGGGCAACGATATCGCCTTCGCGGTAGATTTCCTGGCAGGGAACGCCTGCCGCGAGCAGCGGCTGCGCGGCGTCGTGCAGGACCTTGGCGCCGGTCTCGGCCTGGACGCGGGCCATTTCGACGTACGTGCGGAAGCGCAGGCCGTCGGCTGCGGTGACGGCTTCACAAACGAAGAGCAGGACGACCTCTACCGGCTCGCCGTTGCGCTGCTGGCGCAGCGCATACGTAATGCCCCAGCGCGAACGTTCGCCGGGGGTCACCGGGATGAGTAATCGTCTTGCGCGATCGCGCTCGTCGGCTCGATGAACGCCGGCACTCCCGCCCCCACCGCGCGCCTTGCGCGCCAGGTCGTCTGGAAACGCCGGGGAGCTCATGATCAGAACAGGTAATACAGAACCAGCCAGGCGAGCAGCATTATCGTTACCCACAGCGCCATGCTGCCCGTGGGCCAGGTCCGTGCCAGGGCGCCGAGCGGGCCGTGGTGGCGGCGAAGTACGTCGCCTCCGCGATTCGCCAGGGCGCCCGCGGAGCGCTCTAGCGCGGCGATTAGGCCGGTAAACAGCGGCGTCAGGATTTCGCTGAGGCGGCGGGCGAAGACGCGATAGAACCAGTCGAAATCGAGCGAGATGGTCAGCGTGCGCTTGAGGGACTCGAGCATGACGAAGAACGCCAGACCCGAGAAGAGCAGCAGCTGAAGCTGCGTCACCACGTGCGCGCCACTGTACGGTTCGTAGTCCACCGCGAAGGGCAGCAGGGCGTAGAGCGGGGCGGGGAACAGCCCCAGACCGATGCACAGGGCGGCGAAGACGAGCATCGCCGCCTGCATGCTCGCCGGCGGGTCCGCGGGGCGCAGCCCGGAATCCTTCTGGAAGAAGACGAACCACGGGAACTTGATGCCGGCATGCAGGAAGACGCCCGCCGAGGCCGCCGCCAGGCCGAGCCAGACGAAGGTCAGGTGCTGGTCGCCGGCCGCCTGGGAGATCATCGACTTGCTGACGAAGCCCGAAGTCCATGGGAAGGAGGAAATGGCGAGCGCGCCGACGATGCCGCACACCGCTGTAACGGGCATGCTCTGGAACAGCCCGCCGAGGTCGGTGCACTTGCGCCGCCCGGTGCGGTAGAGAACGGCGCCGGCGGACATCAGCAGCAGCGCCTTGTAGATGATGTGGGCGAAGGCGTGCGCCGCGGCGCCGTTCAGCGCCATCTCGGTGCCGATGCCGATGCCGACCACCATGAAGCCGACCTGATTGACGATCGAGTAGGCAAGGATGCGCCGCATGTCGTTCTCGAGCAGCGCGTAGACGATGCCGTAGAAGATCATGAACATGCCGACCCAGATCAGCAGCTCGGTACCCGGGAAGCCGCGCAGCAGGACATAGACCGCTGTCTTGGTGGTGAAGGCCGAGAGGAACACGGTGCCGCTCCACGAAGCCTCCGGATAAGCATCCGGCAGCCACGCGGAAAGCGGCGGTGCGCCGGCGTTGATCAGGACGCCGGCGAGGATCAGCCACTGTGCCCACGATTCCGGCGCCATGGGCACGAAGGCCACCGAGCCGGTCGCCGCGACATGGCCGGCGATGCCGGCCATCAGAACCACGCCGCCGAGCAGGTGGATCGCCATGTAGCGCATGCTGGCAGTATAGGCAGTGCGGTTGCCGGCGCTCCAGATGACGAGCGTCGAGCCGATGGCCATCAGCTCCCAGAAAATGAAGACGGTGATCAGGTCGCCGGCGAAGGCGACGCCGATGGCCGAACCGGCGTAGAACATCGCCGCCGGCACTTCGAGCCGGCTCTCCTGCTTCAGCGCGAACAGGCCGCCGACGGCGGCCATCAGCGAGAAGATCGTCGCGAACAGGCGCGTCAGCCTGTCCCCGGCCAGCGGCGTCAGCGTGTAATCGAGGAAATGCAGTTGCCACGCCGCGCCGTCCGGCACCTGCCAGACGGCCCATAGCGTGGCCAGCGGCAGCCCGATCACCGCCGCCTGGCGTGCCGCGCGCGGCAGCCAGGGCAGGACCAGGGCGCCGAGGACGAGGATCAGCGCGGGGTGGAGGATCATCGGTCCTCCCCGTAATAGGTGTCCGGCCGCTTGATCAGCAGGCCGAGGCCCTTGGCAAAGACGATCATGGCGGCACAGGTGAGGAAGCCGTACCAGGCGTGGAAGCCGAACCAGCCGTCGAAGCCGAAGTGCGGATGCAGATGCACGACAAGTTCGGCAGCCACGGTCAGTGCCAGTACGGCGATGAACACGCGCCACAACAGCTTGATGGTTTCGGGGCGTACCAGCCAGTGCTTTTCAGTGCTCACCATCAGCCTCCGAGCATTTGTTGCGCCAGCGCCAGCGGCACGCCGGGAAAGAAGAACAGCGCCAGCGTGGCAGCGGCCGTTGTCGTCAGTGCGACGACCATGAGCAGCGGCGCCTCGCCATGCGGGTGATGCTCGTCCTCGGCCGACGGCGGGCGGAAAAAGGCGCGGTAGACGATGGGCACGAAATACCCGGCATTGAGCAGGGTGCTCGCCAGCAGGACGGCGACGACGGCCCACTCGCCGGCCCCCATGGCGCCGGACAGGAGGTACCATTTGGAGACGAAGCCGGCCGCCGGTGGCAGGCCGATCATCGATAGGGCACCGATGGCAAAGGCGCCCATGGTCCAGGGCATGCGCCGGCCGATGCCGTCCAGTTCGCTGACATTGGTCTTGTGGGCCGCCGTGTAAATGGCGCCGGCGGCGAAAAACAGGGTGATCTTGCCGACCGCGTGCGCTGCAATGTGCAAGGCTGCCGCGGCGAGCGAGAGCGGCGTCAGCAGTGCTGCCGCCAGGATGACGTAGGACAGCTGGCCGATCGTGGAATAGGCCAGGCGGCGCTTCAGATTGTCGGCGCGCAGCGCAACGATCGAGGCGGCGATGATGGTGAAGCCGGCGATCGCCGTCAGCCAGTCCGCTCCGCCCTGGGCGACCAGGGTGTCCGCGCCAAAGACATAGACGATGACCTTGACGACGCTGAACACACCGGCCTTGACCACCGCGACAGCATGCAGCAGGGCGGAAACCGGGGTCGGTGCGACCATCGCTGCCGGCAGCCAGCGGTGGAAAGGCATCAGCGCCGCCTTGCCGATGCCGAACATGTACAGGAACAGCAGCCCGGCGAGCGCGACGTCCGACAACTTGCCGCCCAGGATGCCACCCGGCGTGAAGTCGGTCGTGCCGGCGACGTACCAGGTGAACACCAGCGCCGGGAGCAGGAAGACGACCGAGGTGCCGATCAGGATTCCCAGGTAGGTGCGCCCACCCGCCTTCGCCTTGTCGGTGCCGTGGTGGGTGACCAGCGGGTAGGTGACCAGCGTCAGCAGCTCGTAGAAGACGAACAGCGTAAACACGTTGCCGGCAAAGGCAATGCCGATTGCCGCGGCGATGGCGAGCGCGAAGCAGACGTAGAAGCGCGTCTGCTTCTCCTCGTTGTTGCCGCGCATGTAGCCGATCGAGTACAGCGAGTTGACGATCCACAGACCCGAGGCGACGAGGGCGAAGAGCATGCCCAGTGGCTCGACCGTGAAAGCGATCGGCAGCCCCGGCAGCATTTCGAACAGCATGAGCGCCGGCCGCTCACCGGCGAGGACCATCGGCAACAGTGGCGCGACGCATGACAGCAGCAGGGCGGCGGTGATCAGCGTCGCCGCCTCGCGCAGGTTTGGCAGCCGTCCGCAAAGGGCGATCGCGCCGGCGCCGACGATCGGCAGCGAGAGGCTGGCGAGGATCAGCGTCTCGCTGCCGATCATGGCGTCACTCCGAGCAGCATGTTCGCTGCGGCGGCGGCGGAGCCGACCGTGACCGAGGTATCGACACCGAACCAGATCGTTGCGCCGACCAGGATCCAGGCGGGAATCGCCAGGCCCAGCGAGGCTTCGCGCGCCTGCAGGAGATCGGCGCGCGGCGCACGGAAGTAAGCGGCCTCGACGAAGCGCCAGACGTAGACCACCGCCAGCAGCGACGAGAGAACGATCAGGAAGACCAGCCACCACTGGCCTTTCTCGAGGGCTGCCAGGATCAGGTACCACTTGCTGACGAAGCCCGCCGTGCCGGGCACGCCGATCAGGCTCAGTCCGCAAAGCACGATGCCGAAAGTGGTCACCGGCATGACGCGCCCCACCCCCTGAACCCGTGCCAGAGTGACGCCGCCCATGCTGGCCATCACCGCGCCGAGGAGCAGGAAGAGGCTGCCCTTGGTGACCGCGTGGTTGACCAGGTGCACGATGGTGGCGGTAAGCCCGGTGACCGAGTCGAAGGAGATGCCGAGGGCGATGTAGCCGATCTGCGCGACGCTTGAGTAGGCAAACAGGCGTTTCAGATTGTTCTGGAAGATGGCCACGGTCGAGGCGACGAACATTCCGGCCAGCGCCAGCACCAGCATCAGGTCCTCCATCGGGAGCTGCTTGAAGATCGCGGTTTCGCCGAACACCGAGAAGTAGAAGCGCAGCAGTGCGTACACCGACACCTTGGTGGCGGTGGCGGCGAGGAAAGCCGACACCGCCGACGGCGCGTAGGCGTAGGCGTTGGGCAGCCACTGGTGCAGGGGGAACAGCGCCAGCTTCAGCGAGATGCCGACGGTGAGAAACGCCAGGGCCGCGAGCACCGGTCGGTGGCTGGTCATGTCCTGCAGCCGGACGCCCATGTCTGCCAGGTTGAGGGTGCCGGTCTTGACATAGAGCAAGCCGACGCCGATGACGATGAAGGTCGCGCCGATGGTGCCCATGATCAGGTACTGGTACGACGCCACCAGCGCGCGGCGGTCCTTGCCGAGCGCGATAAGAACGTACGAGGAGAGCGAGGAGATCTCCAGGAAGACGAACAGGTTGAAGGCGTCGCCGGTGATGGTGATGCCGAGCAGGCCGGTCAGGCAGAGCGCGAACATCGCATAGAACAGGTAGTGGGTGTCGGGTCGGATCTCGCGCACGATGCTGCTGCGACAGTAGGGCAGAACCACCGCGCCGACACCGGAGACCAGCATCAACACCAGCGAGGACAGTGCGTCGACGCGGTACTCGATGCCCCACGGAGCTGGCCAGCTACCAATGGCGTAGGAAATTATCCCGCTTTCGCGCACTTGCAGCCACAAAAGGATGCTGATCGCGAAGGCTGCCCAGGACCCTGCCAGAACGAGAAGAAAAGCCGCCAGACGGTCGCGAAAAAGGACGGCCAGGGGGGCACTGACCAGCGGCACGACGACTTGCAGGACGGGGAGATGCTCGGCGAAGCTCATTTTGGCGACTCGTTCTTCGCCGGCCCCAGCTCGATGTGCAGGATTTCGTCTTCTTCGATGGTGCCGTACTCTTCGCGAATGCGTACGGCCAACGCCAGGCCGAGGGCCAGCGTCGCCACGCCGACGACGATCGCCGTCAGGATCAGTACGTGCGGCAACGGGTTGGAGTACAGCGTGAAAGCAGTGTGCACGATCGGTGCCGTGCCGCCGACGAGCTTGCCGGGTACGAGATAGAGCAGGTACACCGAGGTTTGCAGGGTGGCCAGTCCGACCAGTTTCTTGATCAGGTTGCCGCGGGCGATGACGACGTACAGCCCGGCCATCGCCAGGAACAGCATCACCCAGTAGTCGTAGTGGCTGAAGAAACTGGAAAAACTCATTGTCAGTTCGGTCCGCGTCGCGCGAAGAGGTAGAAGATCTTCAGCAGGACGCCAAAGACCGTGATCGCCACGCCGAGCTCGATCCAGAAGATGCCGCGGTGCTGGCCGACGACCGGGTCGCTGTCGAGCACGAAATAGTCGAGAAAGTTGCCGCCCAGCAACAGGCCTGCGAAGCCGACGCCAATGTAGAGCAACACGCCAATGGCGATCATCGATTCGACGACCCAGTCGGGGAGAACGCGGCGCGCCGTATTCAGACCATAAATAATGGCGTAGAAGATGATCGCCGCGGCGACGATGGTGCCCGCCTGGAAGCCGCCGCCGGGTCCGAAGTCACCGTGAAACTGTACATACAGCGCAAACATCAGAATGAAAGGGATGAGCAGCTTGCCGACCACCCGCAGGACCATGTCGTTTCTCACTTCTCCATGTCCTCCCGCAGGTGGCGGCGGCGGCGCAGCAGCGCGATGACGCCAATGCCGGCGGTGAACACCACCGTCGTTTCGCCCAGGGTGTCGAAGCCACGGTAACTCGCCAGGACTGCGGTGACCACGTTCGGCACGCCCGTTTCGCGTGGGCCATCTTCGAGGTAGCGAGGGGTAACGTGCGTATGGATCGGTGCCTCGCGATCCGAGAATTCGGGGAGGTCCCAGGTGCCATAGACGAGAACCAGCCCGGTGCCGATGGTCACTGCCAGCGGCAGCCAGGGTTTGTGGGTCGGTTTTTCCTCCTCGCTGCGGCATAGATGCAGGGCGCCGAGCAGCAGCACCGTCGACACGCCGGCACCCACTGCAGCCTCGGTCATCGCCACATCGACAGCGTCCAGCGAGACCATGACGGTCGCCGTAAGAAAGCTGTAAAGGCCGAAAAGAACGATCACCGCAAACAGGTTGCGAACGAGCGCCAGCGCGACCACGGCGACCATCATCTGGGTGAGCAGCACGTTGATGATCAGGGTTTCGATGGCGCTCCCTCCACTGCGGGCGATAGCGGTCGATCGTCGGGGGTCGGGGCCGGCGAAGTTTCGGTGGCGAGGGACTCAGCGTCCGCTTCGGCCAGCAGGGGCTTAAGGCCGCGGTTCAAGGCCGCCTTGGCCAGAGCATGCGCGGCAACCGGGCCGGTGAAGAACAACAACAGGCCGATGATCACCAGCTTGACCGCGACCAGCGTCAGCCCCGCCTGCAGGATCAGCCCAAGCAGAACAAGTCCGGCACCGAGGGTGTCGGTGACGCTGGCGGCGTGCAGGCGTGTGTAGAATTCGGGCATGCGCAACAGGCCGAGCGCGCCGATGCTGCAGAACACGCCGCCGGCGAGCAGGCAGGCCCAGCTCAGACCGTCTATCAGTACGTCGATCAAGGTCGTGCCTTCTCGTCGCTGCCCGGATCGCCGAGGCTGCCCTGGCGAAAGAACTTCAGCACGGCGACAGTCCCGATCACGTTCAGTAAGCCGTACACCAGCGCCAGATCGAGAAACTCGGGCCGCTCGGTGAGGAAGCCGATGACTGCCAGCAATAGCACCGTGCAGGTGCCGATGGTGTTGGTTGCCAGAAGGCGATCGAAGACCGAGGGGCCGATCACTGCCCGCACCAGCGTCAGGCTGACCGTGACCAGCAGTAGCAGGGTCGCAGCGGCAAACATCAGGAGGGAGTCTCGAGGGCGGCTATACGTCGGTCCATCTCGCTGCCGGCCAGGCCAGCCGCGCCCTCCGCGCTCAGCGAGTGCACCAGCATTTCACCCTTGGCCACCTCGACGGCGACCGTACCCGGGGTCAGGGTGATCGAGTTGGCGTGGATCACCAGACCCAGTTCGCTGTTCTGCGAGGGTTTGAAGCGGGTCATCGTCGGCGAGATCGGCAGGCGTGGATCGACGATGCGTCGGCTGACGTCCCAGGCCGATAGAACGATCTCCTTGACCAGCCACGGCCAGTACGAGAACAGGGCCCGCCAGCCGAGATGAATCGGGTGACCTTCGTGATCGATGACGTCCATGCGGTGTGCGAAGAGGAGCACGCACAGCGAGCCGGCGGCGCCAACGGCAATCAGGAAAGGCGTGAAGAAGCCCGACAGCAGCAGCCAGAAGGCAAACAGGCTCACGAAAGCACTCAGGGAATAGAACACGCGGATCCTCCACATCGCCGGATTCGATTGGGCTGCGATCGGTGACCGGAGTCCCCGCCGCGAGCGGCGCCCAATTCATCGCAACATCATAGGGAGGGCGATGGCCCTTGAAAATGCGGGCAAACGCGTACGGTGTTCAAGCTGGCGGCGGGGGGCTTGCAAAATTAGGTGCAGGTATCACCGGAACGCGGTTTAATGGACAACAATACGGGTTTCACGTACGTTATTCGCTGAGCGAGCCGAACCCCCTTGCCGACACAGACCGAAGGTCTGTGGTAACGATCTGAAGGAAGCGATGATCAGCGCAAGCCGACTGTCCTGGACCGATGCCCTGTTATTGATTGCCGGCTACGTTGCGCTCGACTGGATGAGCTTCTTCCATCCACTGCACGGCCCCTACATCACGCCGTGGAACCCGGCGCCAGCGTTGGCCCTGGTCTTCATTCTGCGCCATGGCTGGCAGGCGGTACTGGTGCTGGCGCTGGCCGTCTTGCTCGCCGAAATCGGCGTCCGCAGCCTGCCGGCGTCGCTGCCGGTATCGGTCGCCATCGCCGGCATGCTGGCACTCGGCTACGGCGCCATCGGCGAGGCGTTACGGCGTCGGATGCGTGGTCCGGCCATCTTCCTTGATCGTTTCGGCCTCCTGCGCTGGGCGGGCGTCGTCGTTGCCGGCACGCTGCTCACCAGCGTGGCCTTCGTCCTCGCCCTGGTGGCGCTCGATCTGGTGCCGTTGGCCGGCTGGAGCGAGGCGGTTGGCCGCTTCTGGATAGGCGATGGCGTCGGTATTCTGGTCTCCATGCCCTTGCTCTGGATGCTTTTCGACGAGCGCGGTCGGGCCTTGCTGCGGGCAACACTCTGGCGACCCGACACGCTGGGCTACGTGCTGGCGGCGGCGATGGCCTTGTGGGTGGCCGTCGGTCACGGCGCCGAATCGGACTTCCAGTATTTCTACCTGCTCTTTCTCCCGATTATCTGGGCCGCGTCCCGGCAAGGCCTGGCCGGCGCCGTGCTCAGCGCCGCGGTGATCCAGATCGGGCTCATCGTCGTCGTCTACCGGCAAGGTTTCTCGGCCGGCTCGGTGCTGGAAATCCAGGCCGTGACCGTGGTGCTGGTGCTGGCTGGTTTCTTTATCGGCGTGGTCGTCGACGAGCAGCAGCGCATCAGTGCCGAGCTTCGCCAGACGCTGCGCCTGGCCGCCGCCGGCGAGATGGCCGGCGCGCTGGCGCACGAGCTGAACCAGCCGCTCACCGCCTTGTCCGCCTACGGAGCGGCTTGCGAAGAACTCCTCGCCCGCGGCGAGACTGGTGACCGACTGAAGGGCAGCATTCGCTTGATGGTCTCCGAGGCGTGTCGCGCCGCCGAGGTCGTGCGCCGACTGCGTGACTTCTTCCGCACCGGCACGACCAGGCTCGAGGCCATTCCGCTGCGTGCCCTGCTGGCCGCTGCGGCAGCGCCATTCGCCAGACACGCCGCCAAGGCCGGCGTCGAACTCACCGTCGAACCGGTTCCGGACGGCGTCCTGCTGGCCGACGGTCCGCAGCTAGAAGTCGTGCTGCGCAATCTCTTCTCGAACGCGTTCGACGCCGTTTCCGAACAACCGCCCGGCGAGCGTAGGGTGCGCGTCTCGGCGCTGGCAGAGGGCGGCGACCGGATCTGCATTCGCATCGAGGATAGCGGCCCGGGCCTCACCGGTGACGCCGTGAGCAGGCTCTTCGAGCCCTTCAACTCCACCAAGTCAAGTGGCCTCGGGCTGGGCCTGGCGATCAGTCGGGCTATCGCCGAGGCGCATGGCGGCAACCTCTGGGCCGAGGTTGGTGCGCGTGGCGTCTTCCGGCTCCGGTTACCTTTCGAAAAGACTCCTGCACATGCCTGACTTGACGGTTTTCATCGTCGATGACGACGCCTCGGTACGCGACTCGCTCGGCCTGCTGCTCAGCCTGCGCGGCTACCGAACGGCTATTTTTTCCGATGCCGAGAGCTTTCTGCAGGCCTTGTCGCCGGATTGGCGCGGTTGCATCCTGCTCGATATCCGCATGCCAGGCATGGACGGGCTGGCTCTGCAGCGGCGCCTGCGCGAACTCGGCAGCGGCTTGCCGGTGATCGTCATCACCGGTCACGGCGACGTGGACTCGGCCTGCGAGGCCTTCAAGGCGCAGGCCTGCGACTTTCTGGAAAAGCCGCTCGACCAGGCAAAACTCACGGCAGCGATCGACGATGCCCTGTCGAAGTACGCGCTCGGCCGGCACGCGAGCGAGCAGCGCAGTCACTTTGCCGAGCGGCTGGCGACGCTGACGCCGCGCGAACGCGAAGTCATGGACCTGATTGTTACCGGTGGCCACAACCGCGATATCGCCGAAAAATTGGGCATCAGCCCGCGCACCGTGGAAGTGCACAAGGCGCGAGTGATGCAGAAGTTGAACGTCGATGGCGTCGCGCAACTGGTCAGACACAGCCTGGGCAAGCGCTGACCACAACACCATCCCGAAGAGCAATCCCTACCGCGCCGAAAGTGGGCTGCGAGTTAGCAGTAGCAGCCCGTCCATTGCAGCCAACGAGAAGGAATCGAATGATGAAGTGCTTGCCCCGCGTATTGCTGGCCGTCATGGCAGCCGCCTGTCCCCTGGCCGCGCTCGCTTCCGAAGGCGGGCCGTCGACAACGCTCGACTTGACCCGCCACTGGGCAGGTTTTGTGGCGCTGGCCGTATTCTTTGGCGCCTACGGCCTGGTCATTGCCGAGGAATCGCTGCACCTGCGCAAGTCCAAACCGGTGATCGTCGCGGCGGGCATTATCTGGATGCTGGTGGCGATCGTCTATGCCCAGCACGGCGACACGCATACCGCAGAGATCGCCGTACGACACAATCTGCTCGAGTTCGCCGAGCTGTTCCTGTTCCTGCTCGCGGCAATGACCTACATCAACGCCATGGACGAACGCGGTGTATTCGATCTGCTGCGCGTCAAGCTGGTGACGCAAGGCTACTCATTGCGCACCATCTTCTGGATTACCGGTGCGCTGGCTTTCTCCATCTCGCCGGTGGCCGACAATCTGACGACCGCCTTGCTGATGGCGACGGTGGTGATCGCCGTCGGCGGGAGCAACAAGAAATTCGTCACTGTGGCATGCATCAATATCGTCATTGCGGCCAATGCCGGCGGTGCCTTCTCGCCATTCGGGGATATCACAACGCTGATGGTCTGGCAGAAGGGGCTGGTCGACTTCAGCGAGTTCTTCCAGCTGTTTGTCCCGGCAGTGGTCAACTGGTTGGTTCCCGCGACCATCATGAGCCTGGCCATCGGCAATTCGTCGCCCGATCCGGTCAAGGAACAGGCGGTTCTGCAACACGGTGCCTGGGTGATCGTCGGCCTCTTTCTGGGCACCATCGTGATGGCCGTCTGCGCCCACAATTTTCTCCACCTGCCGCCGGTGATGGGCATGATGACCGGCCTCGGCGTGCTCAAGTTCTATGGCTACTACCTCAAGCGACGCAAGAATTTCACCCACCGTCCGGCTGGGGAGAACCTGGGCGATACCGCCCTGGGCATGGAGAACGGCGTCCCGGGCGGTCAGGCAGTGTCCAGCACGGCCGTTCAGTACAACATTTTCAAGTCCCTGGAACGTGCCGAGTGGGATACGCTGATGTTCTTCTACGGCGTCATCCTCTGCGTCGGCGGGCTGGGCACCATGGGCTACCTGTCGCTGGGCTCGCACTTGATGTACGGTCAGCTCGGCCCGACGACGGCAAATATTCTTGTCGGGCTCCTTTCTGCGGTGGTGGACAATATCCCGGTCATGTTCGCGGTATTGTCGATGCAGCCAGAGATGGACCACGGTCAGTGGCTGCTGGTGACCATGACTGCCGGTGTCGGCGGCTCGCTGCTTTCGGTGGGGTCCGCCGCAGGGGTTGCGGTCATGGGACAGGCGCGCGGCGTCTACACGTTCTTTTCCCACCTCAAGTGGACCTGGGCGATCGCCCTGGGCTACGTGGCCAGTATCCGGACGCACTTTCTGATCAACGCAAAGGCGTTTACCTGATCACCCGGAACCTGCATTCGCACTGACGGCGGGCAGCGTGCAGATCGCCGCTTGCGCCCGCCTCACTGCAATGCTGTGGTCATGCGATAACTGCTCGGTGCCGTACCGCTCCAGCGCTTGAAAGCGCGGGTGAACGCGCCTTGCTCGGAGAAACCGAGCAGGAAGGTGATTTCCGTCACGCTCCGGGCCGATTCTTGAAGGTAGCGTTTGGCCAGCTCGTAGCGCGTTTCTTCGAGAATCTCATGGTAGCTGGTGCCCATTTCCCGGAGCTTGCGCTGCAGAGTGCGCCGACTCATGCCCAGGGCCTTGACCAGATCGCCGACGCTGGGCTCACCCGAAGTCAGTTGCTTGAGCAGGAAGGCCTCGCAGCGCGAAACGAGGTCCGCCTTGCTGTGCGCGGCCAGTTGTTGGGCAAGAATCGCGTCGAAGGTTTCAGCTAATTCGCGGTTGGCCGTTGGCAGGAGTGCTTCGGCGTCGTCGGTGGCCAGTACGAAGGCATCCTCCTCTGCCCCGAAGTGCAGCTCACAAGCGAAGAAGTCCTGGTAGGGGCTCGGGTCGGCAGGCAAGGGACGACGCAGGGAGACCCGGACCGGGTTGAGCTTGCGCTCGGAATTGCCGCGACACATGGCCAGGGCGAGGGCCAGAATGTAGTCCGTCATGACGTGTCCGACCGTCATGTCACGACGTCCGTGCTCACAAACAAAACGCAAGCCATTCGCCTCCCCGATGCAGGCGCAGCTCCAGCGGTCGCCGATCACGCGGGAATAGCGCTGCATGCGCTGCAATCCCTGGCGCAGTGTGCTGCTCGACAACCACGCATAGCCCAGCACTCCCAGGCTGGACGGATGCCAGCACTCGGCCGCCGTCAGTCCGAAAGCCGGATCAGCGATCACGTCGGCGGCGCGGGTAATGACTACATCGACCAGCCAGCTAGGTATTCGCGCACCGGGCTGTCGGGCAAGGTCCGGGTCTATGCCCAGCTCGCGCAGCCAGCTCTGAGCGTCGACGCCATGCACTTCGAGCAGGCGAAAAAGGATCAGCCAGGCGCTGGCCAGCGAACTCTGCGTAGTCATTGAGGGCAATACGGCACGCCGTTGACGAGGGATTGGCACAGATGGTGAAACGAATGGCGCGCACGGTCAAGGCCTTGCCGACGCCAATGCCTAAGCTGAAGCCACTCAAATCAGCAGGCCCCGAGCGCGTAGCCCATCCCGATGCACGACCTTCGTCCAGATCGCGACCCCATCACCGGTTTCCTTAGCCGTTCCGCCGGCCTGCACGCAGCCATGCAGGTCGTTGCCGAGGCGGAGGCTAGCGGCAGTTCACTGGCCGCATTGTGGCTGGATATCGATCGCTTCCGGCAGATCAACGAATCCTTCGGCCACGCTGGCGGCGACAGCGTGATTACGCAGCTCGCGGCGCGGCTGCGGCGGGCTTTGCGCGGCGACAGCATTCTCCTGCGCATGGGCAGCGACGAGTTCGTGGCCCTGGTTCCGTCGGCGACTCTGCAATTGGCGACCGAAATCGGCGCCGCGGTGCTGGCCGAGATCGAACGTCCGCTGGTGATCGACAACTTGATGATGCGTCCATCGGTGAGCATGGGCATTGCCGTGCACGAATCCGGCGAAGACCCGCTGAGTCTGTTTGAACGGGCTGACCGGGCGATGATGGAAGCCAAGCGCCGTGGCGGCAAGCGCTTGATCGTTTCCGGCGACCAACCACTCAGCGGTCGCCTCGGCGTGCAACTGGCACGCGAAGAGCTGATCGTCGAAGCGGATCTTCACCGCGCCCTGGAAAGCGGTTGCCTGGCGCTCGAATACCAGCCTCTGGTCCGCGTGGACGGCCGCATCGAAGCGGTCGAGGCGCTGATGCGCTGCGAGCTGCCAGAGCGACGCCTGCTGCCCGGCAAGTTCATCCCGGTTGCCGAAAAGACCGGCATCATTGTCCGTCTTGGCGAATGGTGCCTGCTGCAGGGGGCCCTATTCGCCGCGCGGCTGCGCGACGAAGGCGTGGCGACCAAGGTGGCGATCAACGTCTCGCGTGCCCAGCTCACCTCGCGCAGCTTCGCGCCGGCGTTGCAGGCGGCACTGATTTGCGCCAACGTTGCGCCCGCGCTCATCGAACTCGAGTTTACCGAATCGCTGTTCCTCGACCTTTCGGAAACCGTGCAGGCCAATCTGCGCAGCGTCCGGGCGGCTGGCGTCGGCATGGCCATCGACGATTTTGGCTATGGCTACTCGTGCCTCGCCAACCTCAAGGATCTTCCGGCGACAAAACTCAAGCTCGATCGCTCGTTCATCAGGGTTCTGCCCGATGACCGGCGTGCCTATGCAGTGGTGAAGGCGATGGCCATGCTCGGCCGCGAGCTGGGCATGACGGTCGTCGCCGAGGGGGTCGAAACCGCGGCCCAGCAGGCGGCTGTCGAGGCCGCGGCCGTTGATGCGGTGCAGGGTTTTTTCCACGCTCGCCCGATGCCGGACGAAGCCGTGCTGGCGTGGCTGAAGGAGAGAAAGACGCATGAGCCCTGACACGCAAGCGGGGAACGGCCGGCTCGACGAGGTGCTCGAGCGAACGATCCGCGACATCGACATTCCCCCGCGGCCGACGATCATCGACCGGATTTGCCATGAGGTGCGCCAGGAGCTGCCCAATTTCAAGCTCATAAGCCAACAGATCGGCGCCGACGTCAGCCTCGCCGCCGGTCTGATCAAGACCGTGAACTCGCCTTATTTCGGCTGCCGCAGCCGCTGCCGCTCGGTCCAGGAAGCCCTGCTCATGCTCGGCCTCGACGCGACCAGTCGGGCCATCGCGGCCATCAGCCTGCGCCAGGCCTTCCCTGGCTCCGCGCACTACGAGCGTTTCTGGCAGGCATCGGCCCGCATCGCGTCGCTCTCCGGGTGGTTGGCGCAAATCGTCAGAAAGCCTGGCTTGCGCGCCGACGACGCCTACACCTACGGCCTGTTCAGGGATTGCGGCATCGTCATCCTGCTGCGCCGCTTTCCGGATTACATGGCCACGCTGGACCGCGCGAATCACGAGGCCGAACGTGCCTTCACCGACGTCGAAATCGAGGTCCTGCCGACCAATCACAGCGTCATCGGCTCGCTGCTGGCGCAAAACTGGTGGCTGCCGGAGGAAATCTCGCTGGCCATCCGCTACCATCACGACCGCGACGCCATCGAGCATTTCGAGTCCGGCCTGCCAGCCGCCAGCCGCTATCTGGTCGCCGCCAGCCAGACTGCCGAGCACATTCTGCAGCACGTCAGCGGTGGCAGCTACACCGAAGAATGGCGAAAGCTGGGTCCCTCTTGCCTGCGCCTTCTCGGCCTCGACCCGGCCGCTCTGAGCGAGCTCTACGAAGGGGGTGCCGCCGTGATGCGCAGCAACGACTAGCCATTCGCGATGCGCTTTGCGCAGCGCGCTTGTCTCGTGCGCCTACGGTTCCGGCAGCAGCTGCGCGGCAATGGCCTCGAGTTGCGGGGCGGCCTCCCCGACGTGTTTGCGGCCGATGTCGATTGCCTCGCGGGCCCTGTGGAAGTCCATCAACTGAAAGTCGGCGAGGTCCGGACGCAGGACCACGTCGGCCGGATCAATGGCCAGGCGGCTGCGCGTGATGCGCTCCTGCATGATGTTCACCGCCCCACTCATGACTTCGAACAAACCGGGGTCGCTACGCTTGCTGCGGAAGGATTCCACGAGGCCATCCACCAGCCCGGCCCACTTGCGCAGGATGGCGATGCCTTCGGCGCTGGCTTCCGCGGAGCTTGCCAGAGCCCTGTTCCGATCCTGGGCGTCGACAACGCCGTCGGGCGCACGCATGGCCATTTTCGTGAGCGAGCGGCGAAGGTCGACCGCGATAACGACATCGGCGCCGAGGGCCCGGCATAGCGAGACCGGCACCGGATTCACCACGCCGCCGTCGATCAGCCAGCGCTGCTGGTGCCAGGTGGGTGCCAGGAGACCGGGCAGGCCACTCGACGCACGCACCGCGGCCATGAACGAACCTTCGCGCAGCCAGATCTCCTCGCCGGTATAGAGATCGGCCGCGACGGCACCGAAAGACATGGCCAGGCTTTCGATCGGGGCGTCGCCGATCTGCTCGGCGATCGTGCTCATCAGGCGATTGCCGGTCATCACGCCGCCGCCGCGAAAAGTCGTGTCTACCAGGCGCCAGACATCGCGCTGGGTGAGCGTGCACACCCAGCGTTCGAGTTCGCCGAGGCGACCGGCGGCGCACGCTGCGCCGACGAGGGCGCCGACCGATGCACCGGCGATCACGTCGGGCCTGAGGCCGCGCTCGGCGAGAGCGTCGACAATCCCGATATGCGACCAGCCGCGCGCCGACCCGCTGCCCAGCGCCAGACCGAGGCGGGGACGGATCCTGGTCACCGCTGCTGACCGGCAGGGCGCACTCCGGGCTGGTTGCCGGATTCCGCGATGATGTCCTGCCCGGAAGTCGCAACGAGGCGCGAGGCGATAACAGAAAGGAGCCAGGAGGCTTCCGGCATGGCGTGTCCCTGTGGTGATCGGTGGTGGTCGAGCTGCGAGCTTAATGGCCGACGAAAGCCAGGGGCAAGTTTTTCATGGTTTACCCGCTTTCGCGCCGGGTTGCCGCGTAGCGCTTTACAGCACCGGGCCAGCTCCCTATAATCCCGGCTTCTTTCGCGCGGGGGTATAGCTCAGCTGGGAGAGCGCTTGCATGGCATGCAAGAGGTCCGCGGTTCGATCCCGCGTACCTCCACCAACAAGGCGAAAGAAGTTCCGGGTCCCCATCGTCTAGAGGCCTAGGACACTACCCTTTCACGGTAGGTACCGGGGTTCGAATCCCCGTGGGGATGCCAGTTTCGGCGCACGCCGCCGAGCTGGTGGCGATTCCATGGCGCATTTCAAGGCCCCAGGGCGCAGCCTGGTCGGAACTTTCTCTGCAGTTCCTTCCCCTTGCGTTGCGTTGGTCGCCTTCCTCTGCTGGCGGCCGTCAGGCAACAGGCGCTGCGCCTGCTTGATCTTCGGCAAATGGCCGTAGCCATGGGTGTCGACGTCTATAATGCCGACGCCAGCAGGTGATTCGGTGGCTGAGTGACGAGGCGATCTGCTCGCGGCCATGAATTGTGCGCGCCACTTGCTGTCTCTTACAACGGCTGCCCGCGCCAGGTTTCCCTGTGCGATGCCTTGCGCGAAGTCCTGCCGGCGCGGGCGCTTCCCCGCCTCTCCAATAATCAGCTGCGGCCCCCACCGCGGCGCCCAGAAACGGAGTCCCCATGAAAGGTGACAAAACGGTCATTCAGCTGCTCAACAAGCAGCTGGCGAACGAGCTTGCCGCGATCAACCAGTATTTTCTGCACGCCCGGATGTACAAGAACTGGGGCTTCAACGCCCTGGGCAAGCACGAGTACGACGAGTCGATCGAAGAAATGCAGCACGCCGACAAGATCATTGAACGCCTGCTGTTTCTCGACGGGCTGCCGAAGATGGAGGTGCCGAAGCTGTCAATCGGCCAGAACGTCCCCGAGTGCCTGAGCGGCGATCTCAAGCTGGAGCGCGGTGCGCATGCCGATCTCATCGCCGGAGTCACGCACTGCGAGTCGGTCAAGGACTACGTCTCCCGCGACTTGATGCAGGAGATCCTCAACGATACCGAGGAGCACATCGACTACCTCGAAACGCAGCTCGATCTGATCGACAAGGTTGGCTTGCAGAACTATCTGCAGACGCAGATGGGCGGGGCGTCAGGGAACTGATTGTCGGCTGGCCGCGCAGCCAGCCAGTGGGTCGTCGCGGGGCCTGGCTGGCCCGCTCCGCCCTGCTGCTCTGGCTGCCCCTACTCGCGGCCGCCTACTCCGGCTGGCGCGAATCGATGCTGATCGTCACCGGACCGTCGTTGATCAGGTGAACCCGCATCTCGGCGCCGAAGACGCCGGTCGGCACCGCGCGTCCCAGGGTCTTTTCGAGTCGCCGGACAAAGCGCTCGAATAGCGGCTGCGCCAGCTCCGGCGGCGCAGCGCGACTCCAGGAAGGGCGGTTGCCTTTCCTGGTCGACGCAAAGAGCGTGAACTGACTGACCGCCAGCACTTCGCCGTCGGCATCGACGACGCTGCGGTTCATGACGCCTGCGGCGTCGGCAAAGATGCGCAGCCTGGCCAGCTTGGCGGCCATCCAGTCGAGATCGGCATCGTTGTCAGCGGCCTCGAAGCCGGCCAGAAGCAGCAGACCCGCGCCGATGCTGCCGCTTACCCGGCCGTCGACTTCGACCCGCGCCGCAGCGACGCGCTGGGCGACGACCCTCACGCGGCGCTCTCGCGCGCGAGCGCGCCGTCAAGGATCTTGACCATGCACGCCGCCGACGCCGGGCACAGACAGCGGAACTGCGCTGTCGCGGTGATTCCCGGTGGGACGGCGGACCGCGGCAGCAAGCGAAAACCGCGGGCGGAAAAGAAGTCCTGCGCGCTGGTGGTGAGCAGGAAGATCTGCCGATGGCCGTCGGCCAGCGCGCGCTGCTCGAGCGCGGCAAGCAGCTGAGCGGCGAGTCCACGCTGACGGCAGTGTGCTGCAACGGCCAGCGAACGCAGCAGCACCGTTTCACCGCAAGGCTGCAGGCCGGCCGTGGCGATCAGGCGACCCTCGTCGCGACAAATCAGAAAGCCGGGCAGATGCGCCGCCTCGATGTCGGCAACCGGCAGGGCGCAGTCGGCAAGCAGGGCGAGCAAGGCGGGAAGTTCATCAAGCCCGGGGGCGCACAGCGTGTGCGACGACGCCGCCATCTGCGTGTTCAGCTTTCCGGCACGCCGCGTTGTTCGCCAGGCGCCAGCCAGCGAACCGCATTGTGCAGAGGTTCCGGCTGCAGCGTGACGTGCGTGATGCCTTGTTCGGCCAGTACCTGTCGGCTGGCGGCAAGGACCGCCGGCCAGTGGGCCAGCGATTCGACGACCAGGTGCGCCGAGAGGGCGATCCGGTTCGACGAGAGGGTCCAGATGTGCAGATCGTGCACCGAGGCGACGCCCCGCACGCCGGCCAGCTGGCGCCCGACCTGCTCGGTGGACAGGCTCACCGGTACGCCTTCCATCAGCGCCTGCAGTACCTCACGCAGCAGGCGCAGGCTGGAAACCAGCATCAGCGCACAGATCAGCAGCGAGAGCAGAGGGTCGACGGTCGTCCAGCCGGTCCACATGATCACCGCCCCGGAGACCAGCGCGGCCACCGAGCCGAGCAGGTCGCCGAGCACGTGCAGCAGCGCGCCGCGGGTATTCATCGTCTGCTCGCCGTGCATCAACAGCCAGGCGACGCCGATGTTGAGCAGCAGCCCGAGTGCCGCGACGATGGTCACCACCTCGCCGTTGACGTCCCCGGGTTCAAGGATGCGGCGCACGGCCATCACTGAAATGCCGACCACGACCGCGACCATGAACACGACGTTGGCCAGCGCCGCCAGTGTTTCGACGCGGCCATAACCGTAGGTATGGCGTTGTGTCGGCGGGCGCTTCGCGATCCAGGCGGCAAAGGCGGCCAGGGCCAGCGAGGCACTGTCGGTGACCATGTGCCCGGCATCGCCGAGCAGGGCCAGCGATCCCGACCAGAAACCGGCCACTGCTTCGACGGCGGCAAAGCCGAGTGTCAGCAGCAGCGCCCAGATCAGGCGTGGGCCGGCGTCCGCGTGGTGGTGATGGGCGTGGCCGTCATGGCCGCCATGCGCGTGATGGTCGTGCGCAGCGTGGCCAGTCGCGTGCGGACCGTGCGTGCCCTGGTCGTCGTGCTCGTGGCCATGATCGTGCGCGCGGGGCTCGGGGTGATCGTGGGGATGGCGTTCACTCATGGTGCCGGCATTCTAGCCGACATCGACGCGGTTCTCACTCCCGGGATGAGACGACGACGCTGCCGTCGGCAACGCGTCCCGCCGTCCGCAACGAAGCTGCCCAGGGAAAGGAGCATCGCTGGCAAATCGCGGTCAACGGGCGGCCAGCGCGGACCATGCCGGCCCAGGGCAGGATCGATCCTCAGCACGCGGTTTTCTCGCCACGGCTGCATTCTTCGAGCAGGTAGGCGACGGAGCGATAGGGCCGGCCGGTCTCCGCAGTAAGGCCGATCTCGCAGGTGCGGCTGGTGGAGACCCCCTCGCAGCATTCGGCCGGCAGGGCTTCATGAACCTTGCGCAGCGCGTGCGCGTTGAGTTCCGGAACGACGAAACCACGATCGCCGGCAAAGCCGCAGCAGGTGACGCCGGCGGGTTCGACGACGTCATCGACACAGGCGGCAATCAGCGTGCGCAGCTTGCCGTCTGAGCCGGTGCGGCGCACGCTGCAATTGATGTGCAGCGCAACCGGCCCTGGCTTGCGGGAAAGTGCCAGGCGAGGCAGTAGCGCGTCGTGCGCGAACTCGTGAAAGTCGAGCAGCGTCAGCCGACCGGCGAGGTGTTTTTGCATGCGCACGGAACAGGTGCTGGCGTCCATGATGATCGGAAAGTAGCCGCCATGACCGTCGTCTGCTGCCGTCAGCAGGGCAGCGGTAACCGCGTTGGCCATTTGTTCTGCCTCCTCGGCCATCCCCTTGCTGGCGAGCATCTGGCCGCAGCAAAGTTTGTCGAAACCTTCCGGCAGGCGCGGCGCATACCCGGCGCGGGTCAGCAATTCCATGATCACTTCGGGAAGCGTTGCCTCTTCGGGGCTATTGGCGCCGAAGATTCGGCCGCCGCAGGCCGGGAAATAGACGACCGGATCGCCGCTGCCTATTCCTTGCGTTGGCGGTTTGCCGGCCTGCGGCATGCCGTGTTTCCAGGCCCCTCCCGAGACGCGCGCGACGACGCGGTCACCGACCACGCGGGAAACCACGTGGCCGATGGACAGTCCTACCCGCGACGCGGTGGCGACCTTGCCGAAATTGTCCACCGTCCAGCTGCCGACTTTGTGCGAGGTGGTGCCCAGGCCGCGGCCGCGCAGCCGGCGGGTCAGTTCTCCGGTGTCGATGCCGACCGGGCAGGCGGTCGAGCACAGGCCGCAGCCGGCACAGGTGTCGAGCCCGTAGTAGGCGAAATCGCGACCGACGTCGGCGGCATCCTCGCCGGCCGCGGCGCGGCGCGAGAGCTCGCGCCAGCTTGCGATGCGTTGGCGCGGCGAGAGCGTCAGCCGGTGCGACGGGCACAGCGGCTCGCAGAAACCACATTCGATGCAGCGATCAACGATGTCCTCGGCGGCCGGCATCGGCTTCAGGTGCTTGAGGTGGGCCTGCGGATCGTCGCTGAGGATGACGCCCGGATTGAGCAGATTGTCGGGGTCGAAGAGAGCCTTGATCTGGCGCATCAGGCTGGTTGCCTGGTGCCCCCATTCCCTTTCCACGAACGGCGCCATGTTCCGCCCGGTACCGTGCTCGGCCTTGAGCGAACCGTCGTACTTGTCTACCACCAGGGTACAGATGTCCTCCATGAACCGGGCGTAGCGCTCCACTTCCGCGGCGCTGCTGAAATCCTGGGTAAACACGAAGTGCAGGTTACCCTCGAGCGCGTGACCAAAGATGATCCCCTCCGTGTAACCGTGTTTGCGCAACAGCGCCTGCAGATCGAGGGTCGCCAGGGCCAGGGATTCGATCGGGAAGGCGACGTCCTCGATGATGACCGTGGTTCCGGTGCGGCGCATCGCGCCGACCGAGGGGAAGGTGCCCTTGCGCACTTTCCAGTACATCGCGCAAGTCTCGGCGTCAGTAGAGAACGCCGGCGCTTCGACGGTGGCGATACCCGCCAGTGCGCCGAGCGCGGCGTCAACCCGCTGCTGCAGGAGCCTTTCCGTTTCAGCACGGACCTCGATGAGCAGAGCGGCGGCATCGTCGCTCAGCGTGTGAATGATGGGCGGCAGCCCGGGCTGGCCTTCCACCGAGCGCAAGGCCGCGCGGTCGAGCAGTTCGACGGCGGATACGGGCTCCGGCTTGAGGCGGATGACGGCCTGGCAGGCGGCTTCGATGGTCGGAAAGAACACCAGCGCACTGGCCTTGCAGGGGTCTTCGACGACGGTGCGATAGGTGATGCGCGAGATGAAGGCGAGGGTGCCTTCAGAACCGATCATCAGATGGGCCAGGATGTCGAGCGGGTCTTCATAGTCGACCAGAGCATTGAGGCTGTAGCCGGTCGTGTTCTTGATGCGGAACTTGTGGCGAATGCGCGCGGCCAGTGCCTCATCGGCGCGCGTTGCGGCGCCGAGCTGCTCCAGCCCGTTCAGCAGCGTGGCGTGGCTCTGCCTGAAACTGGCGATGCTGAACGAGTCTTCGCTATCCAGCACCGTACCGTCGGCAAGGATCACCCGTAGCCCGGCGAGCGTATGGTAGCTGTTCTGCGCCGTGCCGCAGCACATGCCGGAAGCGTTGTTGGCAGCGATGCCGCCGATCTTGCAGGCGTTGATCGACGCCGGATCCGGGCCGATCTTGCGCCCGTGCCGTGCGAGGCGGTAGTTGACCTCACCGCCGATCATCCCCGGCCCGAGACGCACGCTGGCTGCATCGGCGGCGATCTCGCAGCTGGCGAAGCCGTCGCCGATCAGCGCCAGTACCCCGTCGGTAACGGCCTGGCCCGAGAGGCTGGTGCCGGCGGCGCGAAAGGTCACCGGGCGTCGATGGGCGCGTGCCGCGTGCAGCACGGCCTGGACCTCTTCCTCGGATTCAACCACGGCGACGACCTCGGGGATCAGGCGGTAGAAGCTGGCGTCAGTACCGTAGGCCAGTCGTCGCAGGTTGTCGGTGATCACCTGGCGTCGCGGCAGGATGCGGGAAAGCGCTTCAATCAACGGACTCATGATTCTCTCTCCTTGAGCAGCTTACGCAGGCGTTCTGGCGCCGCTTCGCGGCCGGTCACCAGCAACGAGGTCCAGCCCTGGTCGGGCCCCCGATGATAGTTTGTTTACTCTGCTTGCAGTTATTTGTTACCTCATCGAGGGTCGGCGTCCAGCCCGCCACTCCGTGACTCTCCGGCGACGTTTTCGAGACGAGGACGAGATGGCCTTGGACGCGAATGCGCGACCCGGCTTCCCGCGGTCTGGCGGTGCGCGGGTTCTTAACGCGCCAGGGGAGCGGGAGCGGGCGTTTGCTCCGTTCTGTCGTGTCGGGGGCAGCAACGAGATCGCTTCGGGTCTCGGATTGTCGATGGTTGAGGCAATTTCCGTTCGTCCGGGAGCCACGCCTGCTCCTGGCTCGGCCGCTCAGCAGTCGCGTTCAGGTCTGCGGGTGACGGTGACCTTTCCGGCCGTAGGGAAGCGAGGCTACGGTTGATCCGGGCGAGTGCCGATGGCGGGCGCGGCTGTGAGCGCTCGGGATCGCCGAAGTGCTTGCCCTGCCTCGGCGGCCATCTGCCGAATCTGCGCCACCAGGATCGCCAGGAAGACGAACGTCATCAACGGCGACCAGAATTTGTCGAACTCATTCCTGACTCCCTTGCCAAGCACCAGGCCGATCACGTCCGCCAGCAGCAGGATGCTGACCGACAGCAGCACGAAGGTGTGCACCATTCGCGTCTCGCCGCGGTCGAGGAACCACCCCGCCCACAGTCCCAATGCCGGCGCCAGCATGACGTAGCTGTTGGCCTCGTTCATCGGCGTGAACAGCATGATGTAGCTAGTGCTGAAACCCAGCCAGAGGAGGACTCGCCGGAAGTCGCCAGCCAGCCTGGCGGTGAACCAGATGGCGAGGGCCATCGCCACACCGGAGGCGACGCGCACGATCAGTGACGGCGCGCCGGCCAGTTGGAGGTTGAAGGCCATCAGAACGCCGTTGACATCGGCGAAGGTTCGATCGGGCGGGTGGAAGCAATCCATGAGGTTGGTCGCGAAAGCGGCATACAGCGCATGCACATAAGCGCTCGGCGCCAGCAAATAGGGCGCCAGAAGCACCACCAGCACGCCAAGCAGCGCGCGCCACCAGAGACGCGGAAAAGCCATCACCGCGAGGCCAATGGCCGGTATTGCCAGGGGCTTGCAGACCAGCGCCAGGCACAGCCAGACGGTCGCTGCCGACCAACGCCGCTGCTGCAGACAGGCGGCAGCCAGAACCAGGCAGGCGGCCAATTGAGCGCTCGACTGACCGTTACGGATAGCGCTCAGACCGATCGGAAGGCTGAGCAGCGAGACGAGCACGAAGAGCGGGTAGCGGCCTGTGGAAGTGGTCGTTATCGGCCCCGTGCAGCGCCAGAGACCGACGCCGAGACCGGCAAGCGCGGCCCAGCGCCAGAGGATCTCGCCGAGTTCCAATGGTAGCCAGGCGAAAAGGCCGAAAGCGGGGAGAAACAGCGGCAGGTAATTGAAGCCGACGGAACCGCTATAAACAGGCTGCAGGGACCACCAGTGGGTGACCGCGCCGTGGTAAATCTCGGTCACGCTGCGCGACAGCGGAGCCGTGACGACGATCGCGACCACCAGTGCCGCGGGAAGCAGCCAGATCGCCCAGGCGGCGATACGCCAGTGTTTTTCGTTTTTCATTTTCTTGCGAGCGCACGGTTTTTGCGAAAGTGTACCGCGCCACGCGAGAACTGTCAGTGGGCAGGCCGACATTCCCGCAGCTCAACTACTGAGGTGCCCGGCTCGCCCGGTGCCGGTCCAAGGTGACGCGGTGTGCGTGGTCGATCGTCGTCGGCGTTTACCCGCCGTCGCCGTTGACGTACAGTGAGCACCCGCCTCGTAAGCCAGAGGCCTCCGCAAGCTTCTCTTGTATCGCCTCGGCATGCCCTGGAAAAAATGCTCTTCCGAACGTCTCGGGGTCCTGCTGGCGATTCTCGCGGCGTTCGGCTTCTCGTTCAAGGCGATCTTCGTCAAGCTGGCCTACGCCGTACCGCAGGCGGCGCCGGTCGATGCGATCACCCTGCTTTCCTTGCGCATGACCTTTGCTCTGCCCTTCTTCGCGCTCATCGCGGTGCACGCCAGCCGTGCGGCGCCGTCGCTGTCACGCCGTGACTGGTTGACGCTCGTCGTGCTCGGCCTGCTCGGCTACTACGGGGCAAGCATTCTCGACTTCATTGGCCTCGCCTATATCAGCGCCGGTCTCGAGCGCCTGATTCTGTTTACCTATCCGACGCTGACGGTGATGATCGGCGTGATCTTCATGGGCAAGACCCTGCAGCCGCGGGAGATCGGTGCGCTGCTGCTGTCGTATGCGGGAATTGGCCTGGTCTTCTTCCATGACCTCGAATTCTCGGGTGAGGCGCGGTCGCTACTCATCGGCTCGCTTTTCGTCTTCGCCTCGTCGCTGGCCTATGCCTTCTACCTGGCGGGCAGCGGCAGCATGATCCAGCGCCTCGGTTCGGTGCGCTTCACGGCATTGGCGATGCTGGTGTCGGTACTGGCCACCGAGCTGCACCTGCTCGTCACGCAGCCGTTGTCGGCCTTGCTGCAGCCCGTGCCGGTCTACGCCTACGCGGCGGCGATGGCTCTGTTTTCGACGGTGCTGCCGGTTTTCCTGCAATCAGCGGCGATCCGCCGCATTGGCGCGACCCAGGCGGTGATGATCGGGACCCTCGGCCCGATGCTGACCATCGCCTTTGCCTGGCTGCTGCTCGGCGAGCCGCTTTCCCTGATCCAGCTGGCCGGTGTCGGACTGGTACTGGCCGGGGTGTGGCTGGTCTCGCGGCGTGGACCGAGCGATCGGGCGATCGCCGGTTCGCTGCGCCCACGCGATTAGCGGATGCTGCAGTTTTCCTTCAGGTAGGCGAGCGCCTGGTTGCCGGAAGCGTCGGCGGGGTCGACGAGCGCCTCCTCGAGCTCCGGAAAGACCGTTTTCCAGAGGGTTTCGAGGTCATCCTGCATGGCGTAGGGCGCAAAAGCGCGGATGAATGCCAGCGCTGGTTGGCGTTGCAGGCCCTTGCTCCGGATCTTGCCAATCAGCGTGCGGGCAGCGGCTTTGCTCAGTGCCGGCCGGGGTGGCGTATCGACCGCGAGACAAAGGAAAATCGTCAGCAGGGAGTTGTCGTCGACCTTGCCAGCGGTAATCTTCTGCCAGTCCTGCGACACTCCAGCACTGAACTGGCTGGCCTCCTCGAGGCCAAAATCGCGTAGAAAATAATGCGGCTCAAGCTCGGGAATGATCGTGTTCATCGCCCGCGAGGCGTCGAGGATCCTCGGCAGATCGTCGTTCTCGACCTTCTGCAATTCCTTGCGCGCGACCGCGTGATGGGCTTGCGGCAGCGCCTTGAAGAGCGCCGCGAGGCTCTTTTTCCCCCTGCCAGGCACGCCGTTTTTGCGCAGCCTTGCCAGCAGGTCAACGAACTCAGAGGCGTTGGGCAGTGAGCTTGTCGTGCTGCCGGCGAGATGGACGAGGATTGCGCTGCGGATGATCGACTCGCTGGCGACGGTGGAAATCTCGCTGGCCGGGGCGCCGAGCCTTTCGGCAAACCACAGCGCCGCGTCGATCGTCTGCTGGTAGTCTTGCCGTTCGGCGCGTGCCTGGCGATAGTCGGCACTGCTGCGCAGTGACCAGTCGGCGAGAAACGTCTTCTGCGATTGCTTGACCATGATTCCGAACGATGCGTCCTCAGGCATCGCCCAGAGGCTTTTCAGCATTTCCGAGCCGCCCCGCGAATGCGACAGGAAGCTGCCGTCACGCAGTGATCGTGCCGCCTTTTCGAGGTCGCCACCGCTTTGTTCCTCGAGGAACAGGCTGACCAGATTGACGATTCGTTCGCGTGCCTCGTCGATGTTCGGGCGCAGATACTGGGTGCCGAAATACTCGGCGATCTGCACCATTCCCTTCGGCCCCTCGTCGCCAATGGCGGCAAGCTTCTCCCCATCCAGGATGCCGGCGCGCACGCCGAAGGCGAGCGCGCGTTCGAAAAACGGGCGATCGTCGAAAACGGCGATCTGGCGACGGTCATCGGGCATGGGCAGTCAGCGGGTGGGTTTGGCGGGTGTGACGATTTGCCGGTCTACAACGCGGATTCTTCCTCGGGCTCGCCGGGGGGTCTGCGCTGTTCGTTGGCGCGACTTGCCGTCTCGTCGCTGGCCAACTGCGGTTCTTCGGCACGCGCGCGTGCGCGCAGGATGAGCAGGACATCGCGGAAGATCTCGGGATGTTCGTAACGCAGTAGCCAGGTCAGCTCCATCCAGTCCTGATCGCTGACTTCGCTATGGCTGAGGAAGGGGCGATTGGCCTCCGGATCCGACAGTTCGTCGAGACGTTCGTCGTCGTTCAGGTCGGCGGCTGCTTCATCGATGTCGTCGAAGAAGCCGAAGGTGCCGGTCTTGAAGAAGTGCTCGACGATTTCGCCACGGTCGCAGAGATAATCGGCGAGCGCGTCACAGCCGCCGTCGACTGCCCCGATCGCCTCGATGAACTCTCCGGGATCACTGTCGGCGCGGAAAATGACCGAGTTGATGATCGCCCGCAGGCGTTCGTGGCTGGCGTCGCCATAGCGACGTTCGAGGACGATGGCGCGCGCGAACTGTTCCGGCAGGACCAGCAGGCTGACCACCGATTCCTTCGAGGAATCGAAGTCGCGGAGGATTGCCAACAGGTCCTTGGCGGCAAAATCGTCAAGCGCGACGACCAGTGCGCCGTCGCCGTCACTGTCGACCAACGACGCCAGCGCCGCCTCGGCGCCGACGATATCGCCGACCCGGATCAGCTTCTCTGCGCGTACGAGCACCGGATGACTCATCAGTTATCTCCCGAAGTTCGATCTTTGCGGTCAAAGCCCTGTTCGGCAAGCCAGTCAGCGCCCGCTTCTTCGAGATCGACGTCGTTGTCGGGCTCGACGTCAGCGTCGGTCCGTTCGTCGTCGTAGCCGCCATAGTCGTCGCGCCGCCGAACGCCTGGCTCCGATGGCCCCTTGCTGCTTGCCCGCAGGTACTCCAGACACGCCGTGACGACCAGGAACTGCTCACCGTTCGGGTCGGAGAGGACGATCTTGGCCAGTTCCGCAGCCCAGGGTTGCAGGCGAACCGATTCTTCCCCCAGAACGTCCCACGAGGGCAGGTCTTCAGGGTCCTGCGCCACCAGTTCGCGCATCACTTCCGGGCTGAGAAAATCCATTCCGCCATGAAACGCGACGGCCAGCATTTCCGGGTTGCATTCGATCATCGGCAGCAGATCGGGAAGCTGGCTGCGCTTCAGGCGCAGTCGCTGAGCGAGGACATCGTGTCCCGCCGAGTCGGTCAACAGGTCGTCGAGCTCGGCCTCGTAGGCCGAGCTGAGCTCTTCAAAAAATGGCGACAGCCTCACTGCAATACTCCTTCCAGGTAGTTCTTCCAGATCTCCCGCGCCGTTTCAAGCGGCTTCTCGAGAAGGTTGCGGCGCCGGTTCTCTTCGTAGTCGTGTCGCCGGGTGGCGTCGGAAAGCGTCTCGTAGGCTTCCTGAACGTCGCGGAATCTGTCCGCTGCGTCAGATGCGGTATTGCGGTCAGGGTGGAGCTGCAGCGTCTTCTTGCGATAGGCCTGCTTGACGCCTTCGATAGACGTCTCACTGGTCACGCCCAGTACTGCGTAGTAGTCCTTCATGCATCCTCGTCGGGCGGGTCTGCTGCGGGCTGGCGCGTTCGCCGGGAGTCCAGGCAGGGTGCGCGCGTCCTCGTGCAGCCGGCGAGACGGCGCGACGCGCGCAATTCTAGCCTGAAATCTGCTCTTTCGCCGAGTGCCTGCGCGGGGCGGCGTTCGCTCGCGCTCGGCGCGGCCGGTGTCTGTCGCGGGCGTGCTACTTGGCTGGCTTGCGACTGCGCGCTGCCGCGGCCAGTGCGGCACGTGCCCAGGGCAACATTTCCTCGCCGCTCTCCATCGCCTCTTCGGGCACCGTCCAGTAATTCATGGTGTCGTTGCGGCCGTCCTTGCGCAGGACGCTAAAAGGCCTGCCGCCGACCGCTTCGAAGGTGGCGGCGCTCTGCGCATCCGCCTTGAGGTAAAGGACGTCGTCGGCGACGATCGCAAAGAACAGATCGTCGCAATAAAAGCCCCAGCCGCCGAACATTGCCTTGACGCGCAGCGTGCCGAGCGGAGCGAAGAGTTCGAGAGCATAGCGGACAACTACGGGTAGCTCGCGTGCAGCCATCTTGAGAAACCTATGAAAGGTGGAGGCGCTGCCACAGCTGGGTGGTCAGGGCGTCCTGGTTGAGGGTGTAAAAGTGCAGGCCCGGTGCGTCGTTGGCCAGCAGTTGTTGGCAAAGCCCGCTGACCACGTCGAGGCCGAAGGCACGGATGGACGCGCTATCGTCGCCGTAGCTTTCCAGCTTCTTCCTGATCCAGCGCGGTATTTCCGCACCGCAGGTGTCGGAGAAGCGTGCCAGGCTGCTGTAGCTGGCGATCGGCATTATGCCGGGGACGATCGGCACGTCGATGCCGATTGCCTGGCAATCGTCGATGAAGTGCGCGTAGGCGTCGAAGTTGTAGAAGTACTGGGTGATCGCCGAGTTGGCTCCGGCGTCGAGCTTGCGCTTGAAGTTCACGAGGTCGTCGCGCGGGCTTTTTGCCTGCGGGTGGTATTCGGGGTAGGCGGCGACTTCGATATGAAACCAGTCGCCGGTTTCGGCGCGGATGAATTCGACCAGCTCGTTGGCGTAGCGAAAAGTGCCGGGCCTGGCCATCCCCGACGGGAGGTCGCCGCGCAAGGCGACGAGATGGCGGATGCCGTTCGCGCGGTACTGTTCAAGGATGCTGCGAATGCTTTCGCGCGTCGAGCCGATGCACGACAGGTGCGGCGCTGCCTGGTGGCCTTCGCCCTGGATGTCGAGCACCGTTTCGAGCGTCCGGTCGCGGGTCGAGCCACCAGCGCCGAAAGTGACCGAGAAGAAGCGGGGCTTGAGCGCGGCCATGCGGGCACGCGCGGCGCGCAGCTTCTCGGCGCCTTCGGGCGTTTGCGGGGGGAAAAGTTCGAGGCTGAAAGTACGCTTGTGCTGTGTCATGGGGAGACCATCACTTGCCCTTGCGGGCAGCCAACAGGGAGGAAAGTAGCGACGCGATGATGCTGTACAGCAGCGCTCCGAAGACGCCCGGCCAGAAGCCGTTGACGACGAAGCCTTCGAGCAGTGAACCGGCCAGCCAGAACATCAGGCCGTTGACCACGAACAGGAAGAGGCCGAAGGTCAGCAGCGTGACCGGGAGGGTGAGCAGAACCAACAGGGGCCGCAAGACGGTGTTCACCAGCCCCAGTAACAAGGCGGCGATCAGTGCCGCCGCAAACGATGCCAGCTGTATCGACGCGGGCATCAGATAGGCGACGGCAAGCAGCGCGCAGGCGTTGAGCAGCCAGAGCAGGATCAGTCGCATGACGATCGCCCCTGTTGGTAGCGGGCATCAGTAGCGGTAGTGGTCCGGTTTGTAGGGACCATTCTTGGCGACACCGATGTACGCGGCTTGCGCATCGCTCAATTCGCTGAGCTGCGCGTTCAGCGTCTTGAGCTGCAGGCGGGCGACCTTTTCGTCGAGATGCTTGGGCAGCGTATAGACGCCGACCGGATAATCGGCGGTACGCGTGAACAGCTCGATCTGGGCGATGGTCTGGTTGGCGAACGACGAACTCATCACGTACGAGGGGTGGCCGGTGCCGCAGCCAAGGTTGACCAGGCGACCCTTGGCCAGCAGGATGATGCGCTTGCCGTCGGGAAAGATGACATGGTCGACCTGTGGCTTGATCTCTTCCCAGTCGTAACCCTCGACCGAGGCGACGTCGATTTCGTTGTCGAAGTGCCCGATGTTGCAGACGATGGCCTGATTCTTCATCCTGGCCATGTGCCCATGGTCGATGACGTGATAGTTGCCGGTGCAGGTGACGAAGATGTCGGCCTTGTCGGCAGCGTAGTCCATGGTCACTACCCGGAAGCCTTCCATGGCTGCCTGCAGCGCACAGATCGGGTCGATCTCGGTCACCCAGACCTGCGCCGAGAGGGCGCGCATGGCCTGGGCGGAGCCCTTGCCGACGTCGCCGTAGCCGGCAATCAGGGCAATCTTGCCGGCGATCATCACGTCAGTGGCGCGCTTGATGCCGTCGACCAGCGATTCGCGGCAGCCGTAGAGATTGTCGAACTTCGATTTGGTGACCGAATCATTGACGTTGATCGCCGGGAAGCGCAGCTCACCCTTGGCGTGCATCTGGTAAAGACGATGCACACCGGTGGTGGTTTCTTCGGTGACCCCCTTGACCGCCGCCAGGCGGACCGAGTACCAGGCAGGATCGCTGGCCAGCTTGGCCTTGATTGCCGCGAAGAGAATGGTCTCTTCTTCGGAAGTCGGCTTGGCGAGCACCGAGAGGTCCTTTTCGGCTCTGGCGCCGAGGTGCAGGAGCAGCGTCGCGTCGCCGCCATCGTCGAGGATCATGTTGCTGAAACCGCCGTCGGGCCACTCGAAGATACGGTGCGTGTAGTCCCAGTAATCGGTCAGCGATTCGCCCTTGACGGCGAATACCGGTACGCCGGATGCGGCGATGGCGGCGGCGGCATGGTCCTGGGTCGAGAAGATGTTGCACGACGCCCAGCGCACTTCGGCGCCGAGGGCGGTCAGCGTTTCGATCAGTACGGCGGTCTGAATGGTCATGTGCAGCGAACCGGTGATGCGGGCACCCTGCAGCGTCTTGGCGGCGGCGAATTCTTCGCGAATCGCCATCAGGCCAGGCATTTCGGTTTCGGCGATGCGTATTTCCTTGCGGCCCCAGTCGGCGAGGCCGAGGTCGGCAATGACGTAGTCTTGGGTCTTGCTAAAAGCGTCCAGCACAGGTGGCTCCTTCGGAACTTTGACGGGCAAGGAAGCCGGAGCGTGCCTTACTGAAGGACTTCAGCCTGGGCCCACCCCGCTTCCCATGCCCGGCATGGGTTGGTTGGATGAGCGCCGTTTGAGAAATCCGAGCCTGAAACTGTCGAACGACAGCCCTGCAGCGCCCCTCGGATTAGGCTTGCCATTATAACGCGGATCGCTGTCTGCAAAACCAGGGCATTCGTCACACAGGAACGGCCATGGCGCTCCGCATTCAGTAGGACAGCGAATCGTAAGGCTGCCTGCTTCCCTGCACTTCGACACTGACCTGGTTCGGAGCGCAGATGGCGATCTCTCCGGGCCGCGATAGCCAGCCCTGGCGCACGCAGTACTGGCGTGGGCCAGGATCCGCAGCGATGCGCACACGACGCTGCTCGACGACCACCGTCGTGACGCCCAAGGGGCCTGGGACATCAATGCGGCGATTGCGCGACAGGTCGAGCGCCGAGAAGACTTCGCCGCCACGCCGGACGATCGCTTTTTCAGCAGCGCCGGCCTGCCAGGCGAGCGGGAAAGCGGTGGCGCAGAGGGCCAGGCCCAGCGCCACGATCAGCCAGTCGCCGGGCTTGAACAGCCCGAGCCAGAGCATTACGGGATGTCGAGAGCGGCCATCGGCGGCGGCGCCAATTCACGGTGCCGAACCAGTACCCGGGCACTGCTGCGGAATTCACGTCCCAACCGCTCGGCGAGGTACACCGAGCGGTGCTGCCCGCCGGTGCAGCCGATGGCCACGGTCAGGTAATTGCGACTGTCGCGAACGTACGCTGGTAGCCAGGCACGAACGAAGCCGGCAATGTCGTTGCGCATGCGCAGGACTTCGGGTTCGGCTTCGAGAAAGGAAACGACCTGCAAGTCACGGCCGGTCAGCGCGCGCAGGTTGACTTCGTAGTAGGGATTGGGCAGGCAACGGACGTCGAATACCAGATCGGCGTCAAGCGGAATGCCGTTCTTGAAGCCAAAGGATTCGAACAGCAGCGCCAGGCCGTGGCGGGGATCGGCGTCGTCGTCGGTGGCGACAAACTGGCGCACCCACTCGCGCAGCGAGCTGGGCTTGAGGACACTGGTATCCATGTGGTGCGCGATGGCGGACAGGCCGGCCAGGTGCACACGTTCCTCGGCAATGGCTTCGGTGAGGGTCAGCCGATCGCTGGCCAGCGGGTGCCGGCGCCGCGTTTCCGAGTAGCGCTTGATCAGCGTGTCGTCCTGCGCGTCGAGAAACAGCAGTTGCAGTTCGAGATCCCTGGCGCGCAGGGCGTCGAGCTGTGGCGGGAGCTTGGCGACGCTGTCGCCGCCGCGACTATCGATCACCACGCCGACCTTGTGATAGCCCTGCGCATCGAGTTGCGCGACCAGTTGCGGCAACAACTGGGAGGGAAGGTTGTCCACACAGTAGTAGTCAGCGTCCTCCAGCACTTTGAGGGCGATCGATTTGCCGGAACCGGAGAGGCCGCTAATGAGAACGAGATGCATGTGAGCAAGGATAACGGTGCGCGCCGCCACGAGCAAGCCAGTCTGGCATACACTCGATTTTCCAATTTTTCTGGTCAGGCTCATGAGTCTTTTTGATATTCCCTTTGTCGACGAGCTGGCGGCCATCCGGCGCGACATTCACGCGCACCCGGAGCTTGCTTTCAATGAGTTGCGCACCGCCGATCTGGTCGCGCGCGAGCTGAGCAGCTACGGCCTGCAGGTTCATCGTGGGCTGGCGCAGACGGGCGTCGTGGCGACGCTGCGCAAAGGCAGCAGCGGGCGGGCGATTGGCCTGCGCGCCGACATGGATGCGCTGCCGCTGCTCGAGAAGAACGACTTTTCGCACCGCTCGACCGCCGCAGGCCTGATGCACGCCTGTGGTCACGACGGCCATACAGCGATGCTGCTCGGCGCCGCGCGCTACATGGCCGGGCACGTCGACGAGCTCGATTTTGACGGCAGCGTGCATTTCATCTTCCAGCCTGCCGAGGAGTCGGAGGGAGGGGCTGCGGTGATGATTGCCGACGGCCTGTTCGAGAAGTTTCCGATGGACGCCGTGTTTGGCCTGCACAACTGGCCCGGAATCCCGGTTGGCGAAATGGCGGTGATGCCGGGGCCGGTGATGGCCGGGACGTGCGCCTTCGAGATCTGGGTGCGTGGGCACGGTTGCCATGCCGCGATGCCGCATCAGGGTGTCGACACGCTGGTCGTCAGCAGCCAGCTGGTGCTCGCCTTGCAGACCGTCGTGGCGCGCAACGTCCACCCTTGCGAGTCGGCTGTCGTCAGCGTCACTCAGATGCACGGCGGTGAGGCGTGGAACATCATTCCCGACGATGCCGTCCTGCGTGGCACGATCCGCAGCTTCAATGGCGAAACACAGGTGCTGGTCGAGCGCGCCGTCGAGCGCCTGTGCACCGGCATGGCCAGCGCCTTTGGTGCGCAGATCTCGGTGCGCTTCGACCACCGCTATCCGGCAACGGTCAATAGCGCTGCGGAAAGCGAAGTCTGTCGTCAGGTGGTCAGGGATTTGCTCGGCGCCGACAAGCTGCGGGTCGATGAGCTGCCGTCGATGGGCGCCGAAGACTTCGCCTACATGCTGGCTGAGAAGCCGGGTTGTTACGTCTGGCTGGGCAACGGTCCTGGCAGCGGCGGCTGCACCCTGCACAATCCCCACTACGACTTCAACGACGAAATCCTGCCGCTCGGCATCAGTTACTGGGTACGCCTGGCAGAAACCTGGCTCAAGCGCGGCAAGGCCTGAATCGCAGGCGAATAGGCGAGGCCGTCGGCGATTCGTCAAGACGTCGGCATGACTTTCGGAAGGCCACGACAGGCGAGGGTTTTTTGTTACACTCGCACGGAAAGCGGGGCCATCGTGTCCCCGGCGGCCGCCCGTCCCGTAGCATGACGTTGGTTTCGGCGCCGCGGCAGGGTCGGCAAAAAATGGTGGGGAGTGCCCAGGGCGGTACCCGGACACTCCCCAAGTTCCGGTCGCAACCAGAACTCCGAAGACCATGAAATGGAGAACAGCGTGCGTAGCCTAAAAGCGGGGGCTTACAGGCAGCTTACGTACGCCAGGCAACGAACCGAGATCGATGCGCATCCTTCTTGCTGAAGACGACCGAATCATTGCCGATGGCCTTAGCCGCTCGCTGCGCAAGGCGGGCTACGCAGTCGACTGCGCCTATACGGGAATCGACGCCGATACGGCTTTGATGACCAACGTCTACGATCTGGTGATTCTCGATCTGGGCCTGCCAAAGTTGCCCGGGCTGGACGTGCTGCGGCGGCTGCGTGCCCGCAAGTCGAGCACCCCGGTATTGATCCTGACCGCGCTTGACGGCATTGACGACCGCGTCAAGGGGCTTGACCTGGGTGCCGACGACTACATGGCCAAGCCGTTCGAACTGCCGGAGCTGGAGGCGCGTGTGCGTGCGCTGAGCCGTCGCTCTTCGGGGACGGCACGTCTCATCCAGTGTGGCTTGCTGACCTTTGACCAGACCGACCGCTGCGCGATGGTCGATGGCGAGATGCTCGACCTTTCCGCGCGCGAGCTCGGCCTGCTGGAGATTCTCCTCTCGCGTACCAAACGGCTGGTGAGCAAGGACCAGCTGGTCGATCATCTCTGTGGCTGGGGCGAGGAAGTGAGCCACAATGCCATCGAGGTCTATATCCATCGCTTGCGCAAGAAGCTCGAAGCGACGGGTGTCAATATCACGACCGTGCGCGGCCTCGGATACTATCTTGAGAAACCTGCGGAAGAAACGAGACCCTGACGTCCAGCGCTCGCTGTTCGGCGAGATCCTGGACTGGATGCTTGCACCGCTCCTCTTCGTGTGGCCGATCAGCATCGCTTTCACCCATTACTTTGCCAACAGCGTTGCCAGCTTCCCCTATGATCAGTCGCTGCGCGAACATGTGGCGGCGATATCGCGCCAGATTACCTTCGCCGACGGGCGTCCGCAGCTGGCGATGCCCGGCCTGGCGCAGCTTTTTCTGCGTTCCGACGAGATCGACAACGTCTATTTTCACCTCATTGACGCTGACGGCACCCTGGTTGTCGGAGATCCCGAACTGCCGGTGCCGCCCTTGCCTGCCGGCCTGGGGAGCGTCGAGTCGGGCGAGGTTCATTTCCGTGATGACGAGTACCGCGGCCAGACGTTGCGCGTCGCTTATACCTATGTCTTCGCCAGCCCGGGCTCGCCGACCCATCGCGTTCTGATTGAGGTCGGCGAAACGACTGAGAAGCGTTCCCAGCTGGCGAACAAGATCATTGCCAGCGTGATCCTGCCGCAGTTCGTGATCATCCCTTTGGCGGTCGTGCTCGTCTGGTTCGGGCTGTCGCAGGGACTGCGTCCGTTGACCCGCTTGCGTAACCGTATCGAAGCGCGTCGCGAAGCAGACCTCTCGCCGATTTCGCTGAGTCGCGTCCCCGAGGAGCTGCGACCGCTGACCGAAGCTTTCAATTCGATGCTGGCGCGAATGCAGAACAACGTCGAAGCACAGCGCCGGTTCATCGCCAACGCCGCACACCAGATGCGAACGCCGCTGACCGGCCTGAAGACGCAAGCGCAGCTGGCCATGGGTGAGCGTGACCCGGCCGAGTTGCGGCACGCGCTGAGGCAGATTCTCACCGGCGTCGATCGCGCCTCGCACCTGGTCGACCAGTTGCTGGCGCTGGCGCGGGCCGAGGCGAGCGGGCATTCGCAGCAAACGCTGGTGCCACTCGACCTTGAGCAGTTGCTGCGCGAAATCGTCGAAACCTGGGTCGTGCAGGCGCTCGAGAAGCGCATCGATCTGGGTTACGAACCGGCCGGTCCGGTGCCGATTGTCGGCAACGCCTTTCTCTTGCGCGAGATGATCAACAACCTGCTCGACAATGCCCTGCGCTATACGCCCGCCGGAGGGCGGGTCACGGCGCGGGTGTTCGGGCAGGGCGATTTTGCCCTGCTCGAGATCGAAGACAGTGGCAGCGGTATTTCCGACGACGATTCACACAAGGTCTTCGACCGCTTTTATCGGGCCGACGGCAGCGATGGCGAGGGAAGCGGCCTGGGCCTGGCCATCGTTCGCGAAATTGCCGAGGTCCATCAGGCTGCAGCCAGCCTGCGTCCGAAGACCGGCGACGCGGGTGGAGAAGCGGCGTGCGGCTGTATTGCCAGGATCGTTTTCCCGCTGCGTCGCCTGCAGCCGTCTCGCTTGCCGATACCGGCAGCCACCACGCGCACCGGCTTTGCCTGATCCATGCCGCCGCCGAGCTGGTCGCGCGTGTCGGCTCGCCTTGGCGACCGAATCGTCAGACCCGCTTGCGCAGGTAGGCTGGCGCGAATTCCAGCACGAAATCCCAGAAGGCGGCCAGCGCTGGCGTCAGGTGCTTGCTCTTGTGGCGGACGATGTGCCAGCGGCGCATCACCGGCGTTCCCTCGACCTTCAGGACGCTCAGCCGCCCGGCGCTGAGTTCGAGTCCGAGCGTGTGCTGGGAGAGGAAGCTGATCCCCAGTCCGGCGACGACCGCCTGCTTGATGGCTTCGTTGCTACCCATCTCCATGCCGATGCGCGGCTTGATCGAGCGCTCCTGGAAGAACTCTTCCATCGCCGAGCGTGTGCCTGATCCCGTCTCGCGAACGATCAGCATTTCACTGGCCAGGTCTTCGACGGCGACGCTTGGCCGCCGGGTCAGGGGATGGTCGGCAGCGGCGACGATCACCAGCGGGTGCGGCGCGAAGGCCACCGCCGTGGCGTCGAGGGCCGGCGGCGGCCGGCCCATGATCGCCAGGTCCACCTCGTTGCTGGCGAGCAGGCGAAAGACCGTGTCGCGGTTGTCGATGAGCAGGCGGATACGTACGTCGGCGTGCGTCTTGCGAAACTGTGCCAGCAGCCCCGGCGCGAAATACTCGGCCGTACTGGCAACGGCGATGGCGATGCGTCCGCCTTTCAGACCTTTCAGCGCCAGTAGCGCTTCGTCGGCCTCTTTCAGCGATTGCAGGATCTGGCGCGCGTGTTCGAGCAGGATCTCCCCCGCTTCGGTCAGAAAGACGCGCTTGCCGATGCGCTCGAAGAGCAGGGTTCCACAGACTTCCTCCAGCTGCTTGATCTGCAGCGAGATGGCCGCGTGCGTCAGATGCAGACTCTCGGCCGCCCGCGCAAACGAGAGATGGCTGGCGGCGACCGAAAAAATCTGCAGCTGACGGATAGTCGCGTTTCTCATCGGTTAGTTTTCATTAAATAAAATAGACAATAGCTTTAACTAGAGTTTTTCTATCAGGCGGCTAGAATCGGGGCATCGCTGATCGACCAGCCAAGATTTCATCTTCCGGAGTACCGCCATGCTATGCGGACGTACCAATGTCAACAAGTTCCTGATCGAAGAGCAGCGCCGCAATCCGTCGCTGGTCGGTGATTTTTCAATGCTCATGAGCGACATTGTTCGTTCCTGCAAGGCCATTGCCCAGGGCGTCTCGCGTGGTTCTCTGGCCGATCTGCTGGGTGATGCCGGCAGCGAAAACGTCCAGGGCGAAGGGCAGAAGAAGCTCGACGTCCTCGCTAACCAGGCCTTCCTCCGCCACTGCGAGTGGGGTGGTCACCTGGCGGCGATGGCCTCCGAGGAGATGGAGGATATTTTTCCGATTCCCTCCGAAAACCCCCGCGGCCGCTATCTGCTGGTTTTCGACCCGCTCGACGGTTCATCGAATATCGACGTCAACCTGTCGGTGGGGAGCATCTTTTCGGTCCTGCGCTGCCCCGAGAATTGTAGTGGCGGGGCGCCGACGGCGGTCGATTTTCTGCAACCGGGCGCGCAGCAGGTTGCCGCCGGCTACGCGCTCTACGGACCATCGACAATGCTCGTACTGAGCGTCGGCAACGGAACGCATGGTTTTACGCTCGATCGCAACATAGGCGAATTCCTACTCACCCACCCGAACCTGGTGATCGCGCCGGAAACGCGTGAGTTTGCCATCAACGCTTCCAACGAGCGCTTCTGGGAGCCGCCTGTGCAGCGCTACGTCAGCGAGTGTCTGGCCGGGCAGAGCGGCGTTCGCGGCAAGGACTTCAATATGCGCTGGGTGGCGTCGATGGTTGCCGAAGTTCATCGCATCCTGATGCGCGGCGGCGTTTTCATGTACCCGCGCGACAGCAAGGATCTGTCCAGGCCCGGTCGCTTGCGCCTGATGTACGAAGCGAACCCGATGGCCATGATCGTCGCCCAGGCGGGTGGCCTGGCGTCAACCGGCAGCCAGCGCATTCTCGACGTGCAACCGACCAGCCTGCACGAGAGGGTACCGGTGATTCTCGGTTCGCGTGACGAGGTCGAACGAATCGAACGCTACCATCGCGAGCACGAGACCGGTGAGGATCAGCCCTTCAGTTCGCCGTTGTTCTCGACGCGTACCCTGTTCCGGGACGATTGAGCCCGGTATCGGGCAGCCGCGCGGACACCGTTCAACTTCAGTTACAGGAGGAATTTCCAATGTCGATCAAGAACCCGGTCATCGCGATTACCGGTTCCTCGGGCGCCGGAACCACGTCGGTGACCAAGGCCTTCCAGCACATCTTTCGGCGCGAGAACCTCAACGCCGCGATTATCGAGGGCGACAGTTTTCATCGTTACGATCGCCTGGAGATGCGCGAGAAGATGGCCGAGAAGGCGCTTGCCGGTGACCACCAGTTCAGTCACTTCGGACCCGAAGCCAATTTGTTCGCCGAACTCGAAGCCTTGTTCCGAACGTACGGCGCGAGCGGTGGTGGCAAGAGTCGCCACTATGTGCATGACGATCTTGAAGCCGAGCTTTACGCTTCTCCACCGGGAACTTTCACTCCCTGGGCTGACCTCCCTGCAGGGACCGACCTCCTGTTCTACGAAGGTCTGCACGGCGCGGCGCGTACCGAAACCGTTGACGTCGGGCGCCATGTCGACCTGTGCGTCGGTGTCGTCCCGATCATCAACCTCGAATGGATCCAGAAGCTGCATCGCGACAAGGCGCAGCGCGGTTACTCAACCGAAGCGGTGGTCGATACCATCCTGCGACGGATGCCTGAGTACATCAACTACATCTGCCCGCAGTTTTCCAGGACGCACGTCAATTTCCAGCGCGTGCCAACGGTCGACACCTCGAATCCGTTCATTGCCCAGGATATCCCGCAGGCTGACGAAAGCATGCTGGTGATCCGTTTCGCCAATCCTCATGGCATTGACTTCCCTTATCTGCTGAGCATGCTGCATGGTTCGTTCATGTCGCGCCCGAACATCATCGTCTGCCCAGGCGGCAAGATGGGTCTGGCGATGCAGATCATTTTTACGCCGATGATCATGCAGTTGATGGACAAGAAGCGCCGTACGCGCTGAACGCCATCGCCACGCACTGGTCGACGACAGTTGCCCTACCCTGAGGGAAGGAGATTTCCGTGCCCACCGCATCCCGCAAGCTACGCCGCCGCTGCGCCAACGCCCTGCGCTTTCTCGCCATTGACGCCGTGCAGGCGGCGAACTCCGGTCATCCCGGGATGCCGATGGGCATGGCCGACATCGCCGAGGTCCTCTGGCGTCATCACCTGAAGCACAATCCGGCCAATCCGTGCTGGGCCGACCGCGACCGTTTCGTGCTCTCCAACGGGCATGGCTCGATGCTCCTCTACGCGCTGCTGCATCTCAGCGGCTACGACCTGCCGATCGAGGAGCTGCAGCGCTTTCGACAGCTGCACTCGAAGACGCCCGGTCACCCCGAGTTCGGGATCACCACCGGGGTCGAAACGACCACCGGACCACTCGGGCAGGGGCTGGCCAACGCCGTCGGCATGGCGCTCGCCGAGCGCCTGATGGGCGAGACCTTCAACCGCCCGGCGCACAAGATCGTCGACCACTACACCTATGCCTTCATTGGCGACGGCTGCTTGATGGAAGGCGTTTCGCACGAAGCCTGTTCCTTGGCCGGGCGCCTGTCGCTGTCGAAGTTGATCGTCTTCTACGACGACAACGACATTTCCATTGACGGGCGCGTACAGCCGTGGTTCGCCGACGACACGCCGCAGCGTTTCGAGGCCTACGGCTGGCGGGTGGTAGCCCATTGCGACGGCCACGACGCCGATTCGATCGAGGCAGCGATTCGTATTGCCAGGACCCAGACCGGGCGGCCGACGCTGATCTGCTGCAAGACCATGATCGGTTTTGGCTCGCCGAACAAGGGCGGTACGCATGAGGTGCACGGGGCGCCGCTGGGTGCGGCCGAGATTGCCGACACGCGCCGCCTGCTCGAATGGCCGTTTGCCCCTTTCGAAATCCCTCCTGATGTTCGTTCTGGCTGGGACGCGCGCGTTTCTGGAGCCGACGCCGAGAATGACTGGAAGCTGCGCTTTGCCGCGTATCGTGTCGCCTACCCGGAGCTGGCCGCCGAGTTTGCCCGTCGCATGCAGGGCGAGTTACCTGCCGACTGGAGCCGGCACGTCGCCGCGTTGCTCAAACAGTGCGCAACACCGGCTGGCGCCGTCGCCACGCGCAAGGCTTCGCAGAATGTCATCGAAGCGCTGGCCCCTGTGCTGCCGGAGCTGCTCGGTGGCTCGGCCGACCTGACCGGGTCGAATCTGACCAACTGGAGCGGCACGCGCCCGGCCAACCGCGAACAGGCCGGCAACTACATCAACTATGGGGTGCGCGAGTTCGGCATGACGGCGATCGCCAACGGTATCGCGCTGCACGGCGGCTTCATTCCGTATACCGCGACTTTCCTGGTCTTTTCCGATTACGCACGGAACGCAATTCGCCTCGCCGCGCTGATGAAGCTGCGCCAGCTGATGGTCTACACGCACGACTCGATCGGCCTCGGCGAGGACGGCCCGACGCATCAGCCGATCGAGCACGCGGCGTCCCTGCGCCTTATTCCCGGGCTGGACGTGTGGCGCCCGGCCGATGCCGTCGAGACGGCGGTCGCCTGGACTTCTGCCCTAGAACGAAGCGATGGCCCTTCGTGCTTCCTGCTTTCCCGGCAAAACCTGCCGGCGCTGGCGCGCAGCGCCGCGCAGATCGCCCGCATCAAGCTCGGCGGCTACGTCATCGGCGACGCGGACAGCGTCGCAACGAGCGTGCTGCTGATCGGCACCGGTTCCGAGTTGAACATCGCCATCGCCGCGCGGGCGGCACTCGAAGAGGAAGGAATCGTCGCGCGCGTGGTTTCGATGCCGTGTACGCGGCGTTTCGATCTGCAGCCGCTGGCGTACCGGCAGCAGGTGCTGCCGCCGTCGCTGCCGGCCGTCGCTATCGAGGCCGGGCATCCCGATCTGTGGTGGAAGTACGTCGGCGGCAACGGTGCCGTCGTCGGAATCGACCGTTTTGGCGAGTCGGCGCCGGCGGCCGATCTCTACGATTTCTTCGCCATCAACGTGGCGAGCGTTGTCGCCGCGGCGCGCCGCCTGGTGAAGGCGCCGTCATCAGCCGCGAAAAAGGCTCTGCCAGGCAAGGCGGAAAGGGGCAGCTGACGAGAGACGAAACTTTGGCCTTGGGGCAGGAAAAAAGCCGGCATTGCCGGCTTTTTTTGTGTGCAGGCGGCACCTCCACCCGCGACTTTGCGTGCCCCCTCAGGTATTCGCCACCAGCGGCGCCAGATTGGCGCGCATCTTCTGCATTGCCTTGACCTCGATCTGCCGAATCCGCTCTGCGGAAACCGAGAACTCGCCGGCGAGATCGTGCAGGGTTGCCGGGTTTTCTTCGGTCAGCCAGCGCGCTTCGACAATCCGGCGGCTACGTGGGTCGAGACTGCCCAGGGCATTCTGCAGGCCGTCGCTGTGCAGTCGGTCACGGGCACGCCCTTCAAGGACGTGCACCGGTTCGCTGGAGTGGTCGGCGAGATAGGCCGCAGGCACGAAGGCCTCGTCATCGTCAGCCTGCGCGTCGAACGCCGTGTCGTGTCCTGACAGGCGCGTGTCCATTTCCATGACCTCGTCGGCTTTGACGTTCAGGCGTTGGGCGATGTCGGCAACCTGAACCGGGCCGAGAGCGTCGCGGTTCGCTTTCATGCTGCGCAGGTTGAAAAACAGTTTGCGCTGCGCCTTGGTCGTTGCCAGTTTCACCATTCGCCAGTTCTTGAGCACGTACTCATGGATCTCGGCTTTGATCCAGTGGATGGCAAACGAAACCAGCCGAACTCCGCGCCCCGGATCGAAGCGCTTGACGGCTTTCATCAGCCCGATATTGCCCTCCTGAATCAAATCCGCATGCGGCAGGCCATAACCCAGATAGCCGCGAGAAACGGAAATCACCAGACGAAGGTGCGAAAGAACCAACTGCCGCGCAGCGTCGAGATCGCTTTCTTCGCGGAAGCGGGTCGCCAGAGCGAACTCCTGCTCTTCGGTCAACATGGGAACCTGTCTGGCCGCCTGGATATACGCGTCGATGCTGCCAACCGCGGAGATCGTTGGTAAAGCCAAAGCTTGCGTCATTTGGATGCACTCCTCCTTGCTGTTTACTTGCTATCACTTGTATTTTAGCACTCACAGTCTGAGAGTGCTAAAGCTAGAGAAGGTTCACCCTCAGACAAGCGATAGATCGATACCAAGATCTGCGACGAACGGCGAGCAAGGCAGAGACGTGGCCGGTTCAGTGCACCACCAGCCGATAGTCGGGCGTTGGGTTCAGCGGGCACGAATAGACGTACTCGCCGGGCTGGAGATCGATCACGTAGTCCTGCGTCTTGCCTGCAAGCAGGCCACCGCCGGAGACACTGGGCAGGGTGACCCGCCCTGCAATCCCTTCGCCACGCAACCAGAAGCCGAGTTCGTAGGGAACGTCCTTGTTGGTGACGCGAAAAATCGTCTTGCCCGGCTTGAGCTGCAGGGTTTTCGCCGTTTGCACGCGGCTGGCGCCAGACTTGGCATTGATGGCCTCGCAGTCCTGGATCTTGGTGCTGCGATAGCCGTGGTTGGTGCCCTGCTCGCTCTCCAGGAACTGGCAGGGGACCTGCGTCAGTTCGACGATGACCGCGGCGTTTCCGCCGGCGGCCAGTGCGCTGCCGCCAAGCCCTGGGGCGGCGAGAACGAGAGTTACTAAGAGCTTGTTTGCGATGGTCATGGCAATTTCTCCTCAGAAACGTTTCTGGTTGTGCCGCCAAGCGCGGACCAGTGAAAAGACGCAAGCCACGTGTGACGGTGTTTGCGCACGTCCCGCGATGGGGTCGGCGGGCTCATCGCTGCGGCAGCACTCGCCGCTCCTCAAAAGCCAGGAAAGAGGACGATTCTGCTTGCTTGAGCGCCAGGGCGATGAGCTCCCGACCTTTTTCTGCCGCGCCGTCGGCCAGCAGCGCACGGTAGAAACGGGCGTAGAACTCGTCAGGTTCGACGCGCAAGCGGTAGGCAAGTGCCACGGCGGCTCGATGCACGGGCCGCTCGTAGACCAGGCGCAGCTCGCCGTCGGGCGCCAGGCGCGTGTCGCTGGTTTCGCTGCCGAGATCGAGAGGGACCAGGCGTTGAATCAGGTGTTCGATGCGTGTCCCCGGCAGACTGCGGCCGTCGCCGTCGAGCTGCTCGATCTCGGCGACCAGCCTGGGTGTCACATAGGTCGGCAGGTAATGGCCAGCGCCGGTGTTGCGCACGCTCAGAGCCGCGCGGATGACATTGTTGGTCCACTCGCCGCCTTCCACTGAAAAGGTGACGGCAGCGCGGACCATTTCCGGATCGTGAATGCCTCGCCACAGATGTCGGCGTTCGGGCATGTGACACGATTGGCAGCTGCGGCCTTCCCGGGCGTGTCGCGAGACTTTCCATTCGTCGTAGGTGTTCTCCAGCAGCTTGCCGTTCAGCGCGTATTCGTCGGGCTGGAACTGATGGCAGGCAGAGCAGAAGCGGGAATCTTCGAATGCGTCCGTGGCGACGAAGCCGGCGTGCGGCAACGCAGCACTCTCGACCGCGTCGGGTGCCGTTCCATCGCGCCGCGGAGGTCCGGAACGTTGATGAGCCCGGACATGACAAGCGGCACAGACGAGCCCCTGCTGGTGCAGAGAAGGGGTTGCCGGTGAAGGCGCCGCGTCTGCTGACGCGTGTTCGGCCGCCGCGAGTTCAGCCAGCAGATCATTGGCCTGTTCGGCCAGAGGTGCGTGGCAGCGGAGGCAATCCTGATGTTCGTCGCGCGCCGTCGGCGCCATGGCCAGCAACTGCCCCATCAAGCCGGGCCCCATGGCCTGGGCGTGCAAACTTGTCTGCCAGTCCCGGTATTGCTCGGTGTGGCAGCTACCGCAATCGCTGGGCATCAGCGACGCTTCGAGCGCGCTGAACTGCTCGGGAGCCTTGCCCTGCGCGGGCAGTGGACGCACCCAGTGGCGCTCGAGAAAAGCGCTGATCGCCTGCGCGGATTCGGTAACCGGGGTTCGTTCTGTGAGGGCTGGTGAGCGCACCGTCTCGCTTCTGTCACAGGCGTTGAGAACGAACAGCAAAACGGGAAGGGCCAAGAGCACCCTTCCCGTGGTTACTGCCGAGGTGAACATGCTCGGGCGATGCTCACATCTTCTTGGCTGCGCAAGGGTTCTTGGCAGCGCAGGGGTTCTTCGCCGCGCAAGGATTCTTCGCGGCACAGGGATTTTTCGTTGCGCACGGGTTCTTCGCCGCGCAGGGGTTTGCCGCCTTTGCCGCACAGGGATTGGCCATCTTGGTCGCCGCGGATCTTCCTGCGCAGGGGTTTTTCGCTGCACACGGATTCTTGGCGGCGCAGGGATTGGCCGCGTGCGCAAACGGAACGGCGAGAGCAAGGGCGGCTGTGCCGAGAGCAAGCTTCAGGGTATTCGTATTCATTGGCGTCTCCTTGGGTGGTTTTTCTTACACAATCTAGCGGAACATCCGCTATTTCTTTACAGCACAGGGATTTTTTGCCGCGCAGGGGTTGTGCGTCTTTCCCTTGGCCGGCGTGAAGTTCTTCTGGATTTCTGTCGCGTAAGCACCGAGAGCCGCCAGCTCCCGCGAACTCCAGGCCAGTGGTCGTGCAGCCATGGGAGCGACCATGCAGATTTGTACCATTTCGTCGAGGTGCGTGGTCTTCATGCCGACACGATCTTTGGCCATCTGGACCGCATGCGGATAGGGCTGCGCAAAAGTGTCCTGGAAAGCGCCATTCGACTGATGGCAGGTGTTGCAGGACATGCCATTGGTCGACAGGCTGCTGTCGGACCACAGGCGCTGGCCTTCCTTCTTGAGTTCGCCGGCAGTGCCCGCGTACGGCCTGTAGTTCTTCGGGCGGGTGACCAGTTTCGGGTCAATAGCGTCGTTCGGCTTGCCGGCAGCGCACGGGTTCTTCGCTGCAACGGGGGTTCGCGACTTCGGCGCGCAGGGGTTACGGGGGTTGGCCGCGTGCGCAGCGGCCATCGGCAGTGCCAGTCCACCGGCAAGTGCGATGGCCAGGGCCAGGGGTTTCGCTGTCGGATTCATCTCTGATTTCCTCTCCTTGCGTTCGTTTCCGCTGCACTCATCAGCGCCGGCGACGCCCTGCGGATGTCCTCTGATAGCGCTTGGTCGCCACACGCGGGCCGATGCTTACACCTTTCTCGTGTTTTTCTTCTCGCCTGCATCGCTCTGCCTGAAGCTCCGTCGAGCAGAGTGCATTTACATTCATGCTTGACAAGGTGACGGCAGGGCGCAGAATCGGTTCATGAGCCGCGGGGGCCGATCCAGTCGAAGGGCGAGACCCCTGATGAGAGTGAATCCGGAGAGCGAGGAACGCCGTGCCGAAGGTCCCTGAAAACCCGCAAGCGAGTACCTGCCCCGCTTGCGGCACGTCCTTCGTCTGTGGTGCGGCGGCGGGCCTGGCAAGCTGCTGGTGCATGGAGAAGGCGCCGCTTTCGTTGGCGCCGGAGGCGGGAGGCAGTTGTTTTTGCCCGACCTGCCTGACGCAGCGCTTCAGCGCTGAGCCAGGGAAACCCTTTCCGGCAGCATGAGCAGCGCGTCGCGGTTGCTCCACGAAAAGCACTTCTCAGCGGCCTCGTGCCAGGGCAGCCAGCAGTAGTCGAGGTGCTCGTCGGGAGCAATGACGACCGCTTGCCCGGCCGCTACCTGCAGTGAGAAAACGTGCTCGGTGTTGTGCACGACTCCCGGCGCGTAACGATGTCGCCACTCGGCAAAAATCTCGTAGCGGTTGCTCATCTGCCAGTCGTGCAGGTCGCCTGGAGGCGCGCTGATGCCCGTCTCTTCGGCAAGCTCACGCAGCGCCGTGTCGGCCAGCGCCTCGCCGGCTTCCTGGCTGCCGGTGACCGACTGCCAGTAGCCCGCATGCGAGGCACGCTCAAGCAACAGCACCTGCAGGTCGGGGGTATGGACCACAACCAGGACCGATACCGGTCGCTTGTAGGCGGTCATTCCAAGGTCGGAAGTGTTGCCAACCCGTCGGCCTCGAGGTCGTAGAAAACCCACATCGGAACACCCTGCGAACGCCATTCGTCGATTGCCGCGGCGAAGACTTCGTTGAGCGTCCGAAAAGCGTTCGCGTTCGCGAACTGCAGGGCTTCGGCTCGCGACAGGATCAGCAGATAACCGCACTCTTCGCGCCACGAGATATCGCTCAGGCAATCCTTCAGCGCGTCGAAGTTGCCGCCGTACCATTCGGGGAAGCCGAGCTGGCGGCCGAGCCGCGTCAGTACCCCGTGGATCTGGTCCGAGTCGCCGAGATCGGCTTCGAAACAAGCGAAACCGGCGGCTTCGGCAGCGTCGCGCAGGGCCCGACGATCACCGTGCGGAAGACGGTAGATGCCGGCCTGGCGTGAATCCTCCAACAGAGCTTGCAGGTCTTTCTGTGTCATGGTCGGTCGTGGCTATTCGCGTATGCGGCGGAAGCTGCGGTAGTGGTCGCTGGTGTAGTAATACTCGCCGGAGGTGGCGACATCGCCGCCGCGTCCCTCTCCGGCAACGATGCGCCGCGCACCGCGGTCGCGGCTGCCTGGCGTCGGCACCGTGTATTCACGATAGTAGGCGCGTGGCTGCAAGGGGAGGTGCTTTTCGAAATTGCCGAAATTGCTGCCGTCCTTGTGCGGATAGGGGAATGGTCCGCCTTGCTTGATCAGGCGCAAGGTTTGCAGCGCTTCGGCGGGCAACTCGGCCAGAGTGATGCTCGCCAGGGGGGCGTTTTCGCGTGCCTGCGTGGCGCCGCTCGGGCCGAGCAGGCCAAGCAGCGCGAGCAGCGCCGCGACCAGCAGCAGGCGAAAATGGCTGGCGGCGCGTAGCACGGCTGCTAGCCCTTGCCGACCTCGACCTGCGTTTCGACTTTCTGGCGCAGGCGGATATGCAGCTCTCGCAACTGCTTCTCGTCGACGCTGTTCGGCGCGTCGGTGAGCAGGCACTGCGCGCGCTGCGTTTTCGGAAAAGCGATCACGTCGCGGATCGACTCGGCGCCGGCCATCATGGCGACGATGCGATCCAGGCCAAAGGCCAGGCCGCCATGCGGTGGCGCACCGTACTTGAGCGCGTCGAGCAGGAAGCCGAACTTGAGCTGCGCCTCCTCGTCGCCGATGCCGAGTACCTTGAAGACGCTTTCCTGTACCTCGGGCTGGTGGATACGCACCGAGCCGCCACCCAGCTCGGAACCGTTCAGTGCCAGGTCGTAGGCTTTCGCGAGGCAGCGACCGGGGTCACTCTGCAGCAGCTCCAGGTGGCCGTCCTTCGGGCTGGTGAAGGGGTGGTGGCAGGCCGTCCAGCGGCGCTCGGTTTCGTCGAAGTCGAACATCGGGAAGTCCACGATCCACACCGGTTCCCATGGATTGCCGTTGAGGAAGTTCTTTTCGTGACCGATCCTGACGCGCAGAGCGCCGAGGGCGTCATTGACCACCTTGCTCTTGTCGGCACCGAAGAAAATCAGATCGCCGGACTGCGCGCCGGTGCGCTCGACGATGGCTTTCAGCGCAACTTCATGCAGGTTCTTGACGATCGGCGATTGCAGGCCGGTTTCGTTGAGCTGGGTAACATCGTTGACCTTGATGTAGGCCAGGCCGCGAGCACCATAGATGCCGACGAACTGGGTGTACGCGTCGATCTCGCCACGCGTCAGAGTGGCGCCGCCGGGAACGCGCAAAGCAGCAATGCGGCCGCCCGGGCTATTCGCGACGCCGGCAAAGACCTTGAAGGAAACGTCCTTGAGCACGTCGGCGACTTCGACGAGTTCGAGATTGACGCGCAGATCCGGCTTGTCCGACCCGTAACGATCCATCGCCTCGCCGTAGCTCAGGCGGGGAAAGGGGTTGGGCAGTTCGACGGCCATCACCTCGCGGAACACCGCCCGGATCAGCTCCTCCATGAGCGTGACGATTTCGCCTTCGGCCATGAACGAAGCCTCGATATCGACCTGGGTGAATTCCGGTTGGCGATCGGCGCGCAGGTCCTCGTCGCGAAAGCACTTGACGATCTGATAGTAGCGGTCGAAGCCGGCGACCATCAGCAGTTGCTTGAACAGTTGTGGCGACTGCGGCAGGGCGAAGAACTGCCCCGGATGAACGCGCGACGGCACCAGATAGTCGCGCGCGCCTTCCGGCGTACTCTTGGTGAGCATCGGCGTTTCGATGTCCATGAAGCCGGCATCGTCGAGGAAGCGGCGGAAGGCGCGTGCCGTTTGGTAGCGCAGCTGCATGCTCTTCTGCATCTGCGGCCGGCGCAGGTCGATCACCCGGTGCTGAAGGCGAATGCTCTCCGACAGGTTCTCCTCGTCAAGCTGGAACGGCGGGGTTGCCGAAGCGTTGAGGATCTCCATTGCGTGACAGAGAATCTCGACTTCGCCGCTGGCGATGTTGGGGTTCACCGTACCTTCGGGGCGGGCACGGACCTTGCCTGTAACGCGCAGGCAGAACTCGCTGCGCACCGCTTCGGCGGCCGCGAACATTTCCGGACGATCGGGATCGCAGACGATCTGGGCCAGGCCCTCGCGGTCGCGGAGGTCGACGAAGATGACGCCGCCGTGGTCCCGCCGCCGATGCGCCCAGCCGCAAAGCCTTACCTCCTGGCCGATGAGCTGTGAATTGACTTGTCCGCAATAATGAGTTCGCATGCTGTTTCCGGGTGGCTGGTATCAGATTTTGGTGGGGTCGATGGGCGGCGTGACGGTGGCGGTCCGTTTCGACGCTGCCGCGTTTCTGGGCGGCGGCGCCACAACGCCCATCGAGATGACGTACTTCAGCGCCGTATCGACGCTCATATCCAGTTCAATGACGTCGCTCCTCGGCAGCATCAGGAAGAAACCCGAGGTCGGGTTCGGTGTCGTCGGAACGTAGACACTGACGTAGTCACCGTCGAGATGGTGGAGCACATCGGCGCCCGGCTTGCCAGTGAGGAAAGCGATCGTCCAAGCCCCGCGCCGCGGGTACTCGATCAGCAGCGCCTTGCGAAAAGCGTTGCCGGACGACGAGAAGAGGGTGTCGGAAACCTGCTTGACGCTGTTGTAGATCGAATTGACGACCGGAATGCGCGCCAGCAGATGTTCCCACCACAGCACCAGCCGCTGGCCGATGAAATTGGCCGCCAGCAAGCCGGTGATCATGATGATCAGCAGGGTCAGGATCGCCCCGGCACCCGGGATGTCGAAGCCGAGGAGCGTGCGCGGGTGCATCGCCGCCGGCAGCAGGCGCATCGATTGATCCATAGTGCCGACGATCAGCACCAGTACCCAGGCCGTGATGGCCAACGGTACCCAGATCAGCAGTCCGGTAATGAAGTAGCGCTTCATTCCTTGCCGTTGGCCGCCGGCGTGCTCTTCGCGCTGGTGGACGCAGTGTCCGGACTCGCCGAAGTTCCTGACTTCTCCGAAGCTGTCGAGTTCGCCGCACTTGATGAACTCGCCGTACCGCCGGCAGCTGGGCTATCCTTGCTTTCGGAGCCCTTGGTGGCCGTCGCCGGGGCTTTGTTGCCCCCCTTGAAATCGGTCACGTACCAGCCGCTTCCTTTCAACTGAAAGCCGGCAGCCGTGACCTGTTTTCGATACGTTGCCTGGCCGCATTCGGGGCAGATGCTCAAGGCCGCGTCACTGAGTTTTTGCAGGTGATCCTTTGTGAAACCGCAAGTTTCGCAGCGATAGGCGTAAATCGGCATGACAAACCCTCAAAAGACGCAGGCTGGCGCCCGAAAGGGCACGATTATACGCGAACCCAGGTGTCGTTTGCCCGTCCCCGGCACGTCGCCAAGGACCCCTGTTTCCGGCCGGGAAAGCTACAGCAGACTCAGGTAGGCGCGCGTAAGTGGCTTGCCCCAGAACAGTGCCAGTAAGCCCGCGGCGGCCAGGTAGGGGCCGAAGGGAATCGGCACGCTGCGCCCGCGCTTGGCTATGGCGATCAAGGCGATGCCGACCACTGCGCCAAGCAGCGACGAGAGCAGGATGGTCAGTGGCAGCATCTCCCAGCCGAGCCAGGCACCGAGAGCGGCGAGCAGCTTGAAGTCGCCGTAGCCCATGCCCTCCTTACCGGTGGTCAGCTTGAACACCCAATACACCGACCACAGGGCAAGATAGCCGCACACCGCCCCGATCACCGCCGACTGCAGGTCGGCAAAGGTGCCGAACAGGTTGAACAGCAGGCCCGCCCAGAGCAGTGGCAGCGTGATCGCATCGGGCAACAGCTGGCTATCGAAGTCGATGCAGGTCAGCGCGATCAGGCTCCATATCAGCAGCATGGCGGCGGCAGCCGCCCAGCCATAGCCGAAATGGAAGGCGGCAAGGGCGGACAACAGGCCGCTTGTCGCTTCAACCAGTGGGTAGCGGGGCGAGATCGGTGCCGCGCACGCCGAACAGCGGCCATGGAGAAACAGCCAGCTCAGTACTGGAATGTTCTCGAGCGCAGTAATCGCGTGCCCACACGCAGGACAGCGCGAGCCGGGCCTGGCCAGCGACAGTGGTTCGTGTGGCGGTGGTGCCTGACCGCACAGCTCGGCGCAGTGGTTGCGCCAGTCACGTTCCATCATCATCGGCAAGCGGTGAATGACGACGTTGAGAAAGCTGCCAACCAGCAGCCCGAGCACTGCGCAGATCAGCGCGAACATGGCAGGGGGCAGGTCCGCCGGGAACAGGTCGGGCACGATCCCAGGTTAGCCGACGACGGCGCCCAGTTTGAAGATCGGCAGGTACATGGCAATCACCATGCCGCCGATCAGTACGCCGAGAACGACCATGATGATCGGCTCCATGAGGCTGGAAAGTGCTTCCACCGCGTCGTCCACCTCGGCCTCGAAGAAGTCGGCAACCTTGCCGAGCATTGAATCGAGGGCGCCGGACTCCTCGCCGATGGCCACCATCTGATTGACCATGTTCGGGAAAAGCGCGGTGTTCTGCATTGCCGAAGTGAGGCTGGTACCGGTGCTGACCTCACCCTGGATCTGCCTGGTGGCGACCTTGTAAACGTGGTTCCCGGCAGCGCCGCCGACCGATTCCAGCGACTCGACCAGCGGCACGCCGGCCGCGAACATGGTGGCCAGCGTCCGCGTCCAGCGGGCGATCACGGACTTGCGAATGATGTCGCCGAAAATCGGCAAGCGGAGAAACAGGCGGTCGAACGCCATTTGCATTTTTTCCGAACGTTTCCAGGAATAGAAGAAGCCATAGACGGCGGCACCGGTACCGCCGAAAATGGCCCACCAATAGTCGATGAAGAAGTCCGATATGGCGATCACCACCAGTGTCGGCGTGGGCAGATCGGCACCGAAGCTCCTGAAGACTTCCTTGAAGGCCGGAATGACGAAAATCATGATCACCGCGGTGATGATGAAAGCGACGACGATAATCGCCACCGGGTAGAACAGTGCTGCCTTGATCTTGGACTTGATGGCGAGCATTTTCTCCTTGTAGTTCGCCAGGCGGTCGAGGAGCGTTTCGAGAATACCGGCTTGCTCGCCGGCAGCGACCAGGTTGCAGTACAACTGGTCGAACTGCAGCGGGTGCTTGCGGAACGCTTGCGACAGGGAACTGCCGGTTTCGACGTCAGCCTTGATGTCCAGGAGCAGTTTGCCGACCGACGGGTTGTCGTGCCCGCGCCCGACGATTTCAAAGGTCTGCAGCAGCGGCACGCCTGATTTCATCATCGTCGCCAGCTGCCGCGTGAACAGCGTGATGTCCTTCTCGGTGATCTGCCGTCCACCCTTGAAGCGCTGCTTGGTGACCTTGCTGACCAGAATCCCCTGCCGCCGAAGCGTGGCGCGCACGACGTTCTGGCTGTTGGCGCGCTGCTCGCCGCGAACGACCTTGCCAGCCTTGTTTTTCCCTTCCCAGAGAAATACGTATTCCTTGACTTCCGGCTCGGCTTTTCTGGTGCGTTTCGCTGCGGTCGCCATCATTCCCCCGTTTTCAAGCGTTGGTGCTGCCGAGAATCTCGTCAAGAGAGGTGAGCCCCTGCTTGACCTTCAGCAGCCCGGAGCGGCGCAGATCATTCACTCCTTCTTGCCTGGCCTGGGCGGCGACGTCATGCTCCGTGCCGTTGGCCATGACAATGCGCTGAATCGCCTCGGTCACCGGCATCACCTCGTAGAGACCAACACGTCCCTTGTAGCCACTACTCTTGCAGCGTTCGCACTCGCCCGGACCGTAGAGCGTCCACGTTCCATCCAGATCACTTTCCAGGAAGCCGGCGTTGAGCAGGGTCTCGACCGGTGTATCGAGCGGTTTCTTGCAGGTGCACAGCCGACGTACCAGGCGTTGCGCGGTGATCAGCAGAATGCTCGAGGCCAGATTGAAGGTCGGGATGCCCATGTTCATCAGGCGGGTCAGTGTTCCCGGCGCATCATTGGTATGCAGCGTTGACAAGACGATGTGCCCGGTTTGCGCCGCCTTGATCGCGATTTCGGCGGTTTCGATGTCGCGGATCTCGCCGACCATGATGATGTCCGGGTCTTGCCGAAGAAAGGCCTTGAGCGCCACCGGGAACGTGAGCCCGGCTTTGTCATCGACGTTGACCTGATTGATCCCTGGCAGGGGTATTTCGGCTGGGTCTTCGGCGGTGGCGATGTTGACCCCGGCCTTGTTCAGAATGTTGAGGCAGGTATAGAGCGAGACCGTTTTTCCCGAACCGGTCGGTCCAGTGACCAGGATCATTCCGTAGGGACGGTGGATGGCATCGAGCAACAGAGCCTTCTGCTCGGGTTCATATCCTAGCGCATCGATTCCGAGGCTGGCGCTGGCCGGGTCGAGAATCCGCAAGACGATCTTTTCCCCGTACATGGTGGGCAGCGTGCTGACCCGGAAGTCGATGGATCGACTCTTGGACAGCACCAGCCGCATCCGACCGTCCTGGGGGACGCGCTTCTCGGCAATGTTCAGGCGCGAGATGACCTTGATCCGCGAGGCGATCTTGTCCTTGATGACCAGCGGCGGCGCCGCCACTTCACGCAAGATGCCGTCGGTTCGAAAACGGATGCGATAGTTCTTCTCATACGGTTCGAAATGGATGTCGGAGGCACCATCGTTGATCGCGTCAAGCAACATCTTCTGAATGAAGCGGACGACCGGCGCGTCGTCAACCTCAAGAGCTGACGCGGCCTCATCGGCCCTTTCCTGCGTCTGCTCGTCGGTGAACTCGAGGTTGATGTCCTCGCCGGAAAAGCTCTTCAAACTCTCCTCGACGGTTTCGGAGAGTTTGGCGACCAGGGGTCCGAGCTTGTTTTCCTCGACGATTACCGGGTCCACTGCCAAACCCGTCTGGAAGCGAATTTCGTCAAGCGCGCGCAGATTGGTCGGATCGGCGATGGCGATTGCCAGGCGGTTGCCACGCTTGTGCAGGGGCACGACGCGATGGCTGGCGATCAGCTTGCGGTCAATTGCGCTTTTCTGGATTTGCGCGTCGTCGAAAGCGGACAGGTCGAGTAGGGGGTAGCCGAATTTCTCGGCGGCAAAACGGGCCAGGTCAAGGAAGGTCGCCTTGTTGGCGCTGACCATCTGTTCAATCAGCGAGGTCCGGTTGGCTGCCGCCTGCGCGAGCAAGGACTCCGCCTCGACTTCCTTGAGCCGACCGGCTTGCACCAGCGCACGGGCGAGACCACTGAGTGGGGAGTGTTGCGGATTGGCTGCCATTGTTCGCGATAGGGCCCTGCAATGCGTTGTGAACCATCAGGTCCCGGCTATGCCGAGTTATTAGCCCTCCCGATGATGCATTGACTCGGCGTGTTTGTAAAGCGGCGGGTTTACGGCAAGAATCCCGCTCCCGGGGCCGCTCCCGGGGCCGCTCGCGGAGCGTGCTGTTCCTGGCCAACGCAGCGGGTGCGCCGAAGACGCGCGCCGCCACGCAGCCGGCGCGCGCGATGGGCGACGCGCTCGGCGGTGCGCCTCGCCGGCCGCTGTGCAGCGCTTACTCGCTCGCCGCTTCGACGACGATCAGGGCGCTCATGTCCACCACTCGACGAACCGTCGACGTCGCCGCCAGCACATGCACCGGGCGCGCTGCGCCGAGCAGGATCGGGCCCACCGACATGCCGTCGCCACCGGTCATCTTGAGCAGGTTGTACGAGATGTTGGCGGCGTCCAGGTTGGGCATCACCAGCAGATTCGCCTCACCGGTTAGCGGCGACTGGGGGTCCGAGCGCTCACGGATGCTTTGTGAGAGGGCGCTTTCACCGTGCATCTCGCCATCGATTTCCAGGTCCGGCGCTTTGGCGCGGACGATTTCCACTGCCCTGGCGACCTTGCGGGCGCCAGCGGTGAGCGAAGATCCGAAGTTCGAGTGCGAGAGCATGGCTATTTTTGGGTGGATCGCAAAGCGACTGACTGCCTCGGCCGCCATCAGCGTTATCTCGGCCAGCTGCTCGGCGTCGGGGTCCTCGTTGACGTGCGTATCGCAGAGGAAAAGGGCGCGGCCGGGCAGCAGGACATGGGTCATCGCGGCCATTGTCGTGCGCCCGGGCTCCTTGCCGATGATCTCGTCGATTTGCCGCAGGTGATGGGCGAAGCGGCCGGAGAGGCCGCAGATCATGCCATCAGCGTAGCCGAGGCTAAGCAGCATGGCCCCGATGATGGTGTTGTTGGTGCGCAAGCGCGTCTTGGCGATGTCGACGGTCACTCCGTGGCGCTTGCGCAACTGGTGATAGGCAGTCCAGCACTCCTTGTAGCGCTCGTCGCTGGCCGGGTCGACCACCTCGAAATCGGTACCCGGGCGCAACTTCGACGAGATCCTCTTCAGGCGAGTCGCAATGACCTCTGGGCGACCGATCAGGATCGGCCGCGTCAGACCCTCATTGATGATCGTCTGTGCGGCGCGCAGCATCCGCTCGTCCTCCCCGTCGCAATAGACGATGCGCGTTTCGCTGCTGCGCTTGGCGGCCGAGAACACCGCGCGCATGCCGACGCCGCTTTGATAGACGAACTCGCGCAGCTTCTCCCGGTAAGCTTCCATATCGGCGATCGGTCGGGTGGCCACTCCCGAATTCATCGCCGCCAGGGCGACCGCCGGGGCGATGATGGTGATCAAGCCTGGATCGAAAGGCTTGGGGATCAGATAGTCGCGGCCAAAGACCAACTCCTGGCCGGGGTAGGCCATGGCCACTTCGTCGCTCACCTCCTCCTGCGCCATCGCCGCCAGGGCTTTGACGCAGGCCATTTTCATCTGCTCGTTGATGCCCGTCGCACCGACGTCGAGCGCGCCACGGAAAATGAAGGGAAAACAGAGAACATTGTTGACCTGATTCGGATAGTCCGAGCGACCGGTGGCGATGATCACGTCGGGGCGAACTTTCCTGGCCAGTTCGGGCATGATTTCCGGGGTCGGATTGGCGAGCGCAAAAACGATCGGATCCTTGGCCATATTGGCGAGCATCTCGGGTTCGAGGATCCCGGCGGCGGAGAGTCCGAGGAAGACGTCGGCACCTTCGAGCGCCTCGCCGAGTGTGCGGCACTCGGTGTCGCGCGCATAGCGCGCCTTGTTCGGCTCCATGTCGGCGTCGCGGCCGGCGTAGATCACGCCTTTCGAGTCGCAGACGAGAATGTTCTCGCGCCGTACGCCAAGGTCGCACCACAGGTTCAGGCAGGAAATCGCCGCCGCCCCGGCTCCGGAGCAAACGACGCTGACTTCGGCGATCTTCTTGCCGGTTACCTTGAGCGCATTCAGGATCGCCGCCGACGAAATGATCGCCGTACCGTGCTGATCGTCGTGGAAGACGGGGATCGACATCCGCTCCTTGAGCTTGGCTTCGATATAGAAGCATTCCGGAGCCTTGATGTCTTCCAGGTTGATGCCACCCAACGTCGGTTCCATCGCGGCGATCATGTCGATCAGCCGGTCGGGGTCCCTTTCGGCCAGTTCGATGTCGAAGACATCGATTCCGGCGAATTTCTTGAACAGGCAGCCTTTCCCCTCCATCACCGGCTTCGCTGCCAGCGGACCGATGTTGCCCAGGCCAAGTACCGCCGTACCGTTGGTGATCACCCCGACCAGATTGGCGCGCGAGGTATACAGGCTGGCCGAGCCGGGGTCGTCGACGATGGCGTGGCAAGCGAAGGCGACGCCTGGCGAATAGGCCAGCGCCAGGTCGAGCTGGTTATTCAGTCCTTTGGTCGGCTGGACAGCTATCTTGCCCGGAGTCGGCTCGCGGTGATACTCGAGGGCGGCCTCACGAAGATCGGCCTGGCGCAGATCGTTTTCCATTTGGGACTCCTGACGCGGTGTTCATCAAAAATAAAGCGCGTCACTTTAGCTGACTGGCGCGGTTTACACAAAACAGATGTTCGGCGAGTTGTTTTGCCGGCCAAGATCTCCCGGTTGGCGTCGATGCCGCTGCCGATGTCTGTCCGCCTGCCGGAGCGTGGCCGACCGCCTGCCGATGGCATTCCCGAAGCGGGTCGCGAGCAGCACGCGCGACGCTCGCGGCGGGAGTAAAATGATGTCAGCACGCGCGGCCTGTCATGCCATTTGGCTAGAGGGGAAGCTGCGGCGTGCGTTCGACTTGAATGGGAGATGATCAATGGGCCAAACCACCACCAGTATGCTGCGCGCTGTCGCTCTTGTCGGCCACGGTGCTGCTGGCAAGACGACGCTAGCCGAAAGTCTGCTCGCTGCCGCCGGCGCTATCAGCAGCCGCGGTGCCGTCGAAAGAGGTAACACCGTTTGCGACTTTGATGCGCAGGAAAAGGAATTCGGCCACTCGCTGAACGCGACCCTGGTGGGGTTTTCGTGGCAGGACGTGTATGTGCATCTGATCGATACGCCAGGTTTTCCGGACTTCGCGGGGCAGGCGATCAGCGCCCTGGCCGCGGTCGATACCGCACTGGTGGTCATCAATGCGCAGAATGGTATCGAACTCTCGACTGAAAAGATGATGCAGCTGGCCGCCGCTCGTGGCGTCTGCCGGATGATCGTCATCAACAAGATCGACGCCGACAACGTCAACCTGCCGGCGCTGGTCGGCGAGATTCGCGAGCGCTTCGGGCGCGAGTGCATGTTGCTTGACTTGCCGGTCAAGCACGGTGCAGAGGTCGTCGAGTTGCTCGGTCACGACAGCGGCGAGAGCGATTTCGAATCGGTGGCCGCCGCGCACCGCGCCTTGATCGATCAGATCGTCGAGGAAGACGAGGATCTGCTCGCCCGCTATCTGGACGAGGGTCTCGATCCCAGCCCGGAGGAGCTGCACCTGCCGTTCGAGAAAGCACTGCGTTCAGGGCACCTGATTCCGATCCTCTTCGTTTCGGCTAAAACCGGCGCTGGCATCCCGCAACTACTCGACGCGCTTGCCCAGCTGGCACCCAGTCCGGCCGAGGGCAACCCGCCGCCGTTCTATCGCGGCGAGCCGGGCGGAGCGACGGAAGCGTTCCGGGCGGACCCAGACCCGGAAAAGCACGTTCTGGCGCACGTCTTCAAGATCGTCAGCGATCCCTTCATTGGCAAGGTTGGCATTTTCCGCGTTCATCAGGGCACCATCCGCAAGGACTCGCAGCTCTTCGTCGGCGACGGCAAGCGCCCGTTCAAGGTCGGTCACATCTATCGCCTGCAGGGCAAGGAATACCTCGAAGCCGAGTCACTGGTCCCTGGCGACCTCGGTGCGGTGGCCAAGGTCGACGAAATCGAATTCGACTGCGTGTTGCACGATTCGCACGAAGAAGACCACATCCACCTCAAACCGCTCGAGTTCCCGCAGCCCATGCAGGGCCTCGCCGTGCATGCCAAACGCAAGGCCGACGAGCAGCGCCTGTTCGAGATCCTGCGCAAGCTCGAGGTCGAAGACCCGTGCTTCCGCATCGAACGCCATCCGACGACCAATGAAACGGTCATTCGCGGCATCGGCGAAATGCACCTGCGCGCCAAGCTCACCCGGCTGGCGCAGCAGTACAAACTCGAACTCGACACCACGCCGCCGCAGATTGCCTATCGTGAAGCGATCACCGCCTCGGCCGAAGGGCACTGCCGGCACAAGAAGCAGAGCGGCGGCGCCGGCCAGTTTGGGGAAGTGGCGCTGCGCGTCGAACCGCTCGCGCGTGGTGCCGGTTTCGAATTCGTCGATATCGTCAAGGGTGGCGTCATCCCGGGCGTGTTCATGGCCTCGGTCGAGAAGGGTGTCCGTCAGGCACTGGCCGATGGCGTGGTTGCCGGCTTCGAAGTGCAGGACTTGCGCGTCACCGTACACGACGGCAAGTCGCACCCGGTCGACGGCAAGGACATCGCTTTCCAGACCGCCGGCCGCAAAGCGACGATCGAAGCGATTCGCGCGGCCAAGCCAATCATTCTCGAACCGGTGGTCGAAATCGAGATTCTCGCCCCCGAGGCGATGACCGGCGACCTCACCGGCGATCTTTCCAGCAAGCGCGGCCACCTCACCGGCACGCAGCCGCGCGGGCCGGGAGTGATGGCGATCACCGGCGAGGTGCCGCTCGCCGAACTGGACGGTTACCAGTCACGCCTGAAATCGCTGACCGCCGGACAGGGTTCGTACAGCATTGCCTTCTCGCATTACGCGCAGGTGCCGCCGGCGACGCAACAGCAGCTTGTTTCCGAGCATCAGGTGGTCGACGAGGAATAGGGGCCAGCGAGCAGCGACCGGGATCCAGGTCGTCGTGATTGGCGCGCGCAAGCTCGCCGAATGGTTTCTCCCGCTGGCCCGCCGGCTCTTGTACCTCTGGGTACGCAGCTCGGTTTTCCCGGAGAAGATGCAGGACCTGTGCCTCGCTCCGGGCAAGCCGGTCTGTTATGTCCTCCAGGACCGGCACTTGTCGAACCTCCTGGTGCTTATCGAGGAATCGCGGCGCGCCGGCTTGCCACGCGCCGAGGCACCGCTGGCCATCGGCGGGCAGCACCCGGCGCGCTCATTCTTCTTTGTCAATCGTGACCGCAGCCTGGCTGGCCGGGCGCGCGATCAGAATGATCATTCGCCGTTGCTCGCGCATCTCATCGGCGCGACCATTGCCGACCCGGAACTCGATGTGCAATTGCTGCCGGTGCTTATTCTCTGGGGGCGATCTCCCGGCAAGCAGGACTCGATCATCAAGGCGCTGTTCTCGGAAACCTGGCGCCCGCCAGGCGCCTGGCGACAGCTGCTGGCGATCGTGTTGCACGGCCGCCAGGTCCTGGTGCGCTACAACTCGCCAATCTCGCTGCGTGACCTACTGCACGGGGGGCTCGACCAGGAGCAGGCGCAACGCAAGTTGTCGCGGGTTTTGCGGGTCCATTTTCGTCGCCAGCGGCAGATGGCGATCGGGCCCGATCTGTCGCACCGCCACACGCAGGTGGGCGCGGTGCTCGCCGGCGAGCGAGTGCGCGCGGCGATGGCCAGCGAAGTCGCGACGCACGGCATTACGCCCGACCAGGCAAGAGCGCGTGCCGCCGGCTTCGCCCGCGAGATTGCTTCCGACTATTCGCACGGCGCCGTTCGGGCCCTGGAGCTGTTCCTGACCTGGCTGTGGAAACGGCTCTACGACGGCATAGAGACGCATAATTTCGAAGCCCTGACCCGTGTCGCGCCAGGCCATGAAATTGTTTACGTTCCCTGCCACCGCAGCCATGTCGATTACCTGCTGCTCTCTTACCTGATTCGCCGCAAGGGGTTGACTCCGCCGCATATCGCCGCCGGTGCCAACCTCAACCTGCCCATCGTCGGCGCCCTGCTACGCCGCTGCGGTGCTTTTTTCCTGCGCCGCAGCTTCAGGGGCGAGCCGCTCTATGCGGCCGTTTTCGACGAGTACCTGCACCTTGTCCTGGCGCGCGGCTTTCCGCTGGAGTATTTCATCGAGGGTGGGCGCAGTCGTAGCGGCAGGATGCTGACGCCCAAGGCCGGCATCCTCGCGATGACCGTACACAGCTTCATTCGCGAGCACAGCCGGCCGCTGGTCTTCGTGCCGGTGTATATCGGCTACGAGAAGCTGCTCGAAGGGCGCAGCTACCTTGCCGAGCTGGCCGGAAAAGCCAAGCGGCGCGAGTCGCTGTGGGGCATTCTGCGGACCATTCGCAGTCTCAAACGGGTATTTGGCCGGGTCCATGTCTGTGTCGCCGAGCCGTTGCCGCTGGCCGCCTTTCTCGACGCGCAGCACCCCGGCTGGCGCGCGGGCTCTGACGATTGTCCTGCCCCGTGGTCGCGTGCGCTTGTCCGCCGCGTGGCGGGCGAAATCGCCAAGCGGATCAACGAGGCGAGCGTTCTCAATCCGGTCAATCTGATCGCCCTGGCGCTGCTGGCGACGCCAAGGCACACCGCCGACGAGTCTTCGCTGCACCGGCTGATCGAGCACTACCAGGCCTTGTTCGCCGAAGCGCCATACGCGTCGGCGAGTATCGCCTGCACACTCGACGCGCCGCAGATTGTCGCCTACACCCAGCGCCTGGGCTTCGTCGAGCGTTTTTCCGATCCCCTGGGGGAGCTGATTCGCGTCACCGAAAAGCAGGCGCCGTTGCTGGCCTACTTTCGCAACAATGTCCTGCACCTTTTTGCCCTGCCGGCGGTGATCGCCTGTCTGCTCAGTCACAATCGGCGACTCGGCAGTGCGCGTATGGCGCAGGCGGTGCGTGGCATCTACGTCTTGCTGCGCGCCGAGCTGTTCCTGCGCTGGCCGGAAGCCGAACTGGCTGTCGCCAGCGATGCCGTGATCGTGGTGCTGGTCGCCCGCGGCCTCTTGCTGCGCGGCGATCCCTCTGGCAGCCTGGCCGCGCCGGAGCCGATCAGTCAGGAGTTCGCCGAACTGCACTTGCTTGGCGAAAGCATCCGACCGCTACTGGAGCGATATTTCCTGACGCTGGCCTTGCTCGAGCAACACGGAAGTGGACAGCTGACCCGCCAGGCTCTCGAGGACAGCTGCCATCACCTGGGGCGGCGGCTGGAGCTTCTCTACGAATTCAATTCGCCTGAGTTCGCCGAGAAGCTCGCTTTCTCGGGCTTCATTAGTACGCTGATCGAAGCCGAATTCCTGTGCGAAGACGAGGGCGGCCTGCTGCACTTCGACCATCGGCTGATGACGCCGCTGGCGGATGCCGAGCTGCTGCTCTCCGCCGAGGCCAGACAGGCGATCCGGCGCATGGCGGGAGGCGATCGTTCCGGAGGCGGCCGCGGAGCAGGTCTGCCTCCAGTAAAGCCGCCGCCATCGTGATCTGGCGACGGGGCGGCCGCTCAGGCGCGTGAGTTGCTGCCGCGCTTGGCTGCCTTTTCGAGACGCTGCTTCTCGGCAAAGACTTTTTTCGCGTAGCCGGTTGCCGGGTCCGTGGGCGAGCCGCCGTAGTGCTGCAGCCCGCCGGTCAGGCTGCCGCGCCAGCGGATCGCCTCCTCGAGGACATGCACGCCAACCTGAATATTGGTCACCGGGTCAAGAAACGGCTGCTCGCCGGCGTCTTCCGGCAGTTTGTCCTTGTGGATGTCGGGCATCACCTGCATCAGGCCCTGTGCGCCGACCGGGCTTTCGGCAAACGGGTTGAAGCGCGACTCGATGCCGATGATGGCGATGATCAACAGCGGATCGAGTTTACGCTCGCGGCCGACGCTCTGCGCGGTCTCGAAAATCGGAACCAGCGCCTCGGGGGCAACGCGGTAGCGATCCGACACGTAGTCGAGCGCGCGCTGCAGGGAGGGGCGCAGCGCTGCGGGGGCAGCGGCGAAGGTCTCCTTCTTGACCGCCTCCTTCAGCGCTGGCACTGCTTGCGCTTCGGCGGTGGTGATCGATGCTTCCTCTTCGGCCATTAGCGATGGCGATACGGTCGCTGGCGAAGTCGCAGTCGGCGCGACGGATTCCGTCATTGCCGCCGCCTGCCGCTGGCCGCCATCATCCTTGCGACTGTCGCTGAAGGCCGGCTTGACGGTGCCCACCAGGAGCATCAGCCCGACGATGACCAAGGCGTATTGAATGAAACTCAAGGTGGCGTCGCTACGACGTGGCCTTGTACTCTTGAGTGAGATTGTGGCAGACATGCTCTCTCCTTCACTGTTGTCAGCGTGGCCGTGTTGCGTGCCAACGATGACAATTACAGATGGGTATAAAGCCTCGAACTTGGGGGAAACTGGTACCCTGAGGCCGGGTCTCTGCGCGGATTGTTGCACCGCAAGCAGAGGGGGCGAGAAGCAAGCTGGGCCGCTGAAAGTGCCGTCTGTCGTTTCAACTGAGCGCTGAAACTTGCTTGCTTCGGATCAACTGGAGGCGGACTCTATTGATTATCAAGGGTCTGGTCAACCCGGGTGGCCCGGCGCGCCGCGTCAAGGCGCGCCAGGGGCAAGCCCGCAAGCATAGCGGCCGGCGAGTGGGAAAAACGCTCGGGTCGCTGCAGGCCTTGCTCTAAGGGCGCTCGAGCGATGTCCGGGCCGAGCGGCCGTGGCATTCGTCATGGCCGTCAGGCGCCCGGCAAGAGTGTTGCGAAAAAACAACATTGAGCTGCCTTTGCGGCGGCGCAACATGATGATCTCCGTTCGCTGGCGTTATGGCGCGCCCACTTTTTCGGGCCTCGCGGTCGATATAATGCCCACTTCCCTGTCGTGGACCACGCCGACCGTCAGCCACCTTGCCCCTAGCCATGGACATCGCCCTCCTCTTTTTGCTGATCCTCCTCAACGGCGTTCTCGCGATGTCGGAAATCGCGCTCGTCTCTTCGCGCCAGTCGCGCCTGCAGAAGCTCGCCGACGACGGCAACCCGGGCGCCCGCACGGCACTGGCGCTGCAACACGAGCCATCGATTTTCCTGTCCACCGTGCAGGTTGGCATTACCAGTGTCGGCATTCTCAGCGGCGCCATTGGCGACGCCACGCTGGCGGTTCCGCTCGGCGAGTGGCTGGCGAGTGTGCCGGCGCTGGCGCCCTACGCGAGGGCCATCTCAATGACGCTGGTTGTCTGCGCGGTGACCTATTTCGCGGTTGTCGTCGGCGAACTGGTTCCCAAGCGCCTCGGTTTGCTCGCGCCGGAGCGTGTGGCCGCGGTCATTGCGCCGCCGATGCATCTACTCTCCCTGTTGGCGCGCCCGCTGGTCTGGCTGCTGGCGTCGTCGTCTACCCTGCTGCTGCGTCTGCTCGGCGCGCGCCGGGTGCCGGACTCTTCGGTCACCGACGACGAAATCAAGATCCTGATGAGTCAGGGTGCCAGGGCAGGCGTTTTCCATGTCAGCGAACAGGAGATCGTTGCCAATGTCCTGCGTCTTGACCAGCAGCGAATTCGCGAGATCATGACCCATCGCAAGGATCTCTACCTGATCGATCTGAACGATGAGGAAGCGGAAATCCGTAAGCGCCTCGCCGCCAGCCCCTTCAAACGCGTCGTCGTCTGCCGCGATGGCCTCGACGACCTCGTCGGCGTCTTGCGCACCAGCGACCTGCTCAAAGGCGCGTTTTCCGGCGAGGCGCTGAACATCGAGGCGTTCGTACGCCCGCCGCTGTACGTTCCGGCGAGCGTGAACACGACGCAGTTGCTCGAAACTTTCCGCAGGGCGCAGCAGCAGTGTGCGCTGCTGGTCGACGAATACGGCGAGCTGCAGGGCCTGGTCACGCTTACCGACGTGCTGACTTCGATCGTCGGCGACCTGCCGGTCTTCGACACGCCCGAGGAGCAGGACATCGTCGCCCGCGAGGACGGCTCGTGGCTGGTCGACGGCGGCGTCACGCTTGAACGACTGCGCAGTGTGCTCCAGATCGCTGCCGCCCTGCCCGGTGAGGAAGAGGGTGCCTTCCACACGCTCGGCGGTTTCATCATGTACGTCCTCGGCCACATTCCAAAAACCGCGGACCATTTCGAGTTTGCCGGGCTGCGCTTCGAGGTTGTCGACATGGATCAGAATCGAGTCGACAAGGTCTTGATTGCACGTTCTATTCCCGCCGACAAGGCCTCGCTGCCGGGCAGCGATCAGCGGGCGTAGCGCGTCGGATCGGCGACTGCGGCGGCGGCGAAGCCGGCTTGCCGCAGCCGGCACGAGTCGCAGACAGCGCAGGCGCGCCCCAATGGGTCGGCCTGGTAGCAGGAAACGGTGAGCGCGTAGTCGACGCCGAGCTCTGCGCCGCGCTGGATGATCTGCGCCTTGCCAAGATTGATCAGCGGAGCGTGAATGTGCAGCGCCGCGCCTTCGACGGCAGCCTTGGTCGCCAACGTGGCCATGCGCTCGAAAGCGGCGATGTATTCCGGTCGGCAATCAGGATAGCCCGAGTAATCGACGGCATTGACCCCGACGAAAATGTCGTTGCTGCCGAGTACCTCGGCCCAGGCCAGCGCCAGCGAGAGCATGATCGTGTTGCGGGCCGGCACATAGGTGACCGGAATGCCCGCTTGTACGCCGTCGACGGGGACGGCGATCGCTGCATCGGTCAGCGCCGAACCGCCGAAGACGTCCAGCGACAGGCTGATGACGCGATGTTCGGCGGCGCCGAGCGCCGCGGAGACCGCCGCCGCCGCTTGCAGTTCGGCGTGATGACGCTGACCGTAGTCGACCGACAGGCAGTGGCATGCGAAACCCGCGGCCCGGGCGATGGCCAGTGTCGTCGCCGAGTCGAGTCCGCCGGAGAGCAGAACGACGGCGCGCTGGCCGGGTGAGTCAGGTGGCGTATTCATGGGGTCGAGAATATACCGCTTTCCGCGCCTGCCCGCGGGCTTCTGCCCCGAAGTTGCGGGAAGTCCGGGGATGCCCGGGCTTGTCGCCACAGCTCCGACGCAGGCGGGAGGGTGCGCGGTGCACCTCCACGCCGTGACTCGCTCGTGTCGCGCCTCGCAATCAGGTCTTCCCCGACGCTTCCGGCAGCTTCAGCACGTCCTTGATTTCACCGAGGCTTTCCGGGATGCGCTTGGCAATCGCGGCGCTTGCCTGTTGATTGGCCTGAATCACGATTTGCGTCAGTTCCTGCATCTGCCCGACTGCGGTGGCGAAGGCCTTTTTCGCCAGGTCGCTCTCGGCGGCCAACAGCTGCTGCGGCGAGCCGGACTGCGACAGCTTGCCGATCGCGGCGGTCAGCTCGCGCATCGTTTCCTGCAGCAGTTTCGCCTGCCACTCGCCGACCGCCTTCATGCCTTCCAGGGCCGCTTGGTTGGCGGCGTTCAGCGCTTCCAGGTTGTCGCGCTGGCTGGCGACCAGAGCGTCCATATTGACTCCCGGTACTTTGAGAGCGGCAATCATGTTGAGCATTTGTTCGCTGCTCGTCGTCATGTCCATGCTGGCGACTGCCTTGCTCCAAGCGCTGAGTTGTTGAGAAAGGTCTGCCATTTCCTTGTCCTCCTGTCGATTTGCTTCTAGCTGCGAGTGGTTGTGAGTAGCCGTATATGGCCGTGATTGACGCTGCGCGGGGCGTCCCTGGGCGGAAATCGTTTCCGCGGTTTCTGCCTGGTGGCGCCCCATTTTCCTTTCCCCGCCCTACTCCGGCGCAACTTCCATTAGCGCCTGCCCACCGGCGACGAGGTTGATCATCTGCGCCACGGCCTTGATCTGCTTGCCATCCCTGGTGTGGTAGCCGGCATGCGTGTAATTCTGCCCCCACCAGTCCCAGCAGCCGCGCGGATTCACCGGCCCCAGGCTGCGGGCCTGGATTTGTGGATAGAGGACGATCACCCCGTTGGCTTTGGCCCATTCGTTGTAGCCGGCAAACTTGGCGAACAGATTGCCGGCGTGGCCTGGCCGATAGTCGGTGTTGCCGCCCTGCTTGCAACCGTGGAAGGCAATGTGCAGCTTGCACTGCCGGCCGTCCCGGCACGGCTCGGGAATGAAGATGTAGCCTTCTCTGGCCATCGAGGCATTCTGCAACGCGCTATAGGGGAGGTCCGAGAACTTGCCGAAAACCTGCCGTTGATCGAAGGCCTGCAGCTCGTTCTCCTGCACCTGCAGGCGACCCTTGTCCAGTGCCTGTGCGCCGTAAATCCGTTCGAGGATCGCACCGGCGAGATCGACGTCCTTCAGATCCTTGCATACCGCCAGCTTGTCGGGGGGTGGACAGGCGACTGCGACTTCGCCGTCGGCTGCCGACGCGGCGGGGCAAATGCAGAGGTTCTTCTTCGCCTGTTGCCGGGCCACCGCTTCGCAGTCGTCGATGTAGGCGTTGGTCGCCACCGCCGGCGGTGGCGCTGGCGGCACGGCACAGTCGCCGACGACCTTGCCGCCGGGTTTGCCGAAACCGTCGCGAACCATCGTGTGGCGGGCGGGGAAGGTACCGTTGAAGTCGATGTTTCCTTGCCGCACGGCGCCTTTGTCGGGGTCGGCATAGAAGCGGAAGACGATGGCCATCACCCCGTGCGGGACGATGTCGTCGTAGCTGCCGCTGAACAGATAGACGCTGTCATCGCGAAGATTGGCGAGGCGATCGATCTTGCCGGCGGCTTCCTGTTTCCTTGCCTCGTCGAAGGACGCTCGTGCCGCCGCCTCGATCGCCCTTCTGCCCTTTGGCGCGAGATCGGTCTTGCCGCAGAGTTTCGGGTCCAGCTTGAAGGCCAGGCATTCGAGCATCGCGAACCGACTGCAGCGGGTGAGCGCGTCGAGGATGCTGCCGCGAGCGCAGTAGTAGGGTCCGCCGGCGACGATGCCGGCGCCCATGATGTGCTGCGAGTGCGCGACGTGAAACTGGTGCGCCATGAAGCCACCCGAGGAAATCCCCGACACGGAAATCTGGGTGGTATCGACCTTGACTCCGGCGGCCACGTCTTCCAGCGCCGGGGCAGCGCTTGGCGAAGCGGAAAATGCCAGCAACCACAGCGCCGCGATGCTCAGGACGCCGTAGCGAATGCTCGCGCTCACTTCTTGCCGAGACATTGTTTTCTCCCTTTTTTCTTGAGTCGTCGCCTGACGCGATCTACCAGGCTTGCCGTCCGCACAAGCGACGCGCAAAATGCTGCGCCGCACCATGAAGCATAGGGTGCGGCTGGCCAAAGTCAAGTCGTGAGGGTGCGGCGGGAGGAGCCAGGGCAAGATGACGGACTACGCGCTGAGCAGTGCCGAAAGCTCGCGCTGCAGCAGGTCGGGGTCAGCGGCGTTCAGCTCGACGAGGCGCCGCAGGTGGGTGACGCTGTCGACATCGATGGTCTGGCAGGCGAGCCCGGCTCGGCGGCCTTCACGATGTGCGACGGACGCCTGCATGCAGATCACGCTGCCGGCGTCGTCGAGGACGACACGCAGTTCAGCGCTGGCTGCGAGTCCAGGCTCGGCATGCGCCGGCAGGTGCACCAGCGCACCGCGCAGGGAAAGGTCGAGGACGCGTACGTCGAGCTGCTGCCCAGCAAGAAGTAACTGAGCCGGCGAATCGAAGGCAATACGGGAAAAGTGACGTCGCTGCTTGGTCATGGCCGCTCGCTCGGAAAGTTTACCTAGCGCGCAGCTTACCCCAAAGAATCTTGTGCAGCTGCAACTGGAAGCGTACGGGCAGGCGGTCGGCGAGCAGCCAGTCGGCCAGGGTTGCCGCTGCCAATTCGCCGTCGACGGGCGAAAAAAGCAGCGGACAGAGGGCCGCGAGCTGACGTTCCACGATCAGCTGCCGCGCCCATTCGTAGTCAGAGCGGTCCTTGAGAACGAACTTGATCTCGTCGTTGACGGTCAGCAGGGCGAGGTTCTGCCAACGATTCCGGTCGCTCTCACCGGAACCGGGTGCCTTGACGTCAACGACGCGCGCGACGCGCGCGTCGACCTGGCCGATATCGAGTGCGCCCGAAGTTTCCAGAGAGACGGCATGGCCGGCGTCACACAGAGCGCCGAGCAGGGGCAGACAAGCGGGCTGGGCGAGGGGTTCGCCGCCGGTCACGCAGACGCGGGCGACGTCGTGAGTGGCGACCTCGGCGAGGACTTCCGGCAGCGACATCGTCTGCCCACCCGAGAAGGCGTAGGCCGTGTCGCACCATACACAACGCAGGGGGCAGCCGGTCAGGCGGACGAAAACGGTCGGCAAGCCGACGCGCGAGCTCTCCCCTTGCAGGGACAGGAAAATCTCGCTGATCTTCAGCGCCGGGGCTTTTCCCGAGGATTCCACCTGCCTATTTTTTCAGGCGTTGCCTGGCGGCGCTCGCCGCCGCGCTGTCCGGGTACTTGGCCAGCAGGGCTTCCAGCGTACTCCTGGCATTCTTGCTGTCGCCGAGTTCCTGTTGGCAGGTGGCGACGTTGAGCAGTGCATCGGGCGCCTTGCTGTGGGTCGGCCACTTGCTGCCGACGACGCGCTGTGCCTCGAGCGAGCGGCGACAATCACGCAAGGCGTAATGAGCGTTGCCGAGCCAGTAATAAGCGTTGGGTGTCAGCGTGCTGTCCGGATGCGCCTTGGCGAAGGCTTCGAACGCCGTTGCCGCTTCCTTGAGCTTGTTGGCCCGAAACAGATTGAGCGCCGCTTCGTACTCGCGGGTCTCGGCGGCCGGATCGCTGGCCACCTTCCTGGGGGGCTCGCTGGCGACCGGCTTGTCGTCCGCCGGTCTGGCTGAGGTGCCGGCAGCTGCCGTTGCCGCGCCCGTTGGCGCGCTCGCCGCCGCGGGCGTCTCAAGTTTGCGCAGGCGCCCGTCGAGGTCGACGTAGAAGTCCTGCTGTCGCTTCTTGGCCGCATCGAGCTCGTAGTTCAGCGTCTCGACCTGGCCGCGCAGGCGGGCATTTTCGTCGCGCAACGCCTGGATCTGATTGGCCAGTTCCATCTGCCCTCTGGCGACCGTGTCCAGGCGTTCGTTCGACTTCGCCGAAAGGTCGGTGACTTGGCGTCTCGCCTCCTCGTCGTCGAAAAGACCGGCGTGCGCCTGCTGCGCGCCGAGCGCGGCGAGCAACAGGGCGACCGGAACGACGCGTGTTCTGGCCGGCGAGCGACCCGTGCAGGTTCCCGGCATCCTAGAACTCGCCGTTATAGAGCATGTCGGCGCGACGGTTCTCGGCCCAGGCGGTTTCGTTCTGGCCTTCATTCTTCGGCTTCTCCTCGCCGAGGCTCACTGCCTCGAGCTGCTCTTCCTGAGCGCCGAGCAAGGCCAGCATTCTCTTCACCGCATCGGCGCGCTTCTGCCCGAGTGCAAGGTTGTACTCACGGCTGCCGCGCTGGTCGGTGTTGCCCTGGATGAGCATTTTGAACTGGCGGTTCTGAGTGAGGAACTTGGCGTGCGAAGCGACCAGATCCCGGTATTCGGGTTTCACTTCGTAGTTGTCATAATCAAAATAGACGCTGCGCTTGGACAGGATATTGTTGGGATCGGTGAGCTCGGGCGGCAGGCGGTGGCTATCGACACCCCCTGTCGTGACGGTGGCCACTCCCGGTCCGCGTGACTCGACCGGCGCACCGGCGCCTGCCTTGTCGGCGTCTGGCGTAGAGCTGCAGGCGGCCAACATAAGGGCAAGAGCAGCCGGAATGACGAGTTGTTTCATGGATCTATCTCCTGCGGAAAATGGATGATTAAAGCGGCTTTTTACTTGTTGAAGGGGCCCCACGCCGGCTCGCGAACATCACCCGCCGACGGCTCGCGAACATCACCCGCCGATATGGACAGGCGTTGTTTGATTCGGCCGTCGGTAGACACCGCCGAGAGGACGCCCCGACCACCGGACTCGGTGGCAATCAGGATCATCCGACCGTTCGGCGCAAACGTCGGTGACTCGTCCTTGTAGGAGTCGGTCAGTACCTGTACCTGCCTGCTCGCCAGATCCATCACGCTCAAACGGAATCCGCCGTCACGCCGGCTGATGAAGGCCATCGACTTGCCGTCCGGCGACAGGCGGGGCGTGACGTTGTAGCTTCCTTCGAAGCTCACCCGCTGCACGTCGCCACCGCCGATAGCGGCCCGGTAGATCTGCGGGCTGCCGCCACGGTCGGAAGTGAAATAGACGAATTGTCCGTCCGGAGAAAAGTTGGGTTCGGTATTGATCGCGCTGCTGCTCGTCAGGCGCTGCGCGCCGGTGCCGTCGGCATTGACGATGAAGATTTGCGAGCCGCCCTCCTTGCTCAGCACGACGGCCAGACGGCGGCCGTCGGGAGACCATGCCGGCGCCGAGTTCGAACCCTTGAAGTTGGCCACGACGATACGCTTGCCGGAGGCCAGCGAGTGCACATACACCACGGGTTTCTTGTTTTCGAACGAGACGTAGGCCAGACGGTCGCCATCAGGCGACCAGGAGGGCGATATGATCGGTTCCTTGGAGATCAGAGCCACCTGCGCATTCTGCCCGTCGGCATCGGCGATGTGCAACTCGTAGCGCGCGGCGTTGACCCGCACGACATAGGCAATTCGCGTCGAGAAAACGCCAGGCTCGCCGGTCAGCTTCTCGTAGATCACGTCCGCGATGCGGTGTCCGGCGGCGCGCAGCATCGGCTTCGAGGTCACGAAAGCAGAGCCGCCGAGGACCGTCTCACGGGTGACGTCGTAAAGCCGAAAGCGTGCCTCCTGGCGTCCGTCGGCACTCACGCCGATGCTGCCAGCGGCGAGCGCGTCGGCACCGCGGCTTTTCCAGTCACCGAATATCGGGCTACTGGTCTCGGTGATGGCAATGCCGCCGGTGTCGATCATCTTGAACAGGCCACTGCGTTCAAGGTCGCTACGGATGACCGAAGTCAGAATCCGCGAAGCGGCCGGATCTCCGCCGAAGTCGGCGATGGCCACGGGAATGCGGTTGGCGCCAGCACCGGTGATCTCGATGGTCAGTTGAGCGTGTGCCGACGCGTGCAGCAAGGCAAGTGCGCAGACGGCAAACAGGCCGATACGCCGGATCTGGGAGAGTGTTCTTGACATGGCGCGATCCAATACAGAATGGGCGATTATATCGCCTTTGCATTCTTGGCATCTGTAACAAAGATTGATCTCGTCGCGAGCTGCCTGCCAAACCGAAAGAAAAGGCCGCTACTTGTCAACGTCGATTGCTAGTCGTCACGTGGGCGGTAGGGGATCTTCAGGACGCGCTCGAAGAGCTCCGCTTGAGGGGGTTTCGGCAAGGGCGACGATCTGCGGATCGCACGCTCGACGGCGGCGTCGAGCGCTGCGTTGCCGCTCGAACGGCGGATCTTGACGTCGAGGACGTCGCCGCTGGGTAGTTGCGTGACCTCGAACTCGGCCTCCGGATTTCCCTGGATGCCTGGCGGCAGGGCGATGTTGCCACGAATCTTGCCACGCACCTTGTCCATGTACTCGGCCAGGCCGCGGGCGCGCTCGACGGCCGCCTGTTCGGCCTGCAGCTGCTTGAGCTGGCGTGCCTCGGCCTGAGCCCGGGCGCGCTGGTCCTGAGCGGCTTTCTCGGCCGCTTTCTGCTTCGCTTCCTGCGCCGCCTTCTGCTTTTCCAGCTGCGCTTTCTCGCGTTCCAGCTCGTCCTCGAAACTTGGCCGGCGTTCCGCTTGTGGCTTGGGCTCCTCCTTCTTCGGCTTGGGCTCTTCCTTTTTCGGCGGCTCCTTGGCTTTCGGCTGTTCCTTCGCGGGTGGTTCCTTCGCTTTCGGCTCTTCCTTCTTGGCAGCTTCCTTCTTCGGTGGCTCCTTGACTTCTTCCTTCCGGGGAGTTTCCTTGGGCTTTTTCTCTTCCTTCAGCACGATGTCCGGCTTGACCTCGGGCTTGGGTGCCGGTTTGGGCTCGGGCTTCGCTTCGGGTTTTGGCGCCGGCTTTGGCGGCGGTGGTGGAGGTGGCGGCGGGGCGGGTTTCGCTTCGGGTTTTGGCTTTGGCTCGGGCTCGGGCCTGGCTTGCGGTGCCGGCTCGGTCTTGACCGGCAGCGCCGGCGCCGGTGCGCTGCGCCAGACTTCGACTTCGATCGACTTCGGTGCCTTGCTCTTCCATTGCACGCCGAAAAACAAGGCGCCGATGAGCAGCAGATGGACGGCTGCGGCAAGGGCCAGCGAGCGCCATTTGGCTGGATCGGCAGCTTGCGGTGGCGCCGTGAGTGTGTCGACTGAATTCACTGCTCAGCAACTCACTTGTCGGCCAGCTGGACGAGCAGGCCAATGCGCTTGACCTCGTTGCGCTGCAACTCGTCCATGACCTTGAGAACGGCTTCATACTTGACGCTGCGGTCACCGACGATGACCACCGCCAGTTCGGGGTTGCTCTCCTGTGCCGCACGAATCTCCCCGGGCAGCTGGCCGCTTGTCACCGGACGTTCGCCGGCCCCCGGCGCCAGCAGGGTCAGTTTCCCATCGGCGCGAATGTTCACCTGCAGCGCGTCGGCGGGCGGCTGCGCTGCTTTGCCGACCGACGGCACGTCGATGCTGGCGGTGGTCATCATCGGCGCGGTGACCATGAAGATCACCAGCAGCACCAGCATGACGTCGATATAGGGGACGACGTTGATCTCGTTTTTCAGACGGCGCGGACGCATGGCCTTACCTCACTTGCCGTTGCAGGATGTTCGAGAATTCCTCCATGAACGACTCGAAGCGCGACGAGAGGCGATCGATCTCGTGTGCGAAGCGGTTGTAGGCGACCACCGCCGGAATTGCCGCGAAGAGGCCGATGGCGGTGGCCACCAGCGCTTCGGCAATCCCCGGGGCAACCGCCGAGAGCGTCGCCTGGCCGACGTTGGCCAGGCCGCGGAAGGAATGCATGATTCCCCAGACGGTACCGAAGAGGCCGACGTAGGGACTCACGGAACCGACCGAGGCGAGAAAGGCGAGATGCGAGTCGATGCTGTCCATCTCGCGCTGATAGGTGGCCCGCATGGCGCGGCGCGAGCCGTCGATGACGTCCTTGGCGTCGAGGTGCTTCTGGCTGCGCAGTTTGGTGAACTCGCGAAAACCGGCTTCGAAGATACGTTCCATGCTGCCGGTGCTATGGCGGTCGTTGATGGCGCTTTGGTAGAGGCTGTTGAGATCGCCGCCGCTCCAGAAATCGCGCTCGAACTGCTCGGTTTGCGATCGCGCCGCCTTAACGGTGAACCACTTGCGGAAAATGTAGTACCAGGACATGAACGAAACGCCGGCCAGGAGGAGCATGACCGCCTGCACGACGGCACTGGCGTTGAGGATCAGGTGCAGGATCGAGAGGTCTTGCGAGACGTTCATTGCAATGCTTCCAGTTGGGACCGCAGAAATGCGGGAATCGAAGTCGGCTTCATCTGCGCCGAGTTTACACAAACGATCTGGACGGCGGCGCCGAGCAGGTCGACCGAGCCGCCGGCGACGCTCTCGTCGGCACGCCGGATGGCCTGGCGAAAAAATACTTGCACGCGGCTGATCTTCTCCACTTCGAGATCAACGAGGAGTTGATCGTCGAGCCGCGCCGCCTTCAGGAAGTCGACCTGAACGCTGCGCACGACGAAAGCGATCCCCGGGTCGCGCAGCAAGTCCGCCTGCCGATAACCGATCGCGCGCAGCCATTCGCTGCGACAGCGTTCGAGGAACTTCAGATAGTTCGCGTAATAGACGACCCCGCCGGCGTCGGTGTCTTCGTAGTAGATACGAACGGGAATCGAGAAAGAGCTGAGCTTGGGCGTGAATTTCATCGTAGGATCAGATTCTAATGCAGCTTTCTTCACGTAGAAAGTAAGCTTTTGTGACCGGTCGTGCGAGGAGCGGCTCAGGCGTTTCGCCAGAGTTCGACCTGCGCGTCGCCGAGCAGGTGTTCGAGGCCCAGATGGCGGTAGACGGCCGCCGTCGCCATCCGCCCGCGCGGTGTGCGTTGCAGGAAACCTTGCTGGATCAGGTAGGGTTCGAGCACATCCTCGATGGTATCGCGCGCTTCGCCAATGGCCGCGGCAAGGTTGTCGACACCGACCGGGCCGCCAGCGAACTTGTCGATCACCGCCGACAGCAGCTTGCGGTCCATGACGTCGAGCCCGCCGTGGTCGACGTCGAGCATCAGCAGCGCCGCGTCGGCGACCTCGCGCGTGATCCGGCCGGCGGCCCTGACTTCGGCGAAATCGCGTACCCGCCGCAACAGCCGGTTGGCAACCCGCGGCGTGCCCCGCGAACGGCGCGCGATTTCCAGTGCGCCGCCGCTATCGGCGGGCACCTTGAGCAACTGCGACGAACGCGTGACGATCTGCGTCAGCTCCTCGGCGGTGTAGAACTCGAGCCTGGAGACGATACCGAAGCGGTCGCGCAGCGGGTTGGTGAGCATGCCGGCGCGGGTGGTCGCGCCGACCAGCGTAAAGGGCGGCAGATCGAGTTTGACCGAGCGCGCCGCTGGCCCTTCGCCGATCATGATGTCGATCTGGAAGTCTTCCAGGGCCGGGTAGAGGATTTCCTCGACCACCGGCGACAAGCGGTGGATCTCGTCGATGAACAGCACGTCGTGCGCGTCGAGGTTGGTCAGGATGGCGGCCAGATCGCCGGCCCTTTCGAGTACCGGGCCCGATGTCGAGCGCAGGTTGACGCCCATTTCGGCGGCGATGATGTGCGCCAGCGTCGTTTTCCCCAGTCCGGGCGGACCGAAGAGGAGGACGTGGTCAAGCGTGTCGTGGCGTCGCCTGGCGGCTTCGATGAAGATCGCCAGCTGTTCGCGAATCTTCGCCTGGCCAACGTAATCGGCCAGCCGCCGCGGCCGCAGAGCGCGCTCGATGGCTTCTTCCTGCGTCGATTTCGACTCGGCCGAAATCAGCCGCTCGATCGGCGCCGCGCCGAGGTCGTCGCTTTCGATCATGGCTGGCGCTCGCTTTCCGTGGCCAGGGCGGCGGCGGAGTCGGGACCGTCGTGCGCCAGCCACTCGCGGATCAGTACCTGCCCGAGGGCGAGCAGGGTTGGCCCGAGGAACAGGCCGATGAAGCCGAAGACCAGGACGCCGCCGAAAACGCCGACGACGATCAGCAGCAGCGGCAGGCTCGCGCTGCGCGAAATGAGGATCGGTTTGAGGAAGTTATCGACGCTGCTGATGGCGAACATCCCCCACAGCACCATGAACACGGCCCAGCCGGTCTGGTCGCCGTTGTACAGCCAGATTGCCGCCCCCAACCAGATCAGCGTCGCGCCGACCACCGGCACCATCGAGAAAAAGAAGGTGGCAATGGTCAGCAGAATGACGCCCGGAACGCCGGCGACGAGAAAGCCGATCATGGCCACGATCGACTGCGCCGCGGCGGTTCCGACGATCCCGGCCATGACGCCGGTGACGGTTCCCTCGGCCAGCGTCAGCATCCGTTCGCCGAGGTTGCCGGCGAGCATGCGGCTGCCGGTGAGCAGGGCGTCGGCGTAGATATGTGCGTCGCGAAAGATGAAGAAGACGAAGAAGATCACCAGCACCAGTTGCAACAGTCCTTGCGCAAACAGGGCCACCGCGGCCAGCGCGAACTTGCGCGTCGGGTCGAAAACCTGACGCAGTAGATTGTTCATTTCCTCGCGGCTATCGGCCAGATCGTGCCAATATCCGGTGACGTCCGGGCCGATGATCGGCAGACTGGCAAGCCACGCCGGCGGTTGGCCGGGAATGCCGCTCTCGAGCAGTGGTTTCACCTGCCGGATGCCGATCTGAACGGCGTCGGCGAGTGAGCCGGAGAGCAAGGCCATCGGCACTACCAGCAAGAGCAGCAAGAGTAGCGACAGCAGGAGCGCCGCCAGACTGCTGCGCCCACCGCAGAGCGTCAGCAGGCGGTTGCGAATCGGCAGCGTCGTCAGGCAGATGACGACGGCGAAAAGCAGGGTGCCCGTAAACGGCAGCAGCACAGCAACACAGCCGATCAGAAGCAGCGCGACGAGCGCGATCTGGATCAGTTGCTTGTGGCTGGGATTCATGGATTCATGGGCGCGGTTCAGACCTTTGACAGCAGCTTGAGCGCCTGCCGAATGCCGTCGGAAGTAGTGGTTTCGGCCGGCAACTGCCTCATCACGGCGCCTGCTTCGCGCTCATTGTAACCCAGCGCCAGCAGCGCATTGAGAATGTCACTGCGGCTGTCGGCGGCCGCCGGCGTGGCCGTCGGCAGAGCCTCGGCGAGCTTGCCCTTGAGTTCGAGCAGCAGGCGCTCGGCGGTCTTGGTACCGATTCCCGGTACCTTGGTCAGGCGCCCGACTTCCTGACGGGAGACGACTTGCGCCAGGTCGCTCACCGACAGTCCGGAAAGCACCGACAGCGCCATGCGCGCGCCGACGCCGGAGATCTTGAGCAGCTGGCGAAACGCGAAGCGCTCGCTTTCGGTGGCAAAACCGAAGAGGAACTGCCCGTCCTCGCGGACCGCGAAATGGGTCAGCAGGCTGAGTTTCTCGCCGTTCTCGGGCAGGCTGTAGAAGGTGCTCATCGGTACCTCGAGCTCATAGCCGACGCCATGCACGTCGACCACCACCTGCGGCGGGTTCTTCGCGAGCAGGATGCCACTCAATCGGCTGATCATCTCTTGTTCTCCTTGGCGACCATCCATCGCCCATTGCGGACGTGCAGACCGCGGCTGCTCAATTGTTCGATGCCCTGGCCCCCGTGCGCGTGCGCGATCGCGCAGGCCAGGGCGTCGGCGGCGTCCGGGCTCGGCTCGGCCGCCAGCGACAACAGGCGGCGCACCATGTGCTGCACCTGCACCTTGTCGGCGTGGCCATTGCCGACCACCGCCTGCTTGACCTGCAGGGCAGTGTACTCGGCGACTTCCAGGCCGCTGACGACCAGCGCGGTGATCGCCGCACCCCTGGCCTGGCCGAGGCGCAGCGTCGATTGTGGATTGACGTTGACGAAGACGATTTCGACGGCCGCCTGGTCGGGCCGATGCCGGGCGACCAGCGTGCGCAGTTCGCTGTGTATGGTTCCCAGGCGGCTGGGTAGCGAAGCACCGGCGTCGGTCCTGATGCAGCCGCTGGCCAGGTAGGACAGGCGGTTGCCGGTCTTTTCGATGAGCCCGAAACCGGTGATGCGCAAGCCCGGGTCGATGCCCAGAATGCGCAGCGGGCCTGCTTTCCCGTGCTGCCCTGCCTCATTCATCGCGGTGTCGCGCGCGCCAGATAGACGCCGCTGACCGCCAGCACCATGCCGGCAACCGCCAGCCCGCCGAGTGTTTCGTCGAACAGCAGCCAGGCGATGATCGCCGTGCTCGGCGGCGTCAGGTAGAACAGGGTGGCGACATTGACCGCACTGCCGCTGCGGATCAGTAGATTGAGCAGGCTGATCGCCCCGACCGAGAGTACCAGCACCAGCCACAGCACGGCGAAGACGAACTGCGGCGTCCACTCGATGAGCATGCTTTCGCTTGCCGAGGCGGCCACGGCGGTGATCAGAGCGGTGGGCAGGAACTGGATTACCGAGCCGGTACGGAGGTCGAACTGCGGACAGAAGCGCTTCTGATACAGGGTGCCGAGGGTGATGCCGAGCAGTGCGGCGATGGCCGGAACGAGCATTGCCGCCAGAGGCAGGTCGGCAAGCTTGTTGGCAACGACCAGGGTCACTCCGGCGAAGCCGAGCGCCAGGCCCAGCCATTGCCGCGGCGAGACGCGTTCGCCGAGCAGCAAACCCGCGCCGCAGGCAGTCAGCAGCGGTTGCATGCCGACCACCAGCGCCGTCACGCCCGCCGGCAAGCCGTGTTTGATGGCCGTGAACACGCCACCCAGATAGACGCCGTGCACGAGAACGCCGGAAACGCCGATGTGGAAAAACTGGCGCGGATTGGCGGGCCACGGTGCGCGCGTCAGCAGTACCAAGGGAAGCATCAGCGTCAGCACCAGCAGGTAGCGGGTGAGCAGAAAGGTCAAGGGTTCGGCGTAGGGTAGGCCGAACTTGGCGCCGATGAATCCGGTGCTCCACAGAAAGACAAAAAGAAAGGGCAGCAACGATGTCGGCAGGGGCATGCAATGGGCTCCGTGGCAGGGGAGAGAGTGTAGCAAGCATCGCCACGGCAATGGCGGCACCCTTCTTCGTGGTGGTTGGCGCGGGTGTCTCTTGTTCCACGGCTTGCAGACCGGCCGCGCGGATTAGGGGTGCGGTGGCGCCTGATGGCCGAGGGCCCGCGCGATCTTGTCGGCCGTCGCCTTGATCGTCGTTGCCCAGTCTGGATCGTGGCGGTCGCTGGGGGCCGAGACGGAAAGCCCGGCGACCAGTTGACCCTCGTCGTTGCGGATCGGCGCAGCGATGCAGCGCAGGCCGATCTCCGCTTCTTCATTGTCGAAGGCCACTTCGTGGCGGCGAATCTTGTCGAGTTCCTTGTCGAGGGCATCGAGGCGCGTCAGCGAGTGCGGCGTTTTTCCCGGCAGGCCGGTGCGACGCGCGTAGGCGCGGACATCGCTGGCGCTGTCGGCGGCAAGAAACAGCTTGCCCACCGAAGTCAGATGCAGTGGCGCCCGACCACCAACCAGATAGACGACGCGGACCAGCGAGCGACCGCTGGACGTACGATCGACGTAGATGATCTCGTCCTCATGGCGGATGCCGAGGTTGACGGCCTCGCCGATGGCCTCGTGCAATTGCTGCATGTACGGCCGGGCGACTTCACGGATGCTGATCCGCGACTTGACCAGATTGCCCAGTTCGAGGAGCCGGATGCCGAGCGTATAGCTGCCGTTCTCGTGCCGCTCGACGACCGCGGCGCTGGCCATCGCGGCCAGAATGCGGTGCGCCGTCGACGGGTGCAGGCCGCTGTTCCTGGCCAGGACCTTGAGGCTCACCGGCTCGCGGATGTCAGCCAGCACGTCGAGCAGCGACATCATGCGCTCGATGACCTGTATCGACGTCTTCTCTGCCTGTTGTTCCGCCATTACCTTCCTATCGCAATTCCCGGAATCTTCCGTTTTTGCCTGCGGGAGACTAATATTGCCCGCTCTGCCACTCGCCCACGCTAACTTGTGCGGCGCAATATCTTACCATCATGCGCGTCGCCCTGTTCGTAGGCTACCTGGTCGGGCCCAGCGCTTCTTGCGCCGCTCGCGACCTGCCCGCAGCGCAGGGGAGGACATTCCGCAAACGCTACCGCCAGCGTCAGCGCGTCCGGTGAGGTACGCGAGCGCAGCGACGAGCCAGGCTGGTTCCCTCTGCCAATGTCCAGCATTGCCTCAATTCATGAGTCGCCCACGCGACTTCCTCGGCAACCAAGCAAGGAGCGAACTTCCAGATGACGTCCGCAACCGACCAGGTCCTGGCGATACCGCTGTGGATCAATGGGCACGCCTATTTGACCATGGCGCCGGCTTTTTTCGATGTCCGCGACGCACGCAGCGGCGAGGTCAAGCGGCGCACACCGCTGTGCGGCGCTTCCGAAGCGCTCGCTGCCGCCGGCTCGGCGCAGGCGGCCCTCGCTGACTGGGCGGCCAGAACCGTCGCTGAACGCGCGGCGCTGTTGCTCGTCCTGGCCGACGCGCTGGCCGGGTATGGCGAGCACTTCGCCGCACTGATCAGCGAAGAAACCGGCAAGGATGCCGGTTCGGCGGCGGCCGAAGTCGACGCCGCGCTCGCCCTGCTGCGCGACCGCGACTCGGCGACCGATAGCCGGGGCGGCAGCAGCGCGGCCAAGGCGGTCGTGGCCGTCGTCAGCGACGACAGCGCGCCGCTGCTCGGTCCGCTGCGGCACGCCGTTCCGGCCCTGCTGGCGGGCGCGACGGTGGTCGTCAAACCGAGCCCGAAAGCGCCCTCGGCCGCTTTCGCGCTGGCCGAACTGACGGCCGAGAGCGCTTTCCCTGCCGGCGTTTTCAACGTCTTGCACGGCGACCTGAAGGCCATCGAAGGCCTTTGTGTCGCCAGCCAGGTCAGCCGGCTGTGCTTTTCCGGCGATTCTGCCCTCGGCGCCAGGATTGCCGAAGTCGCCATCCGCTACGACAAACCATTCGTGGATTGAGCCATGCACCGAATCGTCTTTCTTGAGCGCGAATCGATCATCGCCGAAGTTCGCCGGCCGGATTTCCCGCATCACTGGGTCGAACATGCGCAGACGCTGCAGCACGAGGTCAAGGAGCGGCTCGCCGGAGCGACGATGGCCATCGTCAACAAGCTGCAGATCGACGCCGAGCTGATCGCCGCGCTGCCCGCGTTGCAGATGGTCGCCGTCGCCGCCACCGGCAGCAACAACATCGATGTCGACGCTTGCCGTGAACGTGGCATCGTCGTCTCGAACGTTCGCGGCTACGCCGTGCATAGCGTCCCCGAGCAGGTGCTGGCGATGCTGCTGGCGCTGTCGCGCAATCTCTTCGCCTATCGGCAGGCGGTCGTCGACGGCAGGTGGCAGCGTTCCGGGCAGTTCTGCTTTTTCGACTACCCGATCCGCGACCTGCACGGCGCGACGCTGGCGCTCATCGGCAGCGGCAGCCTGGGCAGCGGAGTCGCGCGTCTGGCCGCCGCTTTCGGCATGCGCGTGCTGCGCAGCGAACGCAAGGATGCACTCAGCGTTCGTCCTGGCTACACGCCCTTTGCCGAAGCGCTGCGCCAGGCCGACGTGGTTTCACTGCATTGCCCGCTCAACGCCGAGACGGCGAGGCTGATCGGCGAAGCTGAGCTGCGGTCGATGAAAACCTCGGCGCTGCTGATCAATACCGCGCGCGGCGGCCTGGTCGATGAGGCAGCGCTCGCCCGGGCGCTGCACGAAGGCTGGATCGCCGGGGCCGGCTTCGACGTCCTCAGCGTCGAGCCGCCGCGCAGCGGCAACGCCCTGCTCGCTCCCGAGCTGCTGGCCTTGCCCAATTTCCTGCTTACCCCGCACGTCGCCTGGGCCAGCCAGCCCGCGATGCAGGCACTCGCCGACCAGCTGATCGACAATCTGGAAGCCTTCGCCCGCGGCGAGCCGCAACACGTGCTGACATGAGCAGTGCATTCGCCGCCAAAAGCGCGCATTCGCGCCCGCCCGACGAACACTACGCGCTCAGCGAATCGTGCAGCCCGGGGCCGCGCAGCGAACTCTTCGCGCGCGGCTCGGGCGCCGGCCGGACGACCTGGGGTGATCAGACCAACAGGTATTCGCCCGACTGGCCAACCCACGCCAACCATTCGCAGGCCGATGGCTCGCTGCCCGAGCTCTGAGCCGGGCTCCACGAGCGCCGTCTCGCCAGGCTCGCCTGGCCACCTGCACTTCCTCTCCCCTTGGGTCATGACATGATGCGCTTCCTGCTTTTCCTTCTGCTGAACTTTTTCGTCATCGTCGCCAACGCCCAGACGGTCAAGGTCGCTGCGGCCTCGGATCTGCAGTTCGCGCTCGGCGAGATTGCTGCCCGTTACGAACGGGAGAGCGGCGAAAAGGTCGTTCTGTCCTTCGGTGCATCGGGCAACTTTGCCCGCCAAATTCCCCAGGGGGCGCCTTTCGACCTCTTCCTGTCCGCCGACGAGGAATACATTTTCCGCCTCGCCGGACAGGGCCTGTTGCGCGACCAGGGCCAGCTCTACGCCATCGGGCGCGTCGCACTGCTGGTACCACGCGGCTCGCCGCTGAAGGTCGATAGCGAACTTCGCGACCTGGCGGCGGCGATCAGCGATGGTCGCCTGCAGCGTCTGGCGATCGCCAATCCCGAGCACGCGCCCTACGGGCGTGCCGCCCGCGCCGTCCTCGAACGCGCCGGCCTCTGGGCAGCGCTGCAGGGCAGGCTGGTCCTCGGCGAGAACGTCGCGCAGGCGGCGCAGTTTGCGCTCAGCGGTTCGGCGCAGGGCGGCATCGTTGCCTGGTCGCTGGTCAAGGCGCCCGAGCTGGCCCGGCACGGTGTCGCCGCACTGATTCCCGAGAGCTGGCATCCGCCACTGCGCCAGCGCATGGCGCTGACCCGTCACGCCAGCGAGGACGCCAGCCGTTTCTACGCCTATCTGCAACAGCCGGCGGCGCGCGCCATTTTCGAGCGCTACGGTTTCTCGCTGCCGGCAACCCGGTAAGGGGCGAGCGCCGTGGCTGCAGGGATGGCCGTGATCGATTGGCCGGCGCTCTCGCTGTCGCTGCAATTGGCCAGCGCCACGGCGCTCGTGCTGCTGCCCCTGGCGATCTGGCTGGCACGCCTGCTGGCCTGGTCGCAGATTCGCCATCAGGGCGCGCTCGAGGCGGCGATCCTGCTGCCGCTGGTGCTGCCGCCCACCGTTCTCGGCTATTACCTGCTGCTCGGCTTCGGCGGCGCCTCTCCCCTTGGCCAGGCGTACCACGCGCTGACCGGACGGGCATTGGTGTTCAGCTTCGACGGACTGCTCGCCGCCTCGCTGATCTTCAACCTGCCCTTCGCCGTGCAGCCGATGCAGCGTTCCTTTGCCGCCATCCCGCGCGAAGTCCGCGAAGCGGCGTGGGTCTCCGGGCTGTCGCGCTGGCAGACCTTCCTGCGCATCGAACTGCCGCTCGCCTGGCCGGGCGTCGCCGCGGCGCTGGCGCTGACCTTCGCGCACACCCTCGGTGAGTTCGGCGTCGTGCTGATGGTCGGCGGCAGCCTGCCCGGCGAGACCAAGACCATCGCCATCGCCATCTACGATCAGGCGCAGGCGTTCAACGATTCGGCGGCGGCAGGCATGTCGGCGCTGTTGCTGGCGCTGTCCTTCGTCGCCGTGCTGCTGGTCAGTCGCCTCGGGCGCTCGGTGTTGCGCCGGTGAGACTCGTCGCCCGCCTCGAACAGAGCGCGCCGATTCCGCTGGCCGCCGACATCGCCTGCGACAGCGGCGAGCTGCTGGCGCTGGTCGGCCCTTCGGGGAGCGGCAAATCGACGATTCTGCGCTGCCTCGCCGGCCTGCACCGACCGTCGGGCGGGCGCGTTCGTTGCGGTGACGAGATCTGGTTCGATGCCAGCGGCGGCGTCGATGTCTCGCCGCAGCAGCGGCGTGTCGGCTTCGTCTTCCAGCACTACGCGCTCTTTCCTCACCTCAGCGCGCTGGCCAACGTGATGGTCGCCCTGCAGCACCTGCCGGCGCGCGCGCGCGCGGCGCAGGCGCGTCACTGGCTGGCGCGCAGCAGGCTCGAAGGCCTCGAGGACCGGCGCCCGGCCGAACTCTCCGGCGGGCAGCAGCAACGGGTGGCGATTGCCCGAGCGCTGGCGCGCGAGCCGCAGGTGCTGCTCCTCGACGAACCTTTCTCGGCGCTCGACCAGGTGACCCGCCGCAAGCTGCTGCGCCAGCTGATCGAACTGCGCCGCTCGCTGGCGATCCCGATCATCCTGGTCACGCACGACCTCGAGGAGGCAGCGCTGCTCGCCGACAACATGACCGTCCTGCACCACGGCCGCACGCTGCAAACGGCGCCGCCAGGCGAACTGCTGGCGCGACCGGCGAGCGCGCTGGTTGCCCGCCTGACCGACCAGCCGAACGTCTTCATCGGCAGGGTCATCGAGCAGTCGCCGTGCACCGACACGACGCTGATCGACTGGCACGGGCAGCCGCTGCAGGCGGCGCATCACGCCGAATTCGCCGTCGGCGACAGAATCTGCTGGATCGTTCCCGAAGCCGGCGTGATACTCGTTCGTGACCACCAGGCCGAGCGCGAGAACACGCTTGGCGCGATCGTCAGCGAGCGACTCGCCTGGCGCGGACACGCGACGGTGACTGCCCGCGTCGGCGACGACGGCGATGCGACGCTGTCGTTCGCCATCGGCAGCGCGGTGGCGCAGCGCCGCGGCATCGTCCCCGGCGCCCGCATAGCCTTGCAGTTGCAGAAGCCCGCCATCTGTCTGACCCCCGTCGATCCGGCGATCGGCAGCCACTGATTCATCCGAACCCTGGCGAACGCTCCTCCCGGATCAACTGGCCAGAAAACTCGACGCCATCGCCAGCGGCAGCGCCGTCCTGTCAACCACCCGGCGCAGGACAAAGCTCGAATGCACGCCGGTCACGCCGGGGATGCGGGTGAGGCGGCTGAGGAGCAGCTCCTGGTAGGCGTCCATGTCCCTGACCACCACCTTGAGCTGGTAGTCGGCGTCCTGGCCAGTGATCAGCAGGCATTCGAGCAGCTCCGGGATCTCGGCGATGGCGGCGTCGAAGCTGGTGAAGCGCTCGGGCGTGTGCTGGTCCATCGAAATGTAGATCAGCGCCATCAGCGACAGGCCGAGCTTCCTGGCGTCGAGCAGTGCGCGATAGCCGGTGATCAGCCCGGATTCCTCGAGCGCGCGCATCCGCCGCAGGCAGGGTGAGGGCGAAAGGCCGATGCGGTCGGCAAGGTCCTGATTGCTGATTCGGCCGTCCTCCTGGAGGACGCGCAGAATCTGCCAGTCGTAGCGATCGAGGTGCACAAAATTTCTCCGCCGAGACAATTGCGCAATTCTAATGCTATTTTCTTTTCATGTGCGCAACAAAATTGCTCCCAGGCCCCTTCTAAAGCGGCAATACGCAAGCACCTGCCGGCGCCTTTTCCTTACCATGTGGGTCATCAGATTCAACACCCGAAACCCGAGGAGTCGCCATCATGTTGTCCAACCCCGCCAGCAAGTACCGCTCTTTCCCGCCGGTCGCGCTTGCCGATCGGCAGTGGCCGAACGCCACGATCAGCAAGCCACCGATCTGGATGAGCACCGATCTGCGCGACGGCAATCAGTCGCTCTTCGAGCCGATGAACGCCGAACGCAAGACGCGCATGTTCAGGATGCTTTGCGAGATCGGTTTCAAGGAGATCGAGGTCGCTTTCCCGTCGGCGTCGCAGACCGACTTCGATTTCGTGCGCAGCCTCATCGAGGGCGATCATATTCCCGATGACGTGAGCATCGAGGTTCTCACGCAGGCGCGCGAGCACCTCATTCGGCGGACGATGGCGTCGGTGCGCGGCGCGCGACGGGCGATCGTGCATGTCTATAACGCCACCTCGAAACCTTTCCGCGAGACCGTCTTTCAGATGAGCCGGGAGGAGGTGATCGACATGGCGGTGGTGGCGGTGAAGTTGATCAGGGACCTCGCGGCGCAGGCGCCGGAGACCGAGTGGGTGCTCGAATACAGCCCGGAAACCTTCACCGCCACCGAGCTCGACTTCGCGCTCGAAGTCTGCAACGCGGTGACCGCCGCCTGGGGCGCGACGCGGGACAACAAGGTGATCCTCAACCTGCCGACGACCGTCGAGATGGCGACGCCGAACATCTACGCCGACCAGATCGAATGGATGCATCGTCACCTCGATCGGCGCGACAGCGTGATCATCAGCCTGCATCCGCACAACGACCGTGGCACCGCCGTGGCCGCCGCCGAACTCGCGCTGATGGCTGGCGCCGAGCGCGTCGAGGGCTGCCTGTTCGGCAACGGCGAGCGCACCGGCAACGTCGATCTGGTCACCCTGGCGCTCAATCTGTACACCCAGGGCGTCGCGCCGGGGCTCGACTTTTCGGACATCAATGCCGTTGCCCGGACCTTCGAGCAGTGCAGCCAGTTACCGATTCACCCGCGCCACCCCTACGTCGGCGATCTGGTGTTCACCGCTTTCTCGGGTTCGCATCAGGACGCCATCAAGAAGGGTTTTGCGGTCGGGCAGAGCGACGGCTTCTGGAACGTTCCCTACCTGCCGATCGACCCGGCCGACCTTGGCCGCAGCTACGACTCGGTGATCCGCGTCAACAGCCAGTCGGGCAAGGGCGGCATTGCCTACCTGCTGGAAAGCGAATACGGCGTGGTCATGCCGCGCCGCTTGCAGGTCGAGTTCTCGGGTGTCGTCCAGCAGCACGTCGACGCGCACGGCGGCGAGATGAGTGCTGCTGCCATCTGGCAGCTCTTCTCGGCGACCTATATCGACTGCGTGGACCCGGTACGCTACCGCGAGCACCATCTGTTCGAGCACGGTGGCGGCAACGGGCAAGGCATCCGCCTCAATGTCGACATCGACGGCACGTCGCAGGTCCTCACCGGTACCGGAAACGGCCCGATCGACGCAGCGGTGAATGCCTTCCAGAGTGTCGGCATCCATATCCAGGTGCGCAGTTATGAAGAGCGCGCGATGAGTCCCAGCGGCGAGGGCGGCAACGCCAGGGCCTGCGCCTTCATCGAAGTCGCGCCGGCGGCTGGTGGCGGTGGCGAGTTCTACGGCGCCGGGGTGGACACCAACATCGTTACCGCGTCGCTGCGAGCGTTGATCACCGGCATCAACCGTCTCGAGCCCAGCGTGCCGAGAGGGGCGCAGCAGCAGGCCGCGTAGCGCGGCCTGGGCGGGCGTTCCGCCCACGCCGCTGCTCAGCCGCCAGACTGGCGGACGCGCTGTTCAAGCCTGCGCTGCATCATGCGCTGGCTCTGTGCCACGAACTCCTTGCGCTGCTCTGGGGTGAGCATGTCCATCATCTGGTGTTGCTGGCGGGCACGAATCTGTTCCAGTTCCGCCATCACCTGCGCGCCTTCCTCGGTCAGTTTCTTGACCTGGAGTTCGTCGTACTGGCCTTTCATCTGCATTTCGTCAAGCTGCATGCGGGTGTCGCGGACGTGCTTGAACTTCTCGTCCATCAGGTCGGCGTCCTGTTTGCGCAGCTCGGCGATGCGCGCCTGCTGCTCGGCGGTCAGCTTCAGTCCCTTCATCAGCGGCGGCACGCCGTCGCGATGACCTTGCGCCGCCTGCGGCCCGAGGCAGTCATAGGCCGCGCCTGGCGGTCCTGCTTCGACGGTCAGTGGCGCAGCCAGCGAAATGCCGGCAGCAAGCAAGATGGCGAGGGTGCGACGGGGTGTGGTCATTATTTGCTCCGCAAAGGTGGAATCGATCAAGGGAAGGCGTTGGCCGCTTCGTCGGTCGTCTGCAGCCTTCGCCAGGCGCTCACGCTACCCGCCTGGCGAAGGCTGCCTGGGTCCTGACGTCCGGTCAAGCTGCCGGCCCTGGTCGCTCGCCACGCTTCTTCTCCCAGCGCTTCATCATCGCATCGCGCTGGGCTGCGAGCTTCTCGCGCTGCTCGGGGGTGAGCACCTCCATGATCTGGTGGTGCTGACGGGCCCGCAGCTGGGCCATTTCGGCCATGGCCTGGGCTCCCTGCTCGGTGAGCGCCTTGACTTTCGCTTCGTCGTATTCGCCCTTCTTCGCCATTTCATGCAGCTGCGCACGGCTGTCGCGCATGCTCTGGTACTTTTCGCCGATCAGGGCGGCGTCTTGCTTGCGTAGCTCGCTGATCGTCGTTTGCTGTTCGGGGGTCAGCTTGAGCTTCTTCATCATCGGTGGCACGCCGTCGCGCTGGCCGCCGCGCATCTCCGACCAGCCTTTGCCACAGCCGCCTTCCATTCCGCCGCCCATCATCGGGCCGGCATTGGCGGCCAGCGGGACGGCCAGGGCGATGCTGCTGGTGGCCAGGAAAACGGCAAGAGTGCGTTTGAATGTATTCATGTTTGGCTCCTTGATAAGGGGGGTTCCAGTCGGGCATCGGTGGCCTCGACCGTTGGCTGAACTTTCGCGCAGCGGCCGGTAAAGCGCGGTTAATCGTCTGTAAAGCCATGTAAATGGGCGGCGCGCGGCAGCAGGCGATGGCCAGCGGGCGTTAAAGCCGGTAAAGAGCCGTAAAGAAGCGTGACCAGGCCTTGCCGGCGCTTATTATCAGTGCTGTGGAAAGGATGGGAACGATGACTCGAGTACTGCTGGTCGATGACGATGTCGAACTCGCCTCGATGCTGCGTGAGTACCTCGAACAGGAGGGATTCGAAGCCGAGGTGGTGCATGATGGCGAAAGCGGTGTGCGCGAAGCGCTCAGCGGGCGCTTCGCCATCGCCGTGCTCGACGTGATGATGCCGCGGCTCAACGGCGTCGAGGTCCTGCGCCGCATCCGCGCCGCCAGCCGCCTGCCGGTGTTGATGCTCACCGCCAGGGGTGACGACATCGACCGCATCATCGGGCTCGAACTCGGCGCCGACGACTACGTGCCGAAGCCGTGTTCGCCGCGCGAACTGGTCGCCCGCCTGCGGGCGATCCTGCGCCGGGTCGCCGACAACAGCGCCGAGAGCACGTCCGACGGGCCGATCGTCGTCGGTCCCCTGCGCATGTGGCCCGAGCGGCGAAGCGCGCAATGGCAGCAGCAGCCGCTCGAATTGACGAGCACCGAATTCAGTATTCTCGAAGTCATGGCCCGCCACGCTGGCCGGGTGGTGAGCAAGAGCGACCTCTCGGAGCTGGCGATGGGGCGCCCGCTGGCGCGCTTCGACCGGAGCATCGACGTGCATGTGAGCAGCATTCGCCAGAAGCTCGGCGCCCGGCCCGACGGCGACTCGTGGATCCAGACCGTTCGCGGCCAGGGTTACCAGTTCGTCAAGGCCTGAACGTGGGACGGCTGTTCTGGAAATCCTTCTTTGCCTTCTGGCTGGCGCTGTTGCTCGCCGGTGTCGGCGTCGGCAGCGTCGTCTGGCTGCACCGTCAGGCCGAGGCCGAATTCGAGTCGCTGCCGGCCCTGCCGGGTGGCCGGCGGGCGGCGGTGATGCTCGATGCGGCGGAGGTCTTCCTACGCCGCGGCGGCCCGCAGATGATGCGCGAAGTGTTGCGCGAATGGGCCGAAGCACCGGGCAAGGCGCAGCTCTTCGTGATCGACGAAGGCGGCCGCGACCTCTTCGGTCGCGAGCTTCCCGGCGACCTGACCGCCGCGCTGGCTTCGGGTGATTTCCGGCGTGGACCGATGTCCGGTGCGCGCCGCGTACACGCCCACGACGGACAGACCTACACCTTGGTCGCCCGTTACGAGCGCCCGGGTGGGCGTGGTCACCTGCTGCGCGGCGAACGGCCGTCGCCGGCGTTGCCGATCATGGCCGGCCTGCTCGCCAGCCTCGTCTTCAGCGCCGCGCTGGCGTGGTACGTGGCCAAGCCGATTCGCAGCCTGCGCGGCGCTTTTCGCGCCGTTTCCGAAGGGCATCTGGAGACCCGCGTGCAGCCTTCGATGGGCAGCCGGCGCGACGAGCTGGCCGATCTCGGGCGCGACTTCGACCGCATGGCGCAGCGCCTGCAGGCGCAGATCCATAGCCAACAGCGTCTGCTGCACGATGTTTCGCACGAGTTGCGCTCGCCGCTGGCGCGCCTGCACGCAGCCATCGGGCTGGCGCGGCAGAGCCCGGAGAAACTCGAAACGACGCTCGGGCGCATCGAACGCGAGTCGGTTCGGCTTGACGAACTGGTCGGCGAGCTGCTCACCCTGTCGCGTCTCGAAGCCGGCACGCCGGGTGCGCCACCGGTGACCATCGAGCTCATGGAAATGGTCGCCAGCATCGCCGACGACGCCGGTTTCGAGGCCGAGGCGAGTGGTCGCAGCGTGCAGTTCAGCGGTGCCGGCGAAGTGACCGCGAGCGTGCAGGGTGAGCTGCTCTATCGCGCTGTCGAGAACGTCGTTCGCAACGCCGCCAAATACACCGCCGCGGGTACCACCGTCGAAGTGACGGCGCGCCGCCTGGTCGACGGGGGGGTAGCGGGGGAAGGCCGGACGTCCGGGGTTTCGGGCGCCTGCCAAGCGTCAGGCGTGTTCGAAATCGTCGTTTCCGATCGTGGTCCCGGCGTGCCGGAAGCCGACCTCGAGGCGATCTTTGAACCCTTCTACCGTGCCGACAACAACGCGGGCACGATCGGCTACGGACTCGGACTGGCGATCGCCCGGCGGGCGCTGCTTTCACACGGCGGCCAGGTGCGGGCACGCAACAGGCCGGATGGCGGCCTCGAAGTGACGCTTAGTTTGCCGCTCGGTTAAGCAACGCCGCACACCCTTGCCAGAATGAAAAACGGGGGCCTGGGCCCCCGTCTTGCGTCGCTTGCTGCCGCTCAGCCGGCGAAGTTCTTCTCGGCGAAGGTCCAGTTGGCGAGTTGGGCGAGGAAGGTCTCGACGAACTTGGGACGCTGGTTGCGGTAGTCGACGTAGTAGGCATGCTCCCAGACATCGATGCACAGGAGCGCCGTGTCGCCGGTGGTCAGCGGCGTGCCGGCCGCGCCCATGTTGACGATATCCACCGAGCCGTCGGCCTTCTTGACCAGCCAGGTCCAGCCCGAGCCAAAGTTGCCGACCGCAGAAGCCTGGAAAGCCTTGGCGAACTCGGCGAACGAGCCCCACTTGGCGTCGATCGCCGCGGCCAGCGCGCCGCCGGGTGCGCCGCCGCCCGCGGGCTTCAGGCAGTTCCAGAAGAAAGTGTGGTTCCAGACCTGCGCCGAGTTGTTGTAGATGCCGCCGGCGGGCGCTTTCTTGACGATTGCCTCGAGGTCAAGCGCTTCGTATTCGCTGCCCTTGATCAGGTTGTTGAGGTTGGTGACGTAGGCCTGATGGTGCTTGCCGTGGTGGTATTCGAGGGTTTCCTGCGACATGTGCGGCGCCAGAGCGTCGATGGCGAAGGGAAGCTGCGGCAGCTGATGTTCCATGGTTTGTTCTCCGTGAAGGTTGTTATGGGGTGAAATGGAGCGCAGTGAAGCGATGCGGTGAACGCGTTCTGCTCATTCGCGTATTCATGGCTTTTATGGATTTCATGGGTCCGCGAGTTCCTGGCTTCCTGGCTTCGTGGCCCCGGAATTCTATTCGCGGCCCGCGCTACTGGCAATGGCGCCTGGTGGAACGAGCGGTCGATCGGGCCCTTCATGATCTTCGAAAAGCGCAGTCACCTCGGCCTCGAGGCGCCCACGGTGCAACAAGACAGCGATTCGCGCGCTTGGTTCCAGGCTGCGGGCGTCGCGGACGATCTCGCCCTGCGCGCTGGTGACGACGCTGTAGCCGCGCGCCAGGACCGCCTGCGGATTGAGGTGCGTGAGTCCGGTGGCCAGCCGGTCGAGGTTGGCGCGCCTGCCGTGCTGCACGTCGTGCCAGGCGCTGCGCAGTTGTGGTGCCAGTGCGGCGAGCCGGCCGGCGTGGCGTGCCGGGTCGGGGCGGCTGAGCAGCAGGCGGCGGCTGAGGCGGGTCAGCTCAGCGCGGGAATGGGCGCTGGCTTGCAGCAGCCCGGCGCCG
>JEMY01000037.1 GCA_000585075.1 Candidatus Accumulibacter regalis | reverse complement strand
CTCCATCACGCTGCGTGACCAGAAAACCACCAAACACCATCACGAACTGTGACCGTACTCACCCTCCGGCGAACTAGTCGCCCAGGTCGCCCAGCTTGATCGGCTTACTACGCGGGCCGGGATTTCGTGGCAAGAGCAGTGAAAGCAAGCCAGCAACAAGAACGAACGCTGAGGAAGCCCACAGGCAGGCGACCAGACCGTTGCTCGGGCCGCTCTGCAGACCCCACTGATAGAGAGCGCCCGAAAGAACCGTGCCGGCCAGACGGCCGCCGGCATTCGCCATGTAATAGAAGCCAACGTTCATCGCCACCTTGTCGCTGTCGGTATAGGCCAGGATCAGGTAGGAGTGCACCGCCGAGTTGAGCGCGAAAACCACCCCGAAGACGATCAAGCCGGCAACCACGACCACCGCTGGCGCCACACCCGCACTCAACGCCAGGGCGATGCCAGCCGGCAGCGCGGCGAGAACGAAGGCGAGGATGGTCGCGGTGCGCCCGTCGGGTTCGTGTTGCTCATCGACCCGGCTACGCAGCAGCCGCGGAGTCGCCGCCTGGACGATGCCGTAGCCGATCACCCAGACTGCGAGGAAACCACCCGCCTGCCAGAAGGACCAACCCAGCACGCCGCGAAGGAATACCGGCAGGCCGACGACGAACCAGACGTCGCGGGCACCAAAGAGAAAGATGCGCGCTGCGGCCAGCTTGTTGACTGACGCATTGTGCGAGAAGACCTGCGAAAATTTGGCCTTCTTGTTGGCCTGGCCGAGGCCGCCGCGCATCAGAGTGGCGGCCAGAATCAAGGCCAGCGCCACCAGCACGACGAGCAACTTGAGCGCGGTCTGAAAATCGAACAGGGTCAGGAGCAGGCCGCCAAGGAAGAAGCCGACGCCCTTCAACGCATTCTTCGATCCGGTCAGAATGGCCACCCAGCGGTATAGCGTGTCGGAAGCGTTCTCCGGGACGATCAGCTTGACGGCACTCTTCGAGCTCATCTTGGTCATGTCCTTGGCGATCCCGCTCAAGGCCTGCGAGACCATCACCCAGGCAACGACCAGCCAGGCATGCGGTGCGAAGGCGAGCATCGACAGCGCCACCAGCTGCGTGCCAAGGCCGATGAACAGCGTTGACTTGAGCCCGAAGCGGGCGCCGATGTAGCCACCGAAGAGATTGGTCAGAATGCCGAAGATTTCGTAGAAGATGAACAGCGAGGCGACGGCAAGAGGCGAGTAGCCAAGGTTGTAGAAATAGAACAGCACCAGCATGCGGGTGGCGCCATCGGTGACCGTGTCCGCCCAATAGGCGCCGGTCACCACGACGTAGTTGCGCAGGCCCGCGCGCGATGCGTTGGTCTTGGCTTGTGATGGTTCGCTCATTGCTTTCCTCCAAAGGGGTGCCCGCGCACCGGGGTTCTTGTCCGCGAAATTGGCTGCAGTAATAACCCCGGCGCGATGCTACGAAGTGCCTACCTAGAGCGAAGTCGCCAGCTTGCGCGCCAACTCGACGTAGCGATTGGCGTAACCCCACTCGTTGTCGTACCAGGCGTAGATCTTGAGCATCGTGCCGTCGACCACCAGCGTGTGCGCAGCGTCAACAATCGACGACCGCGGATCACCCAGGTAGTCCATGGAGACCAGCGGCCGCTCCTCGTAGCCCAGGATTCCCTTCAGCGGGCCTTCAGAAGCTGCCTTGAACAGGGCATTGACTTCGGCGGCGGTCGTTGGGCGCTTCATCTCGAAGACACAATCAGTCAGCGACGCGTTGAGCAGCGGTACGCGCACCGCATGGCCATCGAGTTTGCCCTTCAATTCCGGGAAAATCAGTGCGATGGCGGTCGCCGAACCGGTGGTCGTCGGTACCAGTGACAGACTGGCTGCCCGGGCGCGACGCAGGTCTTTGTGCATTTGATCGTGCACGCTCTGCGTATTGGTGGAGCTGTGGATCGTGGTGATCATCCCGCGTGTAATGCCGATTGCTTCGTGGACGACCTTGACCACCGGTGCCAGGCAATTGGTGGTGCACGAGGCGGCGGTGACGATCTGGTCGCGCGCCGGATCGTAGAGATGGTCGTTGACCCCCATGACGACGTTCAAGACATCCCCGTCCTTGACCGGCGCGGCGACAATGACCTTCTTTACTCCCGCTGCCAAATAGGGCGACAGTTGCCCGACCGTACGCCACTTGCCACTGGCCTCGAGAACGATGTCCACCCCAGCTTCGCTCCACGGACCACCGGCCACGTCTTTGGCGCTGCTATAGCTGATCGACTTGCCGTCCACCCGCATGTGCCCGTTGCTGACCGAAATGTCACGCTGCCAGCGGCCCTGCACGGAATCGAATTCGAGCAGGTGCGCCGCAGATTCCACTGGCCCGTTGGCTTCGTTGATGTGGACGACCTCGAGTTCCGGATAGTCCCATGCCGCGCGCAAAGCCAACCGGCCCATGCGACCGAAACCGTTGATGCCAACCTTGATAGTCATTTCTCGTTCCTCCGAAAGGGTGAGTGGTGCTCGGCAGACCTGCCAGTGAGCCAAAAACCTGAACGCGGCAAGCGATTTCAGCTTGTGCGACGCTTAAATAGTACTATACTATTAGAACTGTGAAAATGTTATTTTCAACGCCCCATCGCGGATGTCGCGTACTCATTCCCCCTGCTCGGAACGCCATGAGCGCGGGGAGCCAACCGACTGGCCATCTCAATTCGAGCGCGATCGCCTTGCTCGCCCGCGAGGGAATCTCTACCCTTGGCTGTTACAGCAAATCTTGGGAAAACCTGCCGCTTACTCCAGACATTGTGGTTACGGTCTGTTCAAGCGCTGCAGGAGAGATCTGCCCCGCATAGCTTGGGCAAGTCGTACAAAGCCATTGGGCTGTGGAAGACCCTGGCCGTACAAACGGAAGCGAAGAAGACGTCGAAGCGGCGTTTATGGCCACTTATCGCATCCTGCGTGTACGCATCGAGGCCTTCCTTGCTCTGCCGCTGGTCGCGTCGGCGGGGGACCACGCCCAACTACAGCGCGAGCTGGACCGCATTGGCAAGTTGGTGCCCTAATTCCTTGCCAATATTTCAACTTTCGATGGAGTCTCGAAATGGCCAACATCCAGATCTTTGATCCGGCTCTATGCTGCAGCACAGGCGTGTGTGGCGTCGACATCGACCAGGCCCTCGTAAGCTTCGCGGCCGACGTGGACTGGGCGAAGCAGAACGGCGTGCAGATCGAGCGCTTCAATCTCGCCCGGCAGCAGGGGAGGGGTGGGCAAGACCACGCTGGCAGCAGTAATTTCGGTGGCGCTTGCACTGCGCGGCTTGCCCGTGCATCTGGCGACATCCGACCCCGCCGCACATCTGGCCGAGACGCAGGTGAAGTGCATTTGAAAACGACAGCAGGGGTCTGACATGGGACTGTTTGAACGTTATCTAACCGTCTGGGTTGCGCTGGGCATTCTTGCTGGCGTCGCGCTGGGCCTGGCAGCGCCCGACACCTTCCAGATCATCGCCGGGCTGGAGATCGCCCATGTGAACCTGGTGGTGGCAGTGTTCATCTGGGTAATGATCTACCCGATGATGATCCAGATCGACTGGCATGCGGTAAGAGACGTCGGCAAGAAGCCGCGGGGCCTGCTGCTGACACTGGTCGTGAACTGGCTGATCAAGCCGTTTACGATGGCCGCGCTCGGCGTGCTGTTCTTCAAGCACCTGTTTGCGCCCTGGGTCGATCCACAGTCGGCCAACGAATACATTGCCGGCATGATCCTGCTCGGCGTGGCGCCTTGCACCGCGATGGTGTTCGTGTGGAGCCAATTGGTGAAGGGCGACGCCAACTACACACTGGTGCAGGTGTCGGTGAACGACCTCATCATGGTGTTCGCGTTCGCACCGATCGCCGCCTTCCTGCTGGGCGTTACCAACATCAGCGTGCCATGGGAAACCCTGGTGCTGTCGACCGTCTTGTACGTGGTGCTTCCTCTGGCCGCCGGCATGGCCACACGGCACGCGCTGGGGCGCCGCAGTTCACACGCGGTCGCCGACTTCGTGGCGAAGCTCAAGCCGTGGTCCGTCGTCGGACTGATTGCCACGGTGGTACTGCTGTTCGGCTTCCAGGCCGGGACCATCGTGGACCGGCCGTTGGTGATCGCGATGATCGCGGTGCCGCTGATTGTGCAGACCTACGGTATTTTCGCCATCGGCATGATTGGCGCCCGTATGCTGAAGCTGCCGCACAACGTCGCCGGCCCCGCCTGTCTGATCGGGACCTCGAACTTCTTCGAGTTGGCGGTGGCAGTGGCGATCTCACTGTTTGGCCTGAACTCGGGTGCGGCCCTGGCCACCGTGGTCGGCGTGCTGGTTGAGGTGCCGGTGATGCTGTCCTTGGTGGCACTCGTCAATCGCACCGAGCACTGGTACCGCTATGCTCCGGCCAGCAGCGGCGACGATCTCGGCAAAGAAAACTGCAGATAGGCATGAGTACTCCGTGCCTGCTTACAGCCTGGTCAATGTGCGAGTCACAGTTGCGTGGCTATCTGCGTCATCAAATCGGTCGCGATGATGCCGACGAAGTGCTTCACGAGGTCTTCATCAAGGCCTTGATGCAAGGAAAACTTTTCTGCGCAGTCGACAACCCGCGGGCATGGCTTTTCCGCGTGGCGCGCAATGCACTGGTCGACCGTCTACGAGCAGCGCGTGAAAACCTCCCACTGCCGGACGATTTACCCGCCCCACAGAACGAACTTCTCCCGGCAGTGGACGACCTGAACCGGTGTCTGCCCCGGGTGCTCTCGGAACTTGCCGAAGCCGATCGGCTGGCAATCACCTTGTGCGACATCGAAGGACTGTCGCAACGAGAACTCGCCGATCGCCTTGGCATCACGCTGGCTGGCGCCAAGTCACGCATCCAGCGTGCCCGCAAACGCCTGAAAGAACGAATGATAAAAGCGTGCCATGTCCGCTTCGACGAGGACGGCCGTGTCTGCTGTTTTACGCCGCGCCCACCGTTGTAGCGTATTTGACGGTATAGCCCCGCGGGTCGTCGCTTTGTCGGGGGCGGCTGCCCCGAACACCTCCGCGGGATTGTTATGAGCGAACGTGGTCACGCCCATGCGCACAGCTGTGCTACAGGTAACAACCTCCTGCTCGTCCTTGCACTTACGCTTGGCTTCTCGGTAGTCGAGCTGATTGCTGGTTGGCACTCGGGATCCTTGGCCTTGCTGGCAGACAGACGCCGGCCACATGGTTACCGATGGCGTGTCGCTCGGTATATCCGCCTTGGCTGCCTGCTTGGCGGCCCGCCCCCCCCAGCCGCCGGCATACCTATGGTTTGGGTCGGGTCGGGTCGAATTCCTGGCCGCATTGATCAATGCAGTTTCCATGGTGGCCGTGGTCTTCGTCATCGGCAGCGAAGCCTGGCAACGTCTGCAGCACCCGGGAAGTATCAATGGTGCGACAGTCAGCATCGTCGCCGTACTCGGGTTGCTGATCAATCTCGTCGTCGCGTGGCTACTTTCACGGGGTGAGCGCAATCTGAACGTTCGCGCCGCAATGTTGCACGTCATGGGCGATGCACTGGGATCGGTGGCCGCCATCGCCGCAGGAGTCGTGATCTGGCTTACCGGCTGGACACCAATTGACCCCTTATTATCGATCCTGATTGGTGGACTGATTCTCGCCTCCAGCGTCGGTCTGCTGCGCGCAGCCTCGCATGCCACCCTTGCTGGCGTGCCCTTTACGATGAATATCGAGCTGGTCGGACAAGCGCTCGCAGAAGTACCTGGGGTCAGCGAAGTACACGATCTACATGTCTGGCCGATCGCCTCCGAGCGACTGGCCCTGTCGGCCCATGTTCTGGTCGCCAATCTCGCCTCTTGGCCGCAAACCCTGCACTTACTCAGAGCGGTGGCCAGCGACCAGGGAATCGATCACGTCACCTTTCAGCCTGAAAGCCCGGCTGGGGAGTTACAGCCCATTCAGTTTGTTCGCCGCTGATAAAGAACGCAGCACTACATCAGTACATCCTGTTGCGGAAGAGCCAGGCGGCGATGGCCAGCGCTACCGCCCCGATGGCCGCCATCGCCACAAACGGTTCGATCAGCAGCTCGAACGGCGTGCCTTCGAGAAACACGCCACGCAACACCACCAGAAAATAGCGCATGGGATTCAGCAAGGTCAGAGCCTGGACCAGCGGCGGCATGTTTGCGATGGGGGTGGCAAAACCCGAGAGGATGATCGCGGGCACCAGGAAGAAGAAGGCGCCGAGCAATCCCTGTTGCTGGGTGACGGCGAGCGATGAAATCATCAGGCCCAGGCCGATTGCCGACAGCAGGAACAACACGACGCCGGTATACAGCGTCAGCAGGTTGCCCAACAGCGGGACATGGAACCAGAAGACGGCGACCAGAATGATCGCCGTGGCTTCGCCCATGCCAATCACAAAACTCGGCAAGGCCTTGCCGAGCAGGATTTCGCTTGGGCGCAGGGGCGTGACAAGCAGTTGGTCGAAGGTGCCCTGTTCGCGCTCGCGTGCCACCGACAGCGCCGTCACCAGCATGGTGACGAGCAGCGTCAGCAGGCCGACGATGCCGGGAACGAAAAACCAGCGGCTTTCCAGGTTGGGATTGAACCACGCGCGGGTCTCGATCACCGCCGGTGGCGGTCGGCCGCCCTGGCTGGCGATCCAGTCGCTGTTGAAGCCCTTGACGATCGCTTGCGCATAATTGACCACCAGCTGCGCGGTATTCGAGTTGCGCCCGTCAACGATCACCTGCAGCGGCGCGGAGCGCCCGCTCAGCAGGTCGGCGCTGAAGCGCGGCCCGATGCGGATGACCATCAGAGCCTGCTGGCTGTCGATCATCGGCGCGATCTCCTGGTCCTGCGTCAGGCGCGCCACCTCCTCGAAACTGGGCGCGCCGTGAAAGGCGGCGACCAGCTCGCGCGATACCGTGCCGCGGTCTTCGTTGAAGACGGCAAAGGGCACGTGCTTGAGATCGAAGGTGGCGGCGTAACCAAAGACCATCAGTTGAATCAGCGGCGGGACGAAGATCACCACGCGGCTGCGCTTGTCCTTGAGCAGGGTCAGGAACTCCTTGATCGCCAGGGAAAAAATGCGTCTCCACATGCGCCTCTACTCCAGCCGCTTGCGCGATTTACGGTACGTCAGAGCGAGGAAGATGACGGTCAATACGCAGAGCCCCAAGACGTTCGGCAGAATCACGCTCCAGACATTGCCGGCAAGAAACACCGTCTGCAGGATCGCCACGTAGTAGCGGGCGGCAATGGCATGCGTCATGGTTTGCACGATGGCCGGCATGCTGCCGATATCAAAGATGAATCCGGACAGGAGGAAGGCGGGCAGGAAGGTGGTGATGATGGCAATCTGCCCGGCAACGAACTGGCTCCTGGCGATGGTCGAGATGAAAAGGCCCATACCCAGTGCGGTGAGCAGGAACAGCGCCGATGCGCCGAACAACAACCATGGCGAGCCGCGCAGCGGTACATCGAAGAGCCACAGCGCCATGGCCACGGAAAGCGCCAGGCCGCCCATTCCCAGGATGAAGTAGGGAATCAGCTTGCCGAGAATCACTTCGCGCATGCTCACCGGCGTCACCATCAGCGCTTCCATGGTGCCGCGCTCCCATTCGCGCGCCATCACCATCGCCGTCAACAAGGCGCCGATCAGCGTCATGATGATCGCGATCAGGCCCGGCACCAGGAAATTGCGGCTGCGCAACTCGCTGTTGAACCACACCCGCTGCTCGATCCGGACGGGCGTGGCCAGCGACTCGCCGCGTGCCAGCGCGAGGTGTTCCAGCCAGCGCCCCCAGACGCCCTCGACATAGCCGGAAATGATTCTGGCCGTATTGGCATCGACGCCATTGACGATCAATTGAATCGGTGCGCTGCCCGGTCCGCGCAGGCGCTGCGCGAAGTCCTGACGCAACACCAGGATGGCATTGACCTTGCCGGCCATCATCGCGGTTTCGGCCGCCTGCGTGGTGGCGTACGAAGTGGGAACGAAATAACGCGATTTGTTGAACGCCGCCGTGAAGCTGGCGGTATCGGCACTCGGTTGTTCGACGACCAGCGCCACGGGTATCGATTCCGAGTCCAGAGACACGCCATAGCCGAACAGCAGCAGCAACACCACGGGCATCAGAAAGGCAATGGCGATGCTGCTCGGGTCGCGGAAAATCTGCAGGAACTCCTTGCGGATCAAACCGCGCAGGCGCATCGCCGATTTGCCGGCTGCTGCCGAGCGCTTCTGATGCGAGCGATCGTTCACGAGCCGGGCTCCGTTTGACTCTCGGCGCGGCTGTGCGCCTCGATCAGGCCAATGAAGGCATCTTCCATCGACGGGTCGGGTAGGGCTTCGCTACGCGCCTGCCGCTTGATCGCGCTCGGCGTCCCGATGGTCAGGATCTCGCCCGCCACCATGATCGCCAGGCGGTCGCAGTATTCGGCTTCTTCCATGAAATGGGTGGTCACCATGATCGTGACGCCTTGCTCGGCAAGGGAATTGATGCGCTGCCAGAACTCACGACGTGCGAGCGGATCGACGCCCGATGTGGGTTCGTCGAGAAACAGAATATCCGGTTCATGCATCAAGGCGCAGGCCAATGCCAGACGCTGTTTGTAGCCGAGCGAGAGATCGCCACTGGCCGTCGCCGCCAGCGGCGCAAGGGCAAATTCGCTCATCGCCCAGCGCATGCGCTGTTCGGCCCGCTGCCGCGACAAGCCGTAGGCGCTACTGAAAAAGCGCAGGTTCTCACCGACGCTGAGGTGGCCATAGAGCGAAAACTTTTGCGACATGTAGCCGATGCGGGCGCGCGCCGCAGCAGGCGCGTGGCGAAGATCGACGCCGGCAACCCGCAGGCTGCCGCCACTGGCCGGCAGCAGGCCACACAGCATGCGAAAGGTTGTCGTCTTGCCGGCGCCATTGGCGCCCAGCAAACCGAAGACCTCGCCCGACGCTACGGCGAAGCTGACCTTCCTGACGGCTCGGAAACTGCCGAAACTACGCTCCAGCTGATCGACCTCGATGATCGACGCGGCATTTTGCGTCGTTGTCGGTGGCCGCGCATCGGGCTCGGCGGCTGGCGCAGGTGCGGCGTTATCCGGACCATCCGGACTATCCAAACCATCCGGATGCGGCTGGCCCTTGAGAAGGGCGATGAAGCTGTCCTCGTAGCGTGGCGGCACGGCGCTGATGCGGGCGTTCTCGATCCCCGGCAGCAGCGCGGCGAGACTGGGGGGCGTCGCCACGGCCATCACCAGACGCACCTGCTCGCCCTGGATGACGGCGTCCACGACGTCGGGGGCCTGCGATAACTGCGCGTGCAGCGATCGCTTCGACAGATGCTCGGCGGTGACCGAAAAGATTCTGCCTTGCAGACGATCGCGGAGGATCTTCGGGTCGCCCTGATCGAGGAGTTGCCCGTCATGCAGCAGAAAAATCTCGTCGCAGCGTTCCGCCTCATCGAGATACGCCGTGCTCAGCAGCACGGTCGTCTGTTGGTTGCGCACCAGGCGATTGACGATCGCCCACAGCTCGCGTCGCGACAGCGGATCGACGCCGACCGTTGGCTCGTCGAGCAGCAGCAAGGCCGGCTGGCGCACCAGGCTGCAGGCCAGCCCAAGCTTCTGCTTCATTCCCCCGGAAAGCTTTCCGGCCAGGCGTCGGGTAAACGCTTCCAGCCCCGCCATCTGCAGTAACTCGCGATAGCGATCGCCACGATCGGCCAGCGCAACGCCCTGCAGGTCGGCGTAGAGGTCGAGGTTCTCCTGCACCGTCAAGTCTTCATAAAGGCCAAAGCGCTGCGGCATATAACCGATGCTGCCCTGCACCTGCAGCGACTCGGTTCCGGCATCCTTGCCGAGCACCGTGACGCTACCGCTATCGGCGAGCAGCAAGCCCGCCGCCAGGCGCATGAGCGTCGTCTTGCCGGCGCTGTCCGGGCCGATGAGGCCGCTCACCCGGCCGTGCCGAACGCAAAAGCTGACCTTGTCGAGCGCCTGAACGACGCGCCCGTTGCTTGCATGAAAGGCCTTGGATAGCTGCTTGATGCCCAGCGCGACAGACTCGCCGTGGTCCACCAGTGAGTCCAGCCTTGTCGGCTGAGCCGCGGCGCCTGGCGGCATCACCGGTCCTGGCAAGGCGGCGCCACGGCTGCGCCGGACTCGGCTTGATCGAGGGGGATGAACACCGTTGCCGGCATGCCGAGGCGTAGTTCATTCTGTGGATTGCAGACAAACACCCGCACTTGATAGACCAGGTTCGAGCGCACGTCGCTTGTTTCCACCGATTTCGGCGTGAATTCGGCGCTGGGGGAGATGTATCCCAGCCATGCGCGATAGCGTTTGCCGGGATAGCTGTCGGTGCTGACCTCGGCGCGCATGCCGCTGTAAATCTTCCCCAGGTCGGGTCCCGGCACATACGCGCGCACCCAGATCGGATCGGTGAGCGCCAGGGTATACAGCGAAAGCTGCGGCGAAGCCATGTCGCCCGGCTCGAGGATGCGGTCTTGAATGACGCCATCGGCAGGGGCATAAAGCGACCCATCGGCGAGTTGTTTACGGGCCATCGCCAGCGCCGCCTCGTTGGCCTTGAGTGTCGCCTGGGCGGCGGCGATATCCTCGACGCGAGGACCCATTTCCTGCAGGTGACGAGTCGCCTGCGCGGCCTCGTACCTGGCCTGGGCAGCGTCGGACGCGGCCTTGGCGTCGTCTGCCTGCTGTTGGGCGACGAATTGCCGGGCGACCAGATCCGCGAGTCGCCGATACGTTCGTTCGGCGTTTCGAGCGTCGATCCGGGCGGCCTCGGCGTCGGCACGCGCCTTCTGTATTTCCTCCGGCCGGTTACCGCGCCGGAGGCGCGCGACGACTTGCTGCTGCGCCGCCAGCTGCGCTTCCAGCAGCGCGACATTCTGTTCCAGCCGGGTGCTGTCGAGCGTCGCCAGCAATTGCCCCTGGCGCACCGCGTCTCCCTCTCTGACGAGCATGCGATCGATCCGGTCAGATGCGTTGAAAGCCAGCTGGACTTGCCGAATATCGACGTTTCCATAAAGCGCGAGGGTTGTGGTGGACGCCTTCTGACGATGGCTACGGTGCCAGTAGAATGCGCCACCGGCGAGCACGGCGATGGCCAGCAAAGCAAAGAGAATCTTGCGTTTCATGGGGTCTCGATCATGGGTATTTGCAGCTGTCGTGCGGCAGATTGGTCCGTAATAGGGGTTCGGGGAGTAACGGAACAGCGAACCGACTCAAGCGCCAGTCGTCACCAGCGGCGATCGGCGCCTTCCATGCACGCATCGCTTTCCAAGAAACAGTTGCGGTCATCCGCTTCGCTGGCGATGTCGCCCGGTAGTTCGTACATGGTCGGACAGAGGTCTTCATCGCTGCTGTAGGGCCCCTTCAGCTCGAGCTTTGCATCGCGCGGCTACCAGGTCAGCCAGCGCTGCACGAAGCGGTTGTCACGCCGGATCAGCCAGCGCCTGAACTCGTCACCGAGCAGGATCGCTGCCGCGAACGGCAATGCCAGCGAGATCTCGAACCAGCCTATCGCTGCGGTACCGAAGAACGGCTGCAGGAACTCGATCTGTGAGATCGCCGCGAGCAGCCCGAGCTCCGCCGCGATACCCACCCAGATCAGCTGGTTGCGGAAGATGCCGGCGGACAGGATGCTCTGCCGGCGCGTGCGGCAGATCAGCACATCCGCCACCTGGCAGATCACCACCGCGGCAAAGAAGGAAGTCACCGCAGTCCGATAGAGCAAACCCGAGGTCGGTAGGTCGCCGCCCCACACCCAGCCGCCCTGATGCAGCACGACGAAGAACGCGAAGAAGCCGGCAGCGGCCTGCAGCATGCCCATGATGCCGTAGCTCATGGCCAGCAGCGGCCAGGTCAGCAGTCTTTCGTCGCGGCGGCGCGGCGGTTGTTTCATCACGTCGTGTTCCGGCGGCTCGCGTCCCAGCCCCAAGGCCGGCAACAGGTCGGTGCCTAGGTCGATGGTCAGGATCAGCACCACGGTCAGCGCCAGCGGCGCGTCGAGCGCCACGAAGGCGATGAAGGGCAATATTTCGGGAACGTTGCTGGTCAGGATGTAGGCGATGAATTTCTTGATGTTGGAGAAGATCGTGCGCCCCTCCTCGATGGCCTGCACGATGCTGGCGAAGTTGTCGTCCATGAGCACCATGTCCGCTGCCTCTCTCGCTACCTCGGTACCCGATACGCCCATCGCCACGCCCATGTTGGCGTTCTTCAAGGCCGGTGAATCGTTCACGCCATCGCCGGTGACGGTGACCACCTCGCCCTTCTTCTGCAAGGCGGTGACAATCTGAAGCTTCTGCTGCGGCGTGCTGCGTGCAAATACCAGCTCGCGACTGTCCAGAAGGACGGAGAGTTCCTGCTCGCTGGTCTGCAGCAGGTCTTCGCCCACGACTACCTGACCGTCGCCGGTGAACAGACCGACCTGACGGGCGATGGACTCGGCAGTGGTGTGGTAGTCACCGGTGATCATGAAGACGCGTATGCCTGCGCTGCGGCACCTGTCGATCGCTTCGGCAATCTCCGGGCGCGGCGGATCGAGCATGCCCACCAATCCCAGATAGACGAAATGCTCTTCGCTGGCCGCATCGGCGTCGGTCGTCTTGCAGGCGAGCGCCAGCACCCGTTCGCCGCGCGCCGCCAGCACTTCGTACAGCGCCAGCGCCTTACCACGAGCCGAGTCATCGAATTCGACCCGCTCGCCCCGATGCAAACGATGCGTGCATTTCTTGAGTACGATCTCCGGCGCACCCTTCATGTAGGCGAGATTGGGCTGACCGTTGCCGGTTTTGTGCGTGGTGATCATGCGTCTGGTGGCGGAGTCGAACGGACTTTCGTGCACGCGCGGGAAACGCGCCGCCAGGTCGCCGATGGGCTGCAAACTTTGGGCCAGAAGCAGCAGTGCGCCCTCGGTCGGATCGCCCTGGTAGTGATGGTCGGTCAACCGCGCGTTGTTGCACAGCGCCATGACGGCCCAGGCATCGGCGAAACCTTCCTCTTGCGCGAGTCCACTCTGATCGGCCGACCATTCGCGTTCGCCCAGCACCAGCGTGGCGACCTTCATCCGGTTCTGCGTGATGGTGCCGGTCTTGTCGGTGCAGATCACCGTCGTCGAACCCAGCGTCTCGACCGCTTCCAGGTTCTTGATCAGCGCGTTCTTCTTGGCCATCCGTTTGGAGGCCATGGTCAGCGCCAGCGTCACCGTCGGCAACAGGCCTTCCGGAACGTTGGCCACGATGATGCCGATGGCGAAGATCAGACTGCCTATGAAGGGGTTGCCGAGAGCCACGCTGAGCGCGAAGAACAGTATGCCGAGCGCAATGGCGATGGTGGAGATGACGCGGATGAAATGGCGCAGCTCCTTGCGGATCGGCGTCTCCACCGTACCCGCCTCCTTGGTCAATTGCACGATCTGGCCGATCTGCGTGTTCATGCCGGTACCGTACACCAGCGCGCGCCCGTTGCCGCTTTGCACCAGCGTTCCGGAAAACACCATATTCCGGCTCTCTATCAGATTGTCATGGGTGCAGGACAGCTTGCGCAGTTGCGGTTCGCTCTCGCCGGTCAGGGAGGCATGGTCGACTTTGAGCTGATTTACCTCAATCAGTCGTCCGTCGGCCGGAACTCGGTCACCCTCTTCCAGCAGGATCACATCGCCAGGCACGAGGAGTCGTGCCTCGATGCGCGATGTCTGCCCATCGCGTTGTACCGTGATCATCTGCGGCAGCATGTTGCGAAAGCTCTCCATGATGCGTTCGCTCTGATGCTCCTGAATGTAGGTGAACAGCGCGTTGAGCAGGACCACCGCCAGCAGCGCGACACCGATGTAGAAGTTGCCTTCGCCGGGCTTGAGGTAATCGGCGAAGAAGGCCAGCCCCGCGCCGACGATCAGTAGCAGCGCGAAGAAGTTGGTGAACTGGCGCAGGAACTTGACGATCTCGGGCGTCTCTTTGCGTACCCGTAGTTCATTGCTACCGAACTCGACCAGTCGTTGCTTGGCCTCGGCCGAGCGCAAGCCCTCCGCTGTGCAGTGCAGACGCTGCTGCAACGCTTCCAGCGTGACGCGATGCTGGTCAGCAGGCGCTGTTGTGACTTGATGATGATTCACGATGCACCTCGCGGCTTGTATCGGGGTCGGGGTTGCGAGTGGCACACCGCAGCCGCAACCTTCGGCGTGTGTCTGACTCGCCAGTTCCTCATCTATGCGCGGCAGCAGCCGGAAAAAGCTGGGTGATTGCAGTAGGGCGTGACACCCTTGAATGGTCTCTTGGCTTGGTAAGCAGGGACTTCCCAAGAAGGGTTCGTTTGTTCAAGTTCCCCGAGGGGTTACCTGCCCTACATTACCCTGCGTGACCAGAAAACTATCAAACACCATCACGAGCAGTGACCGTTCTCAAATGAATCGGCTCCGGTGCTGCTCTCGCTCCATGGCGCAATCTCACGGACCAGCAAGGGCGTAGCCGCTTGTTCCTTGAGCATTTCGACGTTTCATCAATGGTTCAGCCATTGCTCGATCTTGTCGCGGCTGGGAATGCCCCCCGTATGCACGACCTTTCCGTCAAGCACGACAGCTGGCGTACTCATGACTCCGTAATTTGTGATGTCGCGTAGTTCTTCGATTTTTTGGATATCGACCGCTACGCCAGCAGCTTCTGCCACCTGTTCGATCAGCGCAATTGTATTCTTGCATTTGGCACAACCTGTGCCCAATACTTTAATCTCTTTCATCTCAATCTACCCTATAGCAACCAGTTGAAGACAAAGCCCACCAGCAGAATGCCGCTAGCGACGACGCCGATGAAGGTAACGATCAAGCGAATCTTGAGTACTTTGCGCAGGATGATCGCTTCCGGTAAAGACAGTGCAATCACGCTCATCATGAAGGCCAGGACAGTTCCCAGGGCGGCTCCCTTGGTCAGCAGTGCCTGGACGATCGGAATCACGCCGGCAGCATTGGTGTACATGGGTACACCGATAACTACCGCCAAAGGTACCGACCACCACGCTTCTTTGCCCATGAAGGAAGCCATGAATTCCTCCGGCACATAGCCGTGAATCAAGGCTCCAAGGCCGATGCCGACAAGGATGTATGGCCAGACTTTGCCGACAATCTCTCGTACCGCCGCAAAGCCACCTTCAATTCGCTCTGCCAACGTCACGCCGGAATCCTCGAATCGGGCCGAAGCCTTGGGCATGTCGCGCACCCAGTCTTCCAGATGGTCTTCCATCTTGAGCCGCCCGATGATCCAGCCCGCCACGATGGCCACGCTCAGGCCTAACCCGAGGTAGAGCAGCGCCACTTTCCAGCCAAACATGCCAAACAATAAGGTCAAGGCCACCTCGTTAACCATCGGCGCAGAAATGAGAAAGGAGAAGGTCACCCCTAGAGGCACACCGGCCTGGACGAATCCAATGAACAGCGGCACGGCGGAACAGGAGCAAAATGGCGTCACGATGCCCAGTGTGGCGGCCATCACGTTGGCTACACCCTCAGCTCTACCCGCAAGCAACGCACGCGTTCGTTCGGGGGTGAAGTAGCTGTTGATCATGCCCATGGCAAACACGACGCCGGTCAATAGCATCAACACCTTGGGTGTGTCGTAGAAGAAGAATTGCAGTGCGCCGCCGAGATGACTATCGCGCGCGACCGGAAACAGCGCGACCAAGGCCTCAGAGAACGGAATGAGGGTTTGGTACAAACCCCACCAGATCGCCGCTGCGGCGATAAGAAAGATTCGCGGGCTTTGTTGCGGCCAGCGTGCCACCAGTCCAGTCATTGCTTCTGCTCCATGTGCTTTTCCGGTACGTCAGTTGCGTCACCCGGGTGCTCTTCCTTTGAAGACGAACGACCTATCAAAAGGATTCAGGGAAATCGAGAGCTGGGCTTTTGGGCTGTGCCAGATTGGTGGTAGGTCCGTCACGCGACCTTCAGGGTGGGGGATTTTGAAGTGACCAAACGTGGGGGAATTTGACCGGCCACCGGGGTAGAGGTCCGCTTCGGTATCCTCGTTTTCATCTCACGTTCCTCCATGAAGCCTTAGAACCGCACTTCATGGCGTCCGTCTTATGGGCGCAAGCTCAGCGACGCGAGCGTGCGCAAGGCTGGACGCCACGACGGCGCGACGCCCTCATTGGGCCGCCTTGCGCCGGATCATTTCCGCCGCCAGCAAGGCTAACTGCTCTTCGACTTCGTGCTGCACGAAGGGGCCGCCGAAGGTCCGCGCGATCCCCGACGCCGGAACGATCTCGGCGTGGTAGCGAATCTCGGTGGCGCTTCCGGTTTCCGACAGTCGCATCTCGCTTTGAAAGCGCTTGGCATTTCCCGAGACTTGGATGGCGACAACCCGCTTCATCGGCTCGAGCTGTACTTCTCGCACGGAAGCGAAGGCGTAGGAAAAGATACCGTACCTTGCCGTACCCTTCTGCATGACGGTCACCGAGTTGCCATCGCGACGGACGATCTTGCTCAGGGTCAGGTTACTGAGAATGCCGACCATGTTGTCGAAGTCGGTGAGCACCGCCCATGCGGTAGGCAAGGGCACCGGAATGGCAAGCGTCGCGTCAACCAGGAAGGCCTCGTCGACCTTGTCGATGGCGACCCGAATTTCCGGCTCGGCGGCGAACGCCACGCAGTGGATGAGCAGCAGAAGGAAAACGGCGGCGCGGCGTAAATCGGGCATCGGCAGGTCACAACCCATGTCAATTCGAGACCCTGCAATGACTCGCAGCGGCGGCCCCACGTAGATTCGCGGACACGTTACCATCCTGCCTGCGAAAACCGCTCCGTGCATTGACCACCTGTTGAGTCGCCCTCATGTTCAGCAAAGACAGCATCGCCTTCCTCGACGATCTCGCCGCGAATAATAACCGGACCTGGTTCGAGGAGAACCGATCGCAATACGAGGCCCTCGTACGTGAGCCGGCACGGCAGTTCATCGCCGAGATGGCGCCGCTGCTCGAGACCTTTGCGCCGCACTTTCGCGCCGATCCGCGCAAGAGTGGCGGTTCGCTGATGCGCGTGTTTCGGGATACGCGCTTCTCTCGGGACAAGACGCCGTACAAGACCAACATCGGAATCCAGTTCCGCCACGCCACCGGCAAGGACGTCCATGCGCCTGGATTGTACGTCCACATCGCCAGCGATGAATGCTTCCTGGGGGTGGGCTGCTGGCATCCGGACGGCGATTCTCTTGCGCGCATCCGCGACTGGATTGCGCACAAGCCTGAACGCTGGTTTGCGGTACGCGACGAGAGTGGTTTCGTCGGCGAATGGACCCTGTCGGGCGAAAGCCTGACGCGGCCCCCGCGCGGCTACCCGGCCGATCACGAGGCGATAGAGGACCTCAAGCGGAAGGACTTTATCGCGATCGCCAACTTGTCGCCCGAGCAGGTGCTCGGCAAGGACTTCGCGAGCACGGCCGGCGCTCGCTTTGCCGCCGCCACACCGTTTCTCAAGTTCCTGTGCGATGCGCTGGCGGTCGAGTGCTGACGAGCAGCGCGCCTCTTGCCCCGACCACTGCCTCTCGGCAGTGCCACGCGCAAGCGCGTCACCGGAGAGCGGCCTTTCAGCCCCTACTGGACGTTGATCACGCGCATGCCGAGCTGTTTGCCGCCGAGGCGATCGAGTACGCGCAGGCTGGCCTGGCGCGGGACGAAGCCGGCAGGCATCGGCAGGCTGCCGTGGGCGATGGCGTATTCGCCGACCTTGACACCGACCGGCCCGAGGGTCAAGGTCGTTTCGGTGCCGCCGGCAGTCTTGCCGGCGACGAGCAACTGCAGCACGCCGGCAAGCGGGGCGCCTTGCGCCTGCGGACGCGTGAACACGATGTCGTAGCCGAGGTTGTCGCCGTCGAGCGAGAAGCGCGCTGCCCGAATCTCGATCGCCCCGCCGCGCGGGTCGGGCGACAGCGTGGCGAGCAAGGCCTCGATGTCGTCGTGCTGCTGGCCGGCCTGGTGCTGGCTGGCCGCCAGTTCGCCGGACAGGCGGTCGTGTTTGGCAAGCGCGTCTCCGAGCACCTGCGTGGCCTGGTCCAGTTCAGCGGCGAGACGCGAACGCTCCTGATCTGCGCCATCCAGGGCCGCGCGCAGGCGAATTGACTCGTCGGCCGACAGCCGCGGTGGCATGAGTTCCTGCTGCACGTAGAAAAAAGCCCCCGCGCCGATGGCCGCACCGAAGAGCAGCAGCCACAGCCAGTTCGGGATCATCCGGCGCGAGCGGCGCGATTCATAGCGATCGAAGACAACGGGTTTGGATCGTCCGAACATTGCGTATCGAGTTCTTGCGTTGGGAAGCGGCGAGCGTACTACTGTTCCGTGGCGGCGGGCAATGGCTGCTTTCGTGTCGTGACTGCGCGCCATGGCGGCCGAACGAGAAATGGCGGAAACTGTTTCCCTCGGTCAGACGCCGGCGAGGGCGCAGAAGCGCTTCGGCTTCCCCGGCGACGCTGGCGGCAGACCAGGCCCGCTTGCGATTCGCGTCGCCGGTGGCCGCCGATTTCATGGATGACTAGACTCAAGACTGCGATGACCATAATTCCCGTAAGCCTCATCGGCGTTCCCACCGACGTCGGCGCCGGAACACCCGGGGCGCGCATGGGGCCGGATGCGCTGCGCGTCGCGGGCATCGTTCAGGCGATCGCTCACTTTGGCGTCGAGGTCAGGGACTGCGGCAATCTGAGCGGTCCCGGCAATCCGGACCTGCCGGCGGTCAATGGTTTTCGCCACATGCGCGAAGTCGCGGCGTGGAACCGCAGCGTGCATGACGCGGTGCATGCCGAACTACACGCTGGGCGCCTGCCGATCATGCTCGGCGGTGACCACTGCCTGGCCATCGGTTCGATCAGCGCCGTCGCACGCCACTGTCGCGAGACGGGGAAAAGTCTGCGCGTGCTGTGGTTCGACGCGCACGCCGATTTCAACACCGCGAGCGTGACTCCCACTGGCAACATCCACGGGATGCCAGGCGCTTTCCTGTGCGGTTATGGACCATCGCTGCTGACCGAAATCGGCGGCCATGTACCGGCCATTCTGCCGCAGGACATTCGCCAGATCGGCATCCGCAGCGTCGACGACGGTGAAAAGCGCTTCCTGGCCGAGATTGGCATCGAAGTCTTCGACATGCGCTACGTCGACGAGGTCGGCATGCGCGAAACGATGGAGCAGGCGCTGGCCGGCGTGGCTTCGGATACCCACCTGCACGTCAGCCTCGACGTCGATTTCCTCGACCCTGAAATCGCGCCGGGGGTGGGGACGACGGTACGCGGGGGGCCGACCTATCGTGAGGCGCAACTGTGCATGGAAATGATCGCCGATACCGGGCGACTGCGCTCGCTCGACATCGTCGAGCTCAACCCGGCTCTCGATCTGCGCAACACGACCGCAGAACTGGCGGTGGACCTGGTCGAGAGCCTGTTCGGCAAGAGCACGCTGATGCGCCTGCACGGGTAGCCGAGGCGGGAGCAGGCTGCTTTGCCGCGGCTCGCCTGCACCGGCATCGTCGCGCTGCCATCAACGACGGCAAAGGTCCTCGAACACTGTTTTTTTTTCCTACAGCGAGCTCAAATGAATCCTTCGCCCAACCTGGACGGCCTGAGTCCTCAACGCCGTGCTTCGATGCTCGCCGCTGCCGGCGAGATTCGCGAGTGTTACCGCGTCCTCGAAAAGGCCGGCATCAATCTCGTCGGCGAGGTCCTGCGTGGGCAGGGCGAGTTTGTCGAACTCGAGCATTATCCGCGCGACGACGTTCTCGACCGCGAAACGCAGGCTCAGTACTACTACCATACGCATCGCGACGGCGAACTCGAACATGGCCATTTCCATCTCTTTCTGCGCGCTGGCGGCATGCCGCCGGACTGCCGTCCGCTCGACTACCCGCAGGCCACCGATACCTGGCCGGCGGGAGACGACGCGCTTGCTCACCTGGTGGCGATCTCCATGGACGCCTGGGGCTATCCGATCGGTTTCTTCTGCACCAACCGCTGGGTGACTGCGGAAGCGTGGTACCCCGCCGAGCAGACGATCGCCATGCTCGACCGCTTCGCCATCGACCATGCCTTCCCCAACTGGGCGGTCAATCGCTGGCTGACCGCGATGCTGCAGCTCTTCCGCCCACAGGTCGAGGCGCTGATCCGGCAGCGCGACGCGGTGGTCGCCGAGTGGCAGGCGAGTGCGCCGGGCGCGGACGTCTTCGAGGACCGCAACCTGGAGATCACCGGCTATCTTCCGATCGACGTCCAGGCGTTGACCTTGGCGCTTGAAGCCGCGGCAGGGCAATGAGCGGCGGCGCCGGTGGGCGCGGCGCACACGGGTGTGGGCGATCGGGACGCGCCGCTGGCCAGTTTCGTCGCTACTGCATTGGGTTGTAAGAATTGACGATCTCACGCGACTGTTAGAAGTATCACGGCCGTGCAATGCCGAGCGAAGTGTTTCGGAGCCGATTGCTGAGCGTTTTCGCGGTCGAGCGGGCGTTGGCGATCAGCGCTCGAGCGTGCCAGAGATTCATGAAATGAAGGATAATCTTGAGCTTTCCCAGGGACCCTTGCCGCCGTTTCGCCGTGCGGGCCGCGGTCATCGCCAACTTACTGCTTTCCCGCTGCACCGCGTGCAAACGCGCGGCGCCTGACGATTCACGACGCTTCGGAGAACACGCATGTTGACTTGCCGGGAGGTCACCCAATTACTTTCCGAGGAGCAGGATCGCCCATTGACGCTCGCCGAACGCCTGCGTCTGCGCGTGCATCTGGCGATGTGCCAGGGTTGTGCGAACTTCAAGAAGCAGATGAACTTCCTGCATGCGGCGTGCCGCCGGTTTGCCGGCGAGCCGGCCGGCAAGGAGCGTGGCGATTAGTTGCCGAAGTCGTTGCCCCGGCTGCGGTTCCTGGCGCTGGTCGGCTGGTGTCGCCGTTTCCTGATCAAGCGATGAGCGATGTGCGATGACGACACCGGACGACGAACGCCCCTTCCTGTCCTTGATTCTGCCGGTACTCAACGAGGCGCCTACGCTCGCCACGCAACTGGCGCAGCTGCAGTGCCTGCGTGCGCGCGGCGCCGAGCTGCTGGTCGTCGATGGTGGCAGCAGCGATGGCACGCTGGCGCTGGCCGCGGACGGCGCCGACCGGCTGCTCGACTCGCCGCGCGGGCGGGCGCTGCAGATGAACGCCGGTGCGCGTGCCAGTCGCGGCGAGGTGCTGCTCTTCGTGCATGCCGATACGACCCTGCCGCGCGATGCCGACGCGCTGATTCGCGCGGCGATCGTCGGCGGTGCGACTTGGGGACGCTTCGACGTGACCATCGCCAGCCGCCATCGCCTGCTGCGTATCGTCGCAGCGATGATGAACTGGCGCTCGCGGCTGACCGGGATCGCCACCGGCGATCAGGCGATCTTCGTTCGTCGCGAGGCCTTCCTGGCGGTCGGCGCTTTTCCCGAATTGGCGCTGATGGAGGACATCGCGCTCTGCAAGCGGCTCAAGGCCATCGCTTCGCCGGCGTGTCTGCGCGCCCGGGTGAGCACGTCCGGGCGGCGCTGGGAGAAGCATGGCGTGCTGCGCACCATCGTGCTGATGTGGCGTTTGCGGGCGAGCTATTTTCTTGGTGCCGACCCGGCGCAGCTGGCGCTTCGTTATGGCTATTCGCCACGCCAGCCCTGAGCCACGATCGACTGTGCTGCCTGCACTGGCCGTTTTTGCCCGAGCGCCGCAGGCGGGGGCCGCCAAGACCCGGCTGATTCCTGCCCTCGGCGCCGCCGGAGCGGCGCGCCTGCATCGCCGGCTGACTCTGCACGCGCTGGCGGTGGCCAGCCGCGCGGCGCTGGGCGGCGTCACCCTGTGGGTGGCGCCGGACGGCCGGCACCGCTTCTTTCGGGCGCTGCGTGATCGCTGCCGGGTCGAGCTTCGCGAGCAGGTTGGCGCTGACCTTGGTGCGCGCATGGCAGCGGCCTTCGCCGCCGAGGCCGGTTCCCTGCTGTTGATCGGGACCGATTGCCCGGCGCTGCAAGCGGAGCATCTCGCGGCGGCGGCCAGGGCGCTGGGCGAAGAGTCGCGGGAGGAGGGCAACGATGCGGTGTTCATCCCGGCCGAAGACGGCGGCTACGTACTGGTCGGTCTGCGTTGCCCGCAGCCGGGCCTTTTCACAGGCGTCGATTGGGGTAGCGAACGGGTAATGGTACAGACGCGGCAGCGGCTGTTGGCGCTGGGCCTGCGTTGGCGCGAGCTGCCGCCTCTCTGGGACGTCGATCGGCCGGCCGATCTGCCGCGGCTGGCGACGCTACGCGGCTTCACGGGCGACAGGGGAGCGACCCGCGAGCGGGTTTGACGCCGTGTTCGCCGCACATTGCCACAGAGTCGGCCGCCGCCAGCAGCCCTGCTGCCGGCGGTCGGCGTGCAGATCACTTACTGCATCTGCTGAATGCCGGCCAGTGTCCAGCCGCCCTTGCCGTGGCGCGGCTTGACCAGGTGCCATACCTCGTCGATGGCTTCGGCGGCGGCGTCCTTGTCTTCCCGAATCAGACCGGAGAAGCGGACGCTGACCACGTAGCGGCTGGCCTCTTCGGCGACGTCGAGCACTTCGGCTTCGATGGTCACGACGTCGGTCTCCTGCACCGCGTCGCCGCGCTCGGCGATGGCCATGCTGATCTCGGCAAACATCTCGGGAGTGGTGAACTCGCGGATGTCGTCGAGGTTGCCGGCGTCGTTCGCGGCCTGCAGTCGAATGAAGCTGACCTTGGCGTTGCGCACGAAGCCGGCGGCGTCGAAATCGAGCGGGATGTTGGCGCTGCTGGCGAGCCGCGCTGCGCCGGGGGCCGCGGTGGTCGAGTCGCCGGCAAAGGAGGTGGAGGTCGCCGAGGAGGGCAGCATCGGCGATTCATCGAGGCCCCGGTTGTTGGGCGCGTTGCCGCTGCCGGCCGCAGCGTACTGCAGTCCTCCCGACCCACCGGCTCCGGCCTGTCGGGCGGCGGCACGGCGGCGCATGATGAAGGCGACGACCAGCACCGCGGCCATCACCAGCAGGCCGATCATCAGCATCGAGGCAAGTTCCTCACCGAAGCCGAGGTGCGAAGCCAGCGCTGCCAGTCCGAGACCGGCGGCGAGACCGGCGAGCGGACCCATCCACGAGCGCTTGGGCTGCGCTTGCGGCGCAGCGGCTGCTGCCGGCGCCTTGGCGGCACCGGGTGCCCCGGCGGCGGACTTGTCGGCGCTGATCGAATCGCGCTGCATGCCCGATGATTTGCCGGCGCCGAGGCGCTTGCCAGCGGCGTCGGCATCGCCGACACTCAGCGTCAGGCCGAGAGCCAGCACGGCGGCCAGCAAAGAGAAGGTTTTCATGGTCGTTCCTTGAATCCGGATGGAAGAGAGAGCCACCATAGACCGAGGGAAGGCGACATAAAAGCAGAATTATTTACACTGACACTTCGAAAATAATGAAGTGTTTGCGGGCTTCCGCGGAGCGGCTCAGGAGTCCTTGCCCGGCGACCGCGAGCGGGCGCGGGAGCCTGCCGGCTGAAGCGATGTCTGTGCCTGCTCCTGCGGAGCCTTGCTCGAGCGTCGTGGCGCACGCGTCGTGGCGCCGAAAACCTGATCGCGGGCCACCTGAATGATGGCAACGATGGCCGGATGGCTCAAGCGACGCTCGGTGGTGATCGCGAAAAGCTGTTCGGCGATCGAATCGATGCGCCCGACGGCGCGCACGCGATACTGATCGCTGACGAAGGCAGCGATTGCCGTCGGGGCGACGAAAAGGCCGGCTCCGGCCTGCCCGAAGGACTTCAGCAGCGCGCTGTCGTCGAATTCGCCGACGATGCGCGGATGCAGGCGAGAGCCTTCGAACCACTGCTCGAGCCGCAAGCGGATCGCCACGTCGTCGCCGGGCATCAGGAATGGGGCGCCGTTAAGCATCTCCGGGAAGCTTGCGTCGAGTTTGGCGAGCAAAGCCGGCGCGGCGAAGACGGTGAGGTCGCTCTCGCCCAGCGGGTGGCTGTAGCCACGGACATTGAGATTTGCCGGCATCGGTCGGTCGGCGATGACCATGTCCAGACGATGCACGGCGAGGTCGGCGAGCAGGCCGGTCAGGCGCCCTTCACGGCAGATCAGGCGCACCGCCTCGGGCAGATGCAGGACCGGCTCGACCAGCCGCAGGGCAACCGACTTGGGCACCGAATCGGCAATTCCGACGGCGAAAGGCAGGCTCTGGGTCATCGTCTGGTCGCGAGCGACCTCGAGCAGCTCGTCACCGATGGCAAAGATCTCCTCGGCGTAGCTGAGGATGCGCCGCCCCGCGTCGGTCAGTTCCAGGCCGCGGCCGGCGCGGCGAAACAGCTCGACGCCGAGTGAATCCTCCAGCTCGCGCAACTGGCCACTGACCGCCTGCGGCGTCAGGTGCAGCTGTTCGCAGGCGCGAGCGATGGCGCCGCACTTGGCGACCATCCAGAAGTAACGCAGGTGCTTGTAGTTGAGCGAGGCCACGGCGATTAGAGGAGAGTGGCAACAAAAATCGATCTGTCGCGACAGTATATTCGATTAGTCGGATGTCTCGTTATATCCTAGACTGCCCCTTCCGATCAATGCACGCGAGGAGCGCTTTCATGCACATCGTTACCCGAGCCAGGGGCTTTGATCTCAGCGAGGAGGTCCGTGAGCACGTCCGGCGGCGCCTCGGCTTTTCGCTCGACTGGGCGTACGACCGCGTCATCAGTGTCCTGGTCGTTCTTTCCGATGTCAACGGGCCGCGTGGTGGCAAGGACAAGCGCTGCCGCATTCAGGTCGCCGTCACCGGGGCGGCCGACGTGCTCATCGACGACACGCAGGCCGACCTCTACGTAGCCATCGACCGGGCTGTCGACCGCGCCGGGCGGACGCTGGCCCGCCACGTCGCGCGGCAGCGCCAGCGTCAGCCTGGCCGTACCAGCGAAGCCCGTGCAGTGCTGCTTGCCGGCGCCCAGCCAGACGTCGCCGCAACGACGGTTTGAGCCGCGTGCGACATGACAGCCGCGGCTTGAAATCCCTTTCCTACAGGAGTTCAGAATGAGTACCTTCAAAATACAAACGGCGACCGGTGTTGCGCAGAGCAGCAGCGAGTCGGTCCGGACCACCAATACGGTGATCCGCAACACCTATCTGCTGCTGTCGATGACCCTTCTTTTCGCGGCCCTTACCGCGGGCGTCGCGGTCGCCTTGAGGCTCCCGCATCCCGGGCTGATCGTCACCCTGCTCGGCTATTTTGGTCTGCTTTTCCTCACCAACCGGCTGCGCAACAGCGGCTGGGGCGTGGCTTCGGTGTTCGCCCTGACCGGTTTCATGGGCTACACCCTGGGGCCGATCGTCGGCCACTACCTTGGCCTGCCCAACGGTGGCCAGACGGTGATGATGGCGATGGCCGGAACAGCGACGATCTTCGTCGGTCTGTCGGGCTACGCGCTGACCACGCGCAAGGACTTCAGCTTCATGGGCGGCTTCCTGATGGTCGGCGTCCTGCTCGCTTTCCTGGCCGGTCTGGGGGCGATCTTCTTCGAAATCCCGGCGCTGTCGCTGACCGTCTCGGCGGCCTTCGTGCTGTTGATGTCGGGGCTGATCCTCTACGAAACCTCGAACATCATCCACGGCGGTGAAACCAACTACGTGATGGCCACGGTGACCCTCTTCGTCGCCATCTTCAATCTCTTCACCAGCCTCCTGCACCTGCTCGGCTTTATGAACGGTGACGATTGAGCCGGGGCGTGGGTAGGCCGGGGTGGTCCATCTGTGCTGACTCAAGCAGGCGGCGTGGGCAGCGCGCTTTCCTGATCGCTACCCGCGCGGCCATCGCTGTTCGGCAGGGCTGCCGCAAGTCCCTGCTGCCTTCCTGCTGGCCACCCTGGGTGGCCAGTTGCGCTGAGCGTGGCGCGTCGGGGTAGGCCAAAGTTCGCTATAATCGGCCGCGAACCGTTCTCATCTCGTCACCTCTTCTCGCCGCCACAGGCAGGCCCCAGGGAGCCTCTCCCATGCGCAATGAATCGCTGACCCCGGAGGCAGTTCCGGATTCGCTGGTCGGCTTCACCCCGCCGACATCGCCGGCGAACTCGCCACATGCCGACGGGACGCTGGTAGACAGGTACGGGCGCCACGTGACCTACGTTCGCCTGTCGATTACCGACCGTTGCGACTTTCGTTGCAGCTACTGCATGGCCGAGGAGATGACTTTCCTGCCACGGGCGCAGGTGCTTACGCTCGAGGAATGCCTGCGCCTGGCCAGTACCTTCGTCGATCTCGGGGTGACCAAGCTGCGCGTCACCGGCGGTGAGCCGCTGGTTCGCCGGAACGTGATCTGGCTGCTCGAACGGCTCGCCGTGCTGCCGGGATTGAAGGAGCTGGTGCTCACCACCAACGGCTCGCAGCTCGATCGCTTCGCGCCGGCCTTGCGGGCTGCCGGCGTCGCACGCATCAACATCAGTCTCGACACCCTGCGTGCCGACCGCTTCAGAGCAATCACCCGTGTCGGCGACCTGGCCAAGGTGCTACACGGTCTCGATGCAGCGCAGGCGGCCGGTTTCGAGCGCCTAAAGCTGAACACGGTCATGATGCGCGGCAGCAACGACGACGAGTTTCCGGCGATGGTCGGGTTCGCCGTCGAGCGCGGAATCGATATTTCCTTCATCGAGGAAATGCCGCTCGGCGAAATCGGCCATGGCCGCCAGTCGACCTACATCAGCAGCGAGGAAGCGATGGCCCGACTGGCTGAACACTTCGTGCTCGTGCCTTCCACCGAGAGCTCCGGCGGCCCGGCACGCTACTGGCGGATTCCGGGGTCCGCGACGCGGGTCGGCTTCATCTCGCCGCACAGTCACAACTTCTGCGACAGCTGCAACCGCGTGCGCATCACCGCGCGCGGCGAACTCTACCCCTGCCTGGGCAACAACGACGCCAGTCAATTGCTGCCCCTGCTGCGCGCGCATCCGACCGATGACCGCCCGCTGCGCGCGGCGATCATCCACAGCATGGGCATCAAGGCCAAGGGCCACGACTTCAGTAATCAGATGGACGCCCCGCAGGTGGTGCGCTTCATGTCCATGACCGGCGGCTGAACGCGGCTCGCCGCGTGCCCTGGCCCGTTTGCCGCGAGCGTCGCCGAGCCCAAGCACCGCCAGTCACCCCCAACGATCTTCGAAGCGAGTCGACATGAGTCTCACTGCCCGTTTCAGCTGCCTGAGCGATAACGACCCCGACGCGCTGTCGGTCGAGCAGGCGCGGAGCTTCATTCGCAGCCAGCTCACCCCTGTCGGAACGCACGAGCGCGTGGCGCTGCGCAGCGCCCTGGGTCGCGTGCTGGCCAGCGACGTCATCGCGCCATTCAATGTCCCGGCGCACGACAATTCGGCGATGGATGGTTACGCGCTGCGCCATGCCGATCTGGCGAGCGGTGGCGAGACGCGTCTGCGCGTGATCGGTACGGCGCTGGCCGGGAAGGTTTTTGCCGGTTCGGTGGGCGCCGGCGAGTGCGTGCGCATCATGACCGGCGCGCTGCCGCCGGCGGGGACCGATACCGTCGTGATCCAGGAGCTGGTCCGGGTCGACGGCGATCATCTCATCATCCCGGCCGGCCAGCGCGCGGGCCAGAATATCCGCCTGGCTGGCGAGGATCTGGCGTCCGGCCGGCCGGCGCTCGCCGCCGGGCGGCTGATTCGCCCGGCAGAACTCGGCCTGATGGCTTCGCTCGGCTGTGCAGAGGTCAGCGTCTACCGCCGTCTGCGCGTGGCCTTCTTCTCGACCGGCGACGAACTGTGCTCGATCGGTAGGCCGCTTGCCGACGGGGAAGTATATGACAGTAACCGCTACACGATTTTCGGCATGCTCACGCGCCTCGGCTGCGAGGTGCTCGACCTCGGCGTCGTCCGCGACGATTCGGCAAGTCTCGAGGCGGCGTTCCGCGACGCCACTGCCGCGGCTGACGTGGTGATCACCAGCGGCGGCGTCTCGGTCGGCGAGGCCGATTTTGTCAAGCCGCTGATGGCCAAGCTTGGCGAGGTGCTGTTCTGGAAGATCGCCATGAAGCCCGGGCGGCCGATGGCCTTCGGCCGCATCGGCGGTGGCGAGCGCGCCGCCTGGCTATTCGGTCTGCCGGGCAATCCGGTCGCGGTGATGGCCGCTTTCTACCAGTTCGTCCGTGACGCGCTGTATGTGCTGATGGGCGCCGACCCGGCTCCCGCTGTGCCGCTGCTGCCGGCGGTGAGCAGCGTGGCGATGAGAAAAGCCCCCGGCCGCACCGAGTTCCAGCGCGGCATCGTCAGCCAGGTGGATGGGCAATCCTGTGTTCGCCCGGCAGGCGGCCAAGGCTCCGGCGTCCTGCGCTCGATGTCGGAAGCCAACTGCTTCATCGTCCTCGAACACGATCGCGGCCAGGTCGCCGTCGGTGATCTGGTTCAGGTGCAGCTGTTTGACGGGCTGGTCTGAACAGCGTCGTCAGTCGCGGTGACACCGATCCACTTGCGTAGTCCGCCTGTCTGCTCCCGGTGATGCCCGGCAGGGGTCCGGTTTGCGCCGGCTGCGGGAGCTGAAGCGGCAGCAGGGATTCGCGCCGCGTGCGCCCGCCGGGCTTCCGTTCTCCGATCCGCGCCTGGCGCGGCTGCTGACTCGACGAGGGCGAAGCGATGGAACGTATCATGAGCAAGATGCTCACGCATTTCTGGCTACCCGAAACAAAATACATCATTGCCGCGGTGGTCATTCTGGCGCTGCTCTGCTTGCGTCTTCTGCCCAAGGAACGTCGGCGCATTGCCAACACGGTGGCACTGTTTGTCGTCTGCGTGGCGGGGCAGGCATTCGGCGCATGGCTGCAGGCGCTCGACTATTCGCGCGCGGCGGTGATGGTGCACGAGGTTTTCGTCATCGGTTCGGGCATGGCGATGCTTCGCCTTGCCGCCTTGTTCATCTTTCGCGTCATCCTGCCGAAAGTGGGCATCGTCGTCGTGCGCATCGCCGAAGACATCACGGTGCTGGCCGTCTACGCGGCCTTCCTGCTGGCACGACTGCATATCGTCGGGCTCGATCCGTCGAGCCTGCTGACCACTTCGGCGGTGCTCACGGCGGTACTGGCCTTCTCGATGCAGGATACCCTCGGCAACCTGCTTTCCGGCGTCGCTCTGCAGCTCGACAACTCGCTTCGTGCCGGCGACTGGATCAAACTCGACGACATCAGTGGCCGCGTGCTGCAGACGCGCTGGCGACAGACAACGATCAGGACGCGCAACGGCGACGTGGTCGTCGTTCCCAACAGCCAGCTGATGCGCGGGCGGTTCACGCTGTTCGGCCGCGCCGACGTCCCGAGCTGGCCGTGGCGGCGCTGGGTGTGGTTCAACGTGACCTACGAGTCGCCGCCGGCCGCTGTCATCCAGAAAGTCGAGAAAGCGATCAATGGTGCCGAGATTCCGAATATCGCCCGCGAGCCGCCCGCGAGCTGCGTGCTGATGGAGTTCGGCGCTGGCTACGGGCGCTACGCGCTGCGCTACTGGATGCTCGATCCGCAGCCGGACGATCCCACCGACTCGGTCGTTCGCGTGCATATCTTTGCTGCTCTGCAGCGCGCCGGGATGCGTTTGGCGGTCCCGGAACAGGCGCTGCACGTCACCAAGGAGAACGACAGGTATCGCGAATCGGTGCACCGCCGTGAAATCGAACGCCGGATCGCTGACCTGCGCAAAGTCGAGCTGTTTGCCGGGTTGCAGGACGACGAACTACGGACGATCAGCGAGCGGCTGGCCTATGCGCCGTTTGCTCGCGATGACGTCATCTTCCAACAGGGCGACGCGCCGCAGTGGCTCTATCTGCTCACCGTCGGCGAAGCGGAAGTGTGGATGGATTTTCCCGGTCACCCACGGCAGCTCTTCCGGACCATTCAGGCCGGCGGCACCTTCGGCGAGAAAGGCGTGCTGACCGGCGAGGCACGACGCGCCACCGTCACCGCCAAGACCGATGTCGTTTGTTACCGGCTTGACCAGACGACACTGGAAGATGTTATCCGCTCAAGACCAGCCATCGCCGAAGCGATTGCCGAAATTCTCGCCCGCCGTGAAGCGCAGATGGACGAATTCCACAACCAGTTCCTTGACGCTCACGCTGATCGCGCAACGTCGCCGCCGAAGGCCGGCATGCTCAAGCTGATGCGGAATTTCCTCGGGCTGTGAGGGGCGAGTCGCGTGCTCGCGTGTGCGAAAAGCGTCGTTCCGTGAGCGTCGTGCATGCGCCAAGCCGTGAAAGCGCCACCGTCGGCACGACGTGATCGAGCCTGTGATCGTCAGCGACGCGAAAACCCGAGACCATCATCGGAGCGTCGCTCATGCGGGCAGCGGCGCCGGCACGAAGGGCGCTCGGCCGCTGCTCAGGTAGGCCGCGCAACGCTCGATGTATTCGCTCGTGCTTTTCGGCATTGGCGTACGTGCGCGCGCGATATAGAAGACGAGGTCGCGGCCGTTGCGCAGCAGCTGCAAGCCATCGGAAACGCTGTGCAGCGCGCTGCCGCTTCGCTTTTCGCTCGCTTCTCCCGCCGCTTGCGGCGTGAAGCTGGCCAGTCGTTCGCCGGCGGTGACCAGGTGTGCCCAGACGTCGAAGATCCCCGGGTCGGTGCGCAGTGTTTCGGTCTTTATCCTGGCCGCGTCGGCGAAATCTCGAATCGGTGCCTCGACGGCCTCAAAGGTCGGAATGCGGCAGAAGGCGCTGACCATCGCATCCGCGATCCGGTCGATGTCGCGCATGCTCTGGCCGATCTTGACGTAGCGGCTTTCATAGAAATCTTCGACGGGAATCGAAAAAGCCCGGAAAGGTTCGCCCCACAACTCGTCGATTCCTTCCTCGCCGCTGCGGTGGAGAACGAAGCGGCCGAGCTGCATGGCTTCGAGCAGGCATTGGCCGCATTCGCGCATCAGGGCATTGTCACTGCCGACCTCGACGCCATCGGCCTGCAACTCGACCAGCCGTCGGAAAATGTCGGTCGCGCGATTGAAGAGGGCGCCGGCGAGCATCCCGGCCTTGACCCGCCGCCGCCCCGGGTCGGTTTCCGCGACGAAACTCTGCCGCGTTTCGCCGAGGCGGCAGCCGGGAATGTTGAGCCCATGCTCGGTGTGGTTGAACAGGCGCCGGGCCAGCGCTTCGATCAGCGACTTCTTTCCCTGCAGTGAATCGGCCGGTACCGGGTAGGTCTTGATCCAGTAACCATCGTAGAGCACACGCTCTCCATCGTCGAAGACTCTTCGCCTTCCCTCGGGCGGCAGTGGGTCAATGGTCGACGGCGGTTCGAGGCGGAAAACATTGTTCATCAGGGTGATTCCCGGAAAGCGGATGTCTTACCCGGAGCAAAAATCGTGCTTGCCTTGCAGCGTTGCTCGCGATTCCCAGGTAACTGCTTTTATGGGAAAAATTTTCTTGGAGGATCGCAGTGCAGTCAGGTGCGCCACGACGAGGTGCATCGCAGGCCGGGAAACGGAATTTTCTGCACCGCGCTGGCGCGTCGCGATGCGCTTGTCGACGACCATTCTCGCCTCGTCGGCACGAAGGGCGGGCAGGGCACGGGTGATCGCCACGCGCTCGCATCCTGAATCTCGAAGCGCGTTGAACGCGCGGACCGCGGACCACTGCTGCGCCTCGTATTTTCGCCCCTGGGTGATACGATGAGCTGTCGATGTTGCGCCACGGAAGGCAGGCGAAACCATACAGACGGGAGGAAATACGGATGGCCGCATCTTTGATCGTCGATACCTTGCTTTAAGACCCGGATCAGTACGAAGAGTACAAGTTGAAGGCCAAACGCTGATCGAGCAGCTTGGCGGCGGTGGCAGCACCTTTCAAGGCCATCTATGCGAAGGCGTTGCCTGTGGGTTTCGGCGTCGACGGTCAGTCACGTGGGGTAGAGCGGTCGCGGTAAACATTCGATCCGGTTCGCAGATGAAGTCTCGGGCCGCCTCGTGGGAGACGGCCCGCGTGTTTTCCGGTCGAAGGCTTAGTCCGTGGCTCTCTTGAGCCCTTCGGCTGCAGCCTTCTGCGCCTCTGCCGTCATCTGCGATTGGCCGAGCTTGAAGGTCAGCTTGTCAATCGTGCCCGTGAACCTGAATGGCAACTCGTAGCTGTCGTCTACTCCCGATCGCGTATCCAGGCCCACGTCCAAGGTCTCGTCGATGGACATGAGGATCGGAATCGTGTGCTTGATCGTCTTGCGATCCAGTTCCTTGCCGTCCACCGACAATACGCCGGTGCCGCCCTTGGCGGGACCGGGGCCGTCATACTTGAAGTCGAAAACGATCGTGTGCTTGCCGGGCTTGAGCGCTTTGCCAAACAAGTCCTGGTCAACGATCGCGCCGACGCCGCCTTCCCAGCGGAATCGTTCGAGATCAAGAAGGTTGTATACGAAGACCGGCCTGCCCTTTTGCAGGAAGAGGCCGTAGCCGCCGAAGCGGCCGCCCAGCGTCACGATCATGCCTTCTGCGCCGCCTTCAGGGACGGTGATCTCGGCGGTGATGGTGTAGTCCTTGTTCAGGATGCTGGGCGCGTTTCCGACGGGAATGCCGGCCTTCTCACCGGTGTAGGTGAAAACGGTCTGGCCCGCGGTGGCGCTCGGTCGTGGCGTCAGGAGACGCGGCAGAATCGAGTTGTCCAAAGGCAGGACCTGGTATTTCTTCGCCTCAGTCAGGAACAGGGCCTGCATCTCCTTGAGCTTGGCCGGTTCTTTGGCCGCGAGATCGTTGTTCTGCGAGTAGTCATCCGCGATGTTGTAGAGTTCCCACTTGTAGTCGCTGATGGGCGGCAGTGGCTTGCCGCCGAGGAGCCAGACCGGCTCGGGTGGCGTAGTGCAGGCATACCATCCGTCGTGATAGATGCCGCGGTTGCCGAACATTTCGAAGTACTGCGTGTCGCGTTTCGACGGGGCCTTGGCGTTTGCCGCATCAAACGTGTAAGCCATGCTCACACCTTCGATGGGCTTTTGCTTGATGCCGTTGACTTCCTCGGGGGCCTTAACGCCGGTGACTTCCAGGATTGTCGGCACGATATCAATGATGTGATGGAACTGCGTGCGGATGCCGCCCAGGTCCTTGATGTGGCCAGGCCACGAGATGACCATGCCCTGCCGGGTGCCGCCGAAATGCGATGCAATCTGCTTGGTCCACTTGAATGGCGTATCGAATGCCCAGGTCCAGCCCACCGCCATGTGCGGGTAAGTCTTAGCCTGACCCCAGTCCTCATAATGCAATAGCTGCTCGGCCTCGGGGAGAGTCAGAATGCCGTTATAGGCAGTCATCTGGTTGAAGGTGCCCTCTAAAGTGCCTTCAGCGCTGGTGCCGTTATCGCCGCTGATGTAGATGATGATCGTGTTATCCAGTTTGCCCATGTCCTCGACGGCTTGAATGACACGGCCGATCTCATGATCCGTATAGGCGACGTAGCCGGCGAAGTTCTCCGCTTCGCGGGCATACAGTTTCTTCTGGATTTCGGTTAGCGAGTCCCACTTCGGGAGCTTCGCGCCGGCGTACTCGGCCTGGCCATCCGGCCACGGAGTGAGTTGGGTGTTCGCCGGAATTATGCCGAGCCGTTTCTGGTTGGCGATGATTTGCTCACGCGTTTTCTCCCAGCCTTGGTCGAACTTACCCTTGAACTTCTCGCGCCACTCCAGTTTGGGCTGATGCGGCGAGTGCGTGCCGCCGGGCACGTAGTAAACAAAGAACGGCTTGTCGGGCGCGGCCGCGTTCAGGTCGCCCATGTATTTGATGGCCTCGTCCGCCATGTCGGTAATGAGGTTGTAGTCCTTCTTGCCGACGAACGGAAATATCTGGGTGTGATCGCGGAACAGGTACGGCGTCCATTGGTCAGTTTCGCCGCCCATGAAACCGTAGAAATACTCAAAGCCCATCCCGGACGGCCACTGGTCGTAGGGGCCGGCCACGCTGTACTGATAAGTGGGCGTGTTGTGGTTCTTTCCAAACCACGAGGTGGCGTAGCCGTTGTCGCGCAAGATGGTGCCGATGGTTGCCTTGTCGGGAGTGATGACGGAATCGTAGCCGGGAAAGCCGGTAGACATTTCACCGATCACCCCAAAGCCCACCGAGTGATGATTACGACCGGTGATCAGCGCCGCCCGCGTCGGCGAGCACAGCGCGGTAGAGTGGAACTGCGTGTAACGCAATCCCGCCTTGGCGATACGATCCATGGCGGGTGTAGGAATTACGCCACCGAAGGAGCCTGAAACGCCATAGCCCTGGTCATCGGTCATGATCAGCAGAACGTTGGGTGCGCCTTTTGGCGGCACCACGCGGGGCGGCCAATACGGCTTGGAATCCGGGGCCGTTTCCTTGATGACGCCGCGGAACTCCAAAGGCGGGGGCGGCAGTTGGTTTCCGTTGATGACTTGCGTGGCGCTGGGCGAACCTGGCGTGCCGGTGATTTGTTGGGCCTGCACGCTGCTCAGCGCCAGCGCGCTTACCAGCGCCGCCATGAGGAAGCTTCTTGTTTTCATGTCGTTCCTTTCGTTTTGCCAAGGATAGGGATGCCAGCCGCTTGCGCGGAGTATCGCTATCGAGCGGCGACAGGTCAATCATAAGTTTTCGGCACGAACAACCCCAAGGCAGCGAAGTTCTTGGCGTCACTGGCGGTCTGGCCAACCCGAACCACTGCTTCGTTTTCGCCTTCGGCGACACCGATCTCGGCGGCTCAACCTTCGTTCAGCAGTCGATCCGCGCTCTACCCGAGCGGCCAGTTGGGCGCTGAGGGCCGGCGGCCTGCTCGCGGTGGGTGGCATCCGGCGGCGCCGCGTGCCTCCTCGGGCCTGAGGGAGGCTGGCGGCGGCGACATGGCGGACCTGCGCTGGAGCAGGATCAAGCCCCTACAGTTGCAGGCGGCCGGCGTAGCCGGTCATTTCCAGGTAGCCGCGGCCGCTGAGGCTGCCTTCGAGACGGACCAGGCCTTCCCAATAGACGACCGGCGCCGGCCGGCTGGTCGACAGTTCCTGGTCGTCGAGTACCGGTCGCGTACGCAGCGTCAGCTCGCCGAGTCGTATTTCGATCTGCACCGGGTAGCTTGCGCCGCTGCGCGGCGACGCCCAGTGGCGCAGCGGGTGGAAGGCGACCTCGCCGGCGGCGAACTGGCGTACCTGGCCACCGGCATCGCGCCAGGCGGCGTGCGCGAAAAGCGTTGCGCCCTGTGAATCGCGCATGCGGAAAGCCATCAGCGCGCCACCGTCGTCGAGGTTGATTCCCACCCAGTCCCAGCCGACGGCGTCGCCGCCGAGGATGGCTGTCGACCACTCGTGATCGAACCAGGCGCGGCCGCTGGCCGCCCGGCGCTGGCCGTCGAAGAGCAGTGAGCCGGCGACCTGCAGCTGCGGCCAGCTGACGTAGTAGCTGGCCAGGGCCGCCGCCTGGCCCTTGCGTGAATAGCCGCCATCGCCTTGCAGCAGTAGCGGCTGCGATGGGGTCAGTGTGAAGTCGTACGAGAATTGCGGGCTGTTCATTTGCAGGCGCAGGACTTCGCCGGTGCTGCGCTGTTCGCGGTTCATCCGCCAGGCGCCGATGTGGATGTCGCAGTCGCTGCTCGAGAACGCGGCTCCGAGATTGGCGCGCGCGGCGCGTTCGCTATGCAGCAGACGCTCGCCGGGGAGCGTCAGAGCGGCGTGGGCGAACAGGATCTGGCGCGCAGCGAGCGGCGATTGCAGGTCTTCGGCGTTGCCCGGACGGCTGCGAAAGAAGGTCAGCTGAAAACCAATGTCGGCCTGCGGTACGTCGAGTGCGCCGGTGACGTACCACCATTCGGTGCGGAAATCGGGATGTGCGCCGTGGTCACGCGGGAAAGCGAGTTTGATGCCGGGGGTGACCGGCGCGTAGGTGACTGGCGCTCGCGCGGGCGCCGCGAGCGTCAGCGTCGGCAGCAGCAGGGGAGTGCACAGGAAGCTGCGGCGGCGCACTGTTCGCTCTCCTTTCGCCTACTGCGCGCTGGCCAGGACCTGCGCGACCGGCAGGCGGGTCGCCTGACGCGCCGCGTGGCGACTGGCGAGTACCGCCGCGGCCAGGGTAATCGCCGCGCCGGTAACGAGCGCTGCCCAGGGAATCGCCAGCGCCATTCGCCAGTGAAAGGCTTGCGGATTGACGACGTGGGTCAGGATGGCACCGATACCGACGCCGCAGGCGAGGCCGATCAGCACGCCGACGGTGGCGATCAGCGCGCCTTCGAGCATGACCGCGCGGCTCAGCATGCGGCGGTCGAACCCCAGCGCGCCGAGCGTCGCCAGCTCGCGCGCGCGCAGCCAGACACTGGCGGCCAGCGTCACCGCCAGTCCGAACAGCCCGATCAGCATCGCCGCCGCTTCGAGCGCGTAGGTCACGGCGAAGCTCTTGTCGAAGATCGACAGGCTCAAGCGGCGAATCTCGGCGCTGTCGGCGACTTCCAGTCCGTACTGGTCAGCCCACGGCGCCAGCCAGGCGCTGGCATGCGCTTCCTCTCCGGGCCGCGGCCACAACGCCAGGTCGGTCGGCTGGAAGTCGCCGCCGAGTTGCTGATAGTCCTGCCGGCTGATGACCACTGCGCCGAATTGCCGGCCGTAGTCGCGCCAGACGCCGCCGATGAAAACTTCGATCTCGCGTCCCAGCAGTGGCAGGCGCAGCGTTTGGCCGGGTGCCAGGCGATAGATTTCGGCCATCGGTTCGCTGATCCAGACGGCGGGAGTGGTGGCCGGCGGCGCGAGCAGCGGCCCGGTGACCGGCAGTCGTGCGGCCGGGTCGCGGCGATCGATTTCGCGGACCAGCAGCGCGACCTGGGGTCGCTGCGGGTCGATGATCAGCGAAGCGTTGGCCATGCGCTCGACCCTGGTGAACGGCGCATCGGGCTGTGCCAGGGCAGCGAGCAGGTCCTGCGGCAGCGGTGTCGCCTTGCTGCGCAGGTAGAGCGGCGCCGGCAGGACGTGATCGAGCCATTGGTCGACGGCGACGCGGAAACTGGAGACCATGATCACCATGCTGGCAGTCAGCGCGAAGCTGACGATCAGCCCGCTGGCGGCGACCTGGGCCATCAGCGGCGCCTGCGCGACGTTCTGCAGGGCGATGCGTTGCGGTGCGGGCAGCGCTTGCGCGCTGAGCCAGCCGAAAAGAAGTTGCGTCAGCAGCGGTGCGCTGGCGATGCCCGCGACCAGAACCAGCGCGATCGCCGCATAGCCGGCGAGCGGCAGTGCGAAGAGCGGCGGCAATTGCGCCAGCGCCAACGCGGCCAGCGCCAGGAACAGGGGCAGGCGCAGCCGCGGCAGTGTGGCGCGCGCCGTGTCGGCGTGCGACTGCTGCGCAAAGCCGGTTTTCAGCGCCTGGGCGAGCGGCTGCATGCGGTTCAGGTACGCCGGGTAGCTCGCGCCGGCCAGGCTGGCGAGGCAGCCCAGCGCCAGGAAGACGAGGGCCGGTGCCGGCAGGGGAATGATCGGCGGTGCGCTGCCGGCGAAGTAGCCGCCGCCGAGATCGCCGCCGAGCAAGCGCGTGAAGGCGACGGCCAGCGCGTAGCCGAGGCCGAGTCCGAGCAGCGCCCCCGGTACGCCGATCGCCAATCCTTCGAGCAGGACCTGCAGCAGGCGCATGCGCGGTGACAGGCCGAGGACGCCGAGCAGGGCGAACTGGGTCGAGCGTTGCGCGACGGAGGTCAGCTGCGTGGCAAAGACCAGGAAGGCGCCGGTGAGCAGGGCGACGAGCGCCAGGACGTTGAGGTTGACGCGATAGGCGCGCGAGAGGTTGGAGACGCGTGCGCTGTCGTCGTCGGCGACGCGGATCAGAAGACCCGCCGGGAGTTGCTGCGCCCACTTCTTGCGCCAGGTCGCCAGGTCGCTATCCGGCGCCAGGCGAACGCGGCCTTCGCTGACCGCGTCGACCGGGCCGAAGCGCTCCTGCACCCAGGCAATGTCGGCGACCAGCAGCAGGTCGTCCGGACGCGCCGCCGGCAGGTCGCCGGCAAGCGTCGCCGGCCACTGCTGCTCGCCGCGCACCAGGGTCAGCGTGCGGCCCGGGCGCGCGCCCGAGTCGCTGTCCGGGGCGCGTTGGGCAAGTTTGGCGAGCAGCGCCGGCGAGGCATAGACGCCGCCGTTGAAGAGGTTCGGCGCCGCCGCCTGCTCGTTGTGTCGTGGCAGCAGGTCGGGCATGACCGCGGCGGCGCTGAAGACGTCGATGCCGATCAAGGTGACCGGGGTGCGCGCGTTGTCGATGCGTACGCGCGTTTCGATGACCGCAGCGATGACCAGTACCGCCGGGTCGCGCGCGATCGCGTTGAGCGTCGCGAGAGGCACGCTGCCGGCGCTGTCGCGCGCGGCGATCACCGCATCGGGGTCGCCCTGGACGCTCTTCATCGCCCTGGCGAAGTCGGCGAGCGCGGCGTCGTTGATCAGATGAATTGCGTAGCCGAGCGCGACGCCGAGCGCGACGGCGAGCATCGAGAGCAGCGTCGCCGCGCGCCGTGTCGTGAACTGGGCGCGGATCAGCCACCACGAGAGCCTGCTCAGCGCCTGCATCGTGTCCTCGCTGCACTCATTCCAGGAGCCCGTCGGGGGTCAGTGTCAGGATGCGGTCGCAGCATTGCGCGACGTGCTGCGAGTGGGTGACGACCAGCGCGCTGGTGTGCTGCTCGCGGACGCGTTCGAGGAGCAGGGCAAGGACCTCGCCTGCGGTGCGCGGGTCGAGGTTGCCGGTCGGCTCGTCGGCCAGGACCAGCGCCGGATGGTGGACCAGCGCGCGGGCGATGGCTACCCGCTGCAATTCGCCGCCCGACAGTGACGCTGGCCAGCGCGGACCGAAGCTCGCCAGGCCGACGCGCTCGAGCAGCGCGCGCGTGCGCGCTGCATGCTCGCCGGCAGGCAATCCGCAGAGCAGCAGCGGCACGGCAATGTTCTGCGCCACGGTCAGCGTCGGCAGGATGTGAAAGGCCTGGAAAACGAAGCCGATGCTGCGCGCGCGCAAGGCCGCGCGCGCCGTCTCGTCGAGGGCGACGATGTCGAGCGCCTGGGGGCCGATGGCGATCGAACCGCGGTCGGCCGTTTCGAGTCCGGCGATGCAGTTGAGCAGGGTGCTCTTGCCGACGCCGGACTCGCCGACCAGGGCCACGATTTCGCCGGCAGCGATGGTGAAGCCGAGAGCGCTGAACAGCGGCCGGCTGGCCCGGCTGTGCTGCTTGGCGAGGTCGGCAACGTGCAGCATCGATCAGCCTCGGCGTCCGGCGGCTACCTGCCCGCCGCGCCGGCCCGCAAGCTGGTCAGCAGCTTCTGTCCGGCGCGACCATCGGCGGTCATGCCCAGGCGTTGCTGCTCGATCTTGATCGCGTCGCGCGACTTGGCGCCGATCATCCCGTCGACCTCGCCGATCGCGTGTCCGCGGCCAAGCAGCAGGGTCTGCAACTCGCGACGTTCGAGGCGCGAAAGGCCGAGGTCATCGGTCGGCCAGGGGGTGACGAAGCCCTTGCCACCCCTGATCCGATCGGCGAGATGGGCGATGGCCAGCGCGTAGCTTTCGGCCGCGTTGTAGCCGTAGATCACGTCGAAGTTGCGGAATACCAGGAAGGCGGGACCCTCAGGGCCGGCGGGCAGGAGCAGTCCGGCGGCGGTGTCGGCCGCGGCGATCGGCTGGCCGTCGGCACGGCGGACGCCGCGCGTCGTCCAGTAGCTGAGCGGACGCTTTTCGCGGCGACCGGAAACGCTGCTGTCGAAGCCGGCCGGCAGCACGACCTCGTAGCCCCAGGGCTGGCCTTCGCGCCAACCGCCCTTGTGCAGGAAGTTGGCCGTCGACGCCAGGGCGTCGGGGACATTGCCCATCAGGTCGCGCTTGCCGTCGCCGTCGCCATCGACCGCCAGGCGCAGGAAGGTCGACGGCATGAACTGGGTATGGCCAAAGGCGCCGGCCCACGAGCCCACCAGCTGCTCCGGCTCGATGTCGCCGGAATCGAGGATCTTCAGCGCACTGAGGAACTCGCCGCTGAAGTACGCCTGACGTCGTCCGAAGCAGGACAGCGTGCCCAGCGAAGTGAGCAGCGGGCGGCTACCGAAGTTGCGCCCATAGTTGCTCTCGACGCCCCATACGGCGACGATCGTCGCCGGGTCGACCTGGTAGCGCTCGCTGGCCATGGCCAGCGTGTCGGCCCACTTGTTGCGCATTTCGAGTCCGTCGGCGACGCGCTCCTCGTCGACCAGGCCGGAGAGGTAGTCCCAGATCGGCGAGCGGAACTCGGGTTGGTAGTCGAGAAATTCGAGCACGCTGAGGTCGGGCGACAGGCCGCTCGTCAGGCGCTCGAAGGAGGCCGTCGAGATGCCCTTTTTCGACGAGGCGACGGCGCGCAGGGTCTTCATGCACGCGCCGAAGCGGTCGATCGGATCGCTTTGCTGGGCGGCGACGGCGCTGGTCATCAGCGCCATGGAAAAGGCGAGGCAGGTGATTTTCATGGCTGGTATGTGTTCTTGAAGGACAGGAAGGGAGGCCCGCGGCAGTGCAGCGCGGCGGGCCGACGGACACTGCCCGCGGCACGCGGCAGCGCCGCTGCAGGCTGCGAGTCTGGCAGATACGGGGAAAGCTCAGCGCTCGCCGGGGGGAGGCGGGCGCCCCGTGGCGCGGCCCGGTTCGCTGCCCGACTGCTGGTCGGGTGCTGTGCTGGCCTGGTACTCGGCATCGCTGATGACTTCGCCCTCGATCACCCGTCCACCAGCCTGCGGCGTCTGATAGCCACCCTGCCGACTGGCCTCCTCCTGCATGCGCTGGTGCAGGTCGCGCAAGTCCTGGGGCAGATGGCGCGTCTTCCACTTGAGGTAGGCGAAGACGAGCACGCCGACCACCAGCACGACGCCGAGAGCGAGGATCGAGAACATGAAAGCGACCACCAGCACCAGGACGCCGGCAGCAATCGTCAGCAGTTTGCCGAAGACGCTCGTCGGGGGACCGGCCAGAGGCGCTCGGTACGCGGATCGTTGTTCGTTGATTTTCATCGAAATCCTTGTGGATGCCTTCGGTCAGCGAGCTGTACGTTCTCGGCGCCGCCTGGGCATTGTACTCAGCCGACCCAGCCAGGCAGCCCAGGCATTGTAAGGTCTTGGCGGCGAGCCGGCCAGTCCTGGCGCGTCCCGGTGCATGCTGCGCCGGCGCGGCAGGTGCAATGGCACCGGATGTTGACGACGGGCAAAAAAAAGGCCCGCCAAGGGGGGGCTGGGCGGGCCTGTGCTGCCGCCGCCGCGACATTCCCAACGAGGGGAGGGGGAGGAGGAACGCCACAGCGACGGACGAATACTATCGGCAGCCCTGCTCGCGGTCTGTGTGCTCTCTGTTTCACTGTGTGACGGCGTGTAAGAAATCGGCTGAGAAATTAAAGTAAGAAACGAAGCATATCTCTTAACATATTGACAAAAAACTAAAGATGGCTGCTTATCTTGCGGCCGGAGGTGGCTTCCATCGCGCGCCTAAGTGACGAAGGGGTCGGCCACTCCGTCAAAAAGGCGCCGCAGGAGTTTCTGCTCCTTGGCCTCGATCGACGCCAGGAAGTCGCTTGCCGAGCCCATGCCACGGAAGGCATCGAAGCCACGTTCCAGGAACTGGTGCAGGTCGCCGAGTCCGGCGAGTTGTGCGGGGCGCCGCATCATCTTGAGGAGACTGCTCAGCAGCGGTTTTGTAGCCAGTCTGTCGAGCGCCTCGCCGGTTTCGCGAATCAGCACAATCTGTCGCTGGCGCTCGGCCCGGCAGGCTACGCCGCGGTAGGCCGTGGCGTAGCCGACTTCGTCGATCTGCTCGATCCGTCCGGCGCGGCACAGTTCGGCGACCATTGCCGAGTCGAGTTCTTCGGTCAGGGCGTCGAGTTCGACAGCCAGCGCGACAGTGCGCAGCGCCGACGCCGGCAGCATCTTGATCAGCAAGGGCAGAATGCGCTCGACTTCCTCGTCGCGGCTGCTGAAGTCCTTTGGCCCGTAGAGATCGGAGATGAAAAACCGGGCGGCGGGGCCGAAGCGTGCGCTGGCGAGCAGTTCGGCATGGGTGCGTGCCAGGCGACCGGCTTGCCATTCACGCAGGTACAGGCGCGCGCGCGCCGCCGCCGGGTCGAAGTTGGCCTGCTGGCGCAGGTGTTTCGCGGCTTTCAGGTGTCGGCGCAGCGCTTCGGCGCATTGCCGTTTCTCGATGGCGGCGGTCGAATCGTCCATGGCAGGAATTATGCCCGGCCGCACGCAGGCTGTTTAGAGGGCTTCGCCTAACGGGAAGCACGGGCGCAACATACACTTTGTCCTGGAAGCAAGTTCAGCAAGGAGTTCCTGATGTCTCATTCCCAGATCTTGTCCGATGGCCTGGCCGAGCGCTTTGCCGTGCAGCAGCGCGCAGCACGCCGCGACCCGAATCCGGATCGCGCGCTGCGCGAACGCCGTCTCGTCGCTCTCGACCGGCTGCTGCGCGACAACGCGGGAGCGATAGCCGAAGCCGTCAGCCGCGACTTTGGCTACCGTTCGCCAGCCGAAACTCGCCTCCTCGAGCTGTTTCCGAGTTACGAAGCGATTCGTCACGCGCGTCGCCATCTGCAGCGCTGGATGCGCCCGCAGCGGCGCGCGGTGTCGCTGTGGTTCCAGCCGGGGCGGGCGGAGGTCCGCTATCAGCCGCTTGGCGTCGTGGGAATCATGGTGCCGTGGAATTACCCGATTTTCCTGGCCGTCGCGCCGCTCGCCGCAGCGCTGGCTGCCGGCAACCGGGCTCTGGTCAAGGTGTCCGAGATGTCGCCGAACACCGCTGCCCTGTTCGCCACGCTGGTCGCCGGGACCTTTGCCAGCGACGAGCTGTCGGTCGTCGAAGGTGACGCCAGCGTCGCGCAGGCGTTTTCCCAGCTGCCCTTCGATCACCTCCTGTTCACCGGGTCGACGGCGGTCGGCCACCACGTCATGCGCGCTGCTGCCGACAAGCTGACGCCGGTAACGCTCGAACTCGGCGGCAAGTCGCCGGCGATCATCGGTCCAGGGCTGGCGGCGGGCAAGGACTTCGCGCGCGCCGTCGAGCGCATCCTGATCGGCAAGTGCATGAACGCCGGCCAGACGTGTATCGCGCCCGACTACCTGCTGCTGCCTGCCGGCGACGAGCAGGCGTTCATCGACTGCGCCCGCGCTTTCGTGGCCCGCGCCTATCCGCAGCTGGCGAGCAACAGCGACTATTCGACGATCATCGACCAGCGTCACTACGCTCGCCTCTGCGCTTATGTCGACGAGGCCAGGGCGAGCGGCGCAAGAGTCGTCGAGCTGGCGCCGGGCGCTGCCGCCGACCCGGCGACGCGCCGCTTGCCGCCGCTGGCGCTGCTCGGCGTCGGCGACACACAGGCGGTCATGCAGGAGGAGATCTTCGGGCCGCTGCTGCCGATTCGGTCGTACCGGCATCTCGACGAGGCGATCGCTTTCGTGAACCAGCGGCCGCGACCGCTGGCCCTGTACTACTTCGACAGTAACGCCGAGCGCATCGACCGGGTGCTCAATGAAACGGTTTCGGGTGGCGTGACGATCAACGATACGATTCTGCACATTGCTCAGGACGACCTGCCGTTCGGCGGCGTCGGCGCCAGCGGCATGGGCCGCTATCACGGCTTCGAGGGGTTCGAGACCTTCTCGGCCAAGAAGGGCGTCTTCCGGCAGTCGCGGCTGTCCGGCATCGGTCTTTTCAATCCGCCATACGGCAGGGTGTTCAAGCTCCTGACGCGGATCATCATGCGATGAACTTCGGGCGTCGGCAGTTCATCCACACCGGCCTGGCGGGCAGCCTGCTGCTGTCTTTTTCGGGTTGGCTCAACGCCGCCGGGGCGCGGCGTTTCAGCGCAGCCGAGCGCGAGATGCTCGGCGCGGTGGTCGACGCCATGCTCGACGGCGTCCTGCCAGCGCAGAGCACGCAGCGGCGGCCACTGGTGGCGCAGACGGTCGATGGCATCGCGACGGCAGTGGCCGGTCTTTCCGCCGCCAGCCAGACGGAGATCGGCGAGCTCTTCGGGCTGCTGGCAATTGCGCCGGCCCGCATGGTGCTTGCCGGCGTCGGCAAGCCGTGGCGCGAAGCGAGCGTCAGCGACGTCGGCGAATTCCTGCAGTCCTGGCGGGACAGTCGTCTTGGCCTGCTGCAGGGGGCCTACGGCGCATTGCACGATCTGACCTACGGCGCCTGGTACGGCCGTCCAGACAGCTGGGAGGCAATCAGCTATCCGGGACCACCGCGAGGGTATTTCTGATGGAAGATCCGATCAGGGTCGGGCTTGCCGCCGGCTGGAAACACGTCGACGCGTCGGCTCTGGCGCACAGCCAGACGATCGATGTCGATGTGGTGATCGTCGGCACCGGTGCCGGGGGCGGGGTCACCGCCGACCTGCTCAGCGCCACCGGGCTGCGCGTCGTCCTCGTCGAAGAGGGGCCGCTACGCTCGTCGAGCGATTTCAAGATGCTCGAGAGCGACGCCTACCCCGAGTTGTACCAGGAATCGGCAGCGCGCAAGACCGCCGACAAGGCCATCAACATTCTGCAGGGGCGCTGCGTCGGAGGTTCGACGACGGTCAATTGGACCAGCAGTTTTCGCACCCCGCCCGAAGTCTTTGCCTTCTGGCAGCGCCACTTCGGTCTGCAGGAGCTGAGCGCCGAGTCGATGAGCTCGTGGTTCGCGGTCATGGAGCACAAGTTGTGGGTGCGTCCCTGGGATACGCCACCGAACGCGAACAACAAGATCCTCGCGGCCGGTGCCGAGAAGCTGGGTATCGCCGTCGGCAGCATCAAGCGTAACGTCAAGGGCTGCTGGAACCTTGGCTATTGCGGTATGGGTTGCCCGACCAACGCCAAGCAGTCGATGTTGCTTACCGCCATTCCGGCGGCGTTGAGCCGTGGCGCGACGCTTTATACGCGGTTGCGCGCGGAGCGCCTGCGCTTCGCCGGCAGCCAGGTTTCGGCGCTCGACTGCAGCGCGCTGCAGGCTGACGGCATCCACCTTTCCGGTCGGCAGGTGCGTTTTCGCGCCCGCCACTTCGTCGTTGCCGGCGGCGCCATCGGCAGCCCGGCGCTGCTCATGCGCAGCAGCGTTCCCGATCCCTACCGCCTGCTCGGCAAGCGTACCTTCCTGCACCCGGTGGTGATTTCGTCGGCGCTGATGGACGATCGCGTCGACGCCTACGCCGGCGCACCGCAGTCGATCTACAGCGATCACTTTCTGCACCAGGCGCCGATCGACGGTGCGCTGGGTTTCAAACTCGAAACGCCACCGCTGCATCCGGTGCTCTATGCGACGACGCTGCAGGGCTACGGCGAGGCGCACGCCCGTCTGATGCGCGATTTCACCAAGGTTAACGTCGTCCTGGCGCTGTTGCGCGACGGCTTCAACCCCGCAAGCCGCGGCGGCCGAGTCCGCCTCGGCGCTGGCCGCCTGCCGGTGCTCGACTACCCGCTCGGCGAAGTGATCTGGGAGGCGGCACGTCGGGCCTTGCTGGCCATGGCCGAGATTCAGTTTGCCGCCGGCGCGCGCTGGGTCACGCCGGTGCACGAGACGGCGCCGGGTTATACGAGCTGGGCCGCAGCGCGGAAAGGAATCGCCGAGCTGCCGCTGAAGCCTTTCCTCTGCCGGGTGGTCAGCGCGCACGTGATGGGTGGGTGCGGAATGGCCGATGCGCCGCATCGCGGCGTCGTCGACCACCGCGGGCGACACTTTTGGCTCGATAATCTGTCGGTGCTCGACGGTTCAGTTTTTCCGACCAGCCTGGGCGTCAATCCGCAGCTTTCGATCTACGGCCTGGTCGCACGCAATGCCAGCTTGCTGGCTGCCGAGTTGTCGGGCCGGCCGCTTCCCGTCATCCCCTGAAGGAGTCCATACTGCCATGCTCGCACGCGCCCTTCGCCTCTCGCATGCGCTGGAAATAGCGTTCTACGTCGTCCTGGCGATGAGCGTGTGCGACGCTTCGTTGGCCACCGCCGTCCCGCTCGCGCTGCTCAGCATGCTTGCGTTGCGCGCGCTGATCATCGCGGCGACCTACGGTTACGCCTGGGTCCATCGTTCGCCGCCGGCGCAGCCCGTGCAGGGGGTGCAGGCGGAGTGTCCGCCGCATTTTTCAGTCTCCTCGCATTCGCCGCCACCGCGGCTGACGAGCGCCGAGGTGATACGGATGGTGCTCGGCGAGTATCTCAGTTTCGTCGTCAGCTTCCTGATCCTGTTTCCCTTCGAGCGCTGGTGGATGGGCGACGATCGCCTGCGGCCGCTGCCCGCGCCAGTCGGTGAAGGCGATGACCGTCAGCTACCGGTGTTGCTGATTCACGGTTACGGTTGTTCGCGCGGTGCCTGGTGGTGGCTGCGCGCGCACCTCGAAGCCGCCGGCTGGACGGTGGCGACGATCAGTCTCGAACCGATCTACACGAGCATCGACAACTACGTCGATCCGGTCGCCCGCCGTATCGACGCCGTTCTCGCCGCGACCGGTGCCGAACGCCTGATCCTGGTCGGCCACAGCATGGGCGGGCTGGTCTCGCGTGCCTACCTGCAGCGCTACGGTGACGCGCGCGTCGCCCGCCTGGTGACCCTCGGTACGCCGCATCAGGGCAGCGAGCTGGCGCGCCTCGGCTTCGGCGCCAACGGCCGCGAGATGAGGCCGAACAGCGCCTGGCTGCAGGCGCTCGCCAGTCCGCCGGCGGCGGTCGGCACGGTGGCCATCTACAGTCCGCACGACAATTTCGTCCTGCCGGCGGAAAGGCTGGAACTGCCGGGCGCGCAGAGCCAGACGATCAACGGCGTAGGCCACCTGGCGATGCTCTTTTCGCCACGTGTGATCCAGGCCCTTCTGGCGGTGCTCGAGCAGACGCAGCCGCGTGCGATCAGGGCGGCGAGGGCAGCCAGGGCGGCGAGTGAAGGCGAAGACCGGGACGCTTAGCTCAGCCGCAACAGCTGGGCCAGGAAGTCGAAGAACAGGCAGTAGAGGGCAATCGGCAACGGCAGGCCGAGAAGCGTGGCGATCATGTACTCACGAAAGCGCACTCCCGACAGGGCCAGTGCGTAGTTGAGCGCCGGCACGGTCTGGAACAGCACTCGCAGGAAGACCATGCTGCGGATCGGGCGGGCGTCGAGCTGCGCCAGCAAGCGGTTCGCGACGCGGCTGTTCAACTGGCGCAAGGCATCGCCGCCGAGCAGGCGGATGCTGACGAAGGTGAGCGCGCACGACAGGCACGCGGCAAGGTAAGTGAGCGCGCCGCCCCAGACGCGGCCAAGCGCGAGCACCGCGGCGGCGAGGAAAATCCACCCCGGAATCTGGATCAGGTTGCCGAGTGCGAACAACGCGACGAAGATCAGTACTCCGTTGAGCCTGTTGTGGAGGAACTGGTCGCGCAGGAATTGCAGGCTGAAGTGGTCGCGCAGCCCGGATAGCTCGAAGCCGGCGAAGAGCACGGCGAGAAACAGGGCCACGGCCAACAGGCGCGGCCAGGGGATCGAGCGCTGCGTCAGCATCGGGTGGATGAATTTCATGACTTTGGTTGTCGAAAAAATACTTTGGTCCGACTGTAAGCCATCGCCGGCAAGTGACGACAGTAGCATTGCCATCGGCGAAAACCATCCTTCTACTCCCTTCAACGCGAGAACACCAAGATGAACGAGCTGCATGGACTATTCTTCTGGGGTTTCCTGCTCCTGTTCGGCGCCGTGATGTACCTCATCTCACCACGCAGCAGCGACGCCGCCGGCTTTTTCCGTGGGCACGACGCGCAGGGTCGCGCGCCTTCGGAGTGGGCCTTGATGATGAGCGTTTTCATCAGCTGGATCTTCGCCAAGTCGGTGACCAACGCGGCCAACCTCGGCGCCACCTACGGAATCGTCGGCGGCCTCGCCTACGCGACCTACTGGCTGTCGATTCCGCTCGCCGGGGTAGTGATATACCGCCTGCGCACGCGCGAGGGAGCGACCGGGCTGGTCTCGTTCCTGGTCGGAAAATATGGCCGCGGCGCGGCGCTGGCCTTTTCGCTGGCGATTCTCGTTCGCCTGTTCAACGAGGTGTGGAGCAATACCGCCGTCGTCGGCGGCTACTACGGCGAGTCGGGGTCGGCGGCGTTCGTCGGCGCCGCACTGCTGTTCACCGCCGTGGTGCTCTTCTACAGTCTGAAGGGCGGCCTGCGCAGTTCGATCTTCACCGACGTCGTCCAGGCCGTCGTCTTCCTGCTCTTCCTGGGTGTCGTCGTGGCCATCGTGCTGCCGGCGCACACGCCGACGCAGCTGTTGAGCGAAGGCAGCTTCACGCTCGCCGGTGGCGTCGACCTGCTGCTGGTCGCCTTGCTACAGGTTTTCTCGTACCCTTTCCACGACCCGGTGCTCACCGATCGCGGCTTCATCTCGGACGAGAAGGGCATGTTGCGCGCCTTCATCGTCGCCGGCGTTCTCGGTTTCGTGTGCATTGTCGCCTTCAGTCTGGTCGGCGTGCATGCGCGTCTCGAAGGCCTTGCCGCGGGCAGCAACGTCCCCGCCGATGTCGCCCGCGGCCTGGGTTTCGCCGGCTTCTTGGCGATGATCGCGGTGATGATCTCGTCCGCCGCTTCGACCCTCGACTCGACCTTCTCGTCGCTGTCGAAGTCGGTCGCCCAGGAGTTGCCGATGCTCGCCGGACGCGAGCCACTGCCGCGCGCGGTACGTGTCGGCGCGCTGACAATGGTCGTCTTTGCCCTGCTCGGCAACCTGCCGATGCTTGCCGGCACGGACATCCTCAAGGCGACGACGATCAGCGGCACGATGGTCATCGGCCTGGCGCCGATCTTCCTCTTCTCGCGCTGGGTCGGCTACTCGCCGCTGTCCTTCCATCTCGCTTTCTGGAGCGGCATGCTGCTCGGCATCCTACAGGCGACGCAGCTGATCCCGGCGAGCTGGGCGATCGGCGACGGCAAATACGCCGTCCTGCTCGGCACCAACGTCTACGGCCTGGCTCTTTGCTCGGCAGCGTTCTTTCTGCCCTTGCTGTTGCCCAGCAGACGCATGGGACGTTGCGAGGACGCGGCGTGAGCTCGTCTTTCGCCCGATGAATCGGGCGCCTGCGGGTGGGCCGGTCGTTGGCCAGGCGGGTGATGGACGATGGTGGTGGCTCGAACAGGCGAGGGAATCTTGCCAGACCCGCAGGGTGGGTCGATACTGAGTGCGTCTTTCGGCCACGCGACGATTTCCCGATGCCACAGCCCACGTTCCCGGTAATCACTGCCCCAGTCGAGGTGATCGATCGCTACACTTGCCGGCCGGCCCGCGCTTGCCTGCAGGCGCTTCAGTTGCTGGGGGTGCTCGCTCTGGTGGTGATCCTCGGCCTGCTCTCGGCGCTTCCTTCTCTGGCGGGGGAACAGGATGTCTTCGTCAGCCGCGGCGCTGGCAGTCCGGTGTATTCGGACAAGCCGCAGCCGGGTGGAAAGGCGCTGACCTTGCCGCCGATCAACGTCGTCGAGCCGGTACCGACCGGTGACACCAGCGTCAGGCGGAGACCGGACGAGCCCGCCAGACCGACGCCAGGAGGACCCGCCTATCGCAGCTTCCGCATCGTCTCGCCAGAGGACAACGGCAGCGTCCTCGCCAATACCGCACTCTTCGACGTGCGCGTCGCCGTCGAGCCGGCGCTGCAACTTGGCGCCGGGCACGCGATCATGGTCAGCATCAACGGGCAGCCGGTCGCGCAACGCTTTACCGCCAGCGAATTCACCATTCCTCCCGAGTTCTGGGGCGATGTGCTGCCGCCACCCAATCAGCGCCACCAACTTGACGCGACGATCGTCGACCGCAACGGCGTGGTGCTCGAAAGGGCGGCGCCGGTGACTTTCATCCTGCGCTATGCTTCTGGCGGCTATCAGCGGCCGTGGCAAGGGCCTGGTTACGGACCGGGCTACGCGCCAGGTTTCGCTCCAGGCTATGGGCCCGTATACCGACCAAGGCCGGTGCCGCTGCCCGAGTCGCGGCCGGTCGAGAAGCCGAAGCCACCGCCGGCGCAGCCCTTTGACCAATGGGAGAAAAAGTTCGAACAGGAGGGGCTGCGTTTCTACAATCGCCAGGAGCCGCTTAATCAGGAAAAGCCCATCCGGGAGAAGCCCGGACGGGGCGAGGGCCGTTGACGGCGGGGAGCCGCTTGCAGTCTTGCGTACTTGCCTCGGGTAGTCGCTGTCCGGGGATCATCCACCTCGTGCCCCGCCAGCTCCGCAGCTCTTCCACTGCCTACTCCACCACGCCACAGGTTTCGACCCTTTAATTATTGCTGTAGAATCGTGTGCTTTTCGTATGCGACGCGGTGAAGTGACAGCGCGGGCGCGAATGCGAAACCGAAGCGCGGGCACTTTCCCGATGGCGTATTCGTCCGCTGCGGGGATTGGCGAACGCTCATCGAGACCGCTTGCATCGTCAACGCTCGTGTTGCTGAGCGGCGACGTAAAGCCAGAATGGTTTCTGCCTCTTCGGTCTGGCAGCTTAGAGCCGCAATGTCCGGAGGCGTGGGTTCTTTTGGCCGAGCCAGGACACATACACCTTTCAGCACGTACCACAAGGATTCTTAATGGAAACGAACGCCGCTAACACTGACGCAGTCGCCGATACTGGCGCCGCCGCCGCACCAGCAGCCGTAAACCCGCTTGAGCGTCGTCTTGACCTGTCGATCGCTCTCGCCGACCTCGACAAGGAAGTCGATCAGCGTCTGAAGCGCCTCGGCAAGAACATGAAGATGCCCGGCTTTCGCCCCGGCAAGGTGCCGGCCAATATCATTCGCCAGCAATACGGCGACCAGGCTCGCCATGATGCGCTTAGCGAGGCGCTCGGGAGCCTGTTCAGCGAGGAGGTGACGAAGCAGCAGTTGCGTGTTGCCGGCAGCCCGAAGATCGAGGCGAGGAACAGCGGCAGTACAACGCACATGGAGTTCTCGGCAGTCTTCGAGGTCTTTCCGGAGATCACCGTCAAAGAGCTGGCGGACATGAAGGTCGAGCGTCCGGTCCTTGAAGTTGGACCGACCGAGGTCGACGGCACGATCGAAATCCTGCGCAAACAGCGGGTGAGCTTTGAGCCCGTTGATCGCGCGGCGGCAAGCGGCGACCGGGTAAGCATCGACTTTCTCGGCAAGAAAGATGGCGTGCCTTTTCAGGGCGGGCAGGGCCAGGATTATCAGTTTGTTCTCGGCGAAGGCAAGATGTTGGCTGACTTCGAGAATGCCGTGATCGGTACCAGCCCGGGCGAAAGCAAGTCCTTCGAAATGACTTTTCCGAGCGAGTATTTCTCCAAGGAACTGGCCGGCCAGACGGTGACCTTCGAGGTCACGGTCAAGGAAGTCGGCGAACCGCATCTGCCGGAAGTCGATGCTGACTTCGCCAAGGCGCTCGGCGTGGAAGATGGCGACCTGGTCAAGATGCGGGCGGAAATCGAGGCCAATCTCAAGCGCGAGGTGAAGAAGCGCCTGCAGGCGAGGATTACGGGACAGGTGATGGATTCGCTGCTCGAGGCGCATCCGGTCGACGTGCCTGGGGCGCTGATCGATCGCGAGATCGAGCGTTTGCAGGAACTGGCGCGCCAGGACATGGAGCAGCGGGGAATGAAGGTCAAGGATCTGCCGATGCAGCGCGAATGGTTCGTCGATCAGGCGACGCGCCGGGTCCGGCTCGGCCTGCTGCTGGCCGAGATCGTCAAGCAGAACGAACTGCAGGCGAAGCCGGAGCAGGTGCGGGCGCTGGTCGAGGATGCCGCGCAGAGCTACGAACATCCGGAGGAAGTCGTCCGCTGGTACTATGCGCAACGCGAGCGCCTGGGGGACTTCGAGAGCGCGGCCATCGAAGCCAATGTGGTGGCCTGGATGATGGCCGCCGTGGCAGTGGTCGACAAGCCGGTCGCCTTCGCCGAATTGATGGGGCAGCCGTCCTGAAAACGCAGAACTCTCGAAGCGGAGGAGCCGAAATGAGAATGGACCACGGCATCAACTGGGATCCGCAGGCGCTGGGCCTGGTCCCGATGGTGATCGAGCAGAGTGGTCGTGGCGAACGCGCTTACGACATCTATTCGCGCTTGCTCAAGGAACGCGTCATCTTCCTGGTCGGACCGGTGAATGATGTGACCGCCAATCTGGTGGTGGCGCAGCTGCTTTTTCTGGAGGCGGAGAATCCCGACAAGGATATCCATTTCTACATCAATTCACCGGGTGGTTCGGTGTCCGCTGGCTTGTCGATCTACGACACCATGCAGTTCATCAAGCCGGAAGTGTCGACCCTGTGCATGGGGCAGGCGTGCTCGATGGGGGCGTTTCTGCTCACCGCTGGCGCGCACGGAAAACGCTTCGCCTTGCCGAATTCGCGGGTGATGATTCACCAGCCGATGGGCGGCTTCCAGGGGCAGGCTTCGGATATTGCGATTCACGCCAAGGAAATCCTCGCGCTGCGCGCCAAACTCAACGAGTTGATGGCACACCACAGCGGCCAGGCCATCGAGCGTATTGAACGCGACACGGACCGTGATAATTTCCTTTCGGCGCAGGAAGCGGCAGAATATGGTCTGATCGACAAGGTGCTGGCCAATCGGGAGGGGGCTTGAGCTCGCTCCGGGCCGTGTCCAACCGTGTCCACATGGATTGACAGTGAGGTAGGTCGAGATGTCAGAAAAGAAAAGTGGCAGTGAGAAGCTGCTCTACTGCTCGTTCTGTGGCAAGAGTCAGCACGAAGTAAAGAAGCTGATTGCCGGGCCGTCAGTGTTCATCTGTGACGAGTGTATAGAGCTCTGCAACGACATTGTCCGCGATGAGATTGCCGGTGAGCAAGGCGGCAAGGGCAGTGATGGCGAACTGCCGACCCCGAAGGAAATCGCGGCTCTCCTTGATCAGTACGTGATCGGTCAGGACCAGGCGAAGCGCATACTGTCGGTGGCCGTTTACAACCACTACAAGCGCCTGCGTCATCACGGCAAGAGCAACGACGAGGTCGAGCTTGCCAAGAGCAACATCCTGCTCATCGGTCCTACCGGGTCGGGCAAGACCCTGCTCGCGCAGACACTGGCGCGGATGCTTGACGTGCCGTTCGTGATGGCTGATGCGACGACGCTGACCGAGGCCGGCTACGTCGGCGAGGACGTCGAGAACATCATTCAGAAACTGCTGCAAAAGGCCGATTACGACACCGACAAGGCGCAGCGTGGCATCGTCTACATCGACGAAATCGACAAGATTTCGCGCAAGTCCGACAATCCGTCGATTACCCGCGACGTGTCCGGAGAAGGCGTGCAGCAGGCGCTGCTCAAGCTGATTGAAGGCACGGTGGCTTCGGTGCCGCCACAGGGTGGGCGCAAGCATCCGAACCAGGACTTCGTGCAGGTCGACACGACGAACATCCTGTTTGTCTGTGGCGGCGCATTCGACGGGCTCGAAAAGGTCATCCGCGATCGTTCGGAGCGCGGCGGAATCGGCTTTGGCGCAGAGGTGAAGAGCAAGGACAACAAGAAGGCGATCGGCGAGGTGCTGCGTAGCGTCGAGCCGGAGGACTTGATCAAGTTCGGTCTGATTCCCGAGTTGATTGGGCGCCTGCCAGTCGTTGCCACGCTTGAGGAGCTGTCGGCGGCAGCGCTGGTGGAGATTCTCGTCGAGCCCAAAAACGCGCTGGTCAAGCAGTATCAGAAGCTCTTCGCAATGGAAGGCGTAGGGCTCGAAATCCGCCCGGCAGCGATGATGGCGATCGCCAAAAAAGCCCTGCAAAGGAAAACCGGCGCGCGCGGTCTGCGCTCGATCCTCGAGTCCGTTCTGCTCGATACGATGTACGAACTTCCCGGTATGGACAATGTCTCAGAGGTCGTTATCGACGAGAATGCCATCGTCGGCGATGCTCAGCCAATCCTCATTTATGCGGGTCAACCCAAGGTTTCTGGCGGCAACTGATGTCCTGGCCGCGGCCTGCGGCTTGAAATACGGGTCCGCGCCACCATCTCAAGGCACGAACCTCAACCTTAAGGGCATAATCGATGTCTGCAACCCCGAAGTTGGCTACCCAGCCAATAGAACTGCCGCTGTTGCCTCTGCGCGACGTGGTGGTTTTTCCGCACATGGTTATTCCGCTCTTCGTCGGGCGGCCAAAGTCGATAAAGGCTCTGGAAGTGGCGATGGAGGCCGGCAAGAGTATCCTGCTGGTTGCCCAGAAGTCCGCGGTCAAGGACGAACCGGAAGCCGACGACCTGTACGACATTGGCTGCGTGGCCAATATCCTGCAGATGCTGAAACTTCCCGACGGGACCGTCAAGGTGCTGGTCGAAGGCGCCCAGCGCGCGCGCCTGGAGGCCGTTGAATCGCGTGACGAGATGTTCTTCGCGAGCTCGCGCTCGGTGGTCGCTGATGACGGCGTCAACCATGAGGTTGAGGCGCTGCGCCGCGCCGTGATCGCTCAGTTCGACCAATACGTCAAACTCAACAAGAAGATTCCGCCGGAGATCCTGACCTCCATCGCGGGCATTGAAGAGGCTGGCCGCCTCGCCGACACCATTGCCGCGCACCTGCCCTTGAAACTCGAGCAGAAGCAGGAAGTGCTCGAGATGTTCGATATCCGCGCGCGCATCGAGCGGCTGCTGACGCAACTCGAGGCGGAGATCGATATCCTGCAGGTCGAGAAGCGGATCCGCGGGCGCGTCAAGCGCCAGATGGAAAAAAGCCAGCGCGAGTATTACCTCAACGAGCAGGTCAAGGCGATCCAGAAGGAACTCGGCGAGGGTGAAGAAGGCGCCGACATGGAGGACCTGGAGAAGAAGGTCAAGCTTGCCGGAATGGGCAAGGAAGGGCTCGCCAAGGCGCAGTCCGAACTCAGGAAGCTCAAGCTGATGTCGCCGATGTCGGCCGAAGCAACGGTCGTACGCAACTTCATCGAAACGCTGATCGGGCTGCCGTGGCGCAAAAGGACGCGGACCAGCAAGGATCTGGCGGCAGCGGGAAAGATACTCGACACCGATCACTGGGGCCTCGAAAAGGTCAAGGAACGGATCATCGAGTATCTCGCGGTGCAGCAGCGCGTCGACCGCCTCAAGGCGCCGATTCTCTGCCTGGTTGGGCCTCCCGGCGTGGGCAAGACGTCGCTCGGGCAGTCGATAGCGCGGGCAACAGGCCGCAAATTCGTGCGCATGAGTCTCGGTGGCGTTCGCGATGAGGCTGAAATCCGCGGCCATCGGCGGACCTACATCGGCTCTATGCCGGGCAAGATCCTGCAGAATATGAGCAAGATCGGCGTCAAGAACCCGCTTTTCCTGCTCGACGAAGTCGACAAGATGGGGCAGGATTTCCGCGGTGATCCGAGTTCGGCGCTGCTTGAGGTGCTCGATCCGGAGCAGAATTCGACTTTCGTCGATCACTATGTCGAGGTCGAGTACGACCTGTCGGAAGTAATGTTCGTCGCCACGGCCAACACCCTGAATATCCCGGCGCCCTTGCTGGATCGCATGGAAGTGATCCGGCTGTCGGGTTACACCGAGGATGAGAAGGTCAACATTGCGCAGCGTTACCTGCTACCCAAGCAGATCAAGACCAATGGGCTGCGAGCCGGCGAGTTGACCGTCGCCGAGAGCGCGCTACGTGACATCGTTCGCTACTACACGCGTGAAGCAGGGGTGCGATCGCTCGAGCGCGACATTTCGAAGATCTGTCGCAAGGTGGTGAAGACTCTGCTGCTCAGAAGGAGTCAGCAGAAAGTCGCCGTCACCGCGCGTAACCTCGACAAGTTCCTCGGCGTTCGACGCTTCAACTACGGCGTTGCCGAGCGTGAGAATCAGGTTGGCCAGGTGACTGGATTGGCGTGGACCGAAGTTGGTGGCGAATTGCTGACCATCGAGTCGGTGGTCTTGCCCGGCAAGGGCAAGACGACGACCACCGGCAAGCTTGGTGAGGTGATGCAGGAGTCGGTGCAGGCGGCAGTGTCGGTCGTGCGCAAGCGCGCCGGATCGCTGGGCATCGATCACGACTTCTATCAGAAGAGCGACATTCACATTCATCTGCCGGAAGGCGCAATTCCCAAGGATGGCCCGTCCGCCGGCGTCGGGATCTGCACGGCGCTGGTTTCCGTGCTCACCGGTATTCCGGTGTGCTGCGATGTGGCGATGACCGGCGAGATCACTCTGCGCGGCGAGGTACTGCCGATCGGCGGTCTCAAGGAGAAACTCCTGGCGGCGGTCCGCGGCGGCCTGGCGCGGGTCCTGATCCCCGAGGAAAACGTCAGGGACTTGGCCGAGATCCCGGACAACATCAAGAACAAGCTGGAGATCATCCCGGTCAGGTGGATCGACCAGGTCCTGGCGCACGCGCTCGAACGCAAGCCGGAGCCGTTGTCCGGCGAGGCGGCGCCGACGCCAACGCCGGCGGTCGCCGGAACGGCGTCCGAGGGCACGACTCCATCGGTGCAGGCGGTACTCACGCACTGAGTCGACGCGGACGCCGGGCGGGAGAGCTGGAGGTCGGTTCTTTCTGTGCCTCTCCTGCCTTCCTGACCCGGCGCGCAAGCGCTGCGCCCTCAGCAATGTGGTCTGGCCAAGTGACGATGGATGCGATAAACTCGCGCTTCTTTGCTTGGATCATACGACGGGTGCTTAGCTCAGTTGGTAGAGCGCTAGCCTTACAAGCTGGATGTCGGCGGTTCGAGCCCGTCAGCACCCACCACCGGCAGGGTGGTTCTGCAGCGATTGGGAGTGGTAGTTCAGTTGGTTAGAATACCGGCCTGTCACGCCGGGGGTCGCGGGTTCGAGTCCCGTCCACTCCGCCATTGCCAAGAGGGCGAACGAAAGTTCGCCTTTTTTGTTTCCTCGACAATATTTCAATGAGTTAGCGGGCCACAGCCATGATCTTCGATGCCGTTCGCAACAACAAGAGAGTCGTCCAGGTATTTCTTGCCCTGATCACCTTGCCATTTGCTTTCTGGGGTATCGACTCGTACGTTCGCGATACCGGCGCGGGCACGGATCTGGCCAGCGTCGGGGACTCCAAGATCACCATGCAACAGTTTGACCAGGCATGGCGGGTGCAGCAGGATCGCCTGCGGCAGGCAATGGGCGAAACGTTCGACGCGGCGGCGGTGAATACGCCGGAAGCACGTCTGTCAGTCTTGAACGCGCTGGTGGACCAACGTCTCTTGCTCCTCGAAGCTGCCAAGGGGCGGCTTGTTGCCGGCGACAACGCGCTGCGCGAGGTGATCAGCAAGATTCCGGCTTTGCAGGACGACGGGCAGTTCTCGATGGCTCGCTATCAGGCCGCGCTGGCGGCGCAGGGCATGTCGCAGCCGCAGTTCGAGGCGCAGCTGCGTCAGGACCTCACCTTGCAGCAGTTGGTGGCGGCGATTGGCGATACCGGCATCGTTGGCAGTGCGATGACCGACGAGATGCTGCGGATTCAATCCGAGGAGCGCCAGGTCAGCGAGCTGCGTTTCTCCCCGGAGCAGTTCGCTGCCCAGGTAAAAATCGATACTGCGGCGGTCGAGAAGTACTACCAGGAGAATCCGAAACGTTTTGAAATCGCCGAGCAGGCGAAGGCGGATTACGTCGTCTTGTCTCTGCAAGCACTGATGGACAAGCTGACGGTCAGCGATGCTGAAGTGAGCGCCTGGTACGAAAGCCACAAGGATAGATACCAGCGGGCCGAAGAGCGCCGGGCCAGCCACATTCTGATTCTGGTCGATGCAAATCAGGACGAGGAGAAAGCCAAGGCCAAGGCCGACGGCATTCGCCGGGAACTTCAGGAGGCGCCAGGCAAGTTTGCCGAACTGGCCAAGCAGTATTCGCAGGATCCGGGGTCTGCCGAAAAGGGGGGCGATCTCGGTTTCTTTGGTCGCGGAATGATGGTCAAGCCGTTCGAAGAATCGGTTTTCAAACTGCAGGAAGGCGAAATCTCCGGTGTCGTGCGCTCGGAGTTCGGCTTTCACATCATCAAGCTGACGGCGACGAAAGCGGGCGCTCAACGCCCGCTGGCCGAAGTGCGCCCGGAACTCGAGGACGAACTGAAGCGCCAGACAGCGTCGCGGCAGTTCGCCGAAGCCGCCGAGGCGTTCAGCAACATGGTCTATGAGCAGCCTGACAGTTTGCAGCCAGTGGTCGAAAAATTCGACCTGAAGATGCAGCATTCGGGCTGGTTGCCGCGCGATCCGAATCCGCAAGCGCTGGCCACCCTCGGCCAGCTCGGTAACCAGAAGGTTCTGACGGCCCTGTTTTCGGCTGATTCGCTGAAGAACAAGCGCAATACGGAAGCCATCGAAGTTGCACCAAACGTGCTGCTGTCGGCCCGCGTAGCCGCCTATCAAGCCGCGAGCAGCAGGCCTTTTGCCGAAGTAAAGGCAGGCATCGAAGCCGCTCTGAAAGAGCAACAAGCGGCAGCGCTCGCCCGCCAGGCGGGTGAGGCCAGGCTCGCCGCTCTGCAGGCGGGTACCGAGAGCAAGGCTGACTGGGGCCCGGTCAAGAGCGTCTCACGGCTCGAAGGGCAGCAGTTGCCGGCAGCGGCTCTGCAGGCGATCTTCCGGGCGAACGTCAACAATCTGCCAGCCTATGTCGGCGCCGAAGTCGCTGGCGGGACCTACGCGCTCTACAAGATCATCAAGGTCGGACAGCCGGCAACGGTCGATAAACAGCGCCGCGACGCTCTCCAGCGCGAATACAGCACCATTCTTGGCCAAGAGGATTTTGCCGCCTATCTCGCCGGTTTGCGCTCGCGCTACAAGATCGATATCAACAAGGCGGCGCTGGACAGCAAGGAGCGCTAAGTCGACCGCATCGACTCGGGTGAGGGCTGTGCGTCGGCGGGGCTCCTTTCTCGGCTGCCGGTCCCGATAGAGGCGAGGCGGCGGCGTGCTCGCTGTCGGCTGACGCGTTGTCTCCCTGAGCCAATTGCCGGAGTCGATAGCAGCGTCTACCGAGGAGGGTGTTCTCCACGCAGGCGAGTTGCATGCGGTTATTCAGTCAGCGAGTGCCACGGGGATTGCCACGTGGTCAATTCCCGACAGGGGATGCGCGGAGAAAAAAAAACCCCGCCAAAGCGGGGGTTTTTTGTTGAGCGGTCAAACTCGGGCAGGACTTACATGTCCATGCCGCCCATGCCACCCATGCCACCCATGCCACCCATGCCGCCACCCATGCCGCCGCCCATGGCCGGCTTCTCTTCAGCCAGTTCGGCGACCATACAGTCGGTAGTCAGCATCAGGCCGGCGATCGAAGCGGCGTTCTGCAGCGCGGTACGGGTTACCTTGGTCGGGTCGAGGACGCCCATTTCAACGAGGTCGCCATACTCACCGGTGGCTGCGTTGTAGCCAAAGTTGCCGGTGCCCTGAAGCACTGCGTTGACCACGACGGAAGGCTCTTCGCCGGCGTTGGCGACGATTTCACGCAGCGGTTGTTCGAGGGCGCGCAGCACGATCTTGATACCGGCTTCCTGGTCGTGGTTATCGCTCTTGACCGAAGCCAGAGCGCTGCGAGCACGCAACAGCGCGACGCCACCACCGGGAACGATGCCTTCTTCAACGGCAGCGCGAGTGGCGTGCAGCGCATCTTCGACGCGCGCCTTCTTCTCTTTCATTTCCACTTCGGTGGCCGCACCGACCTTGATCAGGGCAACACCGCCAGCGAGCTTGGCGACACGTTCCTGCAGCTTTTCCTTGTCGTAGTCGCTGGTCGCGGTCTCGATCTGCGCACGGATCTGTTTGACGCGAGCTTCGATGCTGGTCGAAGCGCCGGCGCCATCGATGATCGTCGTGTCTTCCTTGCCGATTTCGATGCGCTTGGCTTGGCCGAGTTCTTCGAGGGTTGCCTTCTCGAGTGTCAGGCCGACTTCTTCGGCAATCACCTGGCCACCGGTCAGGATGGCGATGTCTTCGAGCATGGCTTTGCGACGGTCGCCGAAGCCAGGCGCCTTGACGGCACAGGTTTTCAGGATGCCGCGGATGTTATTGACCACCAGCGTGGCGAGGGCTTCACCGTCGACGTCTTCGGCGACGATGAGCAGCGGACGGCTGGCTTTGGCAACCTGTTCGAGAATCGGCAGCAGGTCACGGATGTTGGAGATCTTCTTGTCGAAGATCAGCACATACGGGTTCTCGAGGATGGCGTTCTGCTTTTCGTTGTTGTTGATGAAATAGGGGCTCAGGTAGCCGCGGTCAAACTGCATGCCCTCGACCACATCAAGCTCGTTGTTCAGCGACTTGCCATCTTCGACTGTGATTACCCCTTCCTTGCCGACCTTATCCATCGCTCGGGCGATGATGTCCCCGATGTCGACATCAGCGTTGGCCGAGATTGCACCGACCTGAGCGATTTCCTTGTTCGTCGAGCAGGGCTTGGAGAGGTTCTTCAGTTCCTCGACGGTTGCCGTTACGGCCTTGTCGATGCCGCGCTTGAGGTCCATCGGATTCATGCCGGCGGCGACGAACTTCATGCCTTCACGGACGATCGACTGGGCCAGAACGGTCGCGGTGGTCGTGCCGTCACCGGCGATGTCGGAAGTCTTGGAGGCGACTTCCTTGAGCATCTGGGCGCCCATGTTGGCGAACTTGTCTTTGAGTTCGATTTCCTTGGCGACGGAGACACCGTCCTTGGTGACGGTCGGAGCGCCATACGAGCGATCCAGAACAACGTTGCGACCCTTGGGGCCGAGGGTGATCTTGACTGCGTCGGCAAGAAGGTTAACGCCTTCAACCATGCGAGCGCGTGCGCTATCGCCAAACTTGACGTCTTTAGCTGCCATAGAGGTAACTCCTAGAATTCTTTAGTGATTTTGTTCAGAACCGGAATGCCGAATGGCATTCTCGGAGGTGTGCCGAACTGCCTTGCCGGAGGCATTAGGCCTCAACGACGCCCATGATGTCTTCTTCGCGCATGACCAGCAGCTCTTCGCCATCGACCTTGACGGTCTGGCCAGCATACTTGCCGAAAAGGACCCGGTCACCCACCTTGACTGCGAGGGCACGCACGGAGCCATCCTCAAGCAGCTTGCCATTGCCAACGGCGCGGATCTCGCCCTGATCCGGCTTTTCGGTGGCCGCATCCGGGATTACGATACCTGAAGCGGTCTTGCGCTCCTCTTCAAGGCGCTTGACGATCACGCGATCATGCAACGGACGAATTTTCATGCAATTTCTCCTTCGGTTAAGCATATAGGGGGAACATAACCAGCGGACCCTGCCGTTGCGCTTCCATGAATCGGCGGCAGGGTGTTAGCACTCAACGCTAGCGAGTGCTAATAATAGGGCCGGGTCGGACGAATTTCAAGGGCTAGTAGCTTCCTTTGTTTGCCAGAAGGGCAAAAGCAGGCGTTCGCGATCCCCACCGGTCGTGACCATTGCAGGTGGCCCTTGCCAGCGATTGACCGGCGACGATTGATTCCGCGACAATGCGGCTCCTGCTTCTCAATCAGCTGCGCGCCCGACGGTTCCTGGCTTCCGACTGCGGCAACCCAGCGCGTCAAGGCGGATCATATGTACGATGGCGAGAAACTGAACGCCTGGACTCACCTTGTCGGCGCTGTCCTTGCGCTGGTCGGTGCGGTGGTGCTGGTCGTTCTCGCAGCGCTTGACGGCGACGCGTGGAAACTGGTCAGCGTGTCCATCTATGGCGTCACCCTGGTGCTGCTCTACAGCTTCTCGGCCATGTACCACAGCTTCCGCGGACGGGCCAAGGACATCCTGCGCAAACTTGATCACCAGAGTATTTATTTGCTCATCGCAGGCAGTTACACGCCGTTCTGCCTGGTCACCTTGCGTGGCCCGTGGGGCTGGTCCTTGCTCGGCACCGTGTGGGGGCTCGCGGTCCTTGGCGGCTTGCAGGAGATGCGGCCGAGAAACGACGCCCGCATCGTCTCGCTGGTCATCTACATCGTGATGGGGTGGGCGGTGCTGGTCGCCCTGGTGCCGCTGCTCAAGGCACTGGGCGCAGCCGGCTTCGTCTGGGTCGCTACCGGTGGTGTCTTCTACACCGTTGGTATCATCTTTTATGCGCTCGACACTCGCCTTCCGCATGCGCACGGTATATGGCATCTTTTTGTGATGGCCGGTAGCGCAGCGCACTACTTCGCGATTCTGTTCTACGTTCTGTGATGCGCCCGGCGGGTGCGTTGTAATGTCATGGACGCGGGGCACCTGCGGCCGACGGCCCAGCCTTGCCTGTATCCTCGGGCAAAGCCGGGTGGCGCCGTGCGCGGACCCGCGCCAGGCCTCCGCGACCTGCTGCTGCCTGGCTTGCACTGGTACTCAGCTGTCCGGTTGGCGGGGCTTGCAAACATCGAATGCGCAAAAAAGCAGGATGATGGTTGACCTGATGCTCCGAGGTGGCTACAATGCTTCCTCTTCGCAGCACGCAGGTCAGCAGGGCGGTCTCAATGCTCTGCTCCAGGTAGCAAAGGTGCAGCGAAGTCGGGGTGAAAATTTTTCACCCTCAGTGTCGCGGGGTGGAGCAGTCTGGCAGCTCGTCGGGCTCATAACCCGAAGGTCACAGGTTCAAATCCTGTCCCCGCAACCAGCTCTTTAAAAATGAGACAACCGATAGGTGTGGGTTCTTGATCTGGGACGGTCTGTTT
>JEMY01000036.1 GCA_000585075.1 Candidatus Accumulibacter regalis | reverse complement strand
ATGGTTACGTGGGATGCCTCCCGAAAAACGCTGTTTTTGGCGGCGAACTGTCGAACTCGGGAGCCCGGCTAGCGCCGCGTTGCACGCCGTATGGAAGCCGAGAATTCCAGCGACGGCATCGTTTCGAGCGGCTATCCAGCTCGCTGAAAGTGTCGTCGTAGATGCAGCGCACCCGCAAGCATGTCATTGCGAGGAGGCGACGCCTCCTCGCAATGACGGTGGCTGGGGAATGGTTGCCCGGATTTGGCGACGACGGCAGCGGGATCGAGCGGGCGAAGGCCAGCCGCCAGCCACCACACGGCGTTCACGCGGCTGTCAGGGCCGTTGAAGGTCTCCTCAAGAACGCAGCACCACGGTCACTCGCGGATTTCCGGCTCGACGAGTCTGGCGAGCGACTCGAGCGAATCCTGCCAGCCCAGGTAACACATCTCCACGGGGATGACTTCGGGAATTCCCTCCTGCACGATATGCAGCTCGCTGCCACACGACACCGCCCTGAGCGAGACCGTTACCTGCAGGACGCCCGCCAGGTTCGGATCCTCGAAGCTGTCGGTGTAGCGGATCAGTTCATTGGGGATGAGTTCGAGGTACTCGCCGCCGAAGGAGTGGATCTGCTCGCTGGCAAAGTTGGTGAACGACATTCTGAACGTGCCACCGACCCTGGCCTCCATATGGTGCACGGTGCACGTGAATCCGTTCGGGGGAATCCACTTGGCCATCGCCATGGGATCGAGGAAGGCGCGGTAGACGCGCTCCGGCGGCGCGCGCAAGATGCGGTGAAAACGAACGGTACTGGTGGCCATGGCTGCTTCTCTCCTTGCTTGTCGGTCGTAAGTGGTCATGCATCGCTGGGTTCCGACGTTGTCTCTCGACTGCTCCTGGTGCGCAAGGTGCAGCCAGCCTCGGCAAACGCTGTGGCGCGTAACGTCTGGACGGGCGAATCAAAAAGCCGCCCCCCGCGTTCGATCAGCTCCCGCGAAGGGCGACCCAGTGTTCGTGCGTATCTGTCTTGTGACAGAACTTCGTCACCTGTCCGTCGCTGTCAAAGTGCCAGATGTGAACTTCGTCTTCTTCGACGACTTCCTTGCCGGTCGCCTTGACCACAAACACGATGTCGTTGAGGGCAACGACAATGTTGCCGGATTCGAGCAGGGTCTTGGGCTGGAACTTCCGGAGATCCAGGCCACCCAGCGCCTGAAAGAACTTCGGCACCTCATTTCGCCCATGCCGCGGCACAAGCCAGGGGATTCCGGCGTCTTGCTTGTCGTATTCCCAAATCACATCCTCGCGCAAGTGACTCAGGATGGTCGGAACGTCGCCGCTGGCGAACGCTGTGTAGATCTCTCGAACTCTGGCAATATTGCTCACGGCAGGCTCTCCTTCCTGGTCAACCGTCTGACTGCTGCTGAGACCGATTCTGCTGGCGAAGGTTTGCGGCAAGCGTCAACGCCGGCATTGCGTCTACCGCCGCGATCACCGTCGCTGTGGGGATTGTAGGGCGACACCGCCCGAGGTCAATCTTTTTTGCGCAGTGCAGAAACGCAAGCCCTCTGAACGAGCCGAACAGTAAATATCAGGGCCCCAGGCCAGCAATTGTTGGCATAATCCGAGCCACGTTCACCCACAGGAGGGTTCGGTCCATGGTCAGGAATCGTCTTGTAGCCAGGGAAGCGGTCATTCACAGGCGAGACGAGAAAATGGGCGCCGAAGCGCCCGCTGAAAATACTGCTGCAAGGCGATTAGCGCACCAACTCAATCTCGCCCGGCTTCCACGTCTTGTCAAACCACGACTCAAGAGGGCCATACAGTCGCAGGATCATGAACCAGCCCTTTCCGGGAATGGTCTGCACCCAATTACCTTCCTTTCCGGCCGGAGCCTTGGGGCCAAAATAGACATCGACCGAGCCATCCTTGTTGACGACCATATCCTTGTTCTGGCTACTGACACTAGGGAAGCGCTGGTCGGTCTGGACCATCGAACGCGTCTGGTTGTCATAAACGATGACTGACCAGAAGTCTTTGACTGGAATATTCGGCGGCAAATGCAGCCTGTAGTTTTTCCCGCCATCAAACGGGTTGCCGGCGGCATCCTGTGCGGACCAAGGATACTGCGAACCTTTGCCGACCATCTTCTCCGCCATGGCAGGTGTGACGCCGGTGGCGAAATAGTAAAAGAAGGCTGCTCCATCCAAATTGGCCACACCGGGTGAAACCTCGAACTTATAGCCGCCAAAGAAGGGCAGACGCCACGGGCTGTTCGGATAGAAGAAGGCTTCTTTTTCGCGCATCCTGAAAGCAATCGCCCGCGCGGTTACAGCGCCGATATTCGCGGCGTCCGTCAGAATCTTCTTCATTCGATCATCGGGACTGAAGGGCTTGCCTTTTTCGATACCGATGGCGGCAAACAGACCAAGCGTGGTGGGATCACTTCCCTCACTGGGTTCCTCCTGAATGACTTCGTTCAGCAGACCCCAGAAGGCGTAGTCCCCGGGCGGGACAAAGTTCGCGGGAATGCCGGAGGCATTGACGAACTTGACCTCTGGAGGATTGGCCGCATCGGAAAGCTGATAGATTTTCAGATGCTTCTTGGCCGACTCGACGCCGGGTTTGGTCGAGCCATCGACGAGAAAGGAGCGAAACGGCATCCACGTGCCATAGGTACTCGGCCGCACAACGAAATACCCCTTGGGTACTTCGCCTTTGTAGCCCGGCGGCAGGATCAGGTATTTGCCACCCTTGCCCTTGTCGGGACCCGTGATGCCGACGTCGGCAACCCAGCGATACCAGAAGTCATCAACGAGCCCCAGGACCATGGGCGGAATCTCCACGACCAGCGGCCCTTTTTTCGTATCCAGCCAAATAAAGCTGTATACCGTGTTGTCGTTCGCCGTCAGTTCTACGGTTTTCGAATCGACGAGGTCTTCCCAGATCACATTTGTCTGGTTCGCTGGTCCAAATTGGCGGAGCGTGGCACGCATGCCGGCCTGGTTCACTATCGGGATGGCCAGCAGGTAAGCCTGCAGCGCTCGCGAGGCATCCAGGTTGTCATAGACTTTCTGCGTGGTCGCGTCATCGGGATAGCCATAGTTCAGGTTTAGAGTACCGATGGATGTTTCGATCTTGTCCGGCACCATAACGCCAGGCGCGATGGGGGTTGTCATCTTCATTTGCTGTGGGCTTGCTGCGTAGCTGGTGGTTGCCCACAACACACACGGTAGTGCTGCCGCGAGAAGGCATTTTGTGAAGCCGGTTTTCATTTCCTTTCCTTTCGTCTGAGATTCCTTCTTTCTTTCTTAGGGATCAGCGGCTGGAGTAGATAAACCCGTGGCGCTGATTGATCATTGCCGGTGTCTCAACTTCGGGGCCGCCTTAGCGACCCCGGATTACCGCTTTGAGCGGCTTACAAACCAAAGGCCCCGGCTTTGCCAGAGGATGCTTACTCGGCTTTTTTTGACTTAAAAACGGAGGGGTTTTTCGAGTGAATGTGCTGCCTGTCCATGTTCATCTAGATAGAAGGTCACAGTGTTACCGCCCGCCGTGGACGGACGGACGAGGGTATCGTCGGCAGTGAATTCCTCAACAGTCCAAACATCAGGTCTGTGCGAGGACATTGGCTCTAGTTTCCCCTCAGGAGAGGTTCTCCATTGAAGAACTAGATACACGTCCTGATTGCTGAAGTTCCACGGAGATTTCTCCACCAAAGATTTCTTTAGCATATCGCGCCTTGCTTCGTCAGCAAGTCCATACGGGGGGAATGAAGCAACTACACCCACAATTGACATCAGCGCAACCATCAATCTTTTCATACCCCGATCTTATTAATGCTTGTATATATCGAATGATACGCGAGCACGGGGCATGCGCGCAGGGTCAGGCCTCCGCTCGTGACTGCCCGACCATGGTCGTCGCGCCCGGAGGTGCAGGTCAAGGCGAGTGCCCGTTGGGGGCCAAGTCTTGCAGGCGCCAACGGCCGGCGGTCAAGCCTTCTCCACCTCGTCCAGTTCCAATTCCAGTATTGCCGAATCGCGGGTCAGCAACGTCAGTCGCTCGTCTTTCGCCTGCGCGACAAGCAATCGATCGAATGGGTCGACGTGCGCGCAGCTCAGGCTGCGCACGGCTTCGATGTGGCGCGGGAGGATCGGCAGCAAGACAAAGCCCTGCGCTTCGAGTTGTTCGCCAATGGCGCCCTGCGGTAAGGGCAGCTTGCCTTTGGCGTTTTTCAACACCATTTCCCACACGCTGGCCGTGCTGACCGTGATGTCGGATCGTGCGATGAGGGCTCGTGTGGTCTCGCCCAGACGCTCGTCGCCCGTCATCCACCAATAGATCAGATGGGTGTCGAGCAGGTAGCGCATCACGATATACCGCCACCGGTGAGTTCGTCGGCGATGGCGGCATTGGTCGCAGGCGCATCCCAATCCGCCTCAGCCGGGGGCAAGGCAGCCCACGCGCCGGGCTGGCGCGCAACCTTCGGCGCGCCGACCTTCACCAGCCTGACGACCGGGACGCCGTTGTTGGCAATGACGACGTCCTCACCCGCCAGCGCTGCCTGTACCAGTTTCGATAGCTGGTTCTTGGCCTCGAGCATGTTGACTTGCATTGTGACTTCCTTCCAGAACGACCCCGGATAGCTGCAGTTTAGCTCTGCTTGGCCAGGTTAGCCAAGTGCGATCCCTTTCCGGATCGCAAAGCCACGTCCGCCGAGTTCGTCGCGCGATATCGCCGCTCTGCAACGGAACCCATGTTTCGTCCGGCTCGCGGAGTTTCGCCGATGCCAGTCCGCCGCGTGGGGCGAGTGCTATGCAGCCGTCGATTGGTGGGGTCGGCTACCTCGATGGATCGCTTCGTTCGGCGGGATCCAGGGTGACCCGTCGGCGGGCCAGTCCCTGCTCGAGTGATCGTTGCACCTTGGTGAAACCCCTCGGGCTTCACTATGAGGCCGCCTGGCGTCAGCACGGATAGGGTGATGGAGCTACCCGCAACGGCGGCAAGGCTCTTTTCCACCCTGCCCCCATCGGCCGGCAGCAGTACCCCGGCGCTGACTACGTCCGCCCGTACTTCCCATCCGTTTACAGACTTCGCCGCATCGATGCCCTTTACAACGGTATTCGAGAGCTGCTCCAGCCCGGCCTTGCCACGCGTCTCGAGCGCCACCTGAACGGCCCGGTCGGCCGCGGTCATCGGTGCGAACTGTGCGCTACCAAAGAGCACCCGCCCCTTCGCCGTGATGTCACTTAACCAGCGCGATCTCGCTCGGCCGCCACTTCTGCGTGAAGAATGGTTCGAGCGGACTAAGCAGGGGCAGCATGGGGAAGAATCGCTTGTTGGACCTCGTCTGGATCCGCTTGCCGCCCTCGGGTTGCGTCGGACCGAAGCCTATCATCGTCGAACTATCGGCGGCCGGAGACGGAGAGCGCTGGCTGTCGGCGCGCGGCTAGTGCAGTCTTGCCCGCCGTGTGGAGCTGACGAACTTCAGCCCGGTCAACGATCGTGCGCCGTTTGCAGGTCTGCTCTGCTGAAAGCCTCGTCAAAGATGCCGCAGCACGACATCAGCCGACGCGTCATTGCGAGGAGGCGCAGCCGACGCGCCAATCCAGAGATTTAGCGCGGCGCATTGGCGATGCGGCGGAAAGGCCGTGAGAGAATGGCACTGGACTACCGCGTCGGCTACGCCTCCTCGCAATGACGGTGGGTGCGGGACGGGCGCCGGATTCCCCGCAGCCTTCAAGCTTCTTAAAGTCTCGTCAAGAAGGCAACACTACACTCGCTGCGTAGCTAGTGGTGATGGTGTGACTACCAAGTCTCGTTTATACAGCATGTTAAGGATTGGGATAGACCTTGGCGGCAGCAAGATTGAACTGATCGCGCTCGACGGCGCGGGCGGGGTCTTGCTGCGGCGGCGCTGTCCGACGCCGCAGGGCGATTACCACGGTACGCTGCGGGCGGTCGGCGAGCTGGTCGAGACGGCGGAAAGCGAGCTTGGCCAGAGCGGCAGCGTCGGCATCGGCGTGCCCGGCGCCGAATCGACCCTTGACGGGCGGATCAAGAACGCCAACTCGACCTGCCTGATCGGCGAGGCGTTGCGCGAGGATCTGCAGGCGCTGCTGCAACGCGAAATTCGCCTGGCCAACGACGCCAACTGCTTTGCCCTTTCGGAAGCCATCGACGGCGCCGGCGAGGGGGCAGAGGTGGTCTTCGGCGTGATTCTCGGCACTGGCGTCGGCGGCGGCATCGTCGTCAGGCAAGGCGTTCTCGCTGGCGCCAACCGCATTGCCGGCGAATGGGGGCATAACCCCTTGCCCCTTTTGGAAGAGGAAAGCCGGTCGCCGGCGCGCTGCTACTGCGGGCGACTCGGCTGCGTCGAAACCTGGCTGTCGGGTCCGGCGCTGTGCGCCGATCACCTGCGCCATGGCGGCCAGGCGCTCGCCGCCGAGCAGGTCTGCGCCGCGGCCGCGGCCGGCGACCCGGCCTGCGAGCAGACGCTGGCGCGCTACGAGCGGCGCCTGGCCAAGGCCCTGGCGCAGGTGGTGAATATTCTCGATCCACAGGTCATCGTGCTCGGTGGCGGACTGTCGAATATCGAGCGCCTTTATGACAGCGTGCCGCGACTCTGGGCGGCGCACGTCTTCTCCGACGTCATTCGCACGCGGCTGTTGCGCAACGTGCATGGCGACTCTTCCGGCGTCCGTGGCGCCGCCTGGCTATGGAGCGAGAATTGAGCGAGATCGTGCTGTTCAGCGGTGGTTTGACGAGAATCGACGAACACGGGCAGTCGACCGGGATCTTCAAGACGCCGGTCGCCGGCCCGGTCGAGCTCGGCTTCGAGGGCCTCGCCGGCGATGTCCAGGCCGACCGTCGCGTCCATGGCGGGCCGGAGAAAGCACTCCATCAGTACGCCGTCGACAACTATCGGCGCCTGGCCGAGCAGCTGCCGGAAATCGCCGCGCAACTGGTCGTCGGCAGCATCGGCGAGAACGTTTCCACCGCCGCTGTCGATGAAAGCACGGTTTTCATCGGCGACGTCTTCAGTCTCGGCCGCGCCAGGGTTCAGGTCAGCCAGCCACGCAGCCCGTGCTGGAAAATCGACCACCGCTACGGCCACGCGGGCGTCGCGCGGCTGATCTCCGAGACCGGCCTGACCGGCTGGTACTACCGCGTCCTCGACGAAGCCAGGATCGGCACGGGCGACCGCCTCGAACTGATCGAACGTCTGCCGGGCGCCGTCTCGCTCGCCGAGCTGTGGCAGGTGTGGCGCGAGCACCGGCCCGCCGCGGCGACCCTGCAGCGTTTGTCCGCGGCGCCCGGCTTGAACCCCGGCTGGCAGAAGAAGCTGCGTGATCGCCTGCACTGGCTGCGCAGCAACGGCAGCGGCGCACAGCCGGCCCGGCCACTGTTCCATGGCCGCCCACCCTGAGCACAGAAAACCGGCAGTCGGCGATTTAGCGATAGAAGGGCAAGGCTGCCACCCGCGCCTCGATGTCGGCGCCAAGTTGCCGGTAGGCCGCGTTGTCCGGGCCACCGTAAAGGCGCTCGAAGCGGGCTTCCGAGAGGTATTCCGGGAGACCGGCCAGCGACGGCGCCAGATCACTGTCGCGCAGCGGCCGGCTCATGGCCGCGTTGAAACGTTGGGGGTCGCCAGCCAGCAGTTCGCCGAAGCGCGTCCCGGCGCGATCGGCGGCGAGGTCGGCGAACGAGAAGCCACTCCCGCGCCGCGAATCGTCGATTTCCTTGTAGACGCCGATGGCGTTGGCCGCCGGTTCGCCGGCCCAGGCGGCCAGAGCGGCTGAAATGACGAAATGCTGCGCGCTGTCGTAGCGTCCGAGCAACTCCAGGTTCAGACGACGCGCACGGGGCCACTCGCCGGCTTGCGGAAAGAGCGTGTTGAGGCTTTTTCCGGACTCGTACGCGGCCAGCACGAGCAGCGCCGCCCGGCGCTGCTGTACGCCTTCTTCCCCGGCGGGGCCGGCGAGCAAGGGCAGCAGAACCTCGCTCAAGGGTACGCGGGCGTTTACCGGGTAGTGCATGAAGAGGTCGGCGAGTGCGCGCTGGGCGGCCTCGACTCGCCTGCTGTCGGCGGGTGTGAAAGCGAACGAGCGGGCGCGATCGAGAAGGCCTGGCTCCCAGACGTAGGCGACAGCGACGACGCCACGCGCGGGCACGAAGTCGAGGCGGCGAAACGCCTGCTGCAGGAGCTGCCAAGGCTCGCCAAGTCCGGCAAGCTCGATCACCGCGACGCTCAAGCACTCGACCAGGAGCCGCGGTAGGGGCAGCGACCCGAGGGTCGCGGAGGAGAGCTGCACTTGCCCCGCGTCGGACCGGAAGGCTGCGCGCAGATTCAGATAGCGAGCACCGGAAAGGCCGGGGAGCCGGAGAGGGACAGTGAGGCGGAATTCACCCGCCTGGTCGACCAGCGAAAAGGAGCCGCGCCCGTGCAGCCTGCGCGTCGCCAGATGATTGACGGCTTCGTCGACCAGCGCCACGGGAATCTGCGCCGTTCGTTGCTCGCCACGACGCAGTCGGCGCGGGTCGTTGCTGAGCAGAAGCCCGCGCGCTTCGCCGATCGCCGCTGGCGAAATGGTTTCGCCGCGGCTGACCAGAGGTACCGTTTGCAGGCCGGCAAGGAAAAGGACTGCCGCAGCGAGGAGCGGCAGGAGGACGACGATGCGTATCACCGGCGCAGCGCGGCAAGTGTGTGCCGGCTGGCGCAGCGTCGCTCACTCAGCGGCGCGCGCGCACCCCGCTGCTGCGCGCTGGCAGCGCTGCCAGGCTCGCCGTTCATGGCGCGGCAGGGGTGGCCGAAGGCAGCGGCGTCAGCGTGCTGTCGGGGGTGCCCAGGCGAAACGCAAAGCCCGCCTTGCGCATCAGGTGCGCTTCGTTTTGCAAATCGGCACGGGTCAGCGGATGCTCTTCAAGCCAGCCGGGCGGGAAGCGTAGCTCGAGCTGGCGCCGCTCGACGCGCAGTCCGATCGTCGGCAGCGGGTCGCTCGTGCGGCTGCGGTGGAGGACCACCGCGAGGCGCAGGAGAACGCACAGCCGCGGTGCGGCGTCCTTCCACGCGCGCGGCAGGTGCGCGAAGGCGGTGCCGGGAAACGAGCGGCGGTGACGCCTGACCAGTGCCGAGAGCAGGAGTTGGTCGTCGCGCGAGTAGCCGGGCAGATCGGCGTGTTCGAGCACGTAGGCGCCGTGCTTGTGGTGCTGGTCGTGGGTCAGCAAGAGGCCGATTTCATGCAGGCGAGCGGCCCTTTCCAGAACATGCGCCGCCTCTTCGCCGCCAAGCCGCCATTTGCTGCGCACCTGGCGCAGCAGGGCGAGTGCCGTCGCGCTGACTCGCCGCGCCTGGGCTTCGTCAAGGTTGAAGCGCGTGATGACGTCGACGATCGTCCGGTCGCGCACGTCCTCGTGGCGTATGCGCCCCAGCAGGTCATAGATCAGGCCTTCGCGCAGGGCGCCTTCCGAGACCTCCAGCTGGTCGATGGCGAGCGCCTCGCAGAGCCCGTGCAGGACGACGAAGCCGCCGACGAAGACGCGCGCGCGTGCCGGGTCGAGTTGCCAGCGGCTGGCAATGGCCGTCGTGTCGCGCACCTCGAGCAACTCGCCGCGCAGACGGCGCAGCGCTTCGCGGGTGATTCCCTCGCGGCTCCAGCCCTCGCTGATCAGCACATCCTGGATTGCCTTGATCGAGCCGGAGGCGCCGGTGACCACTCCCCAACCGCGCGCCACATACTCCTGGCGGACCGGCTCGAGGGTCAGTTGCACGAGCAGTTCGGCCTCGCGCAGGCGGCTGGCGGTCACCCGCCCGTCGCCAAAACAGGCCCGGCTGAGGCTGACGCAACCCATCTTCAGGCTGGCCAGGTGAAGGGGATCGAATTTCTTGCCGATGATCAGCTCGGTGCTGCCACCGCCAATATCGATCACCAGTCGCTGCCCGGAGACGTCGCCCACGCTGTGCGCCACGCCAAGATAGATCAGGCGCGCTTCTTCCTGACCACGGACGATTTCGACCTTGTGGCCGAGCACCTGTTCGGCGCGCGCGACGAACTCGGCACTGTTGCGTGCCTGGCGCAGGGTATTGGTACCGACGATGCGCAGTTGTTCGGGTGGGATGTCACGCAGCCTCTGGCCGAAGCGCGCGAGGCATTCGAGAGCCCGCTTCTGCGCTTCCTGCGAGAGGCGGTTGCGCGCATCGAGACCGCCCGCCAACTGAACCATTTCGCGCAAGCGGTCATGGACCTGTACCTGCCCATTGGCCAGGCGGGCGACGATCATGTGAAAGCTGTTCGAACCAAGGTCGATCGCCGCTACAAATTCGGAAGACACGTCAGGACTCCTTGCCGCTACTTGAAAAGAGGGCGCACGCGGGACATTTTGGCGGCCTGCCCGCCTTGGCCAGGCCTGCTTCGCCATGACCGCAGCCAGCACAGCGTGACGTCCCTTGGCTTGGCGCCGGGAAACGGGCCTCGGCTGGCTCCTTGACCGCCCCGCCCGCTGGCGGCGGGCGCGGTGGGTGGCAGCGCGCAACCCATTCCCCGGCGAAGAAAAGATAGCGGAAGTGCTCCCTGTTCACCGTGACATGGCTCACGTTGCGGGATCCGCGACCGGCATGCAGAGAGAGTATCCCTGCCGCCGCGACCGTCGTCAATCGCTCGCCGCGGCCGATCTCAGAACTCGAGCGGATCGACCTCGAGGTGCCAGCGCAGGCGGGACGGCGCCTTGATCGCTTCGAGCTGCGGCAGCCAGTCGGCAAGAAAGCCTTGCAGCGCGCGCCGGGCGGGCGACTCGACGAGCAACTGGCCGCGTTCGAAGCTGGCACGCCGGGCGAGACGCATCGGCACCGGGTCGTAGAAGGTCACCGCATGCTGGCCTTCAACCGCCGGACAGTGGCGCGCGCTTTTCAGAAAGCCAAGCGCGTCGGCCATCAGCGGCGCTTCCGCACGCAGCATGGCCTGGTGCGCGTAGGGCGGGAAACCGGCCTGCTGGCGCTCGTCGAGCAGCTCGGCGGCGAAACCGGGGAAATCATGGCCGACCAGCGCAGTGTAGAGCGGATGCTCGGGAAACTGCGTCTGAATCAGGAACTCGCCCGGGTGTTCGGCGCGGCCGGCGCGGCCCGCGACCTGCATCAGCTGTGCGAAGAGGCGTTCGGGCGCGCGCCAGTCGGCGGCAAACAGCGCGGCGTCCGGAGCTATTGCGCCGACCAGGGTGAGCTTGGGGAAATCGTGCCCCTTGGCCAGCATCTGGGTGCCGACCAGAATATCGGCGTCACCGCTGTATATCCGTGCCACCAGGGCCTCCCACTGTTTGCGGCTACTCGCCGCGTCGCGGTCGACGCGCAGCACCCGGGCCTCTGGAAAACGCGCGGCGAGCACCGCTTCCAGACGCTGCGTACCGCGGCCGAAGGCGCTCAGGTCCTGGTTGCCACAGGTCGGGCAGGCTTTCGGCAGACGCGCTTCGAAGCCACAGTGGTGGCAACGCAGGCGGCGGTCGGCAAGATGCAGCACCAGGTTCGCGGCACAGCGATGGCAGTGCGAGGTCCAGCCGCAAGCGGCGCAGGCCAGCACCGGTGCGTAGCCACGGCGATTGAGAAAGAGCAGGCTCTGTTCGCCGCGCGCCAGGCGCTCCTCAATGGCGCGCAGGAGGGCGCTGCTGAGACCATCCTGTGGCTTGTCGAGGCGGGTGTCGATGCGCTGCACGGCGGGCAGGCGGGCACCTTCCACCGCCCGCTCACTCAGGGTCAGCAGGCGATAGCGGCCGCGGCCGGCGGCGGTGGTGGCGTTGGCCCAGCTTTCGAGTGAAGGAGTCGCCGAACCGAGGACGATCTTGATGGCGCGCTGGCGGGCACGAAGGACGGCCAGGTCGCGCGCCGAATAGCGGATTCCGTCCTGCTGCTTGAACGAGGCGTCGTGCTCCTCGTCGACGACGATCAGGCCAAGCTCCGGCAAGGGAGTGAAGATGGCCAGGCGCGTACCCAGGACGATTCGCGCCTCGCCAGTGAGGGCCGCGCGCCAGTTCCGGCTGCGCGCGGCGTCGCCGAGTTCACTATGCAGGCTGACCAGGCCGGCAGCGGGGAAGCGCGCGGCGACGCGCGCTTCGAGCTGCGGCGTCAGGTTGATTTCCGGGACCAGCAGGAGGGATTGCTGTCCGTCGGCCAGGGCGCGCTCGATGAGGCGCAGGTAGATTTCGGTCTTGCCGCTGCCGGTGACGCCGTGCAGGAGGTAGGCGTGAAAGCCGTCGCCAGATTCGGCGATCGACGTCAGCACGACCTGCTGCTCGCCGGTCAGTTCTGGCGGCTTCGCCGCTGCCGCGGCGTTGGGCAGAGCAGCACGCGACTTTCTGGCCTTGACTTGCTTGACGGCGCGCAGTCCGGCCGGCACGGTCGACAGCATGACCTGGCCAAGCGGGACGTGATAGTAGTCGGCACAGAACTCGGCGAGGCGAAACCAGTCGGCAGGCAAAGGGGGCAAGTCGCGCAGGACGTCGCCAAGTGGCTTGAGTTGCGCCAGCGGAAGATCGCTCGCCTCCGGCAGCTCGACGAGAATCCCGACTTTCTCATGGCGGCCGAAGGGCACGCGAACGCGGTAGCCGATGTCGCTCGCCGACAGCTGCTCGCCATCGGCGACGCGATAGTCGAAGAGACGACGAAGTGGAAGATCGAGCGCGACACGGGCGATCTGCGGCAAGAACATCAGGTCGAAACGCCGTTTGCAGACGAATGGAAAAAAGGATCGCTAGTTAGCGGTGGAAGCTCGTGCCACTTCTCGTAGTGCAGGATAAGATCTTCAGTTATTTGGGGTTTCTGCGCGATTCACAGATTCTGTGGATAACTCTGTGGATCGGAGTGCCTAAAAGCACCGCAACCGCCCTTCCCGTAAGGGTTTCAGAGCCGTTGCCGGAAAAACAGGCGATTGTAAAACGCTGTTAAATTATATACTTACGATTACCACCCTGATTTACAAGCGACTTTCGCGATGGAGAGGAACTCAGAAGTGGCTTCTGTGAACAAGTCAAGCGGTAAACGCGGACTCAAGCCCCTTTCAGGCGCAGCATCCGACTGTGCTCGTGTACCGCGTCAACCAACGCCTTGACGTGGTCCGGCGGCGTGAACTGCGAGATGCCGTGGCCAAGGTTGAAGACGTGCCCGGTCGCACCAGGGCCGTAGGCGTCGAGAACCTTCCTGGCCTCGCAGGCAATCGTTTCCGGAGAAGCGAAGAGCACCGCCGGGTCGATGTTGCCTTGCAGCGAGACCCTGTCGCCGACGCGTCGGCGCGCCTCGCCGATGTCGATTGTCCAGTCGAGGCCGACCGCGTCGCAACCAATCTCGGCGATCGCTTCCAGCCACAGGCCACCACCTTTGGTAAACACGATCGATGGCACGCGCTCACCATCCCTGTTCTTGATCAGCTTGTCGACAATTCGCTGCATGTACGCGAGCGAGAACTCGCGATACGCTGCCGGGGAAAGGGAGCCACCCCAGGAATCAAAGATCATCACCGCCTGGGCACCCGATTCGATCTGCGCGTTGAGATACGCCGTCACCGCGTCGGCAGTCACCGAGAGAATATGATGCAGGAGGTCCGGCCGGTCGTAGAGCATGCCTTTGATGCGCCGGTAATCGGTACTCGAGGCGCCTTCAACCATGTAACAGGCGAGCGTGTAAGGGCTCCCGGAGAAGCCGATCAGCGGCAGCGAATTGTTCAGCGCGCGCCTGATTTCCGCTACGGCGTCCATGACGTAACGCAGGTGATCCCAGGGATCGGGCGCGCTGAGGTCGCGAATCGCCCATTCCTCGCGCAGCGGACGTTCGAAACGCGGCCCTTCGCCGTCGGTGAAATAGAGTCCGAGACCCATCGCGTCGGGAATGGTCAGGATGTCCGAGAAGAGGATCGCCGCGTCAAGATCGAAGCGCGACAAAGGCTGCAGCGTCACCTCGCAGGCCAGGCCAGGGTTGGTGCACAACTGCATGAAACTGCCGGCGCGGGCGCGCGTTTCGCGGTACTCGGGCAGGTAGCGGCCGGCCTGACGCATCAACCAGACCGGGGTGTGCGTGGTCGGCTCCTTGAGCAGAGCGCGCAGAAAGGTATCGTTGGCTGGGCGGGTCACGGCAAACTCCGGCGGCGAGCGGAATGGGGCTCGGAAACCGCGATTATCCCCTTTCCCCGCTACTTCCGCCAGAAAGCCGGCGTCATCACCACCAGCAGGGTGAAGATCTCCAGGCGACCGAGGAGCATGGCGAAGGTGCATACCCAGATCTGGAAATCGGTCAGTCCCGCGTAGTTGCTGGCCGGCCCGACCTGGCCCAATCCCGGACCGGTATTGTTGATACTGGCGACGACCGCCGAGAAAGCGGTAATGATCTCCAGCCCGGAGAATGAGAGCAGCAGCGTCATGCTGGCGATGCAGACCATGTACATGAAACCGAAGGCAAGCACGGCGAAGAGAATGTTGGGCGGTACGACGTCACCGCCCACCTTCACTGGATGCACGGCGCTGGGATGCATGGCGCGCGTCAGCTCCCGGTACACCTGCTTGTAGAGCACCAGTGCGCGAATCATTTTGATGCCGCCACCGGTCGAGCCGGCGCTGGTCGCAAAACTGCACAGGAAAAGCATCCACAGCGGTGCGAAAAACGGCCACAAGGCATAGTCAGTGGTCGCGAAACCGGTCGTCGTGGCGATCGAGACAACGTTGAAGGCCGCATAGCGTAGGGCTTCGTCGAAGCTGGCATAGACGTCGTTGAAGACAAGAAAGGCAGCGATGCCAACAACACTGCCGAGAGTCACGAGTAGAAACCAGCCCGCTTCCGGGTCCGAGCGATAGGGGCGCAGGGAACGCCCGGAGAGAACAACGAAGTGGGTCGCGAAGTTCATTCCGGCAAGGAGCATGAAGACGATGGATACCGCTTCGATGGTCGGCGAAGCGAAATAGGCAAAGCTCGCATCGTGGCTGGAAAAGCCGCCAAGTCCCATGGTGGCGAACATGTGCATGATGGCGTCCGGCCCGCTCATACCTGCCCAGTAGTAGGCCAGGGCGCAGCAGGTCGAGAGCAGCGAATAGACGATCCACAGGCCTTTCGCCGTTTCGGCGATGCGCGGGGTCATCTTGGTATCCTTCATCGGTCCCGGCGTTTCGGCCTTGAACATCTGTCGACCGCCGATGCCCAGCAAGGGCAGGATGGCGATGGCCAGAACGATCAAACCCATGCCGCCGAGCCAGACCATCTGCGTTCGCCAGAGATTGATCGACACCGGCAGGTCGTCCAGACCGGTGAGAACGGTCGCGCCGGTGGTCGTCAGTCCGGAAACCGCTTCAAAATAGGCGTCCGTGAAACTGAGTCCGAGCTGGAGTACCAGCGGCAACGCGGCGTAGATCGGCAGCAGCGTCCACACCAGCGCGACCATCAGGAAGCCGTCACGAATCGTCAGGTCGCGGGTTTCCCTGCGCGTCACGTACCACAGGCCCAGGCCAGTGGCGATGGTCAGCAAAACCGCTTCATCGAACGATGCGAAAGCGCCGTCGTCGAGGAACCACGAGACCCCCAGCGGCACGAGCATGGTCAGCCCGAACATCAGGATGACCAGCGAGAGTACCCGGACCACCGGGTAGAAGCGTTGCATGCTGTCGGCTCAGAAAAAGTGGAAGCCAACCTCGAACAGTTTCTCGACCTGCTTGACCACCTTCTTGTCGATGCAGAAGACGATCACATGGTCACCCGTCTCGATGACCACGTCCTTGTGGGCGATGAGCACCCGCCCGGTCTGCTTCTTGGCTCCCAGGCGGAAGAAGTTGAAGTCCTCGGTCTCGCCGAGGTCGCGCACGATAGCCGCGATGAAGGCGCCATGAATCACCGGCAACTCGCCGACGCAGCGACCGACTGCGCGCGAATTCTTCTTGTCGCCATGGGCGACGATCTCGAGCGCTTCCGCAGCGCCACGGCGCAGGCTATGCACCTGAACAACGTCGCCATGGCGGACATAGGTGAGCAGGGTGCCGATCGAGACCTGTGCCGGCGAGATGGCAATGTCAATCGGCCCGCCCTGCACAAGTTCGGCGTAGGCCCGCCGGTTGATCAGCGCCACTACCCGCTGACACCCCATGCGCTTGGCCAGCGAGGCGCCCATGATGTTGTCTTCGTCGGCGTTGCTCAGGGCAAGGAAGAGCTCCATTTCTTCGATGCCTTCCTGCTGCAACAACTCCTCGTCGGTGGCATCGCCATTGAGGACCAACACCGACTTCAGCGAGTTGGCGACGAATTCGGCGCGGCGGCGGTCGACCTCGATCAGTTTGACCTCGCACTTGCCTTCCAGCGCTTGTGCAACGCGATGCCCGATGTTGCCGCCACCGGCAATCATCACCCGCCGCACGGGCTCCATCGAGCGGCGCAACTCGCGCATCACGGTACGGATGTGTTCGTCCGCAGCAAGGACGAAGACTTCGTCGCCGTCGGCAATGATCGTTTCACCGGTCGGCGTTATCGCGCCACCGTGACGATAGATGGCGGCGATCCGCCCGTCGATCTCCGGTGGCAGGTGGTTGCGCATTTCGGAGATCGGGCTGCCCACCAGCAGCCCGCCGGCGTAGGCACGCAGGCCGACCAGCGCCAGGCGTCCGCCGGCGAAGCTGAGCACTTGCAGCGCTTCCGGGAAGTCGATCAGACGCGCGATGTACTCGGTGATCACCTGTTCCGGGCACAAGGCGTAATCGACGGCGAAATTCTCGGGGGCCAGGAGTGTTTCGCTCTCGAGGAAGTCGCGCGCGCGCAATCTGGCGATGCGGGCGGGGACGTTGAAGATACTGTGGGCCACCTTGCAGGCGACGAGGTTGGTCTCGTCGCTCTGCGTCACGGCGATCAGCAGGTCCGCATCTTGGAGGCCGGCATTGGCCAGTACGGAGGGACACGAGGCGTTGCCGATCACCGTGCGCAGGTCGAGACGATCCTGCAGGAAAGCCAGACGCTCCTGATCGCTGTCGACGACGGTGATGTCGTTGTTCTCGGAGACCAGACTTTCGGCAACGCTGGCGCCGACCTGACCGGCACCCAGAATGACGATCCTCATTTCCTTCTCACTCCCTGACCAGCACGCGGCGAGAAATTACTCGCGCTCGTCGCCACGCCGACCGATGTTGAGGCCAAGCTGCCTCAGCTTTCGATACAGGTGGGTGCGTTCGAGGCCCGTCCTCTCGGCCAAGCGCGTCATATTACCGCGTTCGCCGGCCAGATGATATTCGAAATACATTCGTTCGAAGGCTTCTCGGGCTTCCCGGAGCGGCTGATCGAGAAACAGCGCCGGCAGCGGCGCGGCGGCACCGCCCGAGTCGGTCTGCAGGATGCGCTCGACGTCTTCCGCGGCAATCTCCTCGTCGAGCGCCGAGAGCGCGAGGTTCTTCACGGTCGTCAACAGCTCCGCCCATTCGCCATGCCAGTGGTGCAGACGCAGGGCATTACGCGCACCACTCGAGAACAGGCGTAAGGGCACTTCACCGCGCTCGGCGAGATGGGCGAGGAGCAGGGAGGCTATCTCGGGAACGTCGTCGGCGTGGCCGGAAATCTGCGGTAGCGCCACCCAGACTTCGCCGAGACGATTGACCAGCAGCGGATCCCAACCGGCGTCGACCAGTGCCGGCAGCGAGCGACTGGAGGCGGCGACCATTTGCAGGTTGTGCCGTTCCAGGCGTTCGAGCGCGAAAACAAGATTCATCTGCTGCAGTTTGCCAAGCAGCGCCAGGTCGGCGATGAAGACCACCCCGCCACTGGCGTTGTGCAGCATCTCCTGGGTCAGCGGCGTACTCGCCGCCGAGAGATCCAGCCACGGTGTGCGGTGCGTCTGCAAGGTACGCGCGCAGATTTCCGCGATGCTGCCCGAGGCGCTTTTCAGCAGCAGGACCGAGGTCTTGGCGGCCGCCTGTTCGAGACGCCTCTTGAGGTCCTTGAGCAGCGGCGAGCGCGCGAAGGCGTCGAGGGTCAGCGGCTTCTTCTCGAGCACTGTTTCGTGCTTGAGCGCCTTCTTCACGGTCGCCAGCAACTTCTGCAGGGCGATCGGTTTCTCGAGGAAGTCGGTGGCGCCGATGCGCGTTGCCTCGACCGCCGAATCGATCGTTCCATGCCCGGACATCATCACCACCGGCATGGTCAGCAAGCCGCTCGCCGCCCACTCCTTGAGTAGGGATATGCCATCGGTATCAGGCATCCAGATATCCAGGAGGACCAGATCGGGGCGCATGTCGGCGCGCACCTTGCGCGCCGCTGCGGCATTTTCGGCCAGGGAGATCGAGTGTCCCTCGTCGGCAAGAATCTCGGAAAGCAGCTCGCGAATGCCCATTTCATCATCGACGATCAGTATTTGCGCCATGTCAGGCCTCGGAGGAAAGATTGTGCGAGCGACGTTCGCTCGTCGGCAACGCAGCCAGCGGCAGGGTGATGCTGACCACTGCGCCAACAGCTTCGCGATTGTTGACCTTGATGCGCCCCTGATGTTCGTCGACGATCTTCTTGACGATCGCCAGACCGAGGCCGGTGCCACGTGCCTTGGTGGTCACGTAAGGCTCCAGTACGCGGGCTATCACTTCGGGCGGAAAGCCCGGCCCGCGATCGGCGACCACCATTTCGGCCATATTGCCGAGCAGGCGCGTGCTGATCGTGATACGCGGCGAGTCGACCATTTCCTGCGCGTCCTCGGCATTGCGCAGGAGGTTGTGGATGACTTGCCGCAACTGCGTGGCGTCACCGCAGACTGGCGGCAACCCGGCAGCGAGCTTGAGCTTGATCGCCGCACGCGAGGTTTCATAGAGGCCGAGCACTTCGCTGATCAGCGCGTTGAGGTCCAGAGCAGCGAGTTCGGGAGCCGGCAGACGCGCGTAGTCGCTGAAATCATTGACCATCCGCTTCATGGCTTCGACCTGGCGAATGATGGTCTGCGTCGAGCGCTCAAGCATGTCAGCGTCGGCACCGCTGAGCCGATCGGCCAGCTTCATCTGCAAGCGCTCGGCCGAAAGCTGGATCGGCGTCAAGGGATTCTTGATCTCGTGCGCCAGTCGACGCGCCACTTCGCCCCAGGCTGCACTGCGCTGAGCGGCGATCAGGCGCGTGACGTCATCGAACACCACCACGTAGCCACCGAGCGACTCGCCCGGCAGTTTCGTGCCGCGCAGCAACAGGATCTGGGGCAGGCTACCGGCCGCATCGAGCTCTATCTGTTCCTGCCACTCGTTGTTGGCGTGTTCGGCAAAGGCATCGAGAATGGCCTCGCCAAGCCTCCTCTGGCGCGGCCAGTCGCCCGCCGCTGCGCCGAGAAGCTCGCTGAAGTCGTCAGCCAGTATGGTCAGCGCACCTTCGTTGACGGTACGCAACACGAAGCGCGCATCGAACACCAGCACCCCGGCAGAGAGATTGGCGAGAATCGATTCCAGGTAGGCTCGCGCCGCTTCGAGTTCGGCACGCTGGCGCTCGTTATCGCGTCGCGCTTCGTCGAGTTGGCGGGTCATCTGTTTGAACGAGCGCGTCAGCACGCCCAGTTCGTCGCTACTGTGGACCTCCTTGCGAGGCGTGTAGTCGCCGGCGGTGACAGCCTGCGTTCCCTCGGCGAGAATCGACAGAGGCGCCGACAGACGACGCGCCAGCACGAAGGCCAGCGCGATCGCCGTGAACAGGGCGAGAAGCACGGTCAGCGTCAGCGTCATGGCATAGATGCGCGTCAGCCCCTCACGGCCCAGCGACAGCTCCTGATAGTCGGCATAGACGGTCTGGACGCTATCGGCGTTGACGGCGAGGGCAGCCGGCACCGGGTCGGTCAACTGCAGGATACGGGTCTCGGCCCCGAGGCCGGGCGGCGTGACGGCGACCAGAACGCGCAAGGAGAGGTCTTTTTCGCCGTCGCTCTCGAGCAGCGCCACGCGGCGCTCCTTGCGCACCCTGCGCAGCTCCTCGCCTGTCGGCTGTTTGGGCAACAGGGTCGCCAGGTCGCCGGTGGCGGTGGCCAACAATTCGCCGCTGGTCGCAAACAGCGCCGCCGACTGCAGGCCATACTGCTCGCGCAGACGATTGAGGTCGAGCCGGCGCTGCGTTTCGGAACGCTCGCCAAGTTCCAAGGCCATCGTCTGTGCCTTGGCAGCGAGATCTTCAAGCAGCGAATCGAGCGCACTACGACCGAGATTGAGCCCCGCTTCAAGCGCTTTTTCGACGCGAACATCGAACCAGGTTTCTATGCTCTTGGTCACGAACTGCACCGACACCGCGTAGATCAGAACGCCCGGCAGGACGGCCATCAGGCCAAACATCAGCATCAGGCGCAACTTGAGTCGCGAACCGAACACCTTGGCCCGGTGTTCGCCCCAGAGCAGCCGCAACTGCCAGGCAATCAGCGCCAGCAGCGACAAGGCAACGATGACGTTCAGTCCCAGCAGCCACGCGTAGTTGCTGGCAAAAAGCGCGGTATTGGCGCTGGCCGAGGCAAGGAGAAAGAGCAGGATGGCGCCAAACGAGGCAGCGGCGACGATCAGGAATTTCATTTCTCTTCGCCGCTGGATACGGCCGCTGGCAAGGGCAAAGGCGGCGCCACCGGCACCACCTGCGTACCCGCCCCCCCCAGTTGGGCGGACTCGCTCGGGGTGAATGTCCAGCGCGCCCACTCCGACGCGAGGTTCCAGTCCCGGTTGGCCAGGGCGTTGACCTGAAACGTCTTCGGCATCTGGCTCAGGTCAAGGCGCATGCGCACCGCAGCCAGGTAGGTCTGCTCGGCATGCACCGCGCTTTTTTCGAAAACCAGCCAGTTGCGCAAGCGCGATAGAATGCGCAGCGCTTCGTCGAGCGAGGCAAAGCTCTGGTGCAATGCGCCGCTGGACAAACGATACTGGCGGGTGAGAGCGTGGTAGGAAAGGAGTAGGGACTGGCTGCGGCTGGCCACCTGTTCGTCGAGCCAGTACCAACGCGAACGGCTGAGTTCGAAATCGACGACGAAGTACAGCCCGACGCCCCTGGCAACGGCGTCTTCCAGGCGCGCATTAAGACTGACGCTGAAGTCGGCGGACAGCACATAGCCTTCGTCGCCAACCGAGAGCAGGGGATTGCGGGCGCTGATGTCTGCTGCCTGCAAGCCGGGTGAGGCGATCAGCAGCCACAGCCAGAAGAAAAACGCGCTAAGCCGCTTTCTGCAACAGGGCATAGAAGAATCCGTCATGTTCGGGCTGCGGCACGAGTTCTTCTTCGATCAGGCGCCGCGCGTCGGGCTGGCGGAAGACGAAGGCGTCGATCTGCGCACGGTTCTCTTCCGGGAAGACCGAACAGGTGGCATAGAGGAGCTTGCCTCCCGCTTTCAATAGTGGCCAGAGGCGATCGAGGATCTCGGCCTGGATGCGGACGAAGCCTCGAATATCGCTTTCCCGGCGCAGGTACTTGATATCGGGATGGCGACGAACGACGCCCGAGGCAGAGCAGGGCACGTCGGCAAGAATCGCGTCGAAGAACTGGCCATCCCACCATTGCTCGGTCGCACAGCAGTCGGCAGGCGTAACCTTGGCGGTCAGACCAAGCCGGCGCAGGTTGTCCTCGACGCGACGCGTACGAACGGCGTCGATATCGACAGCCAGCAGGTCGACATCGGCCGCTTCAAGCAGATGCGCGGCCTTGCCACCGGGCGCGGCGCAGGCGTCGAGCACGCGCTGGCCCGCTACCGGCGCCAGCAACTCGGCCGCGCGCTGGGCGCCGGCGTCCTGGACCGACACCAGCCCGTCGGCAAAACCCGGCAAGGCATCGACCGGCATCGGCCTGTCGAGCACCAACGCCTGCCCACCGAGCGATCGCGCGCAAAGGCCCGCCGCCTGCAGGCGTGCGAGGTAGTCGGCGACCTCGATCCGGCGCTGGTTGACGCGCAGGGTCATCGGCGGCTGTCCGTTGCCGGCAGCGACGATTCCCGGCCAGCGATCCGGATAAGCGCGACGCAGGCGTGCCAGCCACCAGCGTGGGTGCTGTTGCGTGGCTTCGTCGTCGTCGGCCATCGCCACTTGCAAGACATGACGCTGCCGCTGATAGTTGCGCAACAGGCCATTGACCAGGCCCTTGAAAGCGCCACCGGCGAGCTCGCCGGCAGCGGCAACAGCCTGGTCGACAATCATGTAAGCCGAATCAGGACGCGTGTGCAGGCGATACAGGGCGGCCAGCAAAAGCGCTTCAACTTCGGGATGCGGCAGGGCACGGGTCAGCAGGCGGCCGAGGACGAACTCGCCACAGCCGTAACGGCGCAGGCTTCCATAGGTCACGTCCTGCGCGGCCGCACGTGCTGCCGGAGATTCGCCGCCAAGCGTGCCGAGCGCCTGCGTCAGGCTCTTCCCGGAACGAACCGCGGCGATCAGCCGCGCCGCCAGCAAGAGGCTGAAGGCCAGCGAATCGCTTGCCAGCGCGGAGACCGCCGGAGGGTTACGGCGCTCAGCCGCCATCTGCTGCCCGCTTGCGGGGCGGCGTACGCGCACCGCACGGGCTGACGGAGAGGGGGATGGAGGCGAAGTCGACAAGGCCTAGAATACTTTGCTCGGGAGGGAGCACCGAGTTTAGCACGATGCCTGGCGATGGCGGCCGGGGCGGTAGGGGGCGATAATGGTCGCATGTCCTCACCCTCGCTGAAACCTTACGTCTGGCTTTCGATTGCGGCGGCGCTGGCCACCATCGCTCTCAAGGCTGTCGCCTGGCTGCTCACCGGCTCGGTCGGTCTGCTTTCCGATGCACTCGAATCGCTGGTCAATCTGGCCGGCGCCTGCATGGCACTGGCCATGCTGTCGATTGCCGAGCAGCCGGAGGACGAGGGGCATCGTTTCGGGCACGGCAAGGCTGAGTATTTCTCGAGCGGCTTCGAAGGACTGCTGATCCTCTTCGCCGCTATCGCGATTGCCATTGCGGCCGGCGAACGCCTGCTCAACCCACAGCCGCTCGAGGCCGTTGGCGTCGGTCTCACGGTGTCGGCAATCGCCGCGATGATCAATCTGATCGTCGGGCGCGTCCTGCTGCTCGCCGGACGGCGGCACCGCTCGATCACCCTGGAAGCGGATGCCCGTCATCTCCTGACCGACGTGTGGACCTCGCTTGGGGTCGTCGTCGGCGTTGGCGCCGTGGCGCTTAGCGGTTGGCTATGGCTGGACCCGATTCTCGCCCTGCTCGTCGCCGGCAACATCGTGTGGACCGCCTGGCAACTGCTGCGCCGCTCGGCCAACGGACTGATGGATGGCAGTCTGCCACGCGAACAACAGGCGCAGGTTCTCCGCGTCCTTGAAGGCTATCGTAGCCAGGGAATCGACTACCACGCCCTGCGCAGCCGGGAAGCGGGGGCGCGCAGCTTCATCTCGCTGCACGTCCTCGTCCCCGGCGCGTGGACGGTAGCGCGCGCTCATCAACTGGTCGAAGGCCTCGAAAGCGAGCTTCGTCAGGAACTGCCGCACGCCTCCGTGTTCGTCCATATCGAACCTCGCGAGGACCCGGCTTCGCACCAGGATCTCGGCCTTGACCGCTGAGCCGGTCGCCGGCGCGGCGTGGCGCCGCCGGCCGGGTGGGCTGACTGCTCTGCCCGCCTTTCTGCCCAGCTTGCTGTTGCCGCTGCTGTTGCTCGTCGCGCCACCGGCATTCGCCTGGAACGCCGCCGGCCATCGGATCAGCGCCTTGATCGCCTGGGAACGACTCGACGAGCGGACGAAGGCTGCGGTGGCGGCCGTGCTGCGCCAGCATCCGGACTACGAGCGCTGGCAGACACGTAGCAAAGACGCAGACGCGGACCGCGCCGCTTTTCTCGAAGCCTCGACCTGGCCCGACGACATCCGCCGGGATCGGCGTTTCTACACCGCCGGACATGCGCCGCCGACGCCGACGCTGCACGGCTTTCCGGACATGGAGCGTCGACTTGCCTGGCACTATGTCGATCGTCCATTGCACCCTGGGCACAAGGCGCGCCCGTCACCGGGCGCGCTAGCCCGCCAACTGGCTGCGCTGCCGAAGATCCTGTGCGACCCGGAAAGCAGCGCCGCCGAACGGGCCTATGCACTCCCCTGGCTGATCCATCTGGTTGCTGATGCGCATCAGCCGCTACACGCGGCGAGCCGAAATCGAGCGCACGGGGACGACGACAGCGGCGGCAATGAGCAGCGGATTTTCAACCCCTTGCAGCCGAAGTATCCGTCTACCAATCTGCACAGCTATTGGGACGAGCTCCCCGGCAAGCCGTGGCTACGCGGAAAACGCCTGGCGAGCACGGTCGAGGTACTGACGCTCCTCTACCCGCCCACGGCGCAAGCGGGAGACGACGCCACGCAATGGCTCGAGGAAAGCTGGCAGCTCGCGCGACAGGCGGCGTATCCCGGTGGCGACAACGCCGTGCTCACGATCAGCGCCGAATTCCAGGCAAGGGCGTTGGAGATCACCGGCCAGCGTCTCGGCCAGGCCGGTTATCGTCTGGCCGTACAGCTGCAGCGCGTGTTTTCGGGGGCGGGACGGCAGTGTTCCACGTGAAACACCGACGCTTGAAAAGCAGGAGAACTGATCAGAAAGGCGGCGGCGCGCGGCTCAGCCTCGGGCCAAGGCACGCAGCCGCGCGACGCGTTCCTCGGTCGCCGGGTGCGTGCTGAAGAGGCCCTTGATGCCGCCGGCCGAGAGCGGATTCATGATCATCATCTGCGCCGTCTCGGGATGCGCCTCGGCGGGCACCATCGGGATACCCCGCGCATAAGCGTCGATCTTGGTCAGCGCATCGGCCAGCGCATTGGCGTCACCGGAGATCTCCGCACCCCCGCGGTCGGCCTCGAACTCGCGCGCCCGCGAGATGGCCATTTGAATCAGCGATGCTGCCAGCGGCGCGAGCAGAGCGACCAGGATGCCCGCCAAGGGGTTTCCTGGCCGCCCTTCGGAATCACGGCCGCCGAAGAACATCGCGAAGTTGGCGAGTGCGGAAATCGCTCCGGCCATGGTCGCCGAAATCGTCGAAATCAGAATGTCGCGATGCCGGACGTGCGCCAGTTCATGCGCCATGACGCCACGGACTTCCCTTGCCGACAGCAACTGCAGAATTCCGGTCGTCGCCGCGACCGCCGCGTTCTCCGGATTGCGGCCGGTGGCAAAGGCGTTCGGCTGCGCCTCGTCGATCAGATAGACCTTCGGCATCGGCAGTTCGGCACGCTGTGCGAGCTCGCGAACCATGCCGTAGAACTGCGGCGCCGATGCCTCGTCGACTTCGCGCGCCTTATACATCTTGAGCACCATCTTGTCCGAGAACCAGTAGGCGAAGAAATTCATCGCCCCGCCAAAGAGCAGCGCCAGCAACATCCCCGTCTGGCCGCCGACCATTGCCCCAATCGCCCCGAAAAGAGCCACGATGGCCGCCATCAGGATCGAAGTTTTTACCCAGTTACCGAGCATTTCCGTGACCTCCGCGAGAACAACAGCACACCACCATGGTGTGGCGACTTAGATGATGCCGGACGGCAAGGATTTCAAGGACGGTCCCGCGCTTGCCCCTCATCACGCCTGGTGGATTGCCGGCAAAGCGCAGCGGGAACCCGCCGCGATCCGCGTTCCGACCAGAAACTGTGTCGCTGGCAAACGTTTTCCGCCGGCCTTCTGCAGCTCGTCCAGGCGCAGAGCGCCTGCGCCACAGGCAACGACCAGCGAGTTGCGGTCGGCGACCAGAATCTCGCCGGGCTCGCCATCACCGGCGACCACGGCGGCGCGCCAGACCTTGAGCAGATGGCCGTCGACGGTGCACGAGGCCCCGGGAAAAGGGTTGAAAGCCCTGACGCAGCGAGCCAGCTGCAGCGCCGGCAAACGCCAGTCGAGCGTCGCTTCCGCTTTGTCGATCTTGGCAGCGTAGGTGGCCCCAGCGCCTGCTTGCGCTTGCGGCGACAGCGGCAGACGGGCCAGTGCCTCGACGATCAAGCGTGCGCCGAGTAGGGCAAGTCGGTCGCCAAGCGATGCCGCCGTGTCGTCGGCAGCAATCGGCAGGCTCTCGGAAAGCAATATCGGGCCGCTGTCGAGTCCTGCATCCATCTGCATGATGCACACCCCGGTCTCCTGGTCGCCGGCGAGAATCGCCCGCTGCACTGGCGCAGCGCCGCGCCAGCGCGGCAACAGCGACGCATGGATGTTGATGCAGCCGGAAGCTGGCATGTCCAGAACGACCTGCGGAAGAATCAGCCCATAGGCGGCGACGACCATGACCTCGGCGCCAAGCGCGCGTATCTGCTCCTGTGCCGCGAGGTCCTTCAAGGTCGATGGCTGCAAGACTTCGATCCCGGACGCCAGAGCCAGCTGCTTGACCGGCGAGGGTCGTAGCGCCAGGCCGCGTCCCGACGCGCGGTCGGGCTGCGTGAGGACCGCAAGCACCTCATGACCGGCAGCGATGATGGACTGCAGGGCGACTCTCGCGAACTCGGGCGTACCGGCGAAAATCAGCCTCACGCGGTAATTCTCGCCTGCTTGGCGAGCTTGTTCCTGATCCGCAGCTGCTTGAGCTGCGAGAGGTGCTCGACAAAGACCTGCCCCTGTAGGTGATCGATTTCATGCTGCAGGCAGACGGCCAGCAAACCCACGGCCTCGATGGTCTGCTCTGCGCCGTCAAGGTCGAGATAGCGGACCACGACGTGTTCGGCACGCGCAACCTTGTCGTAGATCCCGGGCACCGACAGGCAACCTTCCTCGCAGACCTGCAAACCGTCCTGCTCGAGAATCTCCGGGTTGATCAGGGTAAGCAGCTGATCTCTGGTTTCCGAGGCGTCAATGACGATCAGCTGCTTATGCACATCCACCTGCGTCGCGGCAAGGCCGATTCCTGGTGCTTCGTACATCGTCTCGGCCATGTCACGCGCCAGGCGACGAAGGTTGTCGTCAATCCGTTCGACGCGCACGGCCATCGTCTTCAGACGCGGATCGGGAAAGCGGAGTATCGGTAGTAGAGACATAAAAGGCTTGATCGAAGAAATAACTACGTGCAGAATCTAATGTAGTGTCTTGGGTATTCCAACGCCGGTTGCGTCGGGCGCACGATGGCTTCGGCCATAGACGCGGCCAACAGCGAACTTGGGCAACCCCTGCAGCCGGAGCATTACGCCGCCTCGCCGCCATCCCGCCACACCGCCATGTACGAAGGCTCGTACGAGGATAACATGATGATCCGCATTATATCCGCGTTCATTCTGGCCACGGTCAGCGCGCTGTGCCTGGCCGCCGGGCAAGCCCCGCTGCTGGCCGAAAGCGCCCCCACCCGACATGTGGTCGTACCCGGTGACACGCTCTGGGGAATTTCGGGGACCTTCCTCAAGGAGCCCTGGCGCTGGCCGGAGATCTGGCGGATGAACCGGCAGGAAGTCAGGAATCCGCACCTGATCTATCCCGGTGACGTGATCGTCCTTGATCGTGACGCGCAGGGCAACGCCTTCCTGCGTCTGCAGAGTGCCCGGCTGGAGCCGCAGATTCATTCCGAAATGAACGAAGAGGCGATACCGGCGATTCCGCCAAACGTCATCAGACCTTTCCTCTCCGATCCACTGATCGTCGAAGCGAACGCGCTCGACGCGGCTGCACGCATCGTCGCCACGCAGCTCGATCGGGTCTTTCTCGGCAACGGCGACCTGGCCTACGTGACCAATGCCGACCCTGCCCATCGCGACTGGAAGATCTACCGCAACGGCAAGCCTTTGCGTGACCCGGAGAGCAACGACATCCTGGGTTATGAAGCGTTCTACCTGGGCACCGCGAAACAGCTTCAACCGGGCAACCCGGCGACCTTCGAGGTGCGCTCGGCCACGCAGGAAGTCGGCTTTGGCGATCGCCTGCTGCCGGCGACGCCGCCACCGCTGATCGCCTACGTTCCGCACAAGCCTGATTTCGCCGTCGATGGCCGCGTGATCTCCGTCTATGGCGGCGTCGACGCAGCCGGTCGCGGCTCGATCATCTCGATCAACCGTGGCACCAGCGATGGCATCGAGATCGGACACGTGCTGGCTCTCGAACGTAATCGCGTGATTCACGAACGCGACGAGCAGGGTGACAAGGCGGTGGTAGACATTCCGCCTTCACGCATTGGCCTGCTTTTCGTCTTCCGCACCTTCGAACGAATTTCCTATGGCCTGGTCGTGCAGTCCGAAGGCACTGTAGATATCAACGACTTCGTCCGCACACCCTAGAAATGGACACCGGCGAGTCGCTCGCCGCCTGGTTGCGACTGACGCTGATTCCGGGTATTGGCGGCAAGACCCAGCGCAAGCTGCTCAACGCCTTCGGGCTTCCAGAAGCCATCTTCGCAGCGGATCGCGCCGCCATTTCCGGCGTTGTCGGCGACAAGGCGGCCAGCCTGCTCCTCGCTGCCGACAATCGCGCAGGGGTGGATAGCGCCCTGGCCTGGTCCGCGGCGCCTGACCACGAGCTGCTCACCCTCGCCGACCGCGAGTATCCGCAAGCCCTGCTGCAGATTTCCGATCCACCGACACTGCTCTACGTCCGTGGTCGCATCGATCTGCTCAACCAACCGGCGCTGGCCATCGTGGGCAGTCGCAACCCCACTCCACAAGGGATCAACAACGCCGAGCGCTTCGCCGCCGCCCTGGCTGAAGCCGGACTGACGATCGCCAGCGGCCTCGCCCTGGGTATCGACGCAGCTGCGCATCGCGGCGCGCTGCGCGCGGCGGCAAGCACGGTGGCTTTCATCGGCACCGGGATCGACCGCCTCTACCCTGCCGCCAACCAGCAACTGGCTCTCGAGATCGCCGCCCGAGGCACTGTCGTTTCCGAGTTTCCACTCGGCGCGCCACCCGCCGCCGCCAACTTCCCGCGCCGTAACCGTCTGATCTCGGGCTTCTCGCGCGGCGCACTGGTCATCGAAGCGACCGTCGACAGCGGTTCGCTGATCACCGCACGCCTTGCGGCCGAACAGGGACGCGAGGTATTCGCCATTCCGGGATCGATTCACTCGCCACATTCGCGCGGCTGCCACAAGCTGATCAGAGAAGGTGCCAAACTGGTAGAAACCGTTCAGGACGTCCTCGACGAGCTCACCTGGCCACTGCTGACGGCGACGACCTCCACGAGCCCTGACGACCCTGCGCCGCAAGGCAGCGGCCTGCTGCCAAGCATGGGATTCGATCCTTGCAGCCTCGACGAGCTGGTCGAACGCAGCGGCTTGACGGCTGACGTCGTTTCGGTGATGCTCCTCCACTTGGAACTGGATGGTCAGGTCGCCACTCTGCCAGGCGGCCGCTACCAACGCATTTGCCAAGCCTGAGAGCCTTTTCTGATGATCGACATTCTGGTCTACCTTTTCGAGAACTATCACGACTTCAGCGCCCGCCCAAAGACCAAGATGCTGAAGCGCCGCTTGAGCGCCGTCGGTTTCGAAGACGAGGCGATCACCGTCGCCCTGGGCTGGCTGGACGGCTTGAAAACGACGCCACTCATTGAGCGGCCACGCGACCAGCGCGCGCTACGCGTCTACCTGTCAGAGGAGCAACGCAAACTTGGCCCGGACTGCCTCGCTTTCATCGCTTTCCTCGAAGCGGCGGAAATGTTGGCGCCCGCCTTGCGCGAACTGGTCGTCGAGGGCGCGATGCTCCTCGACGACGACCCGGTCCCTCTGGGCAAGTTCAAGATCATCGTCTTGATGATCCTCTGGAGTCGTGAGCAGGCGCTAGAGCCCCTGATCGTCGAGGAACTTCTCGACGACGGTGAGCACAGACTGCTGCACTGAGCACCGCGCGCCTTCGCTACCAGGACGCTGCTACCGCTCCGGCGACGGCAGGGCAGGCAGCGGTTTCGGCGACCCTCTCGCGAACAGCACTGCCGCCCGCCTTGCTTGCCAAGGGCGGTAGAGTGCTCTTATCATGGCCCGCCGAACCCTGTAGTGTTGGGCCATCCGGCCAGCCGCATTTTGGCCACTTTCCCGGACTGATGAAGACCCCATGAGCAAGAAACTGATCATCACCGAGAAACCCTCCGTCGCCGCTGACCTCGCACGCGCCCTCGGTGGCTTTGTTCGACACGAGGACTATTTCGAGAGTGACGACTACGTGCTCTCCTCGGCCGTCGGGCATCTGCTCGAACTGGCCTGCCCCGAGGAGTACGAGGTCAAGCGCGGCAAGTGGTCTTTCGCCCATTTGCCGGTGATCCCCCCGCACTTCGCGTTGCAGCCGATTCAGAAAACAGAGGCGCGTCTAAAGCTGCTGGTCCGCCTGATCAAACGCAAGGATGTCGACGGTCTGGTCAACGCCTGCGACGCCGGGCGCGAAGGCGAGCTGATCTTCAACTACATCGTCCAGCACGCCAAGAACAGCAAGCCGGTGGAACGTTTGTGGCTGCAGTCGATGACCCAACAGGCTATCCGGGACGGCTTCGCCCGCCTGCGCAGCGGCGCCGAAATGCGCGGTCTGGCCGATGCGGCCGTCTGCCGCTCGGAATCGGACTGGTTGGTCGGCATCAATGGCACGCGCGCGATGACCGCCTTTAACTCGAAGACCGGCGGCTTCCACCTGACGACCGTCGGCCGCGTCCAGACACCGACTCTGGCGCTGATGGTCGACCGTGAAGACCGCATTCGCAAGTTCAAGCCGCGCGCCTACTGGGAAGTCGAGGCGCTCTTCGTTTGTGCTGCCGGCAACTACCGGGGCAAGTGGTTCGACGAGAACTACAAGGGCAAGGACAACGACGAACATGCGCGTGCCGACCGCCTGTGGGACGAAGCGCGCGCCATCGCACTGCAGAAAAAATGCACCGGCCGGGACGGCGAAGTCAGCGAAGAGTCCAAGGCCTCGACGCAGCTGTCGCCGCTGCTCTACGACCTGACCAGCCTGCAACGCGAAGCCAACGGCCGTTTCGGCTTTTCGGCGAAAGCCACGCTCGGACTGGCGCAAGCGCTCTACGAAAAGCACAAGGTATTGACCTACCCACGGACCGACGCCCGTGCGCTGCCCGAGGACTACCGTGAAACGGTCCGGGCGACGCTATCGATGCTCACCGGCGAGGGAGTCACGAAAGGAAGCGACGAAGCCACCCTGGCCCGCTACGCGCCTTTCGCATCGAACATCCTGGCTCGCCAGTGGGTCGTCGCGAACAAGCGCATTTTCAACAACGCCAAGATCTCCGATCACTTCGCGATCATCCCGACGCTGCAGGCGCCAAAACACCTCTCCGAACCGGAGATGAAGCTCTACGACATGGTCGTCAAGCGTTTCCTCGCCGTTTTCTATCCCGCCGCCGAATCGTTGATCACGACGCGCATCACGCGCGTCGAGGGCGAGCCATTCAAGACCGAAGGCAAGGTCCTGGTCAATCCCGGCTGGCTCGCGGTCTATGGCCGCGACGCGCAGGAAGGCAGCGAAGGCAATCTCGTCGCCGTGCAGCCCGACGAAATCGTTCATGGCGAAGAGGTTCTCCTCAACGCACACGAAACCAAGCCGCCGCCGCGCTACTCGGAGGCCACTCTGTTGACGGCCATGGAAGGCGCGGGCAAGTCAATGGACGACGAGGAGTTGCGCGCTGCGATGGCCGGACGCGGCCTCGGAACGCCAGCGACACGCGCGCAAATCATCGAGAACCTGATCGCCGAACAGTATCTTCACCGCGACGGCCGCGAACTGCAGCCGACGGCCAAGGCTTTCTCGCTGATGACGCTGCTCAACGGCCTCGGCATTCCCGAGCTGACGGCGCCCGAGCTGACCGGGGCATGGGAATGGAAGCTGGCGCGCATGGAAAGCGGCGAAATGTCGCGCAAGGAATTCATGGGCGAGATCGCGGCAATGACCGAGCGCATCGTTGCTCGCGCCAAGAGCTACGATAGCGACACCATCCCCGGCGACTTCGGCGAACTGACGACCCCTTGCCCCAAGTGCGGCGGTCTGATCAAGGAAACCTACAAGAAGTTTCAGTGCCAGGCCTGTGACTTCGCACTCTGGAAGATCGTCGCCGGCCGCCAGTTCGAAGGTAGCGAGATCGAGGAGCTGCTCACCGAACGCAGGATCGGCCCCTTGACCGGCTTCCGCAACAAGATGGGACGCCCTTTCAACGCGATCATCAAACTTAACGCCGACAACGCCCCTGAGTTCGACTTCGGCCAGGGAAGCGCTGGGGACGCCGCCGAAGAAGTCGACTTCTCGCAAAGCGAAGCCCAGGGCGCCTGCCCGAAGTGCGGCGCACGAGTATTCGCGCACGGCATGGCCTACGTTTGCGAGAAATCGCAGGGACCGAACAAGAGTTGCGACTTCCGATCGGGAACGATCATTCTCCAGCAGCAGATCGAACCCGAACAGATGCAAAAGCTGCTGAGCAGCGGGCGGACCGACCTCCTGCGCGGCTTCGTCTCGGCACGCACCCGGCGGAAGTTCTCCGCGTATCTGGTCCGCGGCGGCGATGGAAAAGTCGGCTTCGAGTTCGAGAAACGGGAACCCAAGGCAACGACCAGGAAGCCCCGAGTGGCCACCGCGAAGACTGACAACAACACGCCGGAAGGCAGCGAAACAACCAGCGCCAGCGCACGCAAGAAGGTGGCCGACTAGGAGCACACCCGCAACAAGGCAGCCTTGCTGCCGTGTTGCGCCGCTGTTTCACGTGAAACAGCGGCGCGGCGGGCCGCAGCCCCGGAATCGCCCGGCCGAAAAGCCGTTCACCGGACACTAATCGCGGACAATCACTCCGGGCGGCGGTGCGTCCAGGATCGCCGCACGCAAGACGTCGATCGCCTGCGGCCGCGGGAAGGTCGCCCGCCAGGCGATCACCACCTGGCGAAGCGGTGCCGGCTCGCTGAAATTGCGGAACTCCAGCAACAGGTCATCACGCGGCCACGCCGCCGCCGCGGAGGCCGGCACCACAGAGATTCCGGCGCCACTGGCCACCATGTAGCGCACCGTTTCGAGCGAGCTTCCCTCGCTCGCCCCGTCGGTACCGCCTGGGCCGGAAAGCTGTGGGCACGCCTGGACCACCTGATCGCGAAAACAATTACCGTTGCCGAGCAGGAGCAGGTTCTCGGACGCCACCTCATTGGGGTCGATCAGGGTTTGCTGCGTCAGCCCATGCCCGCTCGGCAAGACCATGCAAAAAGGCTCCTCGTAAACCACCCGTGAAACGATCCCTGCTTCCGCAAATGGCAAGGCGACGACGATCGCGTCAAGTTCGCCGCGACGCAACTGCGCGCTCAGGTTTACCGTGAAATTCTCATGCAGAAAGAGCGGCATCCGCGGCGCACGCAAGTGCAATGCCGGAATCAGGCGGGGCAACAGGTATGGCGCAATTGTGTAGATGACCCCCAGGCGCAACGGTCCAAGCAAGGGGTCCTTGCCCTGTTCGACGAGCTCCTTCAGCCTGCTCGCCTCGTCCAAAACCCGCTCCGCCTGAGCGGCAATCTGTTCGCCAAGCATCGTCAGCCGCACTTCAGCCGAAGACCGCTCGAAGAGAATCACTCCGTAGCGCTGCTCGAACTTCTTCAAGGCCACCGACAAGGTCGGCTGGCTGACGTGGCATTTTTCCGCGGCCCGACCGAAGTGCTTCTCGAGGGCCAGCGTCGCGATGTAGCGCAACTCGGTCAAGGTCACTGCCGATCCTCCCCTTTCAGAAAGAGCCACCCTTGTCGGCCGCCAGCAGTGCCAGCTCCGCCGCTTCCAGCCACATCCACCGCCCAACCTCGAGCGACGCCGGCAAGCTGAAACCGCCGATGCTCGTCCGATGCAATGCCTCGACCCGATTGCCGGCCGCAGCAAGCATGCGCTTGACCAGATGATAGCGACCCTGCGTCACCGTCAAGCGCAGGCAGCGCTCGCCGAGAAGAGTGCAGTCCAACGCGGCAACCGGCTCGGGGTCGTCGTGCAGCACCACGCCACTCAGCAGCGCACCCACCTGTGACGCGTCGACCACATGCCGCGTTGTCACCTCATAGACCTTGGGCACCGCCTTTTTTGGTGAACTCAAGCGGTGAATGAACTGACCGTCGTCAGTCAATACCAGCAACCCGGTCGTGTCCTCGTCGAGCCGACCGACCGCTTGCACGCCGCGCTTGATGAGAGGATCGGGAAGCAGCGAGTAGACGCTGGGGTGGTGTAAGGGTCGCTGCGAGCATTCATGGCCTGCTGGTTTGTGCAGCGCCAGATACGCGAAACGCCGATAAAGCCAGGCAACTCCGTCTACCGCAAAGCGCAGGCCCTCCGCCTCGAAGCGGGCAAAGGGATCAGCGCAGGGCTGCCCGGCAACGCTGACGCTCCCCGAGCGAATCAGTGCGCGGCAGTCAGCCCGGCTGCCAAAGCCCTGCGAGCGCAGCAGACGCTCCAGTTCGATCATCGAAACCGCTCAAGAGTGGCGCAGCAAGCCAAGGTGCGGCGTAGGCCGCGAGCTTTCCGTGACGTAAGAATTGTACTCATGTCCGCAGTGTACACGACCCCGCGCTCCGTCCCATCGCCGGCTATTGTTCTTCCCCGCCGCAACGAGGACAATGGAAGGCATTGAACCCAATCTGAAGGGAAGCCGAGCATGCTGGTCAAATTCAACTCGAGCACCTCCGGGCAGATCATGATGTTCGCTCCGGCCGCCCGCCAGTTGCTCGAAATCCTGCACAAGGACTGCACCGCGCGCGGCGTGATTACCAGCGAGCAGTTGCCCGAAGCCATCGAACGCCTGCGGCGCGCCGTTGCTGGCGGCGGTAGCAACGGCACCCTTCCCCCTCAAGCCGGTACCCCCGCCCAAGATGACGACAGCAACGACGATCGAAGGGCCGACGGTCCGCCAATCGGATTGGCTCAGCGCGCCTTCCCGCTGATCGAACTCCTGGAGTGGACGCGCAAGGAGGACGGCTACATTCTCTGGGAAGCGGCCAAGGATTTCTAGGGGGCCCGCGGCTCGCTTCTGCCGCCGCATCGTCGATCGCCGCCTTGGCTCGTGGCCTTGATGGCGATCATCACATCATCAGTGGCGTCGTCGCCCTGCCGAACCACGCTCGGTGCTGGCGGTGCTCGATGAAGCGCGGCAGGCGCGCCGTAACCGCCCAGCGAGCGAGGCGAGCACAAGCTCAGACGCAGGGTGTCCGGCGTCATTCCCCCGCACTCAGACCTTCCGATACACCTCGGCGCCAGCCTTGACGAACTCGATCGCCTTCGCCTCCATCCCCTTGCTCAGCGCCTGCGCCTCGCTGACTCCCTGCGCTGCGGCGTACTCCCTGACTTCCTGGGTGATCTTCATCGAACAGAAGTGCGGACCGCACATTGAGCAGAAGTGCGCGACCTTGGCCGACTCCTTGGGCAGTGTTTCGTCGTGAAACTCGCGCGCCTTGTCGGGGTCGAGGCCGAGGTTGAACTGATCCTCCCAACGAAACTCGAAGCGCGCCTTCGACAGCGCGTTGTCGCGAATCTGCGCGCCGGGATGCCCTTTCGCCAGGTCGGAAGCGTGCGCCGCCAGTTTGTAGGTGATGATTCCCACCTTGACATCGTCCTTGTCCGGCAAGCCGAGGTGTTCCTTGGGCGTCACGTAGCAGAGCATGGCGGTGCCGAACCAGCCGATCATCGCCGCACCGATGCCGCTGGTAATGTGGTCGTAGCCGGGCGCGATATCGGTGGTCAGAGGGCCAAGCGTGTAGAACGGCGCTTCCTTGCACTGCTCGAGTTGCAGATCCATGTTCTCCTTGATCATGTGCATCGGCACATGGCCCGGACCCTCGATCATCACCTGCACGTCGTGCTTCCAGGCAACATCGGTGAGTTCGCCCAGCGTCTTCAGTTCGCCCAGTTGCGCTGCGTCGTTGGCATCGTAGATCGACCCCGGGCGCAAGCCATCACCGAGGCTGAAAGCGACGTCGTAGGCCTTCATGATCGCGCAGATCTCTTCGAAGTGCGTGTACAGGAAACTCTCACGGTGATGCGCGAGGCACCACTTGGCCATGATCGAACCCCCGCGCGAGACGATACCGGTCAGGCGGCTGGCAGTCAGTGGCACGTAGCGCAGCAGAACGCCGGCGTGAATGGTGAAGTAGTCAACGCCCTGTTCGGCCTGCTCGATCAAGGTGTCGCGGAAGATTTCCCAGGTCAGCTCTTCGGCCTTGCCGTTGACTTTCTCCAGCGCCTGGTAGATCGGCACCGTGCCGATCGGTACCGGGCTGTTGCGAATGATCCACTCGCGCGTTTCGTGAATATTCTTGCCGGTCGACAGATCCATCACCGTGTCGCCCCCCCAGCGGATCGACCAGGTCATCTTCTCGACTTCTTCCTGAATGCTCGAACCCAACGCCGAGTTGCCGATGTTGGCGTTTATCTTGGTCAGGAAGTTTCGACCGATGATCATCGGCTCGCTTTCCGGGTGATTGATGTTGCAGGGAATGATCGCCCGCCCGCGAGCCACCTCCGAGCGTACGAACTCCGCCGTGATCTCGTCCGGAATGCTGGCCCCGAAACTGTTGCCCGCATGCTGGCGGCAAAGGATTTCTGCGAAGCGTTCGCCCTGCGCCCCGGAAGCCTTCAGTTGCTCGACGTAGGCGCGGCGGTTGTTGTTCTCGCGGATGGCGACGTATTCCATTTCCGGAGTGATGAGGCCGCGCCGGGCGTAGTGCATCTGACTGACGTTGGCGCCGTTCCTGGCACGCAGCGGCCGGCGCTGCAGGCCGGGAAAACGCAGTTCGTCGAGAGCCGGGTCGGCGGCGCGCACACGCCCGAAATCGGAACTCAGGTCGCCGAGCGCCTCGCAATCACCGCGCTCGGCAATCCACTGCGCGCGCAGCGCCGGCAGGCCCTGGCGGATATCGATCGCCGCCTGCGGATCCGAGTACGGTCCCGAGCAGTCGTAGACGTAGATTGGCGGGTTCTTCTCGCCACCAAAAGCGGTGTCGGTATCGGCCTGAGAAATTTCGCGCATCGGTACGCGCAGATCGGCGCGGCTACCGGTAACGTAGATCTTGCGGGAATTCGGCAACGGCTGGATGGCGGCCTGGTCGACGTGAGCGTCAGCAGCGATGAATTTCTCGTTAGCGTTCATGGTGTTTCCTTGCAGAGGGGTACGGCAAAAGCGCTACGCAAGCGTGCAGCGTGCAAGGGGCCAGACAGACGAGAGAGACGGAGTGAAGAACACCCTGCGCACCCTGAAAACCCCGTGCGCTCCGCTTCCCTACGACGGCATGACCCGTACAGGTTCGAAGGGACTCTCTCAGCCACAGCGTGATCCGCGCGGCACCCCCAACGTGAGCGCCCCAAATTACTGCAACTGTCGGCATTTAGCAAGAATGTCGACATCGTCCGGGAGCACTCATCGCTCGCGGAAAGCACTGACGCGACGTGGCTATGCGGCGCTCGGCGGAAAATTCGTAAATCAAGGTCGAAGTGCCCGCGGTCGCGAGCGTTGGATAGGGCAGTCACGATCAGGTCGACGACCACCACACAGCGGTTTCCCGCACACGGCAAAAAAGGAGTGCGCATCTTGTGCAGGCGCACTGCACGAACCGCAGTGGCGCTGGCGTCCCCACGGGGATTCGAACCCCGGTACCTACCGTGAAAGGGTAGTGTCCTAGGCCTCTAGACGATGGGGACCCGGAACAGGAATCTCTCGACTTGCTGGTGGAGGTACGCGGGATCGAACCGCGGACCTCTTGCATGCCATGCAAGCGCTCTCCCAGCTGAGCTATACCCCCTCGAAAGAAGCGCGCATTATAGGGTTCGAGGCGGGGCTTGTAAAGCGCCGTTCATCACCGTAGAAAAATCGACCCAGTCTCGCTCCCCGTCGATCTCCTGCAGGCGGCGAAGGTTGCGCGCGCGCAACTGCTTGCTCAGCGAACGGCGTCCGATACGCGCATCAGAAATGTCGATCAGCCCGAATTGCTGATCGGGCATGTAGACCACGTTGCCGAGATGCAGCGAGCGGAAATAGACGCCGGCCTGGTGCAAGCGAATGACGAAGTCCGTGAACGCCCGCTTCAAGCCTGGCTCGATAGCCGGGTCTAAGCCCTCGCGCAGCATCTCACGCAGCGTCTTGCCGGTCAGCGGGTGGTAGTGCACGCCGTCGCGGGCAATCGAAGGAATTCGCCAGACGGCGATGATCACCGGCGCCGCTATGTGGCGCTGGTGAAGAGCCTCGGCGTTGTCGGCGAAGCGTTGCGCATAGGGCGACCAGGCTGCCGAAGAGAGCAGACGCTTGCGGCGAAAGAGCTTGAGGATTGTTCCGTCGGCAAGGCGCAGGACCTTGTCACCAAAGCCATCCGCCTCGAGGATTTCGGCGCCCGCTCGCATGGCAAGGTACTCGTCGTGCTCCAGTTTCTTCAAAGGGCTTCCCCGCGCGAAAGGCCCGAGTCTACCTTTTTCGGCGAACAGCAGGCGCGATCACCTGCGTCGGCCCGAGTCACGCCCGTTAGAATGCAGTTTTTTGCCAAGAGTGATGATCATCCGATGAACTTCATGCACGCTCTCAACGCTGCCTGGCACGACCGCAACAGCCTGCTCTGCGTCGGCCTGGACCCCGACCCGGCGCGCTTCCCCGCCCACTTGCGCGGTCAGCCAGACGCCATTTTTAACTTCTGCAAAGCAATCGTCGACGCCACCGCCGACCTGGTGTGCTCGTTCAAGCCGCAGATCGCCTATTTCGCCGCTCAGCGTGCCGAAGACCAGCTACAGGCCCTGATCGCCCACATCCACGACGCTCACCCGACGACACCGGTGATCCTCGATGCCAAGCGCGGCGACATCGGCAGTACCGCCGAGCAATACGCCATAGAGGCCTTCGAACGCTTCAAAGCCGACGCGCTCACCGTCAACCCCTACATGGGGCGCGACTCGATCGAACCTTATCTGGCCTACGCTGACAAGGGCGTTATCCTGCTCTGCCGAACCTCGAACCCCGGCGGCAGCGACCTGCAGTTCCTCGACGTCGGTGGCGAAAAGCTCTACGAGCGGGTCGCCCGCCTGGTCAGCCAGGAATGGAACCAGGGCGGTCAGTGCGCACTCGTCGTCGGTGCCACCTTCCCCGGCGAAATTGCCCGCGTTCGCGAACTGAGCGGCGACATGCCGCTACTTGTTCCAGGTATCGGTGCGCAGGGCGGCGACATCGAGGCAACGGTCCGCGCCGGCCGTACGGCACACGGCGACGGCCTGCTGATCAATTCCTCACGCGCCATCCTCTATGCCGGCAGCGGTGAGGACTTCGCGCAGGCGGCACGGCGCGTTGCTCTGGACACACGCCATGCCATCAACGTCCATCGCCACCCTGCGCCTTAGACTGACTGCCGACAACAACCCTGCGCGGCCAGCAACGTCGCTGATAGCTCCACGCCAGGCGCTGGCTGGAGCGCGCGCAAGCACCATCGACGGCCGCCGTTTAAACTGCGTCCGCCGCTGGCCGTGCCATGCCCAGCATGACCGGCCGCAAGTCCATCCACCATTGTTCCGTCGGCCGCCGATGCTCCAGATCGACCACATCATGCATGCGGTTGATCGGAGAGATCATGACCTTGCCTTCGACCAGGCCGATATAGGCACCGGCAGCCGAACCCCGCTCCAGTTCGCGGGTCAGGAAATCGATGCAGTGCGCCGCCAGGCGGGTTGCCAGCACGCGGTCAAACGGCGAAGGGTTGCCGCCCTGCTGGACGTGACCCAGGATTGCCTGGCGCACGTCGAACAGGCCGTGACCTTCCTCCTCGAACAGCCGGCACATGAAATCGGTCGTGTACTGCGCGTTTGCGCGCTCGTTGCGAATCGTGAGATAGAAACGCCGACCGCCATGAAAACCCTCGATCATCCGTTCCACATCGGCTTGCAGGTCCTTCAACGAGACCCCTTCCTCGGGCAGGTAGATGCGCTCGGCGCCACTGGCAAGACCGCTCATCAGCGCCAGATAGCCGCAGTGGCGGCCCATGACTTCGACCACGAAGCACCGCCGCGCCGCTATGGCCGACTGCTTGATGCGGTCGAGCGCCTCGACGATGGCGTTGAGAGCGGTATCGGCGCCGATGCTCAACTCAGAGCCGGGCAGGTTGTTATCGATGCTCGCCGGCAGGCAAATGATCGGAATCTTGAATGCCGGATAGCGCTCGCGTTCGCTATAGAGGTTATGGGCAACCCTGTAGGCCAGCCAGCCACCAATGATCAGTAGTCCGTCGATGCGGTACGTTTCGAGCGCTCGCGCGACGGTATAGAGCTGCTCGACGGTCGGCGCCTGCCGGGTGGTACCGAGTTCAGCGCCGCCCATGGCAGCCCACCCCTCGACGTCGCCCCAGCTCAACTCCTCGATGCGGCCGGCAAGGAGTCCCTCGAAGCTGCCACGTACCCCCAACATCGTGTGGCCGCGGTCCAGTCCGAGTCGAACGGCGGCGCGAGCGGCGGTATTCATGCCTGGTGCAAGCCCGCCACCATGCAACACGGCCAGTCGACGGGGGCGGGCCGGCGGTATCACGCTGGGCGGCGCACCGGCCATCGCCTTGAAGGTCTGAAACATCTCGGTGAAGCTGCTCCCGCGCAGTTCCATCGCCTTGGCATAGTCATGCTCGGCGATCTTGCGCGCCACGGCGTGAGTTTGCTCGACACATTGCATCAACGGTGCCTGGCGTACCCGGTTGTAGCGCATGCCGACCATCTGAGGTTCACTCGTCGGGGTGGCCGACAACAACTCCTGCACTGCCGCGTGACCAACCAGAGTGCTCATGCAGCGGTCGAAGGCGCTTGGCGTCCCGCCTCGCTGGACGTGCCCGAGGATAGTCACACGCGTGTCCTCGCCAAGGCGGTCTTGCAGCACCTGTCGCACCCGGTCGCTGCTGATCGGCCCGCCTGCGTTGTCGCACGCGCCTTCCGCGACAACGACTATGCTGTCGCGGCGACCGGCAGCCCTACCGTTGCGCAGCAGATCGCACATCTCCTGCTCCCAGTTTTCCGACGGCGGGCTTTCCGGAATGAGCACGTAGTCGGCACCACCGGCGATTGCGCTCATCAGCGCCAGGTAGCCACAATGGCGGCCCATGACCTCGACCACAAAGGTGCGCTGGTGGCTGGCGGCAGTGCTGGTAATGGCGTCGATGGCCTCGACGATCCGGTGTAGAGCGCTATCGGCACCTATGGTCATGTCGGTACCGACCATGTCGTTGTCAATCGACCCCACCAACCCGGTAATCATCAGCGCCGAGTGCCTCTGCGCGGTCAGCTCGTCGATATCGCCGCGCTCGACAAGTTCTGCCACGAGACTTGCCCACTCCTGCCGAAACAGGTTGGCGCCGGTCAGGCTGCCATCGCCGCCAATCACCACCAACCGGTCGATCCCGTGCCGGAGCAGGTTTCTGGCCGCGGCAAGGCGGCCTTCGCGCTCGCGAAAAACGGGACAGCGGGCCGTCCCGATGATCGTTCCGCCGCGGTGGAGAATGCTCCCGACATCGTCCCAAGACAGCGAGCGAATGCGATCGCCGCCATCCACCATCCCCTGATAGCCCTCAAAAATGGCGTGCACGGCGACACCCAGGTTCAGCGCCGAGCGGACTACGGCGCGGACCGCGGCGTTCATGCCCTGAGCATCGCCGCCACTGGTCAGAACGCCAATGCTGATCGAGAGATTGCTGACCATCGATACGACCTTCCTTCAACTGTGAGAAACGGAGCTTGCCCGGTATCCACGAAAAACGGCAAGAAACATCGGTCAGAATCGATGGCGCGCAGCACGCAATCGTCGATGCGGCGAAAGGCGGAAACTTCTCCAGATCAACTGAAACATTCCTCTGGCGTCACAGGTTGGCCGAACGCCACCAGTTGCTGTGATCCTTGCGCAGTTCGTCGTGCGAGAGCATCGGGTAGTGAACAAGTTGCTCACCAATGCCCAGGAAGAAGCCGCCCTTGACCATTCGATACGGGAACTGCAGCGAGTGCACCCGATGCACGAGCTTGTTCTGCTTCGACCCTGGCCGCAATTCGAGCAAGGCTTCACGCAGGTGGAGCAGGAACGAATAGGGCAAATCGCCTTCCTGGCCGTTCTCGGGATCGCGCGCCAGCGGGCCAAGTTCGAGTTCGACAAAACACATCCCCGGGAAGCGGAAGAACTTCGATGGTTGGGTGGTCACGTCCACGTAATACTTTTCCGGTTCGAGGAGGCTGACCACTAGGCTGTTGATCGGTGCCAGGTCCTGGAACATGTGCCGCTCCTGGTCGGGTTTCGGCAATCCCTCTCCACGCTTCAATCCCAGCGTCGCACCCATCGCGGTCGTCAGGTAAAGCTGGCCGATCGCCTCCATCGAGAGATGCTCCATCACGCGATACATCGAGATGTAGACGGAGTTCTTCGGCGTACCATCCGGCTTCTCCGCGCAGCGCTCAAATGCACCGTCGATGTCGAAATATTCGTGGCGAAATGACGGATCTACCTCGAAGAACAACGCCTGCCCCTTCGACTTGAACTTGTGGCCCGTGGCGTAGTATTGGCCGAACCTCTCCGGTGGCAGCATGGACGCGATCAGTGCTTCAGGTATCAGCGAAAAGTAGAGATGCACCGACATGTTTGAATCCTCCCTGAAATAGTCGACCCTATTCGACGTTCTTGGTTATTGCCTTGTCGGCGATACCCCGCGAAGCCCTGGCACCCAGGGGCCCGTTGTATGGCCAACGTAGCGTACCGCTACACCGTCGCCTTTTTGGCGAGAATGCGCATTCCGTAGAAGCTGCGGAATACGAAGACGAGATTCACGATTAGGAACAGCGCAGCCAGAGCAATTACGACTCCCTGCTGTCCCTGTGCCTGGAGCCCGACCGCCATCTCGACCGCCAGCAGACCGAAGAGCGTCGTGAACTTGATAATCGGGTTCATGGCCACCGAGGCGGTATCCTTGAACGGGTCGCCGACGGTGTCGCCGACCACCGACGCGGTGTGCAGATCGGTTCCCTTGGCGTGCATTTCGGTCTCGACAATCTTCTTTGCATTGTCCCACGCACCACCGGCGTTAGCCATGAAAACGGCCTGATATAGACCGATGATGGCCAGCGAAATCAGGTAGCCAATAAAGAAGAACGGCTCGATGAAGGCGCAGGCCAGGGTTCCGAAGAATACCGCCATGAAGATGTTGAACATGCCCTTCTGTGCGTAGATCGTACAGATCTCGACGACCTTCTTGCTGTCTTTTGGCGACGCCTTGACCACCACATCGAGTCTGATGTGCGTGCTGATGAACTCGACAGCACGGTAGGCCCCGGTCGATACGGCCTGTGTGCTGGCGCCGGAAAACCAGAAGATCGTCGCGCCACCGGCAACGAGGCCGAGCAGAAACGGCGGGTGCAGCAACGACAGCTTGTCGAGGTTTTCGGTCAAGCCGCCAGTTAGCAGCATGACAATTGAAAAGACCATGGTCGTCGCACCGACCACCGCGGTGCCGATCAACACCGGCTTGGCAGTGGCCTTGAAAGTATTGCCCGCCCCATCATTCTCCTCGAGCAGGAACTTCGCCGACGTGAAATCGACATCGAAGCCGAAATCCCGCTTGACCTCAGCGGCGACATCAGGAACCTGCTCGATCATCGAAAGCTCATACACCGACTGCGCATTGTCGGTCACGGGGCCGTAGCTATCGACGGCAATCGTTACCGGGCCCATTCCCAGGAAGCCGAAGGCGACGAGCCCGAAAGAGAACACAGCGGCCATCATGGCGGCCTTGGCTGAGTCGGGATTGATCACCGCGGTCAGCTCGTACTGCGACAGGAGGTAGGAACCGGACATCAGCCCGACGATGATCACACCGATCCAGAATGCCGAGAAGTACCCGGCAACGAGTCCGGACAGAATGTTGAGGCTGGCGCCGCCGGCCTCGGACGCGGTCACCACTTCGCGCACATGCTTTGAGTTGGTCGACGTGAATATCTTCACCACCTCGGGAATGATCGCACCGGCCAGCGTGCCAAGGGTGATGATCAGCGAAAGCTGCCACCAGAGGTCCGCGTACGCTCTGCCGTTGACAGCGAACTGTCCCATCAGCAGGTACGACACGATGAAGGTGATCACCAGCGAGACGAGCGAAGTGATCCAGACCAGCGACGTCAGTGGCGCTTCGAAATTGAAGCGTTGCTTGTCGCCATATAGACGCCGCGCGAGCATCTGATTGCCGAAGTATGAAATTGCCGAAGCGACAATCATCATTACGCGCATGGCAAACAGCCAGACCAGCAGCTGAACCTGGACGGCCGGTTCTGGCACGGCGAGCATGATGAAGGTAATCAGTGCCACCCCGGTAACGCCGTAGGTCTCGAAGCCGTCGGCGGTTGGGCCAACCGAGTCGCCGGCGTTGTCGCCGGCACAGTCCGCGATTACCCCTGGGTTGCGCGCGTCATCTTCCTGAATGCCGAATTCGATCTTCATCAAATCGGAACCAATATCCGCGATCTTGGTGAAGATGCCGCCGGCGATGCGCAGTGCAGCGGCACCCAGCGACTCACCGATGGCAAATCCGATGAAGCACTTGCCGGCCAGAGAGGCCGGGATGAAGAGCATGATACAGAGCATGATCAGCAACTCGGTGGAGATCAGCAGCATGCCGATGGAAATCCCCGAGGTGATCGGAATTGCGTAAATCTGATACGGCCTCGCGGCCAGCGAGGCGAATGCCGTGCGGCTGTTGGCGAGGGTATTGATGCGTATCCCGAACCAGGCAACGCCGAACGAGCCAGCAATACCGATCACCGAAAACGCCAGGATCGTAGCCACTTCGGAAGCCGCCAGCTGCTGGACGAAATAGAAATAGCCGATCATGATGACCGCGGTAAGAGCCTGCAGAATCAGCAGGAACTTTCCCTGCGTGATCATGTAGGTCTTGCAGGTCTCGTAGATCAGTTCGCTGATTTCGGCCATCGAGCGATGCACCGGCAGGCGTCGAATCCGGCGGTAGATGACGGCGCCGAAGGTGAGGCCACCGACAGCAACGAGAAGTCCGTAGGAAAGAAGTGTCCAGCCCGAGATACCACCGAAGAAGCTTACCAGAGCGGTATCTGCCAGATCGGGAAGAACAAGGTTGACTTCGGAGACGTGGCCCTCCGTGGCGGCGAGGGCTGGAAGCGACGTCACAGCAGACAATAAGAGTAACGCCGACAACAGAAAAGTTGCAAAGCTGGAGCGCGGAGGGGCCAGTGCATTGTGAGCGAATGTCATATTAGAGGGGTCCAGATAGAGTTACTATTTGCTCGCCATATCCTTGGAAGTGTCCGGTTTTCTGGGCGGGAGAAGTCGCTATTCAGTACCGCCGCGGCGAGTATCTCCGCGCCAATAGGGCGTGTCAAGCGTACCCAGCGGGGCCTATCAGAACCGCTTTTCACGCACTATTGGCGGCTTATCGGCACGCCTTTCGAGCATGGTCAATCTGTCACGACAAATAGTTTCCCTATTACGCATCAATGCGTTATGGGCAAGGTATAGAGAATACCAAGCGCCTACACGTAAAGCACATAAGCATGTTCTCTCTCCGCTGACGCGCTTTTAGAAGCGACGATCGATAATCCTTTCAGGCCTTCCTAAAACACATTTCGAATATCCTTTGCTGACGCTGAGAAACCCGAAAGTAGCGGCTTCAGGCGGCCGTCTGTGTCATGAATCATCCCTGCGGGTAGTTCATGAAACATACAACTCGCATGATTCCAAATGAGAACCAACTATTTTTTCGGCACACAACTCCGCGCTCGTGACGCGATACGTGTGGCTGCGGCCGTCCAGTCACGGGACGAGAACGCCGAACGTACTGCGCAACGGGGGGGTTGGAGGGAGGTACGGAAATTTCCGCGCGTCTGAGAAGTGCGAATTCCCTGCGCTGTCTATGCCGNNTAGAATCTGAAACTTGGGGGCGATAGCGAGGT
>JEMY01000035.1 GCA_000585075.1 Candidatus Accumulibacter regalis | reverse complement strand
CGGCGATGCCGCAGCGCCCGGCGGCTCCTCCCGGAGGAGCCAGCGCGCCGTCGCCTGATGAACGCCAGTCGCGGTCTGATCGCCGTCGCGAGGCGGGTGGGCAGCGCGACGAGCGCGGCGGTGGGCGGGGCGAGCAGGGGCCGCGCGGGCCGGACGGCTGACGGGTAGGGAATGTGGGGATTGTGGAACCTCGCGGCGCCGCCCGGATCTCGACGATAATGGCGGTGACCCACGCGTTCTGACGTGCCGACGCGCGGGCATGTGCAGGTCATCGCTTTGGCCCCCTCGGCAGTTTCCGCGGCGGTCGGCTGGAAAAGGGCGATGAGCGCGGGCGCGATGCAGGAATCTCGTTACAGTCTTGGGGGGCTATCTGTCATGCCGGGAACACCCACGCGAATCGACGCCGCCCCCCTTGCCGAGGGCGTTTGCAGCGACCTGCCGACGCCGACTCCAGCGCAGTCGGAACAGCCTCGGCGGCGTGTCGGGACGGTGCTCCTGTGCGTGCTGGCGGTGGTGATCGGCGTGGTGACCGGCTTTGGCGCGGTCGTGTTTCGCGACCTCATCGGTTTCATCCACAACCTGCTGTTCCTGGGCCAGGCAAACGTCGCCTACGACGCCAATGAGTTCACGCCGGCAAGTCCCTGGGGGCCGTTCGTCATTCTGGTGCCGGTTCTCGGCGCCTTGGTCGTTACCTTTCTGGTGGAAAGATTCGCCCCCGAAGCGCGCGGGCACGGCGTCCCGGAGGTGATTGACGCCATCCACTACAAGGATGGCGAAATTCGGCCCGTCGTCGCGGTTGTGAAATCGCTGGCGTCGGCGGTTGCCATTGGCAGTGGTGCGGCCGTCGGGCGCGAAGGGCCGATCATTCAGATCGGCTCGGCGCTCGGCTCGTCGCTCGGGCAACTCGTCCGAGTCGTGTCGGCAGAGCGCATCATCCTCGTTGCCGCCGGCGCGGCCGCAGGCATCGCCGCGACCTTCAATACGCCGATCGGCGGCGTCCTTTTTGCCATTGAACTGCTGTTGCCCGAAGTCAGCGTGCAGAGCTTCCTGCCGGTGGCGCTGGCGACCGGAACCGCAACCTTCGTTGGCCAGTTCTTTTTCGGCCAGCAGCCGGCGTTTGCCGTGCCTGCGCTGGCACCGCTGGAGGTCAACGCGTCGGCGGTTATCAGCCTGTGTCTTTTCGCGCTGCTCGGCGTGATCACCGGCCTGGCCGCGGCCGGGTTTGTCCGCGGCCTGCACCTGATGGAGGATGTCTTCGATCGGATCAGGCATCGCTACCTGCGCCACACCTTGGGAATGCTGCTGGTCGGCGTGCTCTTCTATGTTCTGCACGAGACGCTCGGTCACTACTACGTCGAGGGCGTCGGCTACGCGACCATACAGGCGATACTCGGAGGACAACTCGGTGCCTTCCAGCTGCTGGCCGTGTTGTTCGTCTGCAAGCTGGTCGCCACCTCGCTCAGCCTCGGCTCGGGCTCCTCCGGCGGAGTCTTCTCGCCTTCGTTGTTCATGGGGGCAACCATAGGCGGGGCGTTTGCGACGGTCATGGCCGCGCTGCACCTGCCGGTGCCGATCAGCGTCGGGTCATTCGCCATGGTCGGGATGGGCGCCATGGTCGGTGGCGCAACCGGCGCAGTGATGACCGCCGTGACCATGATCTTCGAGATGACGCGCGACTATTCCATCGTTATGCCCATGATCCTGGCCGTCGCCCTCAGCGTCGGCGTGCGCCGCCTGGTCTCGCCGGAGAGCATCTACACGCTCAAGCTGGTGCGCCGGGGACACCCGGTTCCCAAGGCCTTGCATGCCAACATCTTTCTGGTGCGGCGAGCACGCGACCTCATGGACCGGGCTTTTGTCGTCGCGCCCGCCGCGACCGACTTCGAGGATTTCCTCCGCAAGCCCGAACACCACGGGAGGATGCTGCACGTCGTCGTGACGCGCGGCAATCGCATCCAGGGAGTGCTGCGCATCAACGCCGGGCTGAGGCGCGGCCTGGCGCACACGCACGCGGGAATCACTCTCGGCGACGTCGCTCACCGCAATTTTACCGTTGTCCGCGAAGACGACACCGGCCTTGCGGTCATCCGCCGCCTTTCGCGCAAGCGCGCCCTGATGGCCCTGGTGGTCCAGGGCCGCGTGCCGCGACCGGCCGGCGTGCTGGGCGTGATCACCAAGGAACACGTTGCCGATTCCGTTGCCGAGAGCATACAAGTCTATCCCGAGTGACAGTCACCGCAAGCAACTTGCCCATGCAGTAGCGCCAGGGCGAGCCGCGGCGGCGGCGCAGACCCGGGAAGTAGGCGAGCAGGCCGAAGGTCGCTGCGGACGCCGACTTTGATTTTCGCAGTGGCAAGGATAGCGTTGCACTGAGGCTCTGCGCTTCGCGCAGTCGATGGGGCGGGAAAGTCGTGCGAAGGTCGAAGTGGATTGCCGCGTCGGCTGCGCCTTCTGGCAATGACGTTGGGTGGGGGATGGGCGCTGGCTTACCCGCCCCCTTCACGCTTATTGAGGTTCCGCCACGACGGCAACAGTCGCCGTGGTTGTTCAAATCGGCCAACGGCGCGATGATGCCGAGACGCTCCGGTCCAGCGGCTGCCGTATTGGACGATCATGGCGCAGCCAGCCAGGGGTAGGCGCAAGGGTCGGAGCCTTCCGCAGCGCCTGCGACGTTCTGACTACGAGGAGAATGATCATGGAAAACGCGATTCACACGCTGAGCGATTTGTTCCGCCAACTCGGCTTGCCGGATGACGCGGCGAGCATCGAGGACTTCATCGCCCGTCATCGGCCGCTGCCGCCAGGGGTTCGTGTCGCCGATGCGTCGTTCTGGACGCCGAGCCAGGCGCAGTTTCTGGCCGAGGAAATGAGCGATGACGCCGACTGGGCGGAACTGGTCGACACCCTGGCTTTGCTGCTCAGCAAATAGTTCCTTCCTCGCCACGCGCCTGCGGCGGCGTTTTTGGCTGAATCGCCGCTATCTGTTATGGTCGCACCGATGCACAACATCCTCTCCGTATCCGAACTCTCGAAGACCTACGACTCGCGCTTCCAGGCGTTAAAGCGCATCAATCTGGACATTCGCCGTGGCGAGATATTTGCCTTGCTGGGCCCCAACGGCGCGGGAAAAACGACCCTGATCAGCATCATCTGCGGGATCGTCAAGGCCAGCGAAGGCAGCGTTCGGGTCGATGGCCACGACATCGTCGCCGACTACCGTGCTGCTCGCGCGATGATCGGTCTGGTGCCGCAGGAACTGACCACCGATGCCTTCGAGTCGGTGTGGGCGACGGTGTCGTTCAGCCGTGGCCTGTTCGGCAAGCCGGCGAATCCCGCCTACATCGAAAAGATCCTCCGCGAGCTTTCGCTGTGGAACAAGAAGGACAGCAAGATCATCACGCTTTCGGGCGGCATGAAGCGTCGCCTGCTGATTGCCAAGGCGCTGTCGCACGAGCCGGAGATTCTCTTCCTCGACGAGCCGACCGCCGGCGTTGACGTCAACCTGCGCCGCGACATGTGGCAACTGGTGCGCTCGCTGCAGGCCACCGGGGTGACCATCATTCTGACCACGCATTACATCGACGAGGCCGAAGAGATGGCCGACCGCATCGGGGTGATCAGCAAGGGCGAGATCATTCTGGTTGACGAGAAGGCCGAGCTGATGCGCAAGCTCGGCAAGAAGCAGATGACGCTGCAACTGCAGACCACCCTGGAACGTATCCCGCCTGCGCTGGCCGCCTATCAACTCGAGCTGGCGAGCGATGGCAACGAGCTGATCTATACCTTCGACGCGCAGGGCGAGCGAACCGGCATCGTCGCTCTGCTCAAGGAGCTCAACGACGCGGACATCGTTTTCAAGGACCTGCACACCACGCAAAGTTCGCTCGAAGATATCTTCGTCAGCCTGGTGAAGGAAGAGAAATGAACTGGCATGCAATGCGCGCGATTTACCTCTTCGAGATGGCGCGTACGCGCCGCACGCTGTTGCAGAGCGTCATTTCGCCGGTGATTTCGACGTCCCTGTACTTTGTCGTCTTCGGCGCGGCGATCGGCTCGCGCATCGACGAGATCGAGGGCATCAGCTACGGCGCTTTCATCGTGCCCGGGCTGATCATGCTGTCGCTGTTGACGCAGAGCGTCGCCAACGCCTCGTTCGGCATCTACTTCCCGAAGTTCACCGGAACCATCTACGAGTTGCTGTCGGCACCGATCTCGTACATCGAAATCGCGGCTGCCTATGTCGGCGCCGCGGCGACCAAGTCGATCATCCTCGGGCTGATCATCCTGGCCACGGCGGGTCTGTTCGTCCCCCTGCAGGTCGCGCATCCGCTCTGGATGCTGCTCTTCCTGGTCCTGACGGCGGTGACTTTCAGCCTCTTCGGTTTCATCATCGGCATCTGGGCCGACAATTTCGAGAAACTGCAGCTCGTGCCGCTGCTGATCATCACCCCGCTGACTTTCCTCGGCGGCAGCTTCTACTCGATCAACATGCTGCCGCCGGTCTGGCAGACGATCACCCTGTTCAACCCGGTGGTCTATCTGGTCAGCGGTTTCCGCTGGAGCTTCTACGACGTCGCCGACGTCGGTGTCGGCGTCAGCCTGGTCATGACACTGCTCTTCCTGGCGGTGTTTCTGGCCGTCGTGGCGTGGATCTTCAAGACCGGGTATCGGCTGAAGACCTAGTGTAGTGCCGCGTTCTTGATGCGACTTCCTGCGCCCCTGGCAGCAGGGTGAAACCCGTGGCGTCGCCGGCGCTGCCCACGTCACCAAGACCGTGCAACCCCCAGGCACCGTCATTGCGAGGAGGCGCAGCCGACGCGGCAATCCAGTTCCAGTCTCTGACTTCGTGTCCGTGACATCGGCCAGGCAAAAAACAAGACCCCTGGATTGCCACGTCGGCTGCGCCTCCTCGCAATGACGTGCGGGTGGCTGTGGCGCGGCTGTGGCGCGGCATTTCCGCCGCCACTTCCAGCGCGCCGGACAGCCGCCTGAAACCATGGCGTCGCTGAATTTCACCCGCTCCACACCGCTGCCCACGTCACCAAGACCGTGCAACCATTCCCCAGGCACCGTCATTGCGAGGAGGCGCAGCCGACGCGGCAATCCAGTTCCAGTCTCTGACTTCGTGTCCGCGACATCGGCCAGGCAAAAAACAAGACCCCTGGATTGCCACGTCGGCTGCGCCTCCTCGCAATGACGTGCGGGCGGCCGTGGCGCGTCATTTTCGCCGCGACGTTCAGCCCGCCGGGCAGCCGCTTGAAACCCTGTCGTCGCCGGTATTCTTGCGTTTCCTGCTGCGGGCAACACGACAGCAGCCGGATGTCGGTGGGTGGCGGTGCCGAGGACGACGCTTTCTGCGGCGTCGGCAACCCCGGCAGGTGTCAACGGACCTCCGCCGCACCGAGCGCCACGCTGCCTTGCGCTTGCCGGGTCTCATCTGCGGCCGGCATGAGCCGGGTCAGCGCCTGGCGCCGGGCGTCCTTGTCCAGCGCAGCGAGCTGGCTGACGCTGCGGTAGAACTGCGGCAGGTCGTAATCCAGTCGGGCGAGCAGGGCTTCGAACGCCGGCACCAGCTCGTTGTAGAGCGCGAGCGATGCCAGTTTGGCGTTGTTCAGGTCGTCGCCAAAGAACGCGTCGTAACCGGCGTAGCCGTCCCAGCTCGCCTTCAGTTCGGCGTAGTCGCTGCGCAGGGCGGCGAACAGGGCGGCCTTGGCGTCGCGTTGCGCAACGGTCGGGCCGGCGCCGTCGGCCCGGTCGGTGTCGTAGAGCGCGCGAAACCTGTCGCGATAGGCGTGCATCAAGGCCGCAAAGCCGGCCTTGCGCAGGCGCTGCGTCTCGAAGATGGCGCGCTGCCCGGGTGCGGCGTTGCTCGCCAGCCAGCGCCGCATGCCTTCGTTTTCCAGGGCCGTGGCGAAGGACTCGTTGAACAGCGAATCGTCGTTCACGAAGACCACCTGGTGGGCCAGTTCGTGAAAGACGATGCGCGCCACTTCCGGCGTACCGAAGCGCAGGAAAGTGTTGAGCACCGGGTCGTCGAAATAGCCGAGCGTGGAATAGGCGGGGACGCCAGCGACGTAGGTGTCGTAACCCTGCTCGCGCAGCTCGGCGGCGAGCGCCTCGGCGTCACGCTGGTCGTAGTAGCCGCGGTAGCTCACGCAGCCGACCATCAGCAGGCACCAGTTCCTGGCTTTCAGCGACAGTTCGGGCGCGGCGAATACGTTCCACACCACGTAGGGTCTGCCGAGGTCGGCGTAGGCACGATAGCTGCCGTTGTCCGGCAGGGCCAGATTGCGGCTGGCGAAGTCGCGTATCGCCTGCACCTCGTGCAGCTTGCTCTTCAGCCGCGGATCGCTGGCCGGATCGCTCATCAGCCTGGCGATGGGCGTGGCGGCGCGCATTACGGCGAAGTGCCCGCCGATCGCCTGTGCGTAGTAGCCGGCGTTGCTGCAGCCGGTCAGCAGGGCCGCGAGCAGCAGCACGAGCGAGTCCCTAAGCCGGCTCTTGATCATGGCGAAAGTGACCCGTCTCGAGGAAGGCTACGATTTGCGCCGCACACGCAGGTGAGGCGAGCATTTGCGAGTGGGCGACGGGGAGGGCGATGAAATCGGCGGCGCCGGGCAAGCGCGTTTCCGCCACGGCCACGACGCCGTCGTTGGGATGCGGCAAGCCGGGGACGACGCGGCCGAGGCCGAAGCTGCGCGTGCCCGCGAGCACGCCGACCGGTGGCGCTGACGCGAGCAAGGTTCTGGTCGGCGCCGGACGCGACAACCATTCCATGATCGAGCGGCCGAGCAGCGTCGGCAGTCCCGCGACCCTGGCCAGCCGTCGTGCGCAGTGGCTGTCTAGGCAGGGCGTGCCGAGAAGGATCGCCCGGCGCAGACGTGGATCGACTGACTGGGCCAGCAGGTCGAGGATGATCAGCCCGCCCATGCTGTGGCCGACGAGATGGATGTCGCTGGCGCCCGTCGCCTCGATAAAGGCCTTGAGCGCCTGCGCATTCTGCGCCAGCGTGGCGCGCACGCTGGGGTAGCCGAAACGCCGCGTACGGTAACCACGGCGCTGCAGCCAGTGGCTGTGCAGGGCGAAAACGGCCGCCGGCGTCCACAGGCCGTGCACCAGGATGACGGTGGGCTTCGGGTGTCGATGTCGAGACGGCGTGCTGTCGTCCAATGCCTGCTCCTGTAGGGCGTGCTGCCGTCAATTCTACGGCTTCGTCGGCGCCGCGTCGTTGCGCAGCGAGTATGGCGCCCGCCGCGAGCGGGCATTGCATGCCGGAGTCGGGGGTATGGAAGCGCGGGCGGGTAGCGGGTATCGTGCACGCCTCGGATCGTCCATCGTCACTCCGCACGCATCGCCCATGAATAAGACGCGACAAGCAGGTATCGACCCCGTCCTTTCCACGCTCGAACCGGCAGCCGTCTGGGCGCATTTCGCGACGCTTTGCCGCATTCCACGCCAATCCAAGGCGGAAGGGCGCTTGCGCGACGAGATTCGGCGCTGGGCGCTGGCCAGGGGACTGTCGGCGACGGTCGATGCGGCGGGAAATCTCCTGCTTTGCAAGGTCGCCAGCAGCGGCATGGACGATGCGCCCGGCGTCATTCTGCAGGCGCATCTGGACATGGTCTGCGAGAAGAACGCGGGCACCGCGCATGACTTTTCGTGCGATCCGATTCGGCCGCTGGCGCGCGACGGCTGGTTGCTCGCCGAGGAGACGACGCTGGGCGCCGACAACGGCATCGGAGTGGCCCTGATCCTGGCCGCGCTCGACGACGACTCGCTGCGGCATGGACCGCTTGAAGCCTTGCTGACGGTCGACGAGGAAGCCGGCATGGGCGGGGCGCACGGTCTGCAGCGCGGCTTGCTGCAGGGTCGGCTGTTGCTCAACCTCGATACCGAGGAGTGGGGCGAGTTCTACCTGGGGTGCGCGGGAGGTCTGGACGTCAACGTGCATCGCGAGGGTCGCGCGGAACCCGTCCCGGGCGATCTGTCGGCCTGGCGCGTCGATCTGCGCGGCTTGTGCGGCGGACATTCGGGCATCGACATTCACGAGCAGCGCGGCAACGCGATCAAATTGCTGGTCCGCGTGCTGCGTGACCTGGAGAGCCAGCTGCCGCTTCGTCTGGCGCAACTGAGCGGCGGCTCGGCGCGAAATGCGCTACCGAGGGAGGCGTCGGCGACGCTGGCCGTGCCGTCGGGGAGCGTTGACGCTCTGGCGGCTCGCCTGGCGTCGTGGCAGTCGTCGCTGCGCGAGGAATTGCCGGGCGTCGATGGGGCGCTGCACATCGATCTCGTGCCGGCCTCGGTCGACGAGCTGATGTCCGTCGACGATCAGTTCATCTGGCTGGCGTCGCTGTCTGCTGCACCGCACGGCGTGCGCCGCCATAGTCTGAGCGTTCCGGGGGTGGTCGAGACGTCAAACAACCTCGGCATGGTCGGGATCACGCCGAGTGCTGGCTTTTGCAACTTCATGGTTCGCTCGCTCATCGACAGCGGCAGCAAGGCGCTCGCCGATGAGATCGTGGCGCTCTTTGCGTTGTCGGGAACGGTCGCCGAGCAGGCCGGCCACTATCCGGGCTGGGCCCCGAATCCCGCTTCGCCGCTGCTGGCGCTTTGCCAGTCGGTCTACCGGCGGAAGTTCGGCGCTGAATCGAGCGTCCAGGTGATCCACGCCGGACTCGAGTGCGGCCTCATCGCCGCCCGCTATCCGGGCCTGGACATGGTCTCCTTCGGGCCGACCATCCGCGGCGCACATGCGCCCGGCGAGCGCGTCGAGATCGCTTCCGTAGGACGGGCGTGGCAACTCCTGACGGCGATTCTTGCCGCTGTCGGTGAAGGCGGCGCGAGCGCCGAATCGCCTCGGGCGCCCACGGCTGAGGCTGAGGGAATGAGCTGACGCGCCGATGGAGGCGGACGATCTGCAACGGCTGGTGACCTGGAGCATGCCCTACGGCAGGTACAAGGGCCGTCTGATTGCCGACCTGCCGGGCAACTATCTGAACTGGTTCGCGCGCGAAGGGTTTCCGCCGGGCAAGCTCGGCCAGCTCCTGGCGCTGATGCACGAACTCGACCACAACGGCCTCTCCGGACTGCTCGCGCCGCTGCGCCAGCGGTGAGGCGGCGGGGCGGTGGAGCGCGCCTGCGCTTCCGGATCTGTCGCGGCGCACGTTCATCGCCGCCCGTCGTTCGCCGGCTTCGTGGTGCGGAGCTGCGCATGCGGGCGGGCAGGGTCCGGGGATAGAAAACGACGTTTCGCTGCATGGGATTTCATGCCACGATTGCGGCCATGACTGCCTCACCTCCCCTTGGCGATACCCGCGCTGCCTGGTTGCTGGCCGGGGTGGAGTTCTTTTTCGCGCTGAGCTGGGTGGTGTACGTCATCTTTCTTCCCGAACTGCTGGCGCGCGGTGGCATCGACAGGCGCTACCTGCCGTGGATCATCGCCGCCGACCAGTTGATCTTCGCCCTCGCCGACTGGTGGATGGGGGTCGCCGTCGATCGGGCGCGCGCGGCGCTGCGCATGATCGGGCCGATGCTGGTGCTGCTCTCGGCGGTTTCGGCGCTGGCGATGCTGCTGATGCCGTGGCTGGCAGCGACGCCGGCGCTGTTCCTGCTGGCCATCGGCGTTTGGGTGGCGACGTCGTCGGCCTTGCGGGCACCGCCGTACGTATTGCTTTCGCGCTACGCCGGGCGGGCGACGCTGCCGCGCCTGGCTGGCATCCAGTTGCTCGGGCTGGCGGTGGCGTCGGCGCTCGCGCCTTACCTGGCAATCGTCCTCAAGGGGGTCGACCCGGCGCTGCCTTTCCTTCTCAGCGCACTCGCCGTGGCCGCTTCGGCGCTGGCGCTGGTTCATGTCGAGCGGCGCTTGCCGGCTGCCGTGGCGCCGGCCGCCGGAACCGTGCCGCAGACACCGGGCGGCCGGGCGAAAGGCTCGTGGGCCTTCCTGCTGCTGCTCGCCCTGCTCCTCGCCATTGGCCAGCAGGTGCATTCGCTGATCAACTCGGCGGCGCAGTACAAGCGGCTGGCGGACCCGGCGCTGCTGCCCTGGTTGCTGCCGGTCTTCTGGATCGGCTTCAGCTTTGGTCTGCTCGGCGCTGGTCGCCTGGTGCGGGCGCGTGGCGTGCTGCAGGTTCTGCAGGGGGCGTGCGCGCTGGGCGCGCTGGCGCTGACCGGAACGGTGCTTGCCGTTTCGCTGGAGGCCTTGCTGTTGAGCCAGTTTGCGGCCGGGATTTTCTGGGCCGCCATCCTCTGTGCTGCGATCGGTCTGGCTGCCGAGAGCGGCCATCCGCTGCACACCGGGCGCCATACCGGCGCCTTGATGGCGACTCTGGCGGTGGCGGCGTTTTCACGTATCGGGCTGGCGGCGTCTGGTGGTGCTGCCGCGGTGGGTGCCCAGGTGCTCGACTGGTTGCCGGTGGCCTTGTGGTGTGTGGTCGCGCTTATCGTGCGGCGCATGCGTTAGGCAGCGGGTCGCGGCGCTTGCTGCACTCGCGGCCATCAGTGTTCCCTGCCGTCGACGCGCGGCTGTAGCAGGTACGGGATATAACGCCAGGCGAGGATGGCGAAGCTGCAGAACCAGCACGCTGCGGCGAGCTCGATCCAGCGCAGGTAGCCGGCCGGGTCGATTTGCGGGATGACGTTGCGGAGCACGAAGCCGGCGATCATGATCCACAGCACGGCCTTGTCGAGACCGTCGAAAACCACTTTTCTGCCGGTGTGACCGTTGGCGATGCGGATCAGCATCGCCGGAATGATCAGGCCCATGGCGCCGAAGGTGAAGACGTGCATCGGCAGCGAGCCGACCCACGCCGGCTGCGCGACCTGCGCGACGAAGTCGAGCAGCAGCTGCGCGACGATGGCCAGGTAGCCGAGATACATGATGCCGATGTCCAGCCGGCGCAGCGCCAGCTGCGGCTTCCAGAACGCGAAGCGGACGAGCAGCAGCAGCGCCAGCAGGAGGCCGGTCCACCCCGCGACGGGTGCCGGCAGCAGGCTGGCAAAGACCAGCAGCACGGCGAGCATCTTGATGCCCGTGTCGAGGACCACGTTGCGCAGGATTTCGGCGTGCATGGCGTTTTTCATGAACTGGGTCAGCGTCCTTTCGAGCATGACCAGGAACGCGACCCGGAAAAGCGCCACGGTCATGCTCGCGCCCGCCTGAAAATGCGCTTCGCTGAGCAGCAGGTTCTTGGCGACCAGGAAGAGCGGCAGGATGATCAGGAAGAAGTAGTTGTCGCGGAAGGAATCACTCTCGCGGTGGCGGATCAGCGACCACAGCAGCATGGCGACGATCGACGCCAGAAAGAGATTGCTGGCGAGGCGGAAGGCGAGTGGCGGCAGTGCGCCGGCGTACCACATTCCGGCGCGTTCAAGCAGCCAGGCGCCGACGAGCAGAATCAACGCCGTGCCATGGTAGCCGCGAATCTTTACCCAGTTCTTGGTCGACGTGAGCAGGAAGCCGCCCATCACCGCCCAGCCGAAGCCGAAGAACATTTCATGCGCGTGCCACTGGACGGGCGAGAAAGGTGCCGGCGGCGCGGTCAGGGTCCCCGCGAAGAACAGTGCCCAGAGAACCGGCAGGGCAAGTCCCGACAGGCAGGCGAGGGCAAAGAAAGGTCTGAAACCGACCAGCCAGAGAGCTTGTTCGGAAAATCGCATGGTCCGGAGGCCTCGATGAGGGGTTCGCGGGAGAGGCGCGACGCGCGAGCGCGCGAGCGCGCTGGTGCGTTGTTGCGTCGTCGGGTTGGCAGGGGCTGATTTTCGCGTAGTGGCCAGTGGCTGGCTTTGATCTAGAACGGCGCCGGGCAGAAAAACTGCAGCGGCTGCCTGCTCTCGGGGTGGGCAAAGGCCAGCGTTTCGGCGTGCAGCAGGAGCCGCGTGTCCTCGGGCGCGAGGTCGGTGCCGCCGTAGAGCGCGTCACCGATGATCGGGTGGCCGATGGCCAGCAGGTGCACGCGCAACTGGTGCGTACGCCCGGTCAGGGGAATGAGCAGCAGGCGCGAGCGATTGGCGGTCGGGTCGTGCGCGAGCACCCGGTAGCGGGTGAGCGAGGGCTTGCCGGCGAGCGGGTCGACTTTCTGCCGCGGTCGCCGGGGCCAGTCGGCACTCAGTGGCAGGTCGATTTCGCCGCTGGCGACGAGCAGTTCGCCGGCGACGACCGCCACATAGCGTTTTTCGACCTGGCGATTGGCGAACTGGCTGCTCAGCCGCCGCTGCATCTCCTTGCCGCGTGCCAGTACCACCACCCCGGAGGTGTGCATGTCGAGCCGGTGCACGATCAGCGCGTCGGCGAATTCGGCCTGCAGGCGCGCGCTCAGGCAATCCTGCTTGTCTTCGCCGCGACCGGGTACGGTGAGCAGGCCGGCTGGCTTGTCGACCACCAGCAGCGCCGCGTCGCGATAGAGGATTTCCGGCGTGCCGCGGAGCGGATCGGCGCTGGCAGGGATGGCGGGGATGGTGGGGAATGCGGTTTTGACGGCGTTCATGCGCGAGCGGAGTGGGGGAAAGGCACTGATGGAATTTGCCGAAAGCGGCCAATTGTCGCGCCAATTGGCCGGTCGCGGCGAGAGCCGGCAAATCCATTACACTGCACGGGCGCTGCGACGCGCTGCCGGCAGCCGATCGGGACGGGCTTCCGCCAATGACAAATCACTTCCAGGAGAAGAGCTTGAGCACTGCCATTCCAGAGTTGACGACGATGGCCATCGTACTGAACGAGGGCCTTGCCGAGATCACCCTGAATCGTCCGGAGCGGTCGAACGCCATCAACCAGGCCATGTGGCAGGAGCTGCGCATGGCCTTCTCCTGGGCCGACGAACACGATGAGGTGCGGGTGGTGATGCTCAGTGGCGCCGGCCGGAACTTCTGCGCCGGCATCGACCTGGCGATGCTCGCCGGTGTCGCCGAGCGCGTAGCGCATCGCGACCCGGCGCGCGAACGCGAAGCGCTACGCCGCGTGATCCTCGATCTGCAGGATTGCCTATCAACCATCGAGCGTTGTCGCAAGCCGGTGCTGGCGGCGATCCACGGCGCCTGCATCGGCGGTGCGATCGACCTGGTGAGCTGTTGCGACATGCGCTACGCGGCCGCTGACGTGCACTTTGCAGTGCGTGAAATCGACGTCGGAATGACCGCCGACGTCGGCACGCTGCAGCGCCTGCCGCGCCTCGTCGCGGACGGCATCGCGCGCGAGATGGCCTATACCGGGCGCAAGGTCGATGGCTTCGAGGCCAAGCTCATCGGCTTGATCAATCAGCTTTTCGAGACCCCGGAGACGCTGCTCGACGGCGTTCGCGAGATCGCCCGGACGATCGCCGCGAAGTCGCCGCTGGCGATACGCGGCAGCAAGGAGATGCTCAACTACGGGCGTGATCATTCGGTCGCCGACGGCCTGAACTACGTGGCGACCTGGAACGCGTCGATGCTGACTTCGAGCGATCTCGAGGAAGCGATGACCGCCATGCGCGAGAAACGGCCGCCCAGCTTCAGCGATTGAGGCGCGTGCACGGACAGCCGCAGTGAGCGTCGTGAACACCTTTGTGCATCACGTCGGGCTGGCCGCACCGCTGTTCGTTCTCGTGCTGGTCGGCTACCTGCTGATGCGCGGCTGCGGCTGGCCGAAGGCAATGTCCGAGAACCTCTCGCGTTTCGTGTTCTCGGTGGCTCTGCCGGCGATGCTGTTCCGCATGATGAGCGACTTCTCGAAGCTGCCAGCGGTCGACGCGCGCCTGCTGGTCGCTTTCTTCGGCGGCTGCCTGATCGTCTTTGCGATCGGCCGTCTGCTTGGCTGGTGGCTGTTTGCGCTCGACGGAGTCGGGCAGTCGGTGTTCGCGCTGGGTGGCGTGTTCTCGAACAACGTCCTGCTCGGCCTGCCGCTGGCCAAGGTCGCACTCGGCGAGGCGGCGGTTCCGTCGGTGGCCCTGGTGCTGGTGTTCAACGCCTTGATCCTGTGGACCCTGGTCAGCGTGTCGGTCGAGTGGGCGCAGCATGGCAACTTCTCGGCGCGCGGCTTTGCCAGGACGGCGCGTGGCGTGCTGACCAATCCGATCGTCGCCGGCATCCTTTCGGGAGCGCTGTTCGGTCTTGGCGGCTGGCCGCTGCCGGCTCTGATCGCGCAGCCACTGGGCATGCTGGCGCAGGCGGCGGCGCCACTGGCGCTGATCGTTCTCGGCATGGGGCTGGCCGAGTACGGCGTGCGCACCGGCTGGCAAATCAGCGTTGCCATCTGTTTCCTGAAGTTGATCGTGCAGCCGCTGGTGGTCTGGGCGCTGGCGTTGCTGATCGGTCTGCCGGCGATGGAGACGCAGGTGGTCGTTCTGCTCGCTTCGCTGGCCGTCGGCGCGAACGTCTATTTGATGTCGCGCCAGTTCAACACCCTCGAAGGGCCGGTGGCCAGCAGCCTGGTGTTGTCGACGCTCCTCGCGGCCTTGAGCACACCGCTGCTGATGACGCTGACCGGCCGCTGAGAGCCCGTGCCGATATTCCGCAGGGTTCGCGTTGGGCGTGAGTGCCTCGTTGGTGATGGCGAGTTCATTGGCCGTCATGCCCTTCCGATCGCCGACAACCTGCTCAAGCGGCAGTTCGACCCGGGCAAGGCCAATGCCGCCAGGGTTTCGGACATCACCTACCTCCGCACGGGGAGCGGCTGGTTGTACCTGGCCGCCGTGATGGACCTGTTCTCGCGCAAGATCGTGGGCTGGGCGATGGCCCCCCACAGCCCTGCCGAACGGGTCTGTACAGACTTGCAGATGGCCATTACCCAGCGCCAACCATGCCGAAGCCTCCCGCGACGTGACCGGTTACATCGTCGGCTTCTGCAACAGCGCCCGTCGGCACTCGAGACTCGGTTACTTGCCGCCGAATGTCTATGAACAGCAAGCGGCAGAAAAGCAATCCATCCCGGCGTCCGAAGTAACTTGACCGCTACATACGGCGTGACGAGGGTGGTCCGGCCAGCATCGAACCACAGGCGGCGATCGGCCAACTCGTTCGCGCTCGGCAAAGACGGAGACAAGCCGCGCGTGAGGCGCGCGGCCAAACCCGGTCCCCGGCAGATCCAAGCGTTGCGCGATCTTCTTGCCCCGGCAGCGGATCATCCACAAGAGGATCATAGGCGATCCAGCGAATTGCGTAGTTCGTCTGCCTGCTCCTGTAACGAACGCCGCGTCGCTTCATCCATCTTTGCCAACTGCCGATAGACCATGCCGAGACGCGGATTGGGCGAGAGTTTTCCGGCGTTGCGCGCAAAGAAGTCCCAGTAGAGGGAATTGTAGGGGCAGGCTCGCTCGCCGGTGCGCAGCTTTTTGTCGTAATGACAGCCCTTGCAATAGTCACTCATGCGGTCAATGTAGGCGGCGCTGGATACGTACGGCTTGGTGGCCAGCAGTCCGCCGTCGGCGAACTGGCTCATGCCGAGGGTGTTGGGCAGTTCGACCCATTCGAAAGCGTCGACATAGACACCGAGATACCAGCGATGCACGCCTGCGGGGTCGAGGCCGGCCAGCAGCGCGAAGTTGCCGATCACCATCAGTCGCTGGATGTGGTGGGCGTAGGCGTGCTCGAGAGACTGGCCGATGGCGCGGGCGAGACAGCGCATCCTGGTCCGACCGTTCCAGAACCATCCCGGCAGCGCCCGGGCGTGGCCAAACACGTTCTGCTCGACATACTCCGGCATGTGCGCCCAGTAGAAACCGCGGATGTACTCGCGCCAGCCGACGATCTGCCGGATGAAGCCCTCGGCAGTCGCCAGCGATACCCGCCCCGCGCGCCAGGCGGCGTCGGCCTTGGCAACGACCTCGCGCGGATCGAGCATCTTGGTGTTGAGTGCAAATGACAGGAGCGAGTGAAACATTCGCCAGGCGCCATGGCTCATCGCGTCCTGGAAGTCGCCGAAGTGCGGCAGCGCTTTCTCGATGAAGGCGTCGAGTTGCTGCAAGGCTTCGGCTCGATTGATCGGCCAGGCCAACTGCGCCGCGTTGGCCTCGCCGAAGCTGTTAACGCCCGCGGCGACGATCGTCTGCCAGAGCGCCGAATGATCGTGAGCGTTGCGGAAGTCTGCGGGTTCGGACGGTAGCCCTGGCCAGGGCTTGCGGTTGTCGTGGTCGAAGTTCCATTGGCCGCCCACGGGTCGGCCAGCGCCATCGATCAGTACTCGATGTTGCACCCGCATGTGGCGGTAAAAGTGCTCCATCACCCATTGCTTACGGGTCGAAAACAGCCGCGCAGCGTCGTCGCGCAAGGTATAGAAGTGCTCGCTTTCCACCATTCGGCAGGGGATGGATTGCCGCCGAGCATAGGCGGCCAGTTGCGCGTCGAGTCGCCATTCGTCGGGTGCCTGGTATTCGAAGGCCCGGACGTTGAACCGAAGCAGCAGCGCATCGAGGTTGTCCGGGAGCGACTGCCGGTTGTCCGGATCATCGATCGTCAGGTAGAGAACGCGGTGTCCGGCCGCACGCAACTGACGGGCCAACTCGCGCATCGCGGCAAAGATGGCGAGGACTTTCTGCGCGTGGTGCAGCACGTAGTCGGTTTCCTGGCGCATTTCCATCAAGACGTACAGCACATCGTCGCGCCGCTGCTCGAACCAGGTGTGCCGTGGATTGAGCTGGTCCCCGAGAATCAGCCGAAGAGTTGTGCCGGGACTCATGCGGTTTTCTGGTAAAGCCCCCGGCGCTGGCGTTGCGGCAAGCCGCGCTTCCGCTCCAGACCGGGCAAGCGGTGCGTCAGGAGGAAAGGTTCGTGGCAGGGCCGCGATTCACTCAGTCCGGCCATCAGCATCGCGCGAACGACTGCAACACCTGTTCGGCCAGCGTCCGGCCGCTGCGCCAGGCACCCTCTACCTTGCCGCCGTTGAGCCAGTCTCCGCAAAGGCCCAGGCCAATGTCTGGACGCCAGGCACAACCCTCGTGGAGGGCCGGTTCGGTGTCGGCGTAACGCCAGCGGTGGACAGTCCATTCCTGTGGGGCTGGACCGCCGAGTTGGCCAAAGGCGGATAGCAGGGCGACGGCGACGCTCTCGGAATCTTCTTCCAGATGCGCCTCGCTCCAGTCTGCACAGGCGTGCAGCAGCCAGGTTTCCTCGCCGCTGCGGCCCGGCTTGCTGCTGTTGCGGGCGAGCCAGCGCAGTGGGCCCCGATTGACGAAGGCGGCATCGAACGGCAGGTCGACCGGCGCAGCAAAGCGCAGCATAAGCGCCCAACAGCCGCGCATCACGGCGCTGCTTGCCAGTGCCGCCAAATCGGGGGCCGCTTGCTGCAATAGTGGTACCGCCTGCGGCGAAGGTACGGCCAGCAGGACGGCCGCAAAGCGCGTTTCCAGCCAGCCCTGTTCAGCCGAAAAAACCTGCCAGCCGTGCGCCTGAGGCCTGAACTGCTGGATGTTCGTTCGCGCGTGCACGGCCAGAGTGCTGGCCAGATACCGGGCAGGCGCGGTCATCGTCGGCATACCGACAAAGCGCTCGACCGTCGGCTCGCGTTCTTCCGGCGAATCGCCATCAAACATCGATAGCCTGGGAGCCCAAACGCCCGCGACCCCGGCCTGCTGCCAGCGCTCCACTTCGGCGCGGAAGGCGGGGTGGCGAGCGGTGAAATACTGGGCGCCGTGGTCGCATTGCCAGTCGTCGCCGCGACGGGTGCTCATACGTCCGCCGGGGCTGCGACTCTTGTCGAACAGACTGACTTCGAGGCCAGCCCGTTGCAGTGCCGTGGCGCAGGACAGGCCGGCGATGCCGGCACCGATCAGCGCAATATGCGGAGGGTAATTCATGGCTTCCTTGTCAATCATCAATCCGACGAGCCTGCGCGCGAATTCTTCCCGGCACAAGTCATTGCCAGCCTTGCAGCCACTGCTGGCCGTCGGTTAGATCACGCCAGGGCAGCGAAAACAACCGCCGAGAGTACACCGATTCCAGTTCGATGCTCTCGATTCGAGTGGCCGGGGACTCCGGCTGAATCACCCCGGTAACGATGAAGTGTTTCTCCTTGTCATGCGGGGTGGCCGCCGTCCACTTGCTGAGCAACAGCTTCTTCGGGTTCAGACGGCGAGCAGGCGGTAAGCCGAAGGCCTGTGATTCGGATCCGGGTGCGGAAGATGATTTCACGGCTTTACTCATCATTGTCCTGGACAAACTATAGTTGGGTGCGTAGTATAACGCACAAATGACCTTTACGTGGTCATTCGCCTTAAAGATGTCTAGCACAAACAATGCTCCAGATCGGTAAGTCTGATGATTTCATTGGCGCCCGTGGAGTCCCTTCCTTAAGAACAGCTGAGCCGGAGAAGAGATGTCATGGAGAAAGTAGCCCTGGTCACTGGAGCAGCAGGCGGGCTGGGTCAAGCGGTGGCGGCCAGGCTGGCAGAGGCCGGCTGGGAACTACTGCTGACCAGCCGGGACGGTGAGCGCTTGACCCACAGCTACGGGGACAGCCACGTACAGGTGGTCGCTGACTGCTCCAGCGTTGCCGGAGCACGCCACGTTCTTGAGGTCGCCAAGGCGCACCAGTTGCTGCCCACGGCCTTCGCGCACTGCGTTGGCAACATTCGCCTGGGCGCTCTGCATCGCATGTCCGACGCCGACTTTGCGGCCTGCCTCAGCGCCAATCTGTTCAGCGCCTTCCATACTCTGGCGGCTTTCGTCGGCGCCTTGCGCGACGCCAAGTGCCCGGGATCGGCGGTGCTGGTCTCGTCGGCGGCTGCACGGATCGGCACTCCCAATCACGAAGCAGTAGCGGCAGCGAAAGCCGGTGTCGAAGGGCTGGTACGCAGCGCCGCGGCGACCTACGCGAGCAATGGCATCCGGATCAACGCCGTCGCCCCCGGCATCATGGACACGCCTGCCTCCACCGCCATTCTCGGCACCGCGATGGGCCGCGAGGCGGCGGCTCGCCAGTACCCCTTGCCGGGCATTGGCTCACCCGACGAACTGGCCGAACTGATGGTCTGGCTGCTCTCGGACAAGGCGGCCCGGGTGACCGGCCAGGTGTGGTCGATGGACGCCGGCTTTTCCACCGTTCGACCGTTGGTCAGGTAGGGCGCGATGGACCACTCTCTGCCCACTCCCGTTGCACGCATTCCGCGCAGCGTTGCCTGGCTCGGTTACGGAGGACTGCTGCCGTTTCTCGTCCTCGCCCCCGCCAGCCTCGTCGACCCGCACCACGCTAAGCTCTGGAGCGATGCGCTGTTTGCCTACGGTGCGGTGATCCTGACCTTCGTCGGCGCCCTGCATTGGGGGTTCGCCATGACTTTGACGGATCTGAGCGCAAGTCAGCGGACGTGGTGCTTCGTCTGGAGTGTCGTCCCCGCACTTATCGCCTGGTCGGCATTTCTGTTCTCGCCGATGCTGGCGAGTGTCCTTTTGGTGACCGGGTTTCTTGCCCACTACTGGCAGGATAGATTTCTGATCGCCGCCAGCCATCTGCCGGCCTGGTACCTGCCGCTGCGCTTCCGGCTGACTACGGTGGCCTGTGTTTGCCTGACAGCAGGTGCTTTCGCTGAAACCTGGTAATCGTCCAAAACCCGTCGAGCAAAGGAGCCCCAATGAACGCCTTCAACAGACTTCCGGAATTCGTGCAGACGCCGGCTGGTCGCGAGCGCGACGTGCTCCGTCTGTTACCCCGTGTGCTCGTTTTCGGCACGCTGCTTCTGGCCCTGCCGTCGCTGGCGGCGAGAATTTTTCTCGGCGGAGGGGATGCAGTGGACGCCTCGACTCACCTCCAGATGGTCGACATTCTTGCGCTCAGTATCGCCGTCCTGCACTGGACGGTGGTGCTGACGGTGGCGATTGCTGCGTTCATCGTCATGGTGATGAAAGGTCCCGCTTACGTGGCCGACGCCTATCCGCTCGAGGATTCGGAAGTCCCGGATTCTCCCGATTGCCGGCAGCCGGCTTCGTATTGAAGAATCGTCGCCAAGTGTTCCGGGCTACTGTCGGATCAGACGAAAAGCGAGGCCGCATGCTCGACGATGAGAGCAGCAAACGCGACGCAAGCACCGCGGCCGTTCCCGGCGGACGGTGGTCCAGGCTTGCCCGGCTGGGTGTTCTCGCCAGCGGTGTTGCCGGCAGTATGCTGGCACAAGGCACACGACAGTTGGCCCAAGGCAAGCGTCCGCGAATTGCCGACTTGCTGCTGACGCCTGAGAACGCGTACCGGGTTGCCGATCAGCTTGCCCGATTACGCGGGGCAGCGATGAAGTTCGGGCAACTGTTGTCCATGGATGCAGGCGATCTGTTGCCTCCGGAGTTTGGCGTTATCCTGGCACGCTTGCGCGCCGACGCCAAAGCCATGCCAATGAGCCAATTGGTCAATGTGCTCGACGCCAACTGGGGGCATGGTTGGGACCGTCATTTCCGGCAGTTCTCCTTCACGCCGAAGGCGGCAGCGTCGGTGGGCCAGGTCCATCTGGCGCAGACGAGGGACGGGCGGCGCCTGGCCATAAAGGTCCAGTACCCGGGTGTCCGCCAGAGTATCGACAGCGACGTCGATAATGTCGCCACCCTGCTGCGTGTCTCTGGACTGCTGCCCAGAGGACTGGATGTCGGACCGCTGCTGCGGGAATCGAAACGTCAGTTGCACGCCGAAGCGGATTATCTCGGTGAGGGCGCCTGGCTCAGCCGCTACGCCGGACTTCTTGCCGACGCGCCCGAGTTCATTCTGCCCGGGGTGCACGCCGACCTGACGACGGAGAGCGTCCTGGCGATGTCCTGCATGGGAGGCGTGCCGGTCGAATCCTTGCTGCATGCCCCGCAAGCCGAGCGGGACCGCGTGGCAGGACTGCTGTTCCGGCTGCTTTTTCGGGAGATCTTCGAATTCCGATTGGTCCAGACCGACCCCAATCTCGCCAACTACCGCTACGACAAAGCCAGCCGCAAACTAATTCTGCTCGACTTTGGCGCCACCCGCCCCTACCCGGCAGTTGTCGTCGAGGCCTATCGCCGGCTGATGGCGAGTGCCATCGTCGGAGACCGGCAGGAAATGAGCATGGCCGCCAGCGCTATCGGCTACTTTCGGGCTGACATCGGGGAGAGGCAGCGGCAACTCGTCCTTGACGTATTTCTGCACGCCTGCGAACCCTTGCGCTACGCCGGCGCCTACGATTTCGGGAATTCGGATCTGCCAGCGCGAATCCGCGACGCCGGCCTGGCATTGAGCAGCGAAAGGGATTCTTGGCATACGCCACCGGCGGATGCCCTGTTCTTGCACCGCAAGGCAGGCGGTCTTTATCTACTGGCGGCAAAGCTCAAGGCGCGGGTGGACATCGGCGCCCTGTTCCAGCCTTACGCGTCGAGGCAGGCGCCGTCATGAGCCGGAAGCGAGATGCTGAATGGCCGGGCCTGCCGCCCAATCGTCGCCGTGCGTCGTTCCGGGCCGGGGTTGGCAGGGGCGGATGGCTACCTGCTTTCGATAGACCAGGGCAGCAGGCATGACGACTCCGATTTGCCGATTCGACACCCCCGAGGCCGTCGCCGGCTGGTACGCCATCGACGATCGCGTTATGGGGGGGGTCTCGGGCAGCCGGATGGCTTTTCATACGGAAGGGCATGCCGCCTTCTCGGGATCGCTTTCCCTCACCAACAACGGCGGCTTTGCGTCCGTTCGCTCACCGGTGATAGCGTCCGCTAGCGTGGGCGGTTCAGCCTGTTTGCTCACCGTGCGCGGCGACGGCAAGCGCTACAAGTTCAGCATTCGGACTGGCGCCGAGCTCGACGGTGTCAGTTACCAGGCGGCTTTTCAGCCACCGGCTGGGGAGTGGACCAGGATAGAACTGGCCGTCGCCGATTTTATCCCGACCTGGCGAGGGCGCGTCCTCGACCACCTGCCACCGCTGGCCGTCTCATCGGCAAGACAAGTGGGCCTTCTGATCGCCGATCGACAAGTGGGTCCGTTCAAGCTCGATCTGCGCGCGATCGAACTTGTCGGCTGAAGGAAGGAGAAGAATGCGCAAGCGGCTCATCCTTGTACTGGTAGTCATGTCATGGTCGTTTCCGGCGTGGGCCGATGATCCGGCTTTGTCGCTCGGCGAACTCGCAAAACCGGGCCGTGTGCTGATGCTGCGGCATGCCCGCGCGCCGGGGTTCGGCGACCCGCCGAATTTCGTCATCGGCGATTGTTCCACGCAGCGGAATCTTGACGCCAGCGGCCGGGCTCAGGCACGACAGTTGGGCACCCGTCTGCGTGCGGTCGGCCTGACCAATGGACGAGTCTTTTCCAGCCAGTGGTGCCGTGCGCTCGAAACGGCCCGCCTACTGGACCTTGGCCCGGTAGAGTCCTTGCCGGCGCTGAATTCCTTCTTCGGGCGGCCGGACGATCGGGAAAGAACTCTCGACGCCTTGCGATCGTTTCTCGCCAGCTTGCCCGTTGATGGCCGGCCGGTGATCCTGGTCACCCATCAAGTGGTGGTGAACGCCTTCACCGAGGCAACGCCGCCTGCCGGTGGCGGCAGTGTTTTTCAGGTCAATGGAACCCCGATGCCGGTATGGCTTGGTGTCATTCCCGTCGAAGCACGAGAAGGTTCATGAGCATGACCTCCATTCGACGCATCTGCTCGGCCTTTAACTCGCTTCGCTGCTCCATTGTTTCCCCCCAAACCCCTGCAATGGGGACGGCGTTTCAGCAGTGACATGGCGGCGTCGAACGCGGCAGCGGCTCGCTGCAGCTCCAATACGCCGTATTGCGCCTTTCAATACGAGGTGGCGGAGAGGCAACGACGCGTGTTCGCTGGGAGGCCAGTATCGGATACCACGAGGCACCGCTTGGTGCGTGACCTGCTTCAGGATTGGCTGCTGATCGTCTCCAGGGGCGGCAACGAGAACTTCTTGATTGACTTCGGCTATGGCGGTTAAGGATACTTGTGGATGTGACTTTGGAGCACCCATTCTCAGGTCAGCGCTCAACCAACGGTCAAGAGGCCATGAATATGTCAGAGGAAAACGGGTCGGCGCTTCACGACGATCATCTTTCGGAGAAACACGACGATCCATTGGTACGCGGATTGCATCGAGTCATCCGTCAAGCCATTCGCCTGCTGGCCGTCCTGATGACGTTGGTCATCCTGTGGTGCGTTGCCGATGTGGTGCTGGTTCTCTACAACGCGTTGTCAAAACCGCCCGTACTGCTTCTTGACCTCAACGATATTTTTGTCGTCTTCGCGGCCTTTCTGGCAGTGCTGATCGCCATCGAAATCCTGGTCAATATCACCCTCTATCTGCGCGACGATGTCATCCACGTGCAACTTGTCGTAGCGACCGCACTGATGGCCATCGCCCGTAAGGTGATCGTGCTCGACCTGAGCACCCTGCAAGCCGAATATCTCTACGGCATGGCAGCTATCCTGCTGGCGCTGGGTGTTACCTACTGGCTGGTCTCTTCGCAGCCCAAGAAGTGAGAGAGCCGGGTCAAGAGCTTCGCGACGGATAAGGGACTGCCGCTGGCGGTGCCGAACCACTGGATGAAGGCTGTAGGCATTGCTCGATGGTCAGCTCATGGAGTCGAAAGCGCATCGAGATCAGCACTCCGCCGTCCTGCCACGGAGCGCTTGATCGAAACGGTGGCGGGCGTCTTTCTTGCCCATCTTGCTGTTCAGTCAATCAGGCTTCCGCGACCTGAACCTGCCCTGGAACGATCGGCGACAAGTGCTTCGCCTCACGCACCTCGACCTGTGTCACCCGTTGCAGTTCCAGCCCCCAGCGACTCATGGCCTGCGATATCAGAATGGCTTCTCCCGAGTTGAGGGTGGCGTCCGCGTTGACAATGTCGACGATCGCGGTCAAGGCCTTTTTCTGCAGCTCAGGCGACTGAATGTCATCCAGCAGGTGATCGACCAATTGCAGATCGAGCTCGATCTGTCCGATATTTGGCGCGCGGGCCGTTTGCATCAGGTCATTACAGAATTCATGGATGACTCGCTCAAGCGTCTCGGGGGGGATGCCCGGATCCCCGCGAAGTTCATGCTTTTCGAGTGCCTCGACTTCGCTGTGGTCGAGCGCGCCGTCAGCGAGCAGGGCCAGGGCGACGATCCGTGCCATGGCTTCCGGGCTATCGATGGGATATTTCCGCATTTTTCTCTCCTTGTTGGAACGGTTAAAAATTCCTTCTGAGCACGCCAGGGATCCCCATGGCCAGAACGAAGTTCCGGCGTGCGTGACGGCGGCGCGCGCCACGGCGCAACCGGCGGCGGCTGGCTGGCAGACATGGCGTCAAATGGTCATGAAGGCCTCCAGGCCGTTGCGACAAACCTCACCGGAGCTTCAACCAGATCTCGTTGCGGCGCAGGAACCACGGCATGAAAGGAGGGTTGTAGCGCGCCAGGACCGGCTCTCCAAACCAGCTCACGTCGGCCGTACGCAAGGCGGTTTCGAGTTCGGCGAGGTGCTCATCGTAATTGGCCCGGGTCCAGAACCCAGAGTAGCGGATCACCGCGACGGTGCTTGCTGGCACTTCGCGCAGTTGCACCCGCGCGTCGTCCGGTTCGGGCGCCAGGTCGAGCGTCACCTCGCTGGGCAACACGAACTGCACGCGATAGCCCCCCGGAGCGGCGGCCTGGGTCACCGGCGCGGTCATTTCGAGCCGCATCGGCGCGGGCGCCTGGGTTACCGGCGCGGTCATGGCGAACTTCGTCGAGCCCTTGTTCTTGCCGAAGATGTAGCCGGCAAGGATCGGGAACGCTTCACTGCCTGCCTCCTCGGCCGGGGCATTGATAATCACCTCCGCTACAACGTAGGGCGCGTAGCGCCGGACCTCGATTTCACCGATCCTTCGCTCGACTTCGTAGGAGGGTTCCTCGATGGCGCTCGACAGGCTTGGTGCGGCTGCGAGGGCCAGGGAAAGCAGGAACTTGCGCATTGGAGTCCGTCCAGTAGGGGCAGCGACCGGGCGCCGAGCGGCTGACCCGGAACACGCCGCGTTGATTGATGGTGGGTACGCCGCCTTGCACTTCATCGCAGCGCTCGCGCGAATCGGGGCAGGGCCCCGCTGCGACGCCGGTAGGCCTTCTCGAACTCCATCGCCAGGTAGATCGTCAGTCCGACGGCAATGATCGGCAACCAGTCGAAGGCGGCAATTGGTGCAGTGTGGAACAGGTGGTTGAACAGTGGCAGGTAGGTGAATGCGAGCTGGGCGAGCATCATGGTGCTGATACCGGCCCAGATCCACGGGTTGCTCAGCAAGCCGAGGTGGAACATCGACCAGCGCAGCGAGCGACAGTTGAGCAGGTAGAAGGACTGTCCGACCGCAAACACATTGACCGCGATGGTACGCGCCTGCTCTTCACTGGCGCCGCGCAGCAGTGCCCACTCGAAGAGCCCGAAGGCGCCGACCAGGAGCATCACGCCGACCATCGCGATACGCAGCGCCAGCTCGCCGTTCACGATCGGCGAGCCGGGAGCGCGTGGCGGACGGCTCATGAGATTCGGTTCCTTGGGTTCGAAGGCCAGCGCTAGCCCGAGGAAGACCGCCGTGGTCATGTTGATCCACAGCGCCTGCACGGGCAGGACCGGCAGCGGTTGGGCGAGCATTACCGCGACGACGATCACCAGTCCCTGGCCGGCGTTGGTCGCCAGGATCCAGGTGATGAACTTGGTCAGATTGTCGAAGACCCCTCGTCCCTCTTCGACGGCGGCGGCGATGGTGGCGAAGTTGTCGTCGGTGAGCACCATGTCTGCGGCTTCCTTGGCCACCTCGGTGCCGGTGATTCCCATCGCCACGCCGATGTCTGCCCGGCGCAGGGCGGGTGCGTCGTTGACCCCGTCACCGGTCATCGCCACCACCTCGCCGCGCGCTTGCAGCGCCTGTACGAGACGCAGCTTCTGCTCGGGGGTGACGCGCGCAAACACGGCCGTATCGTTTACCGCGGCGGTCAATTCGCTGTCGGAAAGAGTGGCCAGTTGCGTACCGGTCAGCGCCGCCGGCGCAGCGCCCGGACCGGCACGCTGATCGAGGCCGATCTGGCCGGCGATGGCGGCTGCGGTGACGGCATGGTCGCCGGTGATCATCTTTACGCGAACACCGGCGTCGCGACACGCCGAGACCGCCCTGATCGCTTCCTCGCGTGGCGGGTCGATCATTCCCTGCAGGCCGACGAAGGTCATTCCCTCGGCCAGGTCCTGATGGCCGAGCGTCTCCTGATCGTTGCTCGCGGGACGCTGGGCGAAAGCGAGCACGCGCAGCCCTGCCGCGGCCATTGCGTCCACCTGTGCGAGCACCACCTCGGGCTCGAACGTCACCGTCTTCGCTCCGGCGTCCAGCGCGCCGCTGCAGCGCGCCAGCACGCTCTCCACCGAGCCCTTCATAAAAACCATTCGCGACTCGCCGGCATGCAGGGTCGCCATGTACTGATGCTGCGATTCGAAAGGCACCGCATCGAGGCGCGGCGCGCCGGCGAGGGCCTCCTGTGAATCCAGACCGGCCTTGCGCGCCGCTACCAGCAGCGCACCCTCGGTGGGGTCGCCCTCGACCTGCCAGATGCCATCTCTCTCGCGCAGTAGCGAGTCGTTGCAGAGCAGGCCGGCGCGCAGCAGCGCCGCCAGGGCGGGATGCTTGCCGGGGTCGACGGCCAGCCCTTGCTGCTGCAGGCTACCTTCAGGGCCGTAACCGACGCCGCTGAGGTCGAAGTGAGCGCCGCCCGCGGACAGCTTCTGCACGGTCATCTCGTTGCGTGTCAGGGTGCCGGTCTTGTCCGAGCAGATTACGGTCGTGCTGCCCAATGTCTCGACCGCCGGCAGGCGGCGGATGATCGCGTGACGTTGCGCCATGCGCCCGACGCCGATGGCCAGGGTGATGGTGAGCACCGCCGGCAGACCCTCCGGGATCATCGCCACCGCCAGTGCGACAGTCGCCATGAACATCGCCACCCAGGATTCCCCGTGCGCAAGTCCGACGACGAAGGTCAACGCTGCCAGGGCCAGGATGAGGTAGAGCAGATAATGGCTGAAGCGCCCGACCTGTCGCGTCAGCGGAGTATCGAGTTGCTGCGTGCCGGCGATAAGACCCGAGATGTTGCCGATCTCGGTGCCGTCACCAATGGCGATGACGACTCCGGTCGCCGTGCCATAGGTCACCAAGGTCGAGGTATAGGCCATGTTGCGGCGATCGGCGAGCGCCGCGTCGTGCGCCAGTTCGCCGGCCTGCTTGGCGACCGGAACCGATTCACCGGTCAGGGCGGACTCGTCGACCTGCAGGTCGCGGACCTGCAGCAGGCGCAGGTCCGCCGGAACCTTGTCGCCAGAAGCCAGCATGACCAGATCGCCCGGAACCAGGTCGCGGGCGTTGATCCGCTGTTTGTTCCCGGCGCGCACGACCGTTGCCTCGGTGGTCAGCGCGCGCGACAGCGCAGCGAGGGCGTTCAAGGCCTTGTTTTCCTGGGCGAAGCCAAGAACGGCGTTGAGCAGGACCACGGCGAAAATCACAGCCGCATCGACATAGCCACCCAGGGCCAGCTTGATCACGATCGCAGCCACCAGGATGTACACCAGCGCCTGGTTGAACTGTTGCAGAAAGCGCTGCAGGGGGCCCTTGCCCTTGGCAGGGGTCAGGGCGTTGGCACCGAATCGTTCCTGGCGCCCGCTGACTTCGAACTGATCGAGCCCGCCTTCGCCACGGGTATCGAGGAGGTCGATCACCTCGCTTGCCGGCAGGTGGTGCCAGTGCTTTTGCAAGAGGTCTTGCACGGTCTTTACTCCTGTACGGTTGTTTTTTTACGCGCGTGCTCGAACTGAGATACTCGAACCACCGCCACGAAAATCGGTGCGGCCATGATTGGAATTAGAAAGCCGCACTCTAATTGTCTAGGACAAAGTATAGACAAAAAGTTCAGGAATTACCAACAAAGGCGGCTGGGTGTTGGTCGAGCGCTTGCAGCTGTCGGTGCTATCAACTGACAGGCGGCTGGAGTGACGACGACAAGCCCAAGCTGGGCAGAGAGCAGGGAGCAGGGAGCAGGGAGCAGGGAGCAGGGAGCAGGGAGCAGGAGCGTTGCGGCTATGGCGACGATTCAGCTCGCAGTGCGGTCACGGGGGCGCACTCTTGGCATTCCATCGGCCCCCTCGCTCTCCGACTCGTCAGATCCTGCTTTCAGGCTGCTGACGAATGACAAGCTGGCCCTCAGCATCGCAGCGAGTTGATGGTCTTCCGTGTTCCAGCTTCAGGGACAACGCCCTGAATCGATCGTGAGCCGACTGACGCCAACCTCCACACCCCCACCGCTCCAAACTTGAAGCGTCCGCCACCGTAACCAAGATCGCTTCCGTACAACAAGCGGCCGCTCGGATTGCTCGGCCCGGACTTTTCCGCCGGACCTGCGCGAACGGAGGCGATGTGGCTTACAGCTGACGCTCAAGGCGCATCCCGCCAACGACCGCTCGGGTCGAGTTTCTGGCGTCGGCTTTCCGGCAGTTTTCAGAGCCAAGCGGCCGTTCAGAAGCCTGCTTCCATTTTGAAGCCGTATTTACAAAATTCCCCGCTGTTGTGTCCCCACTGTGGCGGCGCGATGCGAATTTTCACCTTGATCACCGACGGCCCGAGCGTGCGCGAGATCGATCCCCAGGCCCGGCCGGCACCGGACTACGAGGTCGATCAGCGCGTCGCCTGGTAGTAAAGCGCAATCTTCCGTCGTCGGCGCGCAGGTCGGCGGGATAGGGCCACCCGCGCAACGCGGAAAAACACCCCTGCGCCGACGCACAGCCGCTCCGCCGCCGGCGTCAAGCCGTGTTACGCTGCCGCCACAGACACCTGATGCGGTTGGATTGCCTGTCCGTTATCAGCCGCGATACCGAGGCCCCGCCGTCGAAGGACAGATCGTTGTCGATGCTGAACGACGATTCTGACCCGAATGTGTTCGACTTCGCCGCCCATGCCCGAAGAGCCGCTGTCATTGCATAAATGGCCAGCGCCGACCGCGGCAAGGTAGGATCCGGCTTCGTTGTCACACCCTCCGCGCCGAAACTCACCGTGAAAATTCTCGAATACACCGGCCTTGACACCGCCCGCGTCAAGGCCAGCTACCGCAAGGTGGCTGATGCCATCGCCCGCAACGACTTTCGTGCCGCACAGGTCAAGAAGCTGGTCAATCTCAGCCACGGCAGGTTCTACCGCGCCCGGCTCGACGACGCCGACCGGCTGCTGTTCTCGCTGGTTCGCCACGGCGACGAGGTCTGCGCGCTGATGCTGGAAGTGATCGCCAATCACGACTACGACAAGTCGCGCTTTCTGCGCGGCGCGGCGATCGACGAGAGCCGGATCCTGGACATCGACGCCGACGAGGCGATCGCTGAAGCCTTGCCGGTGCGCTACCTGCACCCGGAGCGGACGGCGATTCACCTGCTCGACAAGCCGATCTCCTTCGACGACACGCAGGAGGCGATCTATCACCAGCCAGCACCGCTGATCGTCGTCGGCAGCGCCGGCAGCGGCAAGACCGCGCTGACCCTCGAGAAACTCAAGCACGCCGAAGGCGAGGTGCTCTACGTCACGCACTCGAGCTACCTCGCGCAAAGTGCCCGCGACCTCTACTACGCCAACGGCTTCGAGCGCAGCGGCCAGGAGGCCGTTTTCCTCTCCTACCGCGAATTCGTCGAGTCGATCCACGTGCCAGCGGGTCGCGAGGCGAGCTGGCGCGACTTCGCCGGCTGGTTCGGACGCATGCGGCAGACGTTCCGGGAGTTCGACGGCCATCAGGTATTTGAGGAGATCCGCGGCGTGCTTGCGGCCAGGGCCGGTGGCGTCCTCGCGCGCGACGACTATTTGGCGCTCGGCGTGCGCCAGTCGATCTTTCCGGTCGATCTGCGCGACCGGCTCTACGACCTGTTCGAGAAGTACCGTGGCTGGCTCGCCGAAGCGAAGCTCTACGACCTCAATCTGGTCGCCCAGGACTGGCAGGCGCTGGCGGCACCGCGCTACGATTTCGTCGTCGTCGACGAGGTGCAGGACATCACCACGGTGCAACTGGCGCTGGTCCTCAGGACTCTGAAGAGGCCGGGCCACTTCCTGCTCTGCGGCGATTCGAACCAGATCGTCCATCCCAACTTCTTTTCCTGGAGCCAGGTCAAGAGCCTGTTCTGGGAAGACCCGAAGCTGGCCGAGCGGCAGGAACTGCGTGTGCTCACCGCCAACTTCCGCAACGGGCTCGAGGCCACCCGTGTCGCCAACCAGTTGCTGAAGATCAAGCACCGGCGCTTCGGCTCGATCGACCGCGAGAGCAACTTCCTCGTGCAGGCGGTCGGCGGCGAAGCCGGACAGGTCGCGCTAATGCCCGACAAGGACGCCGGCAAGCGCGAGCTCGACCAGAAGATTCGCCAATCGACGCAGTTCGCCGTGCTGGTGATGCGCGACGAGGACAAGGCCGAAGCCAGGAAGCACTTCGCCACGCCGCTGCTCTTCTCGATCCATGAAGCGAAGGGGCTCGAATACGACAATATCGTCCTCTACCGCTTCATCTCCGACCACCGCGCCGAGTTCAGCGAGATCGTTGACGGCGTGGAACCGGCCGACCTGGCCGCAGATACGCTTGACTACCGGCGGGCGAAAGACAAGAGCGACAAGTCGCTCGAGGTCTACAAGTTCTTCGTCAATGCCCTCTACGTGGCGCTGACACGCGCGATCAGGAATGTTTACGTGATCGAGTCGGATACCGGCCATGCGCTGTTCGGGCTGCTCGAAATGAATCTCGGGCAGGTCGAGGTCGAGGCCAGGCAATCGAGCCTCGAAGACTGGCAGAAGGAAGCGCGCAAGCTCGAACTGCAGGGCAAGCAGGAACAGGCCGAGACGATCCGTCGGACGATCCTCAAGCAAACGCCGGTTCCCTGGCCGGTTTTCGGCGAAGCGAAAGTCGTCGAGCTGCTGGTCAAGGTCTTCCGCGAACAGGCCCCCGGCGCCAAGATGAAGCAGCAGCTCTATGAATACGCGACCTGTCACGACGAAGCGCAACTCGCCGAATGGCTGGTCGCGGAGGCGAAGTTCGAGCCGGCGACGAACTTCGCGCAGCAACGGGCGAAGTTTGCACGAAAGACCTACCTTCCCTACTTCGCCAACCATTTCAAGGACATCCTGAAGCAATGCCAGCAGTACGGGGTCGAGCATCGACTGCCGATGAACCTGACGCCGCTGATGGCCGCGGCTGCGGCCGGCAACGTACCGCTGGTCGAAGCGCTGCTCGAGCGTGGCGCCGACCGCGACGCCGTTGACCATTATGGCTACAACGCGCTGCACTGGGCGTTGCGCGAGGGATTCCGCGATGCGAAGTTCGCCCGCGGCCCGCTGGCCGCGCTTTACGAACGGCTCGCCCCGGCGAGCATCGACGTCAATACCGGCGAACGCCTGGTTCGCCTCGACCGGCACCTGTCGGAGTACTTCCTCTTCCAGACGCTATGGGTTCTCTTCAAGTCCCGCTTCAGTCACCGCCAGCGCCGCAGCAACGGCGCTTTCGAGGCGCAGGCCATTCTCGACGCCTGGCAGCATCTGCCGGCCAATATCGTCCGTCCGGAACGCAACCGGCGCCAGCATCTTTCCAGCGTCCTGGCGCGCAACGAAATCGACCGCGACTACGCGTACAACCGGGCGCTGTTCAGGCGCGTCAGTCAGGGCTGGTACCAGCTCAATCCCAAACTCGCCGTCCGGCGCCGCCAGGGCGACGAGGAAGTGTGGACGCCAGTCTGCGCCGCGCTCAACCTGCCGCTGATCAACGAGTTTTCCCGGCTGAACGACTGGGAATGGCCGGAGCCGATTCCGAAAGTCATCGACCGCTTGCTTCTCGACGCGGGTCTGCCCGGATGGCGCGTGCCGATCGCTGCCGAGCGCGCCGTGGCCCGTGCGCAGGCCCTCGAGGAAGAACGCCTGGCCGAAGCGCGAGCGCTGCAGGCGCAGCGCGAGGCTGAGCAGGCCGCCGCGGCGCAGAGGCCCGTCAGATGGGGTACTCCGCAGGCCAAACACCTCGAGATCGAGCGTATCCGGCGCGAAATCGAGGCGCGCAGGAAGCGCTAACCCGACGGACGGCTGAGCACCGCAGAACCAATGCCGGTACGGCAGACGGTGGCTGGCGGCTGACGGTCAGCGCTGGTTGCGCAGGGCGGTCACTGCGGACAGCCACTCCATTCCCGATCCGCAAGCCTGAGGACACTCTCCGTCGCACCGTGAACGTAGCCCGGCGCACGCGCTGCACGGCGAAGTCGCGCTTGGCCTGCGCCTCCGCCAGTTGCTGCCGCAGTCGCGGACCGCGGGGGATGGGGCGCCAAGTGTTCGCGACAGCCATTGCATGATCGAGTGCCAGAGCAGTACCGGCATTCTCGGCACCGCAGTCAATCGTCGCGCGCGGCAGCTGCCCGGACAGGGGGGTGCCAAGGAGCACCGCCCGGCGCAGGCGCGAATCCGGGGTCTGCGCCAGCATCTCCAGGATGACGAGACCAACATTCGCGAGCGCAATGCCAGACGCCCGGCCCGTCGAGTGGCGGTTCACCGCGCAGAATGCCCGCCGCGAACCCGCTCGCCTATAGCTGAGTGCGGTCAGCCGATTTGATGTTCCGATGTTCACGTACGGTGATGGTTGCGGCGGATAGTACGGTGATGGTTGCGGCGGATAGGCGCCACGCATCAAGTGCTGCCTGATCATTGACGAGAGTCGGGCAAGAGCGGCGCAGACGACCCGATCCTGGGGCTCTGCCCCAGACCCCGCACTCGCCGTGAGGCAGCCGCCGGGGATGTAAAACCCCCATCCCCGACAACTGCCTTGAGCGTTGGCGCCCTCCAGGGCGTCAAGGGGCTTTCGCGGCATAAACGCGGCGATGAAACGTGCCGCATTTATTCCACGATGAAACGTGCCGCATTTATTCCACGGTCCCCGTGACCCCCTTCCGGCCACAGTTCGAGGGATTTATCAACACCCACGAATTGAGCGATCGGCGCGCCATCGAGGGATTCGAAGTGCCGAAGGACGTCGTCCGTCTCGAAATCAGCGACCCGCCACCGCACGCCGTGGCGCCGGCCTCTCGGGTTGGGCGAAGACCTGCAGATAGAGCTTCTCGTCGAGTTGGGGAAGATCACGCTGCGCCGCGGCGGCGAGCAGTTCGGCGGCGAGCGTCGTCAGAATGCGGTAATTGCCGGCGGCATGATCGCACAGCGTCTGCTGCAGCATCGGGGTCATCAGACT
>JEMY01000034.1:147897-148184 GCA_000585075.1 Candidatus Accumulibacter regalis | reverse complement strand
CCGGTGGCGGCTTCAAACAAGCGTACAACGCCCAGGCGGCGGCTGATGCGGCAACGATGCTGGTCGTCGCCACCGGGGTCTCGCAGGCGCCCAACGATAAAGAGCAGGTCGAGCCGATGCTGGCCCTCAAGGCGCAGGTCGACGTGCTCGGCACCGTGGAATGCCTGATCGCCGACAGCGGTTACTGCAGCGAGAAGAACATCAAGGCGTGTGAAGCGGCCGGCATCGATCCCCTGATCGCTGTCGCGCGCGACGAGCACCACCCGGGCTGGCGGGAGCGCCACAGC
>JEMY01000034.1:563-147803 GCA_000585075.1 Candidatus Accumulibacter regalis | reverse complement strand
CGAGCGCACTACGCGCTACGCAAGCAGACCATCGAACCGGTGTTCGGGATCATCAAGTCGGTGATGGGATTTCGCCGCTTCTCTCTGCGCGGTTTGAAGAAGGTCACCGGTGAGTGGACGCTGGTTTGCATGGCATGGAATTTGAAGCGCCTGGCCGTATTGCGTCCACAGTAGGGAAAAGGAGGGGGAAACCCTCGGAAAAGCCAGAAAATCAAGGAAATCCGGCTTTTTTGTTCCGCATAGTGAAATTCGCGGACTTGTTTTTGTTCCGCATAGTGAAATTCGCGGACTTGGCCGGAATCAAGTCCGACAGGCTGCTAGAGCGCTTTTCCGCCGGCTGCTGGTCGGCCCGGGTGGGGATGAAAGGAAACGGAGGCCAATGGCCTCCGTTTCCTTTTCCGGTTCTGCATTCCTGCTGTCGTCGCACGGAAGTTTCACGCTTGACGAACGCAGCGTGCCGACTATTGCTTTTCCTTGCTCTCCTTGACCATGTCGAGGATGGCATCGGTTGCCGCTGCACCCGGCTTGGGCTGCTCGTCCTGTGCGCCTCCGGCTGGCGACCCGTACGCTCCGCCACCGCCGTAGGACGAACCCGGGACCTCGATTTCGACCGCGTCGAGATCAACCTTGACCGCCTTGTCGAGGCCAAAGGTGACCAGTTGCGGGAAGGCGATCAGCAGGCCGACCATGATCACCTGGATGCACACGAAGGGAATCGCACCCCAGTAGATGTCCGTGGTCTTGACCGATGCGGGGGCGACCGAACGCAGGAAGAACAGCGCGAAACCAAAGGGCGGGTGCATGAACGAGGTCTGCATGTTCACCGCCAGCAGGATCCCGAACCAGATCAGGTCGATCCCCAGTGCCTGTGCGACCGGCCCGAGCAGCGGCACGACGATGAACGAGAGTTCGAAGAAGTCGAGGAAGAAGGCGAGGAGGAAGACGAGAACGTTGACCACGATCAGGAAGCCGACTTCGCCACCCGGGAGTCCGGTGAGGAGATGCTCGACCCAGCGGTGCCCGTCTACCCCGTAGAAGGTGAGCGAGAAGACGCGCGCGCCGACCAGGATGAAGATCACGAAAGTGGTCAGCTTGGCGGTCGATTCCATGGCCTGCTTGAGCAGCGTCAGCGACAGCCGTTGCCGTGCCAGCGCCATGATCAGCGCACCGGTCGCGCCCATCGCGCCGCCTTCGGTCGGCGTCGCGATGCCCATGAAGATCGTGCCGAGGACCAGAAAGATCAGGAACAGCGGCGGCACCATGGTCGTCAGCGCACGCATGAAAAGCTTCATTCCGTGCAGCGTTCGCGCTTCACGTGGCAGTGCCGGTACCCAGCTTGGCTTGAAGATGGCGATCAGGATGACGTAGCCGACGTAGAGACAGGTGAGCGCGATGGCCGGGATGAAAGCGCCCTGGTACATGTCACCGACCGACTTGCCCAACTGGTCGGCCATGATGATCAGTACCAGCGACGGCGGCAATATCTGCGCCAGCGTTCCGGACGCGGCGATGATGCCGGTCGCCAGTTTGGTGTTGTAGCCGTAGCGCAGCATGATCGGCAGTGAGATGAGGCCCATCGAGATGACCGATGCCGCCACCACCCCGGTGGTCGCCGCGAGCAGCGCGCCGACGAAGATCACTGCGAAGGCCAGGCCGCCGCGCAGCGGTCCGAAAAGCTGGCCGATCGTGTCGAGTAGGTCTTCGGCCATGCCCGAGCGCTCGAGGATCAGCCCCATGAAGGTAAAGAAGGGGATGGCCAGCAAGGTATCGTTGTTCATGATGCCGAAGATGCGGTCCGGCAGCGCCTGGAACAGTTGCGGGCCGAGCAGGCCGAGCTCGATGCCGATCAGGCCGAAGAAGATTCCGTTGGCTGCCAGGGCGAATGCTACCGGGAAGCCAACGAGCAAAAAGAGGACCATCGAGGCGAAGATGATCGGGGCCATGTTGTTGATCAGGAACTCGGTCATCACAGTTCTCCCTGGCGGGCCTTGATGGCCAGTGCCAGTTCTTCTTCGGCCGTTGGTTTGCTGGGCTTGGCAGTCGGGTCGGGGCACAGGCCCTGCACGAAACCGATCCGTTTGATCAGTTCCGAAATGCCCTGAATGACCAGCAGAAAGAAGCCTATCGGTACCAGCAGGCGCACCGGCCAGATGGTCAGGCCACCCGCATTGCTCGACTGCTCGTTGGTTTCATAGGCGAGGACGAATATCGGCCACGACATGTACATCACGGCAACGGCCATCGGCATCAGGAAGAAGATGATGCCGAAGATGTCGATCATCGCTTGCCCGCGTTTGGAAAACTTGCCGGCAATGAGGTCGATGCGCACATGCTCGTTGCGCATCAACGCGTAGCCTGCGCCGAGCAGGAAAATTGCCGAGAACAGGTACCACTGAATCTCGAGAAACGCGTTCGAGCTGTAGTCAATGGTGTAACGCATGACTGCGTTACCGGCACCGATCAAGGTGACGACCAGTACCAGCCAGATGATGCTCTTGCCAACGCGCTCGGTGAGGGCATCAATCAGGCTTGAAAGCTTGAGTAAACCATTCACGGGATAAACCCTCCTTTGACAGTTTGAAATGCGGTCGTCGCAGACTCGATCGCCGGCCGGTTTCCTCTTCCTTGGGAAGCTTGGCTTGGCCACCGCACCAACTAAGCCACGCACGGCAAGCGCGGTGGCAAGAAGGCGCGCCGATTATGGCACATCTTTCAGTTATGCGAGGGCGATTGTAGGCCAGGAAACCATGCCGGCGAGATGGAAAAAGACCTTGCCGATCAGGTGTTTAGAAGGAAGGTCCCGGCAGACGCTGGCGGCGGCAGTGGGCGTGTCTGGCCGCTGCACGCTGTCGGTCGGTCTCACCCGGAGGCCGGCCGCACGCGCGACGACGTCGATCGACTGGTCGCCTCGCGCATCCGAGTCATATTGATGCCGTTCAGCATCGAATTGACGAAAGCAGCGAGGTCGCGTGATCAGCGTGCCGGCAAGGGTGGGGAAGGCGGTCGGGGAACAGGCGAAGGTCGCTGGCGGGGAGCGATCCCGGCCCTGTTCGATGTGGACGACCATCATTTCGACGGCAATGATCGGATCCATCGGTACGCGAATCAGGGGGTGTATTTGCGGTGCGCGTGTGCCTTCAGCGCTGCCACCCGCTCACGCCGGGTGTCCTGAATTGAGCTACCATGCCCAGTCAGACGGCCCGCCGCGCCCGGAATGCTCATGCCGAAGCCCGCACCCGGGCGGAGCAGAAGCTTTTCCGCGAAAACACGATCCGGACAAGGGAACGATGAATACCAACAGAACCGAAGTCGCCCGAACAACCCTGGCCGTCCTATTCATTGGCGTGCTGATTGCCGCTTCCGGCTGGATTCTGAGGCCGTTTCTGCCGGCGCTGATCTGGGCGACGATGGTCGTCGTTGCCACCTGGCCGGTGATGCTGCGCATACAGCGGCACCTCGGCAATCGGCGTGCCCCGGCGGTGATGATCATGACCCTGCTGGTCCTGCTGGTGCTCGTCGTTCCCTTGTCGCTGGCCATCGCCACGCTCGTCGAGAATGCCCCGCAGATCGTCAGCTGGGGGAGGCTTGCTGCCAGCTTCGAGGTGCCGCCGCCGCCCGAGTGGGTGGCCAGCCTGCCGCTGGTCGGGCACCGGCTTGACCAGGCGTGGATGCAGCTGGCGGTTGTCGGAACCTCGGAACTGACGGCCAAGATCGCCCCCTATGCGGGCAATCTGACCAGGTGGTTCGCCAGGGAGGTCGGCAGTTTCGGGCTGGTTTTCGTGCAGTTCTTGTTGACCGTTGCGCTGTCGGCGGTGCTCTATTCATCCGGTGAACGGGCGGCTGACGAAGTTCGCCGTTTCGGGCGCCGCCTGGCCGGAGAACGCGGGGAAGGCGCCGTCGTTCTGGCCGGGCAAGCCGTGCGTGCCGTGGCCCTTGGCGTCGGCATTACGGCCTTCGTGCAGTCGGTACTCGGTGGTATCGGCCTGGCTATCGCCGGCGTGCCTTTTGCCCCGGTGCTGACCGCCTTGATGTTCATGCTCTGCATTGCGCAACTCGGGCCGACGCTCTTGCTGGCGCCCGCCGTCGTCTGGTTGTACTGGAGCGGCGATACCGGCTGGGGAACCTTCCTGCTGGTGTGGACGGTGATCGTCGGGACCATGGACAATTTCCTGCGTCCGCTGCTCATCAAGCAAGGCGCCGACCTGCCCCTGCTGCTGATTCTCGCCGGCGTCATCGGCGGCTTGCTGGCTTTCGGTCTGGTCGGTATTTTCGTCGGTCCGGTGGTTCTGGCGGTTACCTATACCCTGCTCGAAGCGTGGCTGGACGATGCCCCGCTTGTTGCCGAGGCAGCGTCGGCGAGCATCGCCGAATCGCCGCGGAGGAAAGGGCCGCCGCCTGCCGGCTGACCCCTGCCGACCCGGCGTTCAGCCGGCGAAGGCCAAAGGTCGCCGCGGCGCACCCGACCGGACGAGAGTGGGGTAAGGAGGCGCCATGCTAGAATCCTGCGTCGTCGTCATCACCCATTTGCCGGATCCCTGCCATGTTTTCAGGAATCATCGCCGCCGTTGGCCAAATCACCGCGATCGCCTCTCGTGACGACGGCGCCGGCACCGTTCGCCTGACCATCGACGCCGGCAAGCTCGACCTCGATGACCTTGCTCTGGGTGACTCGATTGCCTGTAACGGCGTCTGCCTGACCGTGGTCGACCAGCAGGACCAGCGCTTCTTCGTCGACGTTTCTCCGGAATCGCTGGCGTGCACCGTGGGCCTCTCCGCGCCCGGCCCGGTCAACCTGGAAAAGGCGCTGCGCCTCGCCGATCGCCTCGGTGGGCATCTCGTCTCCGGTCACGTCGATGGCATTGGCGAGGTGCTGCGTTTCGACGCGGTCGGCGACAACCGGCTGCTCGAAATCCGCGCTCCGGCGGAGCTCGCCAGGTACATCGCCCGCAAGGGGTCGATCACCGTCGACGGCGTCAGCCTGACGACCAACGCGGTTGCCGGCGCCAGGTTCACGATCAACCTGATTCCACACACGCTCGCCGCGACCACCCTGGGCCGCCTGCAGCCGGGTAGCCGGGTGAACCTCGAAATCGACCTGATCGCCCGTTATTGCGAGCGTCTGCTGAACGCCGATGCGGAGCGGTGAGGGCACGGCTTCGTCGCTTGGTCGTGGTCTGGCGACTTTCCCAGGACCCCGGGGCGCATCACGGAAGACCATCTGACGTTCCCTATTGCGTGAAACGCTACTGGAGCTTGAGGGAGCAATGAACCGTTCAGCCGCCCGGACGCGACTCGCCGACCCTCGTCAGCCACGGCAACAGCGCCGCTGCCGCTTCGTCAGCGCCTGACGGCTGCGGAGTCGGCGGAGCGGCCTGACTCCACACGCTTTCCAGCACCGGCCGCAGCCGACCGGAGAGCAGGTCAGCCGCGCTCACTTCCCGGCAGCGTCCGTGCACCTGCAGCCAGTCGATGAGGAAATCCTGCTCGGGCCAGTCTTCACGGCGCAGATAGAGCAGTGGCGTGTCGTTACAGGCGGCTTCGGCGAAGGTGCCGTAGCCGGGTTTGCCGAGCACCGCGTCAGCCGCGCGCAGGAGATCGGCGACCGGGCGACCCAGGGGCTCGAAAGCGGTGGCTGCCGGATGCTTGACCTGCCACGCTTGCGGAACCAGCCAGCGGACGCCGGGGATGGCGGGCCAGGCATCGATGGGCAGCTGCTTGTCGAAGCCGCCGAAGGCGATCAGCACCAGCCGCTCGTCGCTGCGACAGCCGATCTGCGCGTGCAGTGCCTGCCGGCAATCCTTGCCCAGTGCGGCGATCGGGCCGATGGCGCGCAGCCTTGGCAGGTCGGCCATGGCCATTCCCGGCGTTACGCGCAGGAAGGACTCGGCGCCGTTATAGGCGTCGAGTATCTGGCGCTGAATCGTCGCTGCCCAGTCCTCTCTGGCGAAGAAGTAGGCAAAGAGCTCGGCCCAGTTCAACGAACATAGGGCGATTGCCGGGATGCCGGCGCGCGCAGCGCCGGCCAGTGGCAGGTAGGCGACGTCGCTGAACACCAGGTCCGGTTGCAGTCCGTGCAACAGTCGGGCGTCGCCGTCGACCCGCTCATCCCAGTCGGCGTGCTGGCGGCGGTACGCCTGAGCCGTCGCCGCGAGGTCGAGGCTGACGGCGTCGTGCATCACGTAGCCGAAGTCGCTGCTCGCCTGCAGGTGCGTGAAATCAGCGCCTATCCGGGATTGCAGTCGGTCAGTGGGCAGGCCGCTGCGGATGGTCAGGCGCAGTTCGGGCAGACGAGCGGTCAAGGCCGCGAGGACCGGCGCCACCTGGGCCAGATGGCCGAAACCGTGTGCCGAGATATCGACGAAGAGGTGTGCGGGTCGCCCCATCGGCGCCAGTCAGACGAAGCGCGCCAGCATGGCGCCCGGCAACTCCGCCGGCAGCGGGATCCACACCTTGTGGCCGTTGCCCGGCGCGACGCGGATCTCGGCACCAGCGAGATTCTCCATGCGCTCGAGAGCGATGACGCGATTGCCCGACGGATGGATGATCTCCAGCCGGTCGCCGACCGAAATGCGGTTCTTGATATCGATCAGCGCCAGCGAGCGCGTCGCGTTCCACTCGATCACGTCGCCGACGTAGAGGCTGCGCCCCGATTCCGAGTGGCCACGCAGGTAGTTCTGCCTCTCGTGTTCGTGGTGGCGCTGGTAGAAGCCGTCGGTGTAGCCGCGGTTGGCGAGGCCGTCGAGTTCGCCGAGCAGGCGGGGGTCGAAAGGGCGGCTGGCCACGGCGTCGTCGATGGCGCGGCGGTAGACCTGTGTGGTGCGCGCGACGTAGTACGGCGATTTGGTGCGCCCCTCGATCTTCAGCGAATCGACGCCGATTTCGGTCAGGCGCCGGACGTGCTCGACGGCGCGCAGATCCTTCGAGTTCATGATGTAGGTGCCGTGCTCGTCCTCGTCGATCGGCATCAGCTCGCCGGGGCGTTCCTTCTCCTCAAGCAGCCACTCACCGCCACCGACGCCGGCGCCCCCGGACTGGCAGGCGCCGCCCACCGCATTGCCCGCCCCGCCGTCGGCCGGCTTGACTTTGTAGTCCCAGCGGCAGGAGTTGGTGCACGTGCCCTGGTTGGGGTCGCGATGGTTGAAGTAGCCGGAAAGCAGGCAGCGGCCGGAGTAGGCGATGCACAGCGCGCCATGGACGAACACCTCGAGTTCCATCTCCGGACACTCCTGGCGGATCTCGGCGACTTCGTCGAGCGACAGTTCGCGCGACAGGATGATGCGCCTGATCCCCAGCTTGCGCCAGAAACGCACGGCGGCAAAGTTGACCGTATTGGCCTGCACCGAGAGGTGCACCGGCATGTCCGGCCAGGTCTCGCGGACCATGTCGATCAGTCCCGGGTCGGCCATGATCAGCGCGTCGGGTTCAAGCGCCACGACCGGCGCCATGTCCGCGAGGTAACTGCGCACCTTGCGGTTGTGCGGCAGGACGTTGCTGACCACGTACAGCTTCCTGCCGGCGCCATGGGCGTCGGCGATCGCACCGGCCAGCGCGTCGAGGTCGCCGAAGGCGTTGTTACGCACGCGCAGGCTGTAGCGCGGCTGGCCCGCATAGACGGCATCTGCGCCGTAGGCGAAGGCGGTGCGCAGCATCGTCGGCGAACCGGCAGGCGCGAGCAACTCGGGAGAAGCGGAGGCAGGGAGCGAGGCAGAGATGGCGAAAGTCCGGGAGAGGGGCGTGACAGGGGACTAAGGGTAGAATGCGGCGAGTCGCGATTCTAACCTCATTTCTTTCCCCATTTCCCCGAGCACCCGTCCATGTCCGAAGAGATCCTGATCAATTTCACCCCGCAGGAAACGCGCGTCGCGGTCATGTACCAGGGCGCCGTTCAGGAACTGCACATCGAACGCTGCGCCAGTCGTGGCTACGTCGGCAACGTCTATGTCGGGCGCATCGTGCGCATCCTGCCGGGAATGCAGTCGGCGTTCATCGAAATCGGCCTCGACCGGACGGCTTTCCTGCACGTCGCCGATATCCGCGAGCCGCGCGCGAACGACGAACCGCTGCGGCCGATCGAGCGCCTGCTCTTCGAAGGTCAGAGCATCCTCGTGCAGGTCATCAAGGACCCCATGGGCAGCAAGGGAGCGCGTCTGTCCACGCAGGTATCGATCGCCGGGCGGATGCTCGTCTATCTGCCGCAGGACAAGCATATCGGCATTTCGCAGCGCATCGAGAAGGAGGCCGAACGTGAAGCGCTGCGTGAAAAGCTGTCGCGCCTGGTGCCCGACGACGAACCCGGCGGCTTCATCGTGCGCACCATGGCCGAGAGCGCCAGCGAAGCCGAGCTGGCCAAGGACATCGAGTACCTGCGCAAGATCTGGCGCGATATCAAGCTGCAGTCGACCACCGCCGCGCCGCCTGCCCTGCTCTATCAGGAACTGTCACTGGCGCAGCGCGTGCTGCGCGACTTCGTCAACCCCGAAACGTCCGCCATCGTCATCGACTCGCGCGAGAACTTCCAGCGCCTGACCGCGTTTGCCGGCGAGTACACGCCGACCGTCGCGCCCATGCTCGAGCACTACACCGGGCAGAGGCCGCTGTTCGACCTGCACGGCGTCGAAGACGAGATTCAGAAGGCACTCGCCCGCCGCGTCGATCTCAAGTCGGGCGGCTACCTGATCATCGATCAGACCGAGGCGATGACCACCATCGACGTCAACACCGGCGGTTTCGTCGGCGTGCGCAACTTCGACGACACCATCTTCAAGACCAATCTCGAGGCGGCGCAGACCATCGCCCGCCAGCTGCGCCTGCGCAACCTCGGCGGCATCATCATTGTCGACTTCATCGACATGGAGAACGAAGAGCACCGCAGCGCGGTCCTCAGCGAGTTCAACAAGGCGCTGGCGCGCGACCATACGCGCCTGACGGTCAACGGCTTTACCGCCCTGGGGCTGGTCGAAATGACGCGCAAGCGGACGCGCGAATCGCTCGCCCACGTGCTCTGCGAAGCGTGCCCGACCTGCGAGGGGCGGGGTGAAGTGAGAACGGCACGTACCGTGTGCTACGAGATTCTTCGCGAGCTGCTGCGCGAAGCGCGCCAGTTCGACGCGCGCGAATACCGCGTGCTCGGCAATCAGGCGGTCATCGACCGCTTTCTCGACGAGGAGTCGCAAGGTCTGGCGCTGCTCTCCGATTTCATCGGCAAGCCGATTTCGCTGCAGGCCGAGCCCAGCTATACGCAGGAGCAATACGACATCGTGCTGATGTGAGTTGCTCCCGCCGTTCGCCAGGCGCCGCACGACGACCGCGACAATCGACGTCGCTCGGCTTGACCACAGGCCGGCGGGGGTCCTATAATCGGCCGCCCTGAGGTGATGTAGCTCAGTCGGTTAGAGCGATGGATTCATAACCCATAGGTCGGTGGTTCAATTCCACCCATCACCACCAAAGAATCAAGCACTTAGCCCCGGTCAAAAGCCGGGGCTTTTTGCTGTCGGGCTTCCGGGGGCCTTTCTGTGCCGCGTTCTCGGGGTGCCGTGCCAATCGGGCCAAGGGGAACGGTTTTCGCCTGCGGGGACGAGCCTTGGGCCGAGCGCGGCAAACTCGGGTCTTCCCTGTTTACGCGGCGCGGTTTCCCTGCCGAGCGCGCACCAAGCATCGACGCCGTCATTGCGAGGAGGCATAGCCGACGCGGCAATCCAGCTCCACCCTCTGATCTTCATTCCGTCGCCACATCAACACCCCACGAGCCAAACGTCTGGATCGCCACGTCGGCTGCGCCTCCTTGCAATGAAGTGCACTCGCGGGTCGGTGCGTCAGTTCCCCCTTTACGCCCAATGGATTCAGGCATTTAGCCCAGGTGACCCGCGGGGCTTTTGCTTCCCGGCTGCCGCGTTGCCGTATACACTCGTTAGCCTCAGCTTGCCTGGATCGCGCGCAGGGATCGTGCGGCGGGCGAGATGTTCCTTGCCAGGACCGCCGATGACCGCAGAGCTGTTTCGCGAAGATGCCACCCTCTCCGCCTGTAAGGCCCGTGTCACGCAGGTCGACGAGCGCGGGGTGCAGCTCGATCGCACCGTCTTCTATCCGCTCGGCGGCGGCCAGGCCGCCGACCGGGGGCTGCTTATCCTGGCTGACGGGAGCGAGCTGGAGATTTTCGATACCCGCAAGGGTGTGCGGCCGGGCGAGATCCTGCATCTTCCGGCCACCGGGCAGCAGGCGATGCTCGCCCACTGCAGGGTCGGGACGGAGGTCACCGCGCAGATCGACAGGCTGCGCCGGCAGCACCACATGCGCTTTCATACGGCCACGCACCTGCTTTGCGCGCTGGTTCCGCACCCGGTCGATGGCTGTTCGATCACTGTGGATTACGCGCGCCTGGACTTCCACATGACCGCGCCGCTCGACAAGCAGGCGCTGACCGCCGGTCTTGCGCGCCTGGTCGACGAGGCTCACCCGGTCCGTCATCGCTGGATCACCGAAGCAGAACTCGACGCCAACCCCGGCCTGGTGCGCAGCATGAGCGTCAAGCCACCGCGCGGTCAGGGGCGGGTGCGCGTGCTCGACATCGAAGGCGTCGACGTGCAACCCTGTGGCGGCACCCATGTTGCCAACACCAGCGAGGTCGGCGCGGTGATCGTCACCAGGATCGAGAAGAAATCGGCGCTGACGCGCCGCGTCGTGCTCGGCTTTGCGCCGCTGGTCGATAGCGCGAGCTGACCGGTGTCCATGGCGTTGCGCGGACAGGGAACGCCTGCTTCTTTCCGGGTGACGCCCCTGGCGGCAATTGTCCGCAGCGCCGTCGTCATCGTCGTCCTGCTTTGCGCGTCGCTGGTCGGCGCCCAGGAAGCACCGCTCCCCGGTATTGCCGACCTGCGCCAGCGGCTGGCGTCGGTCGAACAGTCGGGCGGTCTCAGCACCGCACAGAAAGCGGAAATCACTGCCCTGTATCGGCTGGCCATCTCGCGCATCGAGGCCGCCGAGCGCTTCGAAGACGAGGCGCGCGCCTACACTCAGGCGCTGCTTGACCTGCCTCGCGAGCGGCAGCGACTGCGCGCCGAGCAACAAGCCTACCGGGCGCCGAAAGTCGGCAAGGACTTCGAAAAGCAGGCGCCGGGCGTCGTCGAGCAGGCGCTTCTGGAAGCGGTGGGTGCGGAAGCCATCCTGCGCACGAAACTCGCCCGGGTGCAATCCAGCGTGCAGTCGGAGCGTGCTCTGGCGCTCAAGCAACTGCTGAGTACGGCGCAGGAGGGTGTGGACAAGGTCGACGCCGCCGCGCGCGCCGTCGGCACCTCCGAGCCAGCCGACGAGGCCGAGGCCGCCGCCCGCGCCGCCGCCAAACGCCTCGCCCTGGCCCGCATCGAGGCGCTCAGCCAGCGCCTGGCCAGCCGACCCGCTCGCCTGGCGCTGATGGAAGCCGAAGCCGACCTGCTCGCCGAGCAGCTGGTCAGCACGACCGACTACATCGCCGCCCTGCAGGCGCTGCTGAGTCGGGTCAGCAAAGCCGGCGTCAGCGCGCTGGTCAGCCGGCTCGAGGCGCACCTGCAGTCGCTTGGCGCGGCGCCCGAGGATTTGCGGCGTTTCGCCGAGGTCAATATTCGCCTTGCCCGGTCAGTCGATGAAATCCTCGCCAGGAGACAGCAGGCGGAGGCCGAAAGTGCGCGCCTGCGCGGTGACGTCTCGCTGTTGAACAGCAAGCTGGATACCCTCGATCGTTTGCTCAATCTCAATCAGATCGATCCCTCGGCTGCCTTTGGTATTGCCTTGCGCCAGGAAAGGGACAAGGCTTCGGACGCCATCAATATCGATAGCGCGAGGGCGGCGGCGGAGGGCGAACTGGAGGCCAGCCGGATCGCACTCTTTCAACTCGAGGAGAAGCGTCCGCCCTACGACCTGCCGAGCAAGGCCGCGCTGGAAAAGCTGTTGCGTGGCGCTGCACCCGACTGGGGTAGCGCGATCGATACGCTCCTCGAACAGCGGCGCAGCCTGATTACCCGCCTGAAAAACGAGCAGGCGCGCTACGCCGACGAACTGTCGGCGCTGCTCACTCAGCTCAAGTACTTCTCCGAGCGCTCGCATACCTGGCGCGATGCGCTCGAGAGCCATCTGTTCTGGATTCCCAGCGCGCAACCGATGGGTACGCAGACACTGCGCGCGGCGGCCGAATCGGTGGCCTGGCTCGCGGAAGCGGCGCACTGGCGGGACGTGCGTCAGGCCGTAGCCACAAACCTGGACATCCGCCTGCCCGGATTCCTGGCCGGGCTGGCGTTGCTGCTCCTTGCCATCGCCAGCCGCGGCTGGCTGAAGCGGCGATTGCAGCGCATGGCGTCGCGCATCGGCAACGTGCAATCCGACCATCTGGCGCTGACGCTGGAAGCTTTCGCGATCACCGCGGTGCTCGCGCTGCCACCCGGTCTGCTGCTTTTCGGCCTGGCCTACCTGGTCCATAGCCCTACGGGTTTTGCGCGCAGCCTGGAGACGGCGCTGACGACCAGCGCTGTGCTGATCCTGTTCATGGAGTTCATCCTGCAATTGGTTCGCTCGAACGGCGTCGCCGCCGTGCACTTCTCGTGGAGCCGGTCGACGCTGACGCTGCTGCGTCGCAATACGCGACGGCTGATGCTGCTTTTCGTGCCCATCACCATCGTCATGGTCCTGGTTTCGGTCCATGCGGCTCCCGAGATTCGCGATGGTCTGGGACGAATTTCCCTGATCCTTCTGTGTGTCGCGATTGCCTGGATCGCTTCCCGGCTGTGGCGCCTGTCGCGCCTCAGCCTCGCCGAGACCGACGGCGACAACTGGCTCTGGTATATCGTCTACCTGTGGTATCCGGCACTGATGGCCATCGCCCTGGCGATGATCGTGCTGTCCCTGCTCGGCTATCACTACACCGCTTCACAGTTGCTGCGCCTGACCATGCACTCGATCCTGCTGGTCACCATGGCGACGCTCGTTCACGCCACGCTCGAGCGTGCCTTTGCCGTCTTCGAGCGACGCCTCATGCTGGCCCGGGCAAGCGAGGCGGGCTCCGAGTCGAGCGCGCGAAGCATCGATCGCCATGCCGCGCAACGCGCGGCTGACGCGATTCCCGAAGACGTGCAAGGCTACGAAATCGATCGTCGGACGATCAGCCGACAAAGCCGCGCACTGCTCCGCCTGATCGTTCTGGTTGGCGTTGCTTTCGGCATGGCGTCCATCTGGCAAGGGCTCTTGCCGGCGGTTCGCACGCTCGACGAGATCGTGCTCTGGCGGATGGGCTCGGGCGACGGCACGCTGGCGCCGCAGGTGGTGACCCTGTGGAGCCTGATCGTCGCCGCTACCGTTTTCACCATCGCCATCATCGCCATCAGGAATCTGCCGGGTGCGCTCGAGGTGGCGGTCCTCAGCCGCTTCAACCTGGCGCCCGGCACCGGCTATGCCATAACCATGCTTTTGAACTATCTGATCGTCCTCGTCAGCCTGCTCGCCGCGTCGAACCTTCTCGGAATCGACTGGAGCAAGCTGCAGTGGCTGATCGCGGCGCTCGGTGTCGGTCTCGGCTTCGGCTTGCAGGAAATCGTCGCCAACTTCGTATCCGGCATCGTCATTCTCTTCGAGCGGCCGTTCCGCGTCGGCGACATCGTGACCATCGCCGGGCATACCGGCACGGTGACGCGCATCCATATCCGCGCGACGACGATCAGCGACTGGGATCGCAAGGAACTGCTCATTCCGAACAAGACCTTCATTACCCAGGACTGCATCAACTGGACGCTGTCCGACCCCATCACGCGCTTGATCGTCCCCCTGGGCGTCGAGTACGGCAGCGACACCGAGCAGGTCGTCGACACCCTCATGGAGGTGGCGGGCAGCAATGAAAGCGTCTGCGACGAACCGGCGCCTGCCGCGCTGTTTCTGCGTTTTGGCGAAAGCAGTCTGGAGTTCGAGTTGCGTGTGTTCACGCGCCTGGTCCTCTACCGGAGCATCGTCACCCACGAACTGCACATGGCCATCGACAAGGCGTTTCGCGAACGTGGAATCACGATGTCGTATCCGCAACGCGATGTGCATCTGAGCACCGATTCGCCGCTCGAAGTTCTCGTGAAGGCGCCAGCGTCGGAACCCGGTGCGCCGTCATGAGCGTTCGGCGATTGCCGCCCGGCTGTGCGCGCCGACCCTGATCAGGGCGACTTGCCCGGCTCCGTCGAACAACGCGTGGCGACCGTTTCACGAATGATCCCGGCCAGGCGGCGCACGCCCGGACCGGCAAAATCAGTATCCGCGAGAACCAGATATAGTGGCACCAGCCGTTCACGCCCCGCGCGCAGTGGCAGCGCTTTGAGCAGTCCGCTCGCCAGCTCGTCGCGGATGTGCTCAAGCGGCAACCAGGCGAAGCCGTAGCCCATGCGTATCGCCTGAATCGAGCTCGCCATTTGGCTGACTGTCCAGCGCTGGTCCACCTCCACCGATAGCGTCCGCCGATCGCGGGTCGCGCCGGTGTCGCTGACCAGTACGTGGCGGTGCGCGCGCAGATCACGCGCGCCGAGTTCTCGCCCGAGCCCGTGCAGCGGGTGGTCACGATGGGCGACGGCGACGACCGGCATCTGCAACAAGGGGTCGCCGAGAAAGCCGGGCGGTGTCTGCGGCGCAATCGCCAGGTCGGCCTGGCCGGTGAGCAGCGCCTCGGTCGTACCGCCAAGCACCGATTCGATCACCGTGATACGCGTGCGCGGGCTCTCGGCGCCGAAGCGCGCCAGGCAATCGAGCAGTAGCCAGGTCGGGAAGAGGATTTCCGCTGCCAGGTGAATCTCCGCCTCCCAGCCAGCCGACAGGGCAAGCGCGGCAGCTTCCAGGTCCCTGGCTTCGTCGACCAAGGCCAGCGCGCGTCGGTAGAGCATCTGCCCGGTCGGCGTCAGCACCGCCTTGCGTCCCTGGATCGCGAAAGCCTTGAGGCCGAGCAGCGATTCTATCTTCTGCACCGCGTAGGTCACCGCCGACTGGCTCTTGTGCAGAACCTCTGCCGCCTGCGCGTAGCCACCGGCATCGACGACGGCGATCAGGGCTCGCCATTGTTCGAGGGTGATATGCGGAGTCTCGGGCATGTATCCAATGAATAGATAAAAAGTAGCGAAATATTGTTCTTTTTTATCTTAAGGGTAAATAGTCAAATGAGGGCATACGCAACGGAGCTCGGCGTTGCCGACTTCCCCGACCCTTCTCCCGCCAAACAGGAGGCCCCATGAACACCCGTAACCTGCAACAAGTGATCCGCTCCATCCCCACCTCGGACGGCGCCGGCGTCAAACTCCGGCGCAGTCTTGGCCACGCCCCTAACCTCCGCCTCGACCCCTTTCTGCTGCTCGACGAGTTCTCGTCCGAGAACGCCGACGACTACATTGCCGGCTTTCCCGATCATCCGCATCGTGGTTTCGAAACCGTCACCTACATGCTCGACGGCCACATGCTGCACGAGGATCATCTCGGTAACCGCGGTGACCTGCGCAGCGGCGGTGCGCAATGGATGACCGCTGGGCGCGGCATCATCCACTCGGAGATTCCACAGCAGCAGAGCGGCCGCATGCGCGGCTTCCAGCTGTGGATAAACCTGCCGGCGCGCGAAAAAATGAAGCCGGCGGCCTATCGCGACATCCCGTCGGAAGCGATTCCGCGGGTCATGCTGGCGGGCGGCGTCGAGGTCAAGGTCATTGCCGGCGCGCTGACCGTCGGCGCGCAGACCATCGCTGGACCGATCCAGGGCATCAGCACCGAACCGCTGTTCCTCGACGTGCGCCTGCCCGCCGGAACGTCTTTCGCGCAACCGTTGCCGGCCGGCCACAACGCTTTCCTCTATCCCTACGAGGGGCGGCTTGGCGTCGGCGCCAGCGATGAGCGGCGCGCCCTGGCGGCGCACGAGGCCGGCATTCTGTCGCCTGCCGAGGTGGTTGAACGGCTCGAAGTGAGTGCCGACGACGGTGCTGCCGCGTTTCTGCTACTCGCTGCCCGCCCCCTGCGTGAGCCGGTGGTCCAGTACGGCCCCTTCGTGATGAACAGCCGCGACGAAATCGAGCAGGCCGTTCTCGACTATCAGAACGGCCTGCTGGTCTGATCGTTGGCGCCTGCGCATCCCGGAGACAGGGTGGACAGGCTAGCGAAGCAATTCCCCGCCCCCGCCCCCGTCATTGCGAGCGGGCTGCCGCCTTCCCGTGGCGTGCCGTCAGGGCAGGCGTTGCTCCAGCGCATACAGCGCTTCGGCGCTTTCGCGGCGGCGGACGAGGTGCGCTTGCGCGCCGTCGACCATGACTTCGGCCGCGCGCGGGCGGGTGTTGTAGTTCGAACTCATGGCCATGCCGTAGGCGCCGGCGGAGAGTATGGCCAGCAGGTCGCCTTCGGCGAGCGTCAGTTGGCGGCCGTGCGCGAGAAAATCGCCGGATTCGCAGATCGGGCCGACGATTTCCCATTTGGCGGCATCGCCTGCACGTGCGGCCACGGGGACGATGTCGTGCCATGAGCCGTACAGCGCCGGCCGGGCGAGGTCGTTCATTGCCGCGTCGACGATGGCGAAGTTCTTGACTTCACCAGGCTTGAGATACTCGACGCGGGTGAGCAGGACGCCGGCGTTGCCGACCAGGCGGCGGCCGGGTTCGAGCAGGATGCGCAGTGGCCGGCCCCGCAGCCTTGCGAGCAGGGGTTGCAGGTAGGCGTGGACGCTGGTCGGCACGTCGTCGTCGCTATAGCGGATGCCGAGGCCACCGCCGAGGTCGATGTGGTGCAGGGCGATGCCGTCGCTGGCCAGTTGGTCGACCAGCACCAGCAGCTTGTCGAGCGCTTCCGCAAAGGGCGCCGCGTCGAGCAGTTGCGAGCCGATATGGCAGTCGATGCCGCTGACGTCGATGTGCGGCAGGGCGGCGGCCTGTCGGTAGAGCGCCCGCGCTTCGTCGTAGGCGACGCCGAACTTGTTTTCCTTGAGGCCGGTGGAGATGTAGGGGTGTGTGCCGGCGTCGACGTCGGGATTGACACGCAGGCTGATCGGCGCGCTCTTCCCGAGCCTGCCGGCGACGGCGTTCAGGCGCTCGAGTTCGGGGGCCGATTCGACGTTGAAGCACAGGATGCCGGTGTTCAGCGCCAGTTCCATTTCGGCGGCGGTCTTGCCGACACCCGAGAAAACGATGCGCTGCGGATCGGCACCGGCGGCGAGGACGCGCTTGAGTTCGCCTGCCGAGACGATGTCGAAGCCGGCGCCACGGCGCGCCAGGACGTCGAGCACGGCGAGGTTGGAGTTGGCCTTGACGGCGTAGCAGACGAGTGCGTCAAGCCCGGCCAGTTCGTGCTGGAACTCGTCGAGAGCGCTCTCCAGCGCCTGCCGCGAGTAGACCCAGCACGGCGTGCCAAACTCGCTTGCAATGTCGCTGAGCGGCACCGACTCGGCGTGCAGCACGCCGTTGCAGGTGTGGAATGGAGTCAATGGGGTCAGCGGATCGGGCGTCATTTGCTCGGCTTCTCGGCGCTCGCGGGCACCGTGCTAGAATCGTCGGCAGCCGCCGCCGGGCTTGGCGGGGGTGTCATGGCCACCGGTTGCGGGGGGAGCGTCAGTGATCCTCGGCTGCCGCAGCCGGCGAGCGTGGTGGTTGCCAGCAAAGCCAGCGCAAGATAATGCCGCATAGGTCGAATCGCCAAAACGGGAAATGTTAGCACAGGATGAATGATAGCGAATTCAACGCGCTTGCCGACGCAGCGCTGCAGGAGATCGAGGCGGGACTGGAACGCAGCGGCGCCGATCTGGACTTCGAAATGGTCGGCGACAGCGTGCTCGAAATCGAGTTCGCCGACGGCGGCAAGATCATCGTCAACCGCCACAACTCGGCCAGGGAAGTCTGGGTGGCAGCCCGGTCGGGCGGTTTTCATTACCGCTGGGACGGCAGTTGCTGGCAGGATACCCGCGGCGGCGAGGAACTGATGGCCGCCCTGTCGCGACTGGTTTCGGCGCAGGCCGGGGAAACGGTCGTGTTGCGCTGACGTGCGCTTGCCGACCCGTGTCTGCGCGCCGGCAGCGATCAGAAAGCCAGTTGCAGGCGTGCCCCGGCGACGGTGGCGTCGGGTAGCGACAGCCCCGGATTGAGGATGCGCTGGATCAGCGGCTGCACGATCACGCCGCGCGCCAGCTGCGCCTTGTAAGTCACTTCGACGACCGTTTCACTGCTCGACGACAGCGGTGTGTCGAGGTCGGCCGCGAGCAGTTGCCGTCCCTGCGGGCCGACGTGCGCGCGCGTCGCCGCGATGCCGAACACGTCGTCTTCGCGGCCGGCGAAGACGCCCTGCCAGGAGATGCCGGCGCTGAGCGAGTAATCGATGTTGTTGGTCTTGCCGTCGGTCACCCCGTAGCGCAGGAAGGCGCTCAGATGGCGACTGGAATCGGGGACTCGATAGAGGGTCTGTTCGCCAAGAGCGTAGGCGCCCCAGTGCGTCGTGATTTTCGCGTCTCCTGCTGCATCGACGGCGACCAGCTCGGGGAACTGCGGCGTGAAACGCCAGGCGCCAAGGGCCAGCTTGCTGATCGGTGCGAAGCCGTCGGCCGCGTTGGCCACCGAAGCGGTATCGCCGAGCTGCACGCCCAGCTCGGCCGGCCGCAGGCCGACTTCACCGATGAGCATGCTGCCGCTGCCCTGTTGCCAACTGATGTTCGGGCCGGCGCTTGCTGCACGATCGGTTGGAACGCCGCGGGTGAGGGCCAGCATCGCGTACCAGGCCGGGTCGGGATCGACTCGCAGACGGGCGCCCCAGGTGCTGGTCGGATAGATCGACGGGCCGGCCAGGGTGCCGAAGTCGCCCGCCTCGGCGGACATTCCGAACGACGGATGCAGAAACACGCTTGACGAATCGGTGACGTAGAACTCGGAGTCGATCGGATAGAGGCCAAGGCGCAGCGACGCCTTGTCGTCGGCGAAGGACTGCTGCAGCCAGGCCTGGAAAATGCCACTGCGGTTGACCGGCGCTTCGATGTTGTCGACCCCCATCAGGCTGCCGACGTCTTTGAGGTTGACGCGCGCGCCGCTGTTAGCGATCACTTGCAGGTACGCCATTCCGCCCTGCCAGCCGAGCAGCCTTTCGCCGTCGAGGTGCACGATCAGGTCGACGTGACCCATGTAGCCACCGCCGCGTTTGAGGCCGCCGCTGTTGTTGCGCAGGTAGTCGGCGGTATAGAGGAGTTCGAGCCCGACGCCGGCGTCGTAAAGGCGCTGGCGCGCGCCGTTCCAGTCGCCGCTGAGCGTGCTTTCCTGCCAGTCGGGCGCAGCGCCGTCAGCACTCCCGCTCATCGTCGCCTCGCGCGCCGGCCCGCCCTCGCTTTCCAACTCGTCTTGCCGTTCGCTCGCCGGGTCGCCAGTCGCCGTGGCAGCCATTGCCGACCAGGGCTGGGCGAGGATCGAGCCGAGCAGCAGGATGGCGAGCGCCGCCTGGCGGGAGTGATGGTGAGATCGCATGCTACGAATCCTTCCTGTTGATGAACAGTACGGGCTGCGGTCCTGTCTTGCCGGCGCAGCCGCTGCAGCCGCCACAGGAGCTTCTTGCTCGGGCAGCGGCGCGCCGGCGCACGGCGTCGGGATCGGTTTTCGCAAGGCCCATGCCCTGCGCCAGCCTCGCCGCGTGCTCGGCAAGCGAGAAACGCGCCGCTGTGGGGAGCAGTCGCCAGCCAGAGTAGAGGCCGGCGCAGGCGACTGCGGCGTATACAATCATATCCTCAAGCATGGCCGCCCCCGGTCAGGACGAGTGCCACCCGGTAGGTAACGAACGACGCGAGGTAGGCCAGGGTGAACAGATAGCCGGCCATCAGCAGCGGGTAGCGCCACGAGTTGGTCTCGCGCTTGACGGCGGCGAGCGTGGCCAGGCACTGCGGGGCGAAAACGAACCAGGCGAGCAGCGAGAACGCCGTCGGCAGCGACCAGCTCGCGGCCAGTAGCGGGCCGAGCTGTCCGGCCACGTCGTCGCCGGTCGCCGAGAGGGCATAGACCGTGCCGAGCGCTCCGACCGCTACTTCACGCGCCGCCATGCCGGGAACCAGGGCGATCGAGATTTGCCAGTTGAAGCCGATCGGGGCGAAGATCACTTCGAGCGCCTGTCCCAGCATGCCGGCGTAGCTGTACTGGATCGCCGGGCCGCTGGCGCCTTCCGGCGCGCCGGGAAAGGTCGACAGGAACCACAGCAGAACGGTCAACGCGAGAATGATGTTGCCGACGCGGAGCAGGAAGATTTTCGCGCGTTCGAGCAGGCCGAGCAGCAGATTGCGGCCGTGCGGCAGACGGTACGAAGGCAGTTCCAGCAGCAGTGGATGCTGCAGGCCCTTGCTGACCGTCATCTTGAGCACCGCGGCGACGGCCATCGCGCTGACCACGCCGGCGACGTAAAGAGCGAACAATACCAGGCCCTGCAGGTTGAAGACGCCGACCATCGTCTGCGGAATGAAGGCGCCGATGATCAGCGCGTAGACCGGCAGGCGCGCCGAGCAGGTCATCAGCGGTGCGATCATGATCGTCGCCAGGCGGTCGCGCCAGTTGCTGATCGTGCGCGCGGCCATGATCCCGGGAATGGCGCAGGCGAAGCTCGAGAGCAGGGGGATGAACGAACGCCCGGACAGGCCGACGGTCCCCATCAGGCGGTCGAGGAGAAACGCCGCACGCGGCAGATAGCCCGAGTCCTCAAGCGCCAGAATGAACAGGAAGAGAATCAGGATCTGTGGCAGGAAGACGAGCACGCCGCCGACGCCGGCGACGATGCCGTCGACGAGCAGGCTGCGCAGCAGGCTTTCCGGCATATGGGTGCCGAGGAATTCGCCGAATGCGCCGACGCCGGCGGTGATCATCTCCATCGGCAGCCTGGCCCAGCTGAATACCGCCTGGAACATCAGGAAGAGAGTGGCCGCCAGAATCAGCAGCCCCCACACCGGGTGCAGCACGACGCGATCGATGCGCTCGTCGAAGCGCGTGTCGATCGCCGGCTCGCGGACGCAGGCGGCGAGAATCCGGCGCACCTCGCGCTGCGTGGCGGTCACGTCGGCCGCATCTGGCGCCAGCCAGGCAGCCGCCGGTGGCCGTGCGCCGGCGTGCCCGGGTGGCTTCGCGGGCACGGCGGATTCGAGCTCGGCGAGCAGGTCGCTGGCGCCGCCGCGTCGGACGGCGACGGTGTTGACCACCGGCATGTCCAGTTCGCGCTGCAGCGCGGCGACGTCGATGGTGATGCCGCGCTTGCGCGCCAGGTCGGTCATGTTCAGCGCCAGCATCATTGGCAATCCCAGGCGCTTCACCTCGAGCACCAGGCGCAGGTTGAGCTTGAGGTTGGTGGCGTCGCTGACGCAGACGATCATGTCCGGGCGCTGTTCGCCGGCGAGGGCGCCGAGGACCACGTCACGGGTGATTTCCTCGTCGATGCTGGCGGCGTTGAGGCTGTAGGCGCCGGGCAGGTCGAGAAGGCGAAATTGCCGGCCGGCCGGGGTCGTCAGTTGCCCCTCCTTGCGGTCTACGGTGACCCCCGGATAGTTGGCGACCTTCTGCCGGCTGCCGGTGAGCAGGTTGAACAGCGCGGTCTTGCCACAATTCGGGTTGCCCAGCAGGACAAGGCTCAGTGCTGCTTCGCCGGTACTGCTCATGGCTTCGCCCGCCCGTTGCGCAGCGGAGCGACCAGCACCCGCTCGGCTTCGAAGCGGCGCAAGGCGAAGATCGTGCCGCCGACGCGTACGGCAATCGGCTCGCCACCCGGAAAGCCACGTGCGACGACGCGTACTCGCTCGCCGTCGACGAAGCCGATTTCGTACAGCCGCAGCGCCAGCTCGCGAGCAGCGTCGCCGCCAGCGGCGGCAACGTTGCCGCCGCTCACCGTACCTTCGTGACCCTGGGGAAGGTCAAAAAGGGAAATCAATTCCAATGCGCCATTCATGTCGTCTGCCACCTTCCTGCGAGTGCGTCTGTAGAGCTGCGAATACGTTCGAGCGTTCACGAAAAGACGGCGAGGCTCCGGGAGCGTTGTCGCCGTCAGTGCAGTGCACCAGAGGCAAGGCTCCGCGTGCACAGGGTGCAATATACATGAGAATCATTCGCAACAAAATAGCGTGGCGTGGTTATTTTTGCAGGCTTCGATGGCGCCGGCGGCTCGGTCCGGATTCTCCCGACGAGTGGCCAAAGAGTGGCGAGGGTTTTGGCACGCGTGCGTCAGATCGCCGCAGCCTGGGTCAAGCCACGGGGCTAGGCGTAGAATCGCAGTTTTCGACTCCTCTGAAGCGCTGCCAACCACGATGTCTCAAGCCACTCGGGCGCTAGACGGGAAGCACAGGCAGGCGCCGGCTTTCATGCCCGGCAGCACGAATCCGCTGACCCGTGTGCTTGTGCTGCGGCGCATCGAGGTGCTCACCCAGTCCGTGGTCTTGCTGCTGGCGGTGGCCTGGCTGAAGATACCGCTCGACGTCGCGCCGATGATGCTGGTCATCGCCCTGCTCGCTGCCGTCAACCTGCTCACCCGCTGGCGCCTGGACCGCGGTGGCCCGGCGAGCGAGGGCGAAGTCTTCGTTCATCTGGCGATCGACGCCGGCGCCCTCGGCGTCCTGCTCTATTTTGCCGGTGGTTCGGCCAACCCCTTCGTTTCGCTGTTCCTGCTGCCGCCAACGCTGGCCGCGGCGATGCTCCCGGCCCGCTACGCCTGGGCCATGGCGGTGGTGACGCTGACCGCGTACACCTTTCTGATCTTCTGGAAGCTGCCGCTGCCGCCGCCGCAGGGCGATCTCGCCCAGTTCGACGCGCTGCTCGCCCGCGCCACCGGTGGCGCGACCGAGCACGCCATCCACGGCAGCGGCTTTGCCTTGCACATTCTCGGCATGTGGTTGAACTTCGTGATCAGCGTTGGCGTCGTCGCCTTCTTTCTGACGCGCATGGCCGCCGCGCTCAAGCAGCGCGAACGCGAACTCGCCGCGGCGCGCGAAGCGGTTCTGCGCGACGAGCAGATTCTCTCGCTGGCCACCCTGGCCGCCGGCGCGGCGCACCAGTTGGGGACGCCGCTGGCGACGATGGCGGTGGTCATCCGCGAGCTGGAACTGAACCACGGCAGCGGCGACGCCGAGCTGCGCGAAGACCTGCTGCTGCTGCGCGAACAGGTCGACCGCTGCAAGCAGACGATTTCGCAGATCCTGGCTTCGTCCGGACACGGCCGCGAGGACAGCCTCGGCGCGCTGGCGCTCGACGCCTACCTGCAGCACGTGCTTGACGAATGGCAGTTGATTCGCCCGCACGCGCGGCTCAGCGCGAGCTGGCAAGGCGCGCAGCCGGCGCCCCTGATCGCCGCCGACCGCACCCTCGCGCAAGCGCTTCTCAACCTGCTCGATAACGCCGCCGACGCTGCCGACGCCAACGGCGCCGGCCAGGAAGTGCTACGCTTCTCCGCGTCCTGGGATGCCGACGCCTGCCGGATCGAGATTCTCGACGCCGGTTCGGGGCTCGCTGGCGAGGCGATGCAGCGCGTCGGCGAAGCCTTCTTCACCACCAAGGTCGACGGCGGTGAGCGTTCCGGTGGCCTTGGCATCGGTCTGTTTCTGACCAACGCCACGCTCGAACGCCTGGGGGGCAGGGTGGAACTCCTCAACCGCCAGCAGCCGCCCGGCGGCGCCTGCACCCGCGTCACCCTGCCCCTGGCCCGCCTGAAAGCGCAACACTGAAAGCTGACCCGATGTCCGAGAGAATGCCGAAACTGCCTGACGACGAGCGCTCGACGCTGCTGCTGGTCGACGACGACGATGTTTTCCGCCGCGTCCTGGCGCGTGCCCTCGAACGCCGCGGCTACGCGGTGAGCGTTGCGGCGAGCGTCGATGCAGCGCTGGTCAGCGCGCTCGAGCAGCCGCCCGAGTATGCCGTCGTCGACCTGAAAATGCCGGGTTCCTCCGGGCTGGTGCTCATCGAGAAACTGATCGAGCTGGACCCCAACACGCGCGTGGTGATGCTCACCGGCTACGCCAGCATCGCCACCGCCATCGAGGCGATCAAGCTCGGCGCCCTGCATTACCTGGCCAAACCCTGTGACGCCGATCAGGTCGTCGCGGCGCTCAACAAGAGCAGCGCGGGCGACGCGGCGACGCCGGTAGCCGGCTCGCCCCTGTCGGTCGACCGGCTCGAGTGGGAGCACATCCAGCGCGTTCTGGCCGAGCAGCAGGGGAATATCTCGGCCACCGCACGCGCCCTGAAAATGCACCGCCGGACGCTGCAGCGCAAGCTCGGCAAGCGGCCGACGCGGGAGTAGCCATGACCGGCACTGGCGAGCCCGGCAGCGCGGAACGGATGCGCATCGACAAGTGGCTGTGGGCGGCGCGCTTCTACAAGACGCGCTCGCTGGCGGCGCAGGCGATCGCAGCCGGCCATGTCCGGCTGGCCGGTCAGGCGGTAAAGGCGGCGCGCGAGCTGCACGTCGGCGAGAGCCTCGAAATCGTCGTCGGCGACAGCGTCTGGAACGTCGTCGTGCGTGGCCTGAACGCACAGCGTCGCCCGGCACCGGAAGCGCAACAGCTCTACGCGGAGACAACCGAGAGCCGCGAGCGCCGACTCGCGCAACAGGAGGCCAGGCGCCTCGCGCCGGTCCCCGGCAGCGACCTGCGCGGGCGACCGACCAAGAAGGCCCGGCGCCTGATCCGCGGCTTCAACGACAACTTCTGAACGGCAGGAAGGGGGCCCTGGCCATGAGCTACCGCCTGCTGGCAGACGCTGTCGTTTTCGCGCATCTGCTGTTCATCGTTTTCGTTATTCTTGGCGGTGGGCTGGCGCTGCGCTGGCCGAGGCTCGCAGTGGTCCATCTGCCGGCAGCGTGCTGGGGAGCCTTCATCGAACTGAGTGGCGGGATTTGCCCGCTGACGCCGCTGGAGAACGCCTGGCGGCAGGCCGCCGGCGAGGCCGGTTACGCCGGCAGCTTCATCGAGCACTACCTGCTGCCGATCATCTATCCGGTTGGGCTGACCCGTGACATCCAGTTTGTTCTGGCGGCGGTGGTGATCGTCGTCAACGTCGGTATCTACGGCTGGCTGCTCTGTCGCTGGTGGCGCTCGCGCTGACTCAAGCCGACGTGGTGTTACGCGGGATCGTCCTTGCGTTTGGCGCGCGGGTGCGCCTTGTCATAGACCGCCGCCAGATGCTGGAAGTCGAGGTGCGTGTAGACCTGCGTCGAGGCGATGCTGGCGTGGCCGAGCATTTCCTGGACGGCGCGCAGGTCGCCCGATGATTGCAGGACGTGCGAGGCGAACGAGTGGCGCAGCATGTGCGGGTGGACGCGTGCCGGTAGGCCTTGCGCCAGACCGCGCCGCGCCAGTCGCAACTGGATCATGCGCACGCCGAGACGCTGGCCGCGCTGTCCGACGAAGAGAGCGGCTTCGTCGCTGCTGGCCAGTCGTGGGCGTTGACTGACCCATGCCGCAACCGCTTCCCGGGCCTTGCGGCCGACCGGCACGATGCGCAGCTTGCTGCGCTTGCCGAGGACGCGCACTTCGCCGGCCAGCAGGTCTTCGAGGCACGACAGATCGAGCGCCGCGAGTTCGGCCAGGCGCAGGCCGGAGGAGTAGAAGAGCTCGAACATCGCCTGGTCGCGAATCGCCAGCGGACTTTCGTCGCCCGTTTCGAGCAGGCGACTGGCCTCGTCGGGGGAAAGCGTCCTGGGCAGCGCCTTGGGGCTTTTCGGCGGGCGCACGCTGTCCACCGGGTTGTGCGTTGCCGACCCTTGCTGCCCCAGCCAGCGGTAGAAGCCGCGCCAGGCGGAGAGCGTACGCCCGAGCGAGCGGCCGCCGAGGCCATGGGTGTGCAGCTGGGCGACGAAGCGCCTGATGTGATGCGTCTGGATGGCGTCGAAGGCGAGGTCGGAGCGGGTGTCTGACGGTCCTCCGCTGCCCGATCCAGGCAGTTCGCCGATCAGGCGGCAGAGCGAGTGCAGGTCGCGCCGGTAGTTGTCGACCGTGTGCGGTGACAGCCGCCGCTGCTGGGCCAGTTCGTCGAGGTAGGCGCCGATGCTGGCACTACGCTCGCTGGCCGTGGCGGCGGACACTTCCATGCTTTCAGCGCAGGACGCGCGCCAGCGCCGCCGACGCCATCTCGCCGAGGCGCTCGAGGTAGATCGTCCCCATGCCGCTGTAGAAGCGTTCGCCATCCTCGCTGCCCATGGCGATCATGCCCATCGTGCCGCCGCCGTTGCGCATGGCGATCAGCGCCTGCGAGCGAATGTGCAAGGACGCTTCGCCGAACCACGACGAGGTTTCGAAGCCGGTGGTCGACCCGCAGTAGGGCTGCGCCAGCGTTTCCGCAAACGCCTGCAGTTTCTCGCTGACCTCGGTGAACTCGGGCAATTCCTCGCTTTCGGCCGGGCGGTCCCAGAGGCGCACGGCGACGTGCGGAACGGCGAGATCGTCGCGCAGGTGGAAGTTCAGCGTGTGCAGGACCGCCTGGAAGCTGTTGGCGGCGATCATGCCCACCGCCAGGCGGTGCATCTTCTCGCTGATCGCGTCGTTTTCCTCGCCGAACTGCAAGAGCTCGCCCATCTTGCTTTCGAGCTGCTTGTTCTTGTCGCGCAGCGCGAGCATCTGGCGCTCGGTGATCGAGATCGTTCGCCCACCATGCGGGTGCGGAACGACCATGTTGGCCATCAGATCCGAGTGCTCTTCGAAAAACTGCGGGTTGGTGTGCAGGTACTCTGCGACTTCGCTGGATTTCATACTTCGATTTCTCCCTTGAATACGGTGACTGCGGGGCCGGTCATCAGCACGGGTGTGCCGAGGCCGTTCCAGGCGATGTTGAGCATGCCGCCACGCGTTTCGACGCGTACCGGCGAATCGAGCAGGCCGCGGCTGATGCCGGCGACCACGGCGGCGCAGGCGCCGGTGCCGCAGGCCAGTGTTTCGCCGGCGCCGCGTTCGAAAACGCGCAGGCGAATCGCCTGCCGGTCGACCACCTGCATGAAGCCGGCGTTGACGCGCTGCGGAAAGCACGGGTGTCGTTCGATCAGGGGTCCCTCGTGCTCGACCGCTGCCGTGGCGACGTCGTCGACCAGTTGTACGGCGTGCGGGTTGCCCATGCCGACGGCGGTGATGGCGATTTCATGGTCGGCGATGCGCAGCGTCTGGACCAGGTCGTCACTGGCGCTGAGGAATGGAATCCTGGCCGGCGCGAGGACCGGCACGCCCATGTCGACGCTCACCGTGCCGTCGTCCTCGAGGCGCGGGACGATGACTCCGCAGAGGGTTTCGACGCGGATTTCGCTTTTCGCGCTCAGCCCCTGCTCATGAACGAAACGTACGAAGCAGCGAGCGCCGTTGCCGCATTGCTCGACTTCGCTGCCGTCGGCGTTGAAGATGCGATAGCGAAAATCGACGTCCGGCTGGCGAGCTTCTTCAACGAGCAGAATCTGGTCACAGCCGACGCCGAAGTGGCGGTCGGCGAGCAAGCGCAGCTGCGCCGGGGTCAGCGCGATCGACTGACGAATACCGTCGAGGACGACGAAGTCGTTGCCCAGTCCGTGCATCTTGACGAATGTCAGCTTCATGGTTGTTGAGGTCCGGTGGCAGGCGCGAGCAATGACCGGGCCATTATAAAGTCGTCCATCACGAATCCGCCGCCAATATCGACGCTGACCGAGTCACGGATGCTGAAGCCCTGCTTCCGGTAAGCGGCTATGGCGTTGCTGTTGCCCTTGTTCACGGCCAGGATCAGTGTTTCGCAAGCATTTTCGAGGGCCCGCGCGACCACCCGTTCGACCAGGCGACGACCGATTCCCAGGCGCTGTCGCTGCGGGTCGACGTAGAGCTTGTCGAGCTTCATCTCGCCGGGCGTTCCGGTGAGCAGGCAGGAAACAAAGCCCGCCAGCTGGCCATCGACGGTCAGCTGGTCCCACCACACCGTGGCCATGCCCAACTCGTCGTTCACCCGCTGCGCTCGATAGCGTTGATCGAGCATGTAGTCGATCTGTTCCTGGCTGATGATTCCCAGGTAGGTGTGCTGCCAGACGCGGCGTGCGAGTGCGGCGACCGCTTCGACGTCGGCGGCGGCAAGGGGTGAGATGACGATGTCCATGCAGGCTCCGAAGCGCTCGGCGCATCGACGCCAGCCGATTTGCCCGAGCGGGCGGCGAGCTGCCGCCGGCGAGCGGCAAGTGGTGGCGGTCAGTGACGAGGAGTGACGAGCGAAAAGGGCGAATTGTACCGGGTCGCGTGCCGGCGCGTGCAGGGCACCCACCGTCATTGCGAGGAGGGGTAGCCGACGCGGCGATCCGGTGCCATCGTCTCACTCCTCTGCCGCCGCAGCGACAAGGCGCAGAAGAGTCCGGCACACTTGTCGGCGCTGGAGCGTGTGGCTTTTACCGCCCGGCGCTTGGCCGGGCGCTGACCGCCGCGTACCAGCGCTGGGCGTTGGCGGCGTCGGCAGGCAGGGCGATTTTCAGCCAGCCGGCGAAATCGACGAGCACCATGGCCGTGATGTCGGCCGCGCTGAAGCGATCGCCGGCGAGGTAGTCGCGTCCGGCGAGCAGTCCGTCGAGGCGGGCGAGGAAGCGTTCGCTGCGCAGCTTGCCGCGTTCGCCGAGCGCCGGGATTTGTGCGTAGTTATCGGCGCCGGTCAATGCCCGGTCCTTCATCCCCGGCAGTGAATTGCGCACGGCCTCGGTCATTGCCTGCCAGCCGTCGTTCTCGATGTGCCACACGAGATCGGCGATGAGCGCTTTTTCCGTCGGCGTCGTGCCGAGCAGCGGCGGATTGGGAACGGTCTCTTCGAGATAGCGCCAGCAGCCCTGCGACGAGGTCAGTCGCGTACCGTCGTCGAGTTCGAGCACGGGAACGGTGCAGTAGGGGTTGATCGCGCGGTATTCCGGCGAGAGGTGTTCGCCGTTGCGCAGGTCCACCTCGCGGCTCGGGACGTCGAGTCCCTTTTCGGCGATGAACACGCGTACCAGGCGGGGACTGGGGGCAAACTTGCAATCATGGAAGAGCATGGCGGGTTCTCCTGTTGGTGGGCGTTGGCACGCCCTGTCGTTGCCCGGCGACGCTGGGCCTCAGTCCAGCGCCTCGACCTTGTACGCGCCGCAGGACGCGAGGTCGGAATCGCTGCCCGCGGGCAACTGGGCAGACAAATCGCGCAGCGCGCCGCGCATGCCTTCCTCCAGCACCGGGTGGTAGAAGGGCAGGCGCAGCAGCTCCTGCACGCTCAGCTCGCGTTCGATGGCCAGCGCCAGCACGTGCGCCATGTGCTCGCCGGCCGGTACGCACATCTCGCCACCGAGCAGCCGGCCGCTGTTGCGGTCGGCATAGAGGCGCATCAGGCCCTTGTTGTGCTGGGCGGTTCGCGCCCGGCCCTGGCGCTTGAAGCTCGCCTGGCCGATCACCAGCTGCGCTGCGTCGAGGTCGGCGAAGCGCTGGCCGACGACGGCGACGTTGGGGTCGGCGAAGACGATCGCCAGCGGTGTGCGGCGGCGGAAGCAGCGCAGCTCGGTAGCCATGGCGTTGATGCCGGCGATGTGGCCTTCGTCGGCGGCCTCGTGCAGCAGGGCCGCCCGGCCGTTGGCGTCTCCGGCCAGAAAGATCGGCAGGTCGGCGATCTGCAGGGTGTTGGGGTTTACCGGCGGCATGCCGCGCGCGTCGAGTTCGACGCCGAGCGTTTCGAGGCCGAGGCCAGCGACGTTCGGACGCCGGCCGATGGCGGCGATCACTTGGTCGGCAACGACGCGCACGGCACCGCTGCGCACTTCGATGCCGTCAGCGGCCGGCGACAACTCGGCGCTTGCGCTGGTGTGGAAGGCGAATTCCTTGTCCAGCAGCTCGCGCAGGGCGAGATCGACCGCTTCGTCGCTCAGCCCGGCAAGCCGCGGGTTGGCGCCGAAGCCAGTGACTTCGACGCCGAGGCGCGACAGCGCCTGGGCGATCTCGATGCCGATTGCGCCGAGTCCAACGACCGCCATTCGGCGCGGCAGCGTTTCCAGTTCGAACAACGTGTCGGTGGTCACGATACGATCGCCAAAGGCGCGCCAGGCGTCCGGGATCACCGGTTGGCTGCCGCTGGCGATGACGATCCGCCGGGCGTGGTAGCGGCGCTCGCCGACGGCAACCGTCTGCGCATCGAGCAGTCTGGCGCGGCCGGCCAGGCTGCGCTCGCCCAGTTCGTCGGTCGCTGCGAGCGTGCCGGCGACGAAATCGTCGCGCAGGGCGCGCACGCGGCGCAGCACCGCCGGCACGTCCACGCTCAGCGCGGCGGCGCCGCGGATCCCGAAAGCGTCGAAGCTGTGCCGACGGTGAAAGGCGTTGGCCGCTTCGATCAGCGCCTTGGACGGCATGCAGCCGACGCGCGCGCAGGTCGTGCCGTAGGCGCCGTCGTTGATGAGCAGGAAGCTCTCGCTGCGCTTGTGCACTTCGCGCAGGGCGGCGAGGCCGGCAGATCCGGCGCCGATGATGATGACGTCAAGCGTCTTGTCCATTATTCGGTCCCTCGCTGGGAGGCACGTGTTGCGCCGTTGGCAGGCGGGCGATCGCGTCGGCGATCAGTCGTGATCCAGTTTCTTGTCGGTGAACAGCGTGTCGCGCAGTTCCTTGTCGAAGGCCGCGTCGCGGCGGCGGATCCATTCGAGAACCATCGCCGCGTGCTCCTTCTCCTCGTCGCGGTTGTGCTTGAGAATGGCGCGCAGCTCGGCATCCTTGCAGGCATCCATGCGCTGGTTGTACCAATCCACGGCTTCAAGTTCTTCCATCAGCGAGACGATGGCCCGATGCATGTCGCGCGCTTCATCGCTGAGTTCGGAAACGGGTTCGTGATAGCCTTCGTTTGCCATTATGTATTCCTCCAACAACACTTCGGGTTGAACAGAAATCGTGAATGAATCGGTGCGGGAAGCGTCTCCGCCAATGATCATAGACCATCATCCGCCAGCACAGAAGCCGGATGAGGCATCGGCGCCCGCGCTGTGGGAGTTCGTCCGGCTCGCCGACTACCGCGTTCCGAATCCCGTCGGGGCGAGCGCGGCACTCGAAAAATGGGCCTCCTTGAAACGGCTTTTCCGCGCTGGCGACAGGGAAGAGCCGACGCCGGTGAAGGCCGAAGCGGATCTGCAGGCGCTGTCGGGTGCGCGTTTGCAGTCTCTCGTGCAGCCGATTGACTGGCGTTGTGCGGCGGCAGCGCTGGACCTGGCCCTGGCCGACTGGTTGCCCGACAGGAAACCGATCATGCCGGTCAGATTCGTCATCGGTCAGCCGCATAGCGGTCATCCGGAGATCCTTGCCCACTGGGCCGCCCGCCACCGGGTGCACGCGGTGGCGGCACCAAGCGTGGAGCAGATTCTTGGCGGCGATGAACGCTGGCTCGAAGAGTGGCCGACGAGCGAGCGTCTGTGGATGCTGCCGAACCTCGAACACTGCTATCTGCGCCACGCCGATGGCCTCGGACTCGTGCGGCGTTTGCTCGCCCACGCGGTGAGCGGGGCGCTGGGGCGCGGCGTGATCGCGTGTGACAGCTGGGCCTGGGCGTACCTGCAGGAGGTCTGGCCGCTGCCGCAGCCGGAAGCGCTGACCCTGCAGGCCTTCGACGGGCCGCGCCTGTCGCGCTACCTGGCCGACCTGGTTTCGCGCGAGAACGGTGGCTGTCTGCGCTTCTGCAACAGCGTGACCGGCAAGGAGATTGAATTGGCATGCGGGCCGAACGAGTCGGCAGTCAGCCCGGAGATCAATCAGCTCGCGGTCCACAGCCGTGGCAACATCGGCGTCGCCTGGACTTCCTGGCGGGCGTTGCTGAGATCTCACCCCGAGCAGCAGGAGCAGCCGGCACAGCAGGAGCCTGACTCGAAGCAGGACGTGTCCGACGCTGCGGACCGCGCCGTGCAGCGGGCAAAGGCTGTCGCTCCCGATGCCGATATCGTCTGGGTCTGCGAGAGCGTGCAGGAGCCTCCCTTGCCAGCGGAAAAAGGCGAAGGCATGGCCTTCATCCTGCACGCGTTGCTGTTACACAATGGCTTGCCGGTGTCGGTGCTGCCCGAGCTGCTGCCCCAACCCGAGCATCGCATCGCCTCGCACCTGCTGCAACTGCAGGCCCTCGGCGTCGTTGTCCTGGCCGGCGAGCGCTGGCAGATCAGCGCGTCCGCCTACGCCGTGGTCCGCGAGTTCCTGCGCCGACGTGGCTTCTTGAAAGATGAATTCTGAGGCACCGAGCATGGAAACCCCTCAACTGGCAAAACTCTTCAATACGCTGGACACCGGCACGCTGCTGGAGTTGTTGCTGATCGTTGCCGTTGCGACGTTACTGATCGTCGTTGTGCAGAAGCTTGTGCCGTGGCTTGCCGACCAGCTGCATGGCGCGCATCGACTCTATCTGCTGGCGATGGTGCCGCTGCTGCGCCTGGGCATCCTGGTGGTCGCTTTCATGCTGCTCGTCCCGCGGATCATCGAGCCGTCATTCCAGAACATGGTCGCCCTGCTCGGCACGGTCGGACTGGCGCTCGGTTTCGCCATGAAGGATTATGCCAGCAGCCTGATCGCCGGCGTCGTGGTGGTCGGCGAAATGCCCTATCGCAATGGCGACTGGATCGAAATCAACGGGATTTATGGCGAAGTAAAGCATATCGGCATGCGCACGGTGCAAATCGTCACCCCGGACGATACGCAGGTCAGCATCCCGCACCTGCGGATGTGGAACGATCCGGTTTTCAATGCCAACTGCGGTAAGCCCCAGCTCCAGTGCGTGGCTGATTTCTATCTTCACCCGGCGCACGATGCCGCGGCCGCACGTCTGGTGCTGCAGGACGTCGCCCTGACCAGCCCCTACCTCTATTTTGACGACCCGATCATTGTGGTTGTGCACGAGAAGCCCTGGGGAACGCACTACCGCTTGAAGGCTTATCCGATCGACGCGCGGCAGCAGTTTCGTTTCATCAGCGATCTGACCGTCCGCGGCAAGGCCGCGCTGCTCCGACTCGGGGTCAGCTTCGTCACTGCCCCGGTCGTCGCCGGCAAGCAGGCCTGAGCGAGGCAGGCGAGCGCCACCGGCCGCCAATCCCGGACTTGAGCTTGAAGCGCCTCATGGCACTCAAGGCGCCCCGGGCGGCAGACGCCAGCACGAGGCCGCATCCCTCCCGACAAAACTGGTGGCTTGCCGTGCATGCGGGTGGGGTGATCTGGCGGCGCGATCACGAAGTGATCGCCTTGGCGATGCCTTCCCTGCTGCGACAACGTCGTCAGGGAGCGCTTCGTCCTGAATCTCAAGAGGGAGCGTGTCTGGCCGGGCAATTATGCCAACCCTGCGGAGACCACCCGAGACGTCACCGATTGCATCGTCGGCTTCGACAACAGCGTCCGCCTGCACATCACTCTCGGGCTTCGTCGTGTATTGACAACAGATACACGTCGCCATACGATTAGTGTGTCTGTTGTGTATGCATAAAAGGAGAAACTCATGCGCGATGCCGCCATCAACCTGCGGGCACTTCCCGAGCAGCGGGACCTGATTGATCACGCTGCTCAGTTGCTCGGCAAGAACCGTTCGGACTTCATGCTCGAAGCCGCCTGCGACAAGGCGCAGGCGGTGGTGATCAATCAGGTTTTTTTCAGTCTCAACGCCGAAAAGTTCCGGCAGTTCACCGCCCTGCTTGACGCGCCTCCGGACGCCAATCCGGGACTTGAGCGCCTGATGGCGGTCAAGGCGCCCTGGGAAGCCGACGCCAGCAAGGCATGACCCTTCAACTCAATCCGCCGCAGCCACTGTCGGCCGCCCATCGTCTGGATGACTTTGCGTGCGGCGAAGCCGTGCTCGACGAGTGGCTCAAACGGCGGGCCATGGCCAACCAGTTGAGCGGGGCGAGCCGCACGTTTGTCGTGGCCGATCGGGAGCACCGCATCTACGGCTACTACGCCATGGCCGCAGGTGCTGTCTCGCGTCAGATGGCCACGAGTTCAGTGCGCCGCAATATGCCGGACCCCGTTCCGGTGATGGTGCTGGCCCGGCTCGCCGTCGATCATCGCGCCCAGGGGATCAAGCTCGGCGCTTCCTTGTTGCAAGATGCCGTCAAGCGGGCGGTGATCGTTTCGCAGAACGCCGGGGTCAGAGCCTTGCTGGTACACGCGCTCCATGACCAGGCCAGGGAATTCTATGAGCACTACGGATTTCAGGTTTCACCGGCGCATCCGATGACGCTGATGCTGCGTTTGAGCAGCGTCGTTTCCTGAGCTCAGCAGCCGGCGATCTCCGACCATGAATTGTTAATGGCGTCTCTGTTGAGTTCGTATGCCGTGCTACGTCCGCCGCCAGGCGTCTTGCGCAGCACACCCAGGACGAGCAGTTCGTTGATCTCGCGCAGTGCGGTATCCGGTGAGCACTTGCCGATGGCCGCCCACTTGCTGCTGGTCAGTTTGCCCTCGAATCCCTCGAGTAGGCGGTTGAGGAGTTTCACCTGCCGCGCGTTCAGCGGTGTCGTGGCCCAGCGCTGCCAGAAGCGCGTCTTGACCAGTACGGCGTCCAGGGTCTCTTGTGCGGTGCTGACCGCGCCCCGCAAGGTATCGAGAAACCACCTCAGCCAGTCCGTCACCTCGAGAGAACCCTTTTGCGTGCGCTCCAGGATTTCGTAATAGTCCCGCCGCTCGCGCTGGATTTGCGCCGACAGACTGTAGAACCGTTGCGGACTACCATCGGCACGGGCCAGCAGCAGGTCGCCGAGCGCCCGCGCGATACGCCCGTTGCCGTCGTCGAAAGGGTGGAGCGTGACGAACCACAGGTGCCCCAGACCCGCCTTCAGGATCGGGTGATCTTCGCTGCCAGCGTTCACCCAGTCGATGAGGCGCCCCAATTCGGCCTCGAGTTTCTCTGCTGGAGCCGCTTCGAAGTGAACACGTTGCCGACCGATGGCACCGGAGACGACCTGCATCGGTCCGTTCCCGTCGTCCCGGAGCATTCCCACGCGAATGGGGGAGAGTCCGCTATAGCCGGTCGGAAACAGGGCCGCGTGCCAGCCGAGCAGGCGTTCTCGTGTCAGTGCCACCTCGCAGCCTGCCGTCGCATCGAGCACCATGTCGACCACGCCTTCGACGTGGCGATCGACTGGCGCCAGCGCTCCGACGTCCACGCCCAAGCGGCGCGCGATCGACGAGCGCACGGACTCGGCGTCGAGGCGCTCACCCTCGATTTCGCTGGTCTTGAGAACATCCTCGGTCAGCGTCGTCAGGCTGGCCTGATCCCGCAGTGCGATCCCGACATCGGCCAGTCGGCCAATGAGCAGACCCTGGGCACGGCTGGCGTCGGCCAACGGCCCGGCCAAAGCGGCCAGGTCGTAGCGCCAGGCCGGCCAATCGGGAGCCTGCCAGATGTAGGTGTAATCGCCGTTGGTCATGCGGAGATTATGGCGGGCATTTTACGAAGCGGCAAGATATTCACCGCAATCGGCGCGGAGAATGTTTCGCTATTCGCCGCAGACGCCGACTGCTTTGCTGGCCAGATCATCGAACGTCACCCCATCAGACTCGCGGTTGGCTTTCGGGCCGGCATAGTCCTGCCAGCGGCGGACGATCGTGTCCACGTACGTCGGGCCGAGTTCCATCACTCGCGCGTACCGGCCAGACTTCTCGGCGGCGATCACGGGGGTTCCCGAACCGCCGAAGGCAGCCAATTGGCGATGGTTGCGTTGGAGGCGCTCGTGGACTTCTGGTCGCCGACGGGTGGGAGGCCGGACAGAAGAATGGCCAGGAGAGAGTGAAAACAGCCAGATCGCAGTCGCCGTGCGAATCACCGAAGTCCCCGGGCTTCCCCACGAACCCGCGCCAGTAAGCAAAAAAAAGACCAACCCGATGACGGGTTGGTCTTCTTGTCTGGTGGCGCGTGGTTTCCTGGAAACAAACTCGCTATCGGGGCATGTGAGTACTGGCGAGGGCAAGAGCAGAAACGTCCGGCGGGCCATAATTGAGAAACGCCGTCCGACCGCTCCGTATAGACGCCAGGACCTTCAGCACATTCACTGCCAGCCCGATGCCGACGACGGACCGCTAGCACCGTGCATCACTTACCCCGCAATCCGGCGGCGACATCCCGAAATGAAGCCAATGCGGCCTCCAGGTGCTCAATGATCTCCTGCTGCAAGACATCCGGCGGCGGCAGATCGTCGAGCTTGTCCAAGCTGTCGTCTTTCAACCAGAAGATATCGAGACTGGCCTTGTCACGGGCCATCAAGTCTTCGTAGCTGAATAACTTGAAACGTTCGGTGGCGACGCGCTCGTGGCGGTTTTCCGGGTTGTAGCAGGTGATGAAATCCTGCAAGTCGTCCAGCTTGAGAGTGCGTGTCTTCAGCGTGAAATGCTTGTTGGTGCGCAAGTCGTAGAACCAGAGCCCCTTGGTGTGGATCTGGCCGTTTTTGGGCTTGGCATCGAAGAACACCACGTTCGCCTTCACGCCTTGCGCGTAGAAGATGCCCGTAGGCAGCCGCAGCACGGTGTGCACATCGCAGTTCTCCAGCAACTTGCGGCGGATCTTCTCGCCAGCGCCGCCCTCAAACAGCACGTTATCCGGCAAGACCACCGCCGCTTTACCGTCCACCTTCAACATGCTGACGATGTGCTGCAGAAAGTTGAGCTGCTTGTTCGACGTGGTTTCCCAGAAATCCTGCCGCTCGTAGGTAAGCGCCTCCTTGTCTTCCTCACCCTCTTCGTTGGTGATGGTCATGCTGCTCTTCTTGCCGAAGGGCGGATTGGCCAGCACGTAGTCCACCTTGAGCCTGGACTCGGTGATCAAGGCGTCGGAGCGCTCTACCAAGGGTTCGCCATCGAGTTCACCGATGCTGTGCAGGAAGAGATTCATCAAACACATGCGGCGCGTGTTGGGCACGATCTCGTTGCCGTGAAATGTCCTGTCGCGCAGGAACTCTTTCTGGCGTTTGTCCAGCTTGGCGCCGGGGCGAGTCAGCCAGTTGTAGGCGCCCAGGAAGAAGCCGCCCGTCCCACAGGCCGGGTCCGCAATGGTCTTCATCGGCTCGGGCCGAACGCAGGCCACCATCGCTTCGATGAGCGCGCGCGGGGTGAAGTACTGGCCCGCGCCGCTCTTGGTGTCTTCGGCGTTCTTCTGCAGCAGGCCTTCGTACAGGTCGCCCTTGGTGTCGGCACCCAGGCTGATCCAGCTCTCCGCATCGATCAGTTGCACCAGGCGCGAGAGCTTGGCCGGATCCTGGATCTTGTTCTGCGCCTTGAAGAAAATGGCGCCCAACATGCCCGATTCCTGGCCCAGTTTGTGCAGCGTGGCCAGGTAATGCGCTTCCAGCGGTTCGCCCACCTTGCTGGTGAGGCTGGGCCAGTCGTAGCCCTTGGGGATGCGGGTGTCGCGGTTGTAGGGCTCCCGCGCGTATTCGTGCGCAAGCTTCAGGAACAGGAGGTAGGTGAGCTGTTCGAGGTAATCGCCATAACCCACCCCGTCATCGCGCAAGGTGTGGCAGAAGTTCCAGACTTTCTGCACGAGACTGGAAGTATTCATGCTTCTGACTCGAGCAGTTCGTGTTCCATGCGCCGGATGCCGGCAATCAAAGTCCGGAAGCTGCTGGAGCGATCGTTGTCGATGTCCAGATACTGGCCGATGGCGCGTGAACCCACGATCTTTTCATAGCGCTGGTTCGTCAGTGCCTTCAGTTCCTTGCTCGGGCTACTCAAGCGATCGGGTGCCCTGAATTTCCTGCGGAGCTGTTTTGTGGCGAGGCCCTCGATAGCCAGCGCTTGCTCGACTGCCTTTAAATCGGCCAAATAGAACGTCTCCAGTTCGCGACACGCGATTCGAACCAGGCAACGATCCGCTCTGCCTGATTGTGCGCACAGGTCGCGCAATTTGTCCTTGACTGCCGTGCAATCGGGATGGCTGTCCTGATCCCGTAGCACAATAAAGCGCGCCTGTTCGTTCTGATACCCGCGGAGCTTGCGCGTCAGCTGCTTTTCCAGGTCTTGCTTGCCCTCGAACGGGACGCAACGGTACTGAATATCTTCCTTCAGAAGGCGCGGCAACAAGGACTCCAGCATGGCCTTGGCCGAGGGCTCTTCGAGCAGGAATACCAATTCCATCATAATGGGTCCGCCCCGTCGAAGAAGCCCTGCTTCCACAGGTAACCGAGCTGATCGCCTTCTGCGACATAGGCCGCAATCTGCAGGTTGTCCTGGGCGCGATGGATGCCCGTGTAGCCCTGCTGCTTGACCAGCCAGCACACCTCCTCCAGTTGCAGTGCATTCAGGAAGTCCGGCGAATGCGTGGTGACGAATACCTGACTGCCTCGATTGGCATAGCTGCGGAATTCCTCGGCCAGTTCTGCCATGAGTTGCGGATAGAGCTGGTTTTCCGGCTCCTCCACACATAGCAGGGGATGGGGCTTGGGGTCGTGCAACAGCACCAAGTAGGCGAACATCTTGATCGTGCCGTCGGACACATAGCGGTCCAGGAACGGTGTCTTGAAGGAGCCATCCTGAAAGCGCAGGGTCAGGTAGCCGTCGTCCATCAGTCTCGGTTCCACGGCTGACACACCCGGCACGCGCCGCGCCATGGTGGTCAAGATGTTGGCGAAGGTTTCCCGGTGTTGCTCGTGCAGATAACGCGCCACCAGTGGCAGGTTCTCGCCCGATTCCGACAGGTGCTCGGTTTCACCCGCAGCGTCCTTTCGGCCGCGTGCCGAGTTGATGTGAAAATCCGACACGTGCCAGTTCTCGATCAGACTTCGGAAAGCGCTGGCCGCCTTGAATCGCTCGAACTGCCCCAGCCCCTTGATCGCCAGCGTGTCCGGCGCCACTTTCTGCGTTTCGCGGTCCAGTTCCTCGTCGGGCTTATTGAATTCCTCCTCGTTGGTGATGGCGTAGCCTTCGCCCTTGGCAAAGCTGAGAAAGTGATAGGGGCTGCCGTAGCGGCCCCGCTTGTAACGGAGTAGTTCCTTCAGCACCAGGGGTGAGCCCTTCTCCTCGCTGATTTCCACCGAATACGTCACCAACCGCTCCACCTTCGTGATCTCCATGCGGTATTGCAGTTCGATCAGTATCGTGTCCTTCTGCGGATCACAGCCCCGGCTCAGCACCTCCGAAAATCGTCCGCGCTTGTCCAACGCCTGGCGGACATTGCCTCGCAGGCAGTCGTGCAGGAAGCCGAACACGTCGAACAGGGTGGACTTTCCGGTGCCGTTGGCGCCCACGACGACGAGAAAGGGCGGGATGTCCTTCAAGTGCACATCGCGGAAGGCCTTGAAATTCTTGAGGCGGATGGATTCGATTTTCATGGTTCAGACCTCATGAAGTCTGCGGCGCCCGCGCGAGTTTTTCGCGTAGGCTGATGCGTTTCGCTCAGCGCGGATACGTTCGAGCAGCACGCTGGCGGGTTCATCGTTCGGGTCTTGCGGCACCAGTTGGCCGGCGAAGGCGGTACGCAGGATGTTCTTGCGTTGGGCGGTGGATTGTTTGAGGGAAAGCTCGATAGCTGTGATTTGCTCTGCAGCATCGCGGTCCGCTTCGTTGACCAACCGAACAATCAATGCCTGCTCTACAGCCGGCGGAACAGGGACGGCAAGGCTGCTGAATCGACCAAGGCTGACTTTTTTCTGCGCTACACCCTGTGTCATTGGTTCAATTTGACGCTTGCCAATGTTCGAATTGACTACCGACTTCAAGAAAACTGGGCTCATCAGGTCAGGCCAGCATCGAATTTTGATGCAGTCAGCCGTGATGATTGCGGGAGGTTGGTCGTCCGGGTAAACGTTTGCGTCTCCGGGTGGTTCACCCATTTTTGTGACCAATACATCGCCTGCGGTAACAATGTGAGCACTCAACTCAATGGCTTTCTCTGAGGTTACATACTTGGTGTGCCCTCCGCCGTATTTACCTGACCGAATATTGCGAACGAAGACCAGAGGCACACCAGAATCGCGGTAGTCCGGAACTTTGAGGTTGCTGCCAAATGGGCCTATCGAAAGGCTGTATCGCTCGTCGGATGCGATCTGCTCAATGCTCGCCCACACCCACCGCTCCGGCAAGTCTGGTAAGTCGGTGGTATCCGGTCGCACCGGCTCGGGGTATTTCTTCTGCCAGTCTTTGGGCGGGGTTTTGCCTTGCTCCTTGAACTTGAGGATTTGCTTGGCTTCCCAGCGGGTGCGGCGTTCGGTGAGGATGCGCTCCAGCAGTTGCGCACCGGTTTCTGCTGGCTTGTGATGTGTTCGCCATTCGGCGGTGAGCGCGCCTTCCACGGCAGCTTTCATCAGCGATTGGCGGTATTTCGCCAGCTTCTTCTGTGCGAGCTCGAGTTCGGCCACGCCGGCATCGAGGTCGGAGAGCAGTTCTTCGAGTTTGGCGACGATGCGGGTTTGTTCTGCACGAGGTGGCAAAGAAATAGGCCATGCCTTTACGATCCCTTGGGAAATGTTGGGCTGGGCGCCACCTTTTCCAGCATCCACGAACCCTTTTTCCTGCGACACCAGAAAGTAATAGAGAAATTCCGCACTGGTTGCCTCGGGAACACCTACAGCACAAGCTTGATTGGTTGCAGCATCGATTCCGAAAATGGAAGTCTTGCCTATTGTTGCGCCATACATCGCAATCGCAACGGAGCCCTTCGGAAAGACCTTTGCGCTTGACTCAGAGACGGCTTCATCGGAGATGTGTTCTTCTGAGCGGTAGAGGATACGAGGCCCAAGCTCGCCGGTTTTGAACCACGGAACCGTCCCTGAGTAATACGCAGGATTCGATCTTGACGGAGTACCACCAGACGACCAAGTTGCAATATCTTCAAGGGTTGCTGGAATCCATCCATTCGGCAAATCACTCACGCCACCAACTCCTCACTCATCTCCTTCATGAGCCCATCCAGCTCCTTGCCAAACAGCCCCCAAGCCTTCTGCAACCCGCCCTTGTCGGCCAATTCGGCGTAATCAAAGTCGTCGCGGCTGATACTGCAACTGCTGGCGATGTGCTCTTTCATCAGGCGCAGCCACTCAGTCTGCTCCGGCGCGAAGGCAGTGCCGCGCTGGGCGTTGTGGCGGAAGATCCAGGCTTGGAAGCGCTTGTCCACTTCGTCGGCGAAGGGTTTGAGCTCACCGTCCAACCCCAGGGCGAAGCGCACTAGTGACACCAGATCGGTGAGCTGGCGTTTGCTGTCGCTGCCTTTCACTTGGGTGGCCCGCACGCGGGCGTAGGCATTCCATAGGCGTTCGGTGGTGAGCATCAGTGGCGGCTTGCTCAGGCGCTCGTGCAGGTCTTCGATCATGTCGAAGGTGAGTGTTCGGCGCTGGTAGGGCTGCTGGTAGAAAAAGTCCAGTGCGGCGATTTCGTCCTTGTGCTGCTTCAAATAGTCGGCAAAGCTTTGAATTACCGCTTTCGCCTGCGCTTCGGCCTGTTCGGAAAATCCGGAGAAGGTCACCTGATCCAGGTTGATGTGGTCGATGAGTTGCTCGCGCTCGCGGCGGGCGCTTTCGATCTCGTCACGCAACGCGGGCTGGTCGAAGGGCGCGCAGGCGGCGGCCACGCGTTCGGCGCGGGCGGCTTCAATCTCTTCCGGCAGGAGGGTGTCTTCACTGCGGGTGATGCCCTTGGCCCTGGCGGTGGCCAGCGCGGCTTGCACGATGGCGTCGGGGTTCAGCGCGGCAATCAGACCCTTGCCCAGTTCAGCCATGGGAATACCACCGCTGGCCTTTTCGATGCGCACCTGCGCCTTGTCGTCCAGTTGTTTGGCCAGACGCAGCAGGCGATTGGCGAGCGAGAGCACGGTGTCGTCGTCGCGGCTGCCCATCGCCACGCCTTGCAACAGGTCTTTCAGCGCCACGCCGGGCTTCTTCTCCAACGGGCGGCTTTCAGTCTTGAGGGATTTCTCCACGCCCACGGCGTCGATCAGCACGAAGCGCGTCTTGGCGCCTTCTGCGCTGTTGCTGACGCGCTTGAGGCTGTCGCCATCCAGGCTGCGCACGCCTCGGCCCTTCATTTGCTCGTAGTAGCCCCTGCTGCGCACGTCTCGCATGAAGAGCAGCACTTCCAGTGGCTTGACGTCGGTGCCGGTGGCGATCATGTCCACGGTGACGGCAATGCGCGGGTTGTAGTCGTTGCGAAAGCTGCTGAGGATGCTTTCGGCGTCTTCTTCGGCGCGGTAAGTGACCTTCTTGCAGAAGGCATTCCCTTGACCGTAGACCTCGCGCAGGATGTTGATGATGTCGTCGGCGTGGCTGTCGGTCTTGGCAAAGATCAGGGTCTTGGGCGTCTCTTTGCGCGTCGGGAAGATCTGCGTTTCCACGGCGGTTTTCATGGCCTGGATCACTTTGCGGATCTGGCTCACGTTGACCACCGAGCGGTCCAGCTCCTTCCCGGTGTAAGCCGTGTCTTCTTCGGTTTCACCCCAGCGCTTCTTGCGGGTTTGGCGGTCACGGTGGTCCACCCATTCCTTGGCCTTGAGCTCGGCGCCTTTCTGGGTGATTTCGGTTTCGATCTCATACACGTCGTAGCCGACGTTGACGCCATCGGCCACCGACTGCTCGTAGGTGTATTCGGCGACGATGTTCTCGTTGAAGAAGCCGAAGGTGCGCTTGTCGGGCGTGGCGGTGAGGCCGATCAGGCTGGCATCGAAGTAGTCGAGCACCTGCTTCCACAGGTTGTAGATGCTGCGGTGGCACTCGTCGATGATGATGAAGTCGAAGGTTTCCACCGGCACGGCCGGGTTGTAGCGGACGAACTTTTCCTGTTTGGCGGTTTGCTGCACTTCGCTGAGCGACACGTCTTCGGCCGATTCGTCAATCGGCTCGCCGCTCAGGATGGAGTACATGCGCTGGATGGTGCTGATGCACACCTGCGAGTGCGGGTCGATGTTGGGTGAGGCCAACCGCTGCACGTTGTAGAGCTCGGTGAACTTGCGGCCATCATCCGGCGGTGTGTAGGCCATGAATTCCTGATGCGCCTGTTTGCCGAGGTTGCGGGTATCGACCAGAAACAGGATGCGCTTGGCGCCGCCGAACTTGAGCAGGCGATAGACCGAGGTGATGGCGGTGAAGGTCTTGCCAGCGCCGGTGGCCATGTGCACGAGGGCGTGGGGTTTGTCCAGCGCAAGAGACCTCTCCAGCCCGGTGACGGCGCTGATCTGGCAGTCGCGCAGGTTCCTTTCAGGCAGCACGGGCATTTGCTCGGCCAAGCGCCGGCGCAGGGTGTCAGGCTGCGCCAGCCAGGCGTCCAGGGTTTCTGGCTTAAAGAAGTGGAAGATTTCGCGCGAACGAGGCGCGGGGTCGGCGTTGTCGGTGAAGCGGATGATCTGGCCAGTGGCCTCGAACAGGAAGCGCAGGGGCGTGTTGTCCTTGCGCCATTTGAGATTGGCGGTGGCGTAGCGCTCGGTCTGAGCTTCCGCCACGGTCAGGTTTTCGCCCGCGCTGTCCTTCTTGGCTTCGATCACGCCCACCGCACGGCGGTTGACGAACAGCACGTAGTCGGCCGGGCCACTGTCGGTGGGGTATTCGCGCACGGCCACGCCCAGGCCTGCCGCCAAATTGAGCTGCTTCATGTCCTGGATGAACCAGCCGGCTTGCCCCAGCTTCTGGTCAATCTGCTGGCGTGCCTTGGTTTCCGGCGTCATGAGTGTTCCTCCTGCACCCCGTACGGGTCTATCGCCCACGACGCACGGTGCAAGGGCAATACAACTCTTTGATTGATGGAGCCAGCGCCGGCGTATCGCCCACCGGCTATCGCCCAGCTATCGCCGATATGGCGCAAGTTGTCCGATAGCCGGTTCATGACACCGCCCAGTACCGCCGCCAGCGGTAGTTGCCTTCGAAGCGCACCGCCCCCCGCCCGATCAAGTCTTCCAGCGCGCGTTTGACTTGCTTGGGGTGGATCTCCCCGCCAACGCGTCTATGGATGTCGCTGATTGCGGATTCGGGGTAACGCTGCAGGTCTTCAAGCACCAGCGCCGCCAAACGATGCGGCTCGATGCGCTTGAGAGTGGTCTCGCCGGTGAACTTGAGGCTGCGCAGCAGGCCTGAATCAACAAAATAGCGCGTGGCCTGGGTGCGGCCGGCGCTCTGCACCAGATGCCAGTCCAGCAGGCGCTTGAGCCAGGGCTGGAGTGCTTCGACCGATGGCAGTTCGAGGGTGGTTGCCAGCTCGCGGGCGGTCAGTGCGTCGTGCTGGGCCAGCAGGCCCAGAGCGATACGCTCGCGCTGGGCGAGCTGGTAGGTCTGATCTGCCTTGGCGATGAAGTCGATGACCTCGGGCTTCAGGATGCGGCGGCGTACGGTGACCTGCACGCGATCGTGCGTTTCGATCAGCTCCGGTGCGGGGCGGCCTTGCGACAGCAGCACCTCGAAGATCTTGTCGAAGCCACTGCCTTCACGTTCCATCAGCTTCAGGTCGTGGAACAGACGGGCCAGGTGCTCGTTTCGGCGCACGGTGGTGTGCAGCACGTTCTGCGGCGTGACACCCAGTGGCAGCGGGCCGGGGTTGACCACCTCCAGTCGGTCCGGGTGCAGATTCAGGAAGATGTCGCCGCGCTGGGTGTAGGGGCGGTGCACCAGTGCGTTGACCAGGAGCTCACGCACCACGATTTCGTCGAAGGCGGGCACGTTTTGGCGGTACAGGCCATCGGGTAGTTCGTACCGCTCGCGGAAATCCGGCACCTCCAGCCAGACTGCCTCGATCAGCTCCATCGGGCTCTGCGTGTGGTCGTCCCACACCAGCTTGTTGACCTTCTGGCCGCGCTCGTCGTACTTGATGAACTGGATGACCGGTGCCGTGGTCAGTTGGGCGCGGTGATGCTGGCGGCCAAGGCACAGCACGCCCAAGTTGGTGAGGTCGTGCCCCCGCGCGAGCTGATAGTGGTCGAGCAGCTCGTCGTCGGTCTTTTCCTTGACAGAGGCTTTGACACGTTCAGAGGCGCGCAAAGCCTGCAGCAGCTTGTCGCGCTTGGCGGCATCCGCCTCGACGCGCGGAAAATGCAGGGTGGTCTGCGTATCCCACGGTAGCGCGGAACGCTCGCTGGCCAGTCGCATCACGTCGTCGCCTGTGACGGGCTTGCTCTGATCGGCCACGCGCAGGAAATACCTGCCGTCAGTGGTGGAGGCCACGGCCATGGCCCGGGGAACGCGCAACTCGATGTACTGGCCGCCATTGGGGGCGGTGACGACATCGGCCAGCACTGCAAGGTTGACGGTGCGCTCGGCCAGCTTGCGCCGCACGGTGTCGGGCAGGTCGGCGGGGATCTGTTGACCGGCTGGCGGCGCATCCTGCCCGTCCTCGATGCCCAGCAGTAGCCGACCGCCCGTTGCATTGGCAAAGGCAATGCAATCCTTGGCGATTTCGTTCCAGTCTGCCGTCTTGCCGGTCACTGCTCGCAAGGACTTCTGGTCGAGGAGTTGCCCTTCCTGACTCAAGAGATATCCCCCAATCTATTGTTCATGGCCTGCCGCCTCCGGGCTGATCTTTTCTGTCGTCGGCACAAGTGGCACGTACCCAGCCATCCCCTTCGGAAATCTTGAACTTCCACAGCCGCCCAAGCCTGTGCGCCGGAAGGCCTTTACTGTCGATCCATCGATAAATCGAGTCCCGCGACCCCGAGATGCGCGGCGATCTGCTCGACTGAAAGGTGCTCGGAAAATATTGCATTGTCGTTTTTGCGTCGCCTCTTGTAACCCACCAACTCCGCGCTAAGGATCCAAAGTTCGGAGCGTCGCTCAAGCTCGAGGCGAGCCTCTTGGATATGCATTCCTCATCAAGGTGATCGCATTAGCCGCGTAGTTTGCCTTCTCCCTCAACCACCGCCGCTACCTCGTTGCCCGGAAAGCCTTTTTGCAGTTCCTGTTGGCTGTCACGGTTGGAGAGTATCCGGCCAGAGGAAGAACGGACCGAACTTGGGACTCATTCGGAACTCACCGCCGACTTCTTTGCCCTTGTCAGTGAGGTAATGCTTTCCTTCCCGCGACTCCAACAAGCCGGATTGCACGAACTTTTCCGTAAGCTCGTTGGTTTTCATTCCCAATCGTTTGGCAAGCTTCGAAGTGGTCAGTTTTTCGGCTGACGTGTCCTCCATCTCGGTCTTGCTTTCGGTCTCACTCGATACTCGTTCCAGAGAAATGCGAACCTCTTCGCTGATACGAATGATGCGTTGCGCTTCCTCGTAGGCGTCTTTGTAGAGCTCGGCGTCGTCGGTGCGGCGAATCAGCACGCCCATTTCGTTGTTGTTGACTTGGCTGAACTCGTAGAGATTGAGGCTGGCGATGATGCAAAGCTCCTCGTTCAAGTAGCACTTGGCATGGAGGTTCTTGCAGAAACTCGTGCGAATGTAGGTCAGACCCTTCAGCCAGTTGATTTCCTCAGGCTGGAGTTCACTCTTGCCATAGACAATACGTACGTCAATTTTTAAGCGGTTCTTGTCTGCGAGGAGTTCCTTGATGCGATCATTGAGTTTCAGAAACGGGCTGATCAGGATGAGCCGGTCTTTGGCGCCCTTGATGAGTTCTTCGAGGAAGTAGTTGGTAGCACTGGTGTTCAGAAATTTTGCCATTTCGCGATCTCGGCTGTGCGACGGTTAGGTCTGGTGTGACGAGCAAACGGGATAGGGAGCGGCCTCGCGACGTCTTTGCTAACGCCACCGTGCGTAGAGGGAGATGAACGGCGGCTCGGCGGCTTGAGTCGATTGGCATGAAGTGGAGCTTAGCACCAAAGTCGCCAATTTCAGCCGAACGGTCTCGAGTCGTACGTAACGCCAACGTCACTTCGGTGCAGTCGCAAGGTATGGACCACCAGACTCGCTCAATGGCTACTCGCCGCAATATAGATTTACTCCCTTGCCTCCTTCACTTCCTTGGCCACCTCATCGATTCCGGCATCGCGGTTCTTCTCGATGAAGTTGAAGACTCAGCGCACGATCGCCCACCCTGGTAGGCCGCAGCCGAAGATCAAGCCGCCGAGCGCTACGAGGCCGGTCACCGAATCCACCCACTCCTGCAACCGGAAATACTGGACGGCGATCGCACCGCCGCCGATTCCGGTGACGACGGTGCTGATCAATCCCACCGCCCACTCGCGCGTCGAGCGCGGCGGCGTCATCAGCATCACGACGATGGCCGACAGCAGTGCTCCGCCTGCCGCCGCACCTCCGGCGGCCTTGAATGCCGCAGCCCCGGCGACGCCACTACTGGTTGGTTCCGGCACGATGTTTCTCCAATGCAAAGAAGACCGCCAAAGGCGTTAGCCTTCGGCGGTCGGGTGATGAAACGGGGTGTATTCAAGGTGGTGCATCGTGCATGGCCGGTATCGACCGGCGCGACGAAAATTATGTATCCGGCGTCACGCGAACGACATTGGTCCCATCGGCCAGCAGCAGCGCACGTTTTCCCTGCGCCACCACCACGCCGCTTCCCGCTGCTGTCTTGAACGTCATCGCAAACGCACCGCTGTTGCTGCAGTAGACGATGCCCTCCCAGCTATCCGGAACGATCACGCTGCGGTTGCCCGTGAGCACGCCGGTAGTGGTCAGGTAGCGACATCGCGCGTCCGCTGCCGTCAGCGTTACGTCAGCCGCTGTCACCGCGACACTCGCCCTGCCGGGCAGGTACGCCGGCGCGACCCACGCGCGCTGATCGGTGTCGCTCGTGACCGTGGCGGTGCCGGTGACGGCGGTGTAGAGCGGAATCGATCCGCCGGTGAAGCCCACGGTATTCCTCGACACCACGCCCGCGCGCGTCGCCTCGATGTAATTCGTCGTGCTCGGCGAAAGTACCAGCGCCGCCGTGTTGTTGGCAATCGCGGTCAGCACGCCATCGACCATCATGACGCCGCCGTAGTAGAACCAGTTGAGGCCGGAGCACAAGCTGGCGCGCCGCCCGAACAGAGTCGCCGGGCTGCCGGCATCGAACAGCGCGTTGGCCGTCACTTCCTTGGAGGACTGCGATTGCGCGATGAGATCCAGATGGGTGGTGCTGCTGGCCATGGTCTACCTCGTGATGGACGTGGTGAGCGGATATCCCCGACCAACGGTGGCCGAGATCTGAGTGAGCTTGAGATACAGCGTCGCCTGGTTGGCGCCGAAGTCGCTGACCTGGTCGATGCTGGTGTAGACGCAGGACGGAGCGCTCGCCGTGATCGTCCGCTTGACCGTCGCATAGCTGCCGTCGGCGTAAACGTCGATGGCATACGACTCGGATGCCTCGGCGAGCGACGCATCGACGTGGTCCCGCCACTCGCCGCCGTCGCGCGTGCGCCGAATCCAGGACAACGACCAATCATTGCTCGAATGGTCCCGGTTTCCGGTCAGCGCGATCGGCGACAGCGGCTTGAGATTGATCCCCTGGTACGCAAAGGCCCGGTTGGCGTCGGTGCTGATGTCCCGATCGACGGTCACGCCGCGATACAGGTACGACAGGCCGATCGCCCCGGAGCTCGTCGCGATCGCTGCGACATCGGCGGTGTCGAGCAGCACCAGCGCATCACCGACCGCGTGCAGCCCCATCGCCCATTCGCTGCCGAACCGCCCGCGCAGCAGGTTCTGCAGCACATAGCTCGTGCCGCTCACCAGCGTACAAGTCTGCGCCGCGATGATCTCCCAGCGCCCGTCCGCCCCGTACGCGAAGTGGTTCGCGCCGCCGAGCAGGGCGAGTTGTGTCACGCTGTCGAGCGCGCCTTGCGTCAAGGTCACATTAAGCAGGCTGGCGTTGTCGATCATCCGCGGCTCGACCTCGCCGATGCTATTCGTGCAGATCCCCAGCGCCGAGCCCGGTGGCCCGAAGTCCTGCAGAGTCGTCCAGGTGCTGCCGGCATCGGTCGACTGCATCAGCACGCCGCCTCGCCACCCCGCCAGTGTGCCGGTCATCGCCACCAGGAACGACGGGCCGGACTGTGCCGCGCTGATCATCGGCACGTCCATCAGCACATACACCGAGGCGCCAATCGGCGTGACCGTCGTCGTCCCGATGACCGCCGGCGAGGCCCCGACCGCAGTCGGCGTGTAGATCGCCGCGCGGGCGTATTTCGCCTGGCACTCAATCCGCGCGTCGCTGGTGTAATGGATCGCCGTCAGGCGCAGGCTGACGTCACCCTCGGGCGTGACCAGCGTCACCACGTCGCCCGGTTCGAGTGGGTTGTACGTCGGTGGCAGGGTGACGGAAACGTCGTAACGTTCCAGCCAGTACAGGTAGAGCAGCACTTCCGCCTTGCCGGCCGCCTCGGTCGCCGTCAGCACGATCGGCAGATCCACCACCAGGGCGTTGATCGCCGCCGTATTGAGACGTTCTGCGTACTGCGTGCCGGCGTTGTACTCCCGGTCGTAATCCAGATGCTGCACCGTGACCCGGCGCGGAAGCTGCGAATCCATCTCCCGACTGGTCGTGATCTGCACCCCCGGCTCGTCGCCTGCGCCCCGCGCGTCCAGGTCCGCCGCGGGAATCGTGACGACCGGCGCCCCTCCGCGGGCAACAAAGCGGATCACATACCCGTGCTGAACCACGTCGAACGGCCAGGCCGCCTGCAGCGGTTCAAGCGCCGCCCGGATCGCGCCGATGCTGCCCACGCGGTAACCGCGCACCGATTGAGTCAGCGACGCAACATCGATGTCGCTGCTGCTCAGCAGGGCCGATTTCAGACACTCGGCGGAAACGATGGCGCCCAACGACGTATCGGTCGGCGTGATGCCGCTGGTCGCCGAGGTGAACAGAAATGCCCCACCGACTTCGTGGCTGAAGGAGCCCCAGGCCGACCCGTTCCAGCCTTTCTGGAACGAGTCCGGCCGGTGGGTCGGCAGGCCGACGGTTGTCGTGTGCGCCTCCCAGTTCACGCCGTCCGGGCTCGTCGCCCATTGCGAGGTGCCGTGTTCGCAGAGGAAGAATTCAGCGCCGTTCCAGTTCGGATTTCGCCATCCGCCCACCCCGAGACAAGGCGGCAGATTGACCCATGCACTCCAGCTGACACCCGAGTCGGTCGATACGGCCACTTTGCCCGTATTGGTGCTCTGCTCAAATGCCGCCATCAGCAACGACGATGATCCGAAGGCACAGATCCCGTAGATGTGGGAAACGCCAGCCGGGACGGCTTGTTCCGACCAAGTACCCACGCCTGTGGTGGATATGAAGAGCCGCGGCACGGCCCCCACATTCCCTCCGACGATGAATACCGCGCCGTTATGGCACGGTTGCGAATTGGCACAATCGAAGTTCGGAACAATCCAGCCGTAGTTCACGAGCGCGAAATTGACATCCAGAAGGACTGAACGTGTTCCAGCAGCGCTGTTGCCATCCGTTCCTTGTTGACCCTCAATGAATAAAACGCCGCCGTTGCCAGGAACGATCCATTTCAAAGTCCAGCGGCCGAATGACCCACTCCAGCGAACCACCCAGTTCACCTTGTCGCTTGAGGTGGCGACGCCTGCGCCAGAGAACGAAGGTGTCGTCGGCGCGCTGGCGATGTACACCCCCTGGTGATAGAGAATCCGGGACCATGACCGCGCGGGCATGGTGGCGATTTGAGTCCACGACACCATGTCCGGCGATGTCACCATCCTCGCGGTTGAGGTGTTGAGCAAGATCACGCCGTACCAATCAACCCCATCCCACAAGGGCCCCGAGTGCGACGTCAAACTCGGCAGAGAAAAGAAGCTCACGTCGGCAGGCCCGCCGACCACGCCTTGCTCGACCAACTCGACCTTGACCTGCGCACCGGCCAGACTGTTGGCGTAGCGCTCCAAAGCCAGGTCGTAGAACACGAGGTAGGCGAGCCCGCGCCAGGCCGGCGTATTGGCCACACCGAGCGTCGCCTGCATGCGCGCATCCGCCGCCTGGTTGTCGGTGCCGAGGTAGACCTGGAAACCGCTGGCCGCCGCGTTGCTCGCCGCGAGCGTATCGGGGTCCGAAGATCCCGCGTCGTAGATCAGATCCGGTCCGACCCAGATGCGGCGCACGCCGACGATCGGCCCCTGGCACAGGCCGACAGCAAAGGTCGCCGAGTAGGTGTAGGTGCGCGTGGTCGTCTTGCCTCCGCCGCCCTTGCCACCGGACTTCTTGCGGGTGACCGTTTCCTTCAGCCGGTTGTTCTCCAGCCAGAAAACGTTGCCGTTGACCGTCACCGTGCCGTAGACGCGCGGGATGACCGCACCGTAGGTGCTGGTCTGGACTGACAGGTCGTTGAGCCGCGGGCCATTGACGGTCGGCCCTTTGGGCGGATCGAGGTAGCCGCCGAGCGTCATTCCGATTTGCGCACCGTACAGCGCGCCGCTTGGGCTGCCGCCGGCGAGGAAGAAGCCGGCCACCGCCCCGACGAGTCCGCCAACCACCTGCCCGCCGCTGCTCATTCGATCCCCCGGAAGCGATAGACCTGCACGATGCGCGCCGCCCACAGTCTCGACAGCCGGTGCTCGCAGCACTGGCCTACCGATTCGTAGGCGTGGATGAGGGTGTCGCCGGCGGTAATCGCGAGATGCTGCGGGTCGCCCGCAAAGCGCATCAAGAGCAGATCACCGGGAAGCCGGTCGTCGACCATTGCGACGCGCTCCAGACATGGCTGGCTATCGAGCGAGTGCTCCAACTGGCCGCTGGCCGGCGTGCGCCCGTAACCGGAAACGTCGAGATGCCCGACGCCGATCTGGCGTGCGACGTGGATCGCCACTCCGGCACAGTCCAGACCAGAACCGAGCAGCCGCCCCTGGTGGCGAAACGGCGTGCCGAGGCACTGCCGCGCGGCAGCGAGAATGTCGTCGGCCGTCATCAGCCGCCCTGTCCGACCTGTGCATAGGTGCTGCCGGTGGGAATCCACGGAAAGCCGCCGAAGTTCGCCACGTTCGAGACAATGCCGGAGCCGTTCCAGCGGACCTGGCAATCGGCCAGGCGCTTGCGGCAGCCGCGCACCATGCTGTAGGCGTTGCCGGCCACCGGCAGGTAGTAGAACGGCTCGAAGGTGGTGATCACCCCACCCGCGAAACTCTTGATCTCCAGCCCCTTCAGCCCGGCATTCGGCTCACTGGTGAATTGGATCGTGCCCGCGCCGAAGGTGTCGTCTGCTTCCGTTCGCGCAGCCGAAGTGAACACCGACGCACTGGTCACGCTGGTCAAGGTACCGGTTACGGTGTTGGCTGCCAGCGATACGCCACAGCCGGCGTATTCGGTCCCACAGAACAGCTTCGGGCACTGCGCGCCATAGGTCTGCCCGACGCTCTGATTGAGCGCGTCGATCAACGACACGCCGCCGATCTGGAAGCGGTGATCGAGCAGGGTCGCCTTGCCGAAGATGCCAGCGACGACGGGTTCCTGGTCCTCGACCGGCGCTGCCCAGGAGGTTGCGAAGACGTAGCAGCGCGCGCCGTCGAACAGGCCGCTGCCGACGGCCGCGCGCGACAGCCCGGAGGCTCCGGCAATGCCCTCGATGTCGACCGACGCCGGCGAGAAGCCGGCGGTCGCCGACTGGCCGGTGAACTGGTAGCCGGCCGTCGACAGGTAAGTGTGCCCGCTCATCACCAGATCGCGAGGATGGTCGGTCAGATAGATCGGGCTACCCGTGACCGGAACGATGCGCAGGCACTGGGTGCGGTAGCGGTAATCAGCAACGACGGATTTCATGGCTGCAGCAACTCGATGATGTCGATCGCACCGCAATCGCGCATGGACTTGCTCAAGGCGGTAATCTCGATCGAGGAATTGAAGCGACACGGCAGGTCGAACTCACAGCCGCCCTTGATTACCTCGGTGGTGGGCGCCGGGGTGACCGTCACCCGGCCAGTGGCGTAATCGACCGACACGCCGGAACTCAGCGTCACGTCGTTCCTGGAAACGACCACCGTGCCGGAAACCGGCTTGGTCAGCTTGCGGAACGGCAGGCCGATGGCGAGCGGGGCCGCGCCGTTACCGTAGCCCTTGATCAGCTGATACACGCCGCTGCAGATCTTCGGCAGCACCCAGTCGGTGGACGTCGGCGTGCCGATGTGGGCGTTGGTCGAGAAATCGTCGGCGCAGCGCACGCGGAAACCGGCGAACTTCCCATAAGCGCGGTGATAGAGCGCCAGCACCCGGGCGGCCAGGTCGTCCCGGAGCAAGGTGTAGTTGATCGTGAAGCGCCGCGCCGGAAAGCCGTGGATCAGCCGCCGATACTCGGCGCCACCCGCGGTGGTGGTAATCTCCACCGCGTAATCGTCGGCGTAGGAGGCCCCCATGCGCACATCGACCGGTAGGCGCTCGTCAAGAAATTCAGCCATGACGTTCTCTACGCAAAGCGCTGCGCGCGGGCGATGGCGCCAAGCACTTCACGCCCGACCTGGCCACCGGCGCGACGCACTTCGCTCGCGTTGTTGATCCCGTAGATATTGACGGTGACGTTGTTGGCGCTACCGCCGCGCACGCCGAGCTTGCCGTCGGATCCGCGCGCCAGCGGCAGGATCGCCTCCGGCCCGGCCTCGCCCATCACGCCCGCCCCAGCCGCAAAGGCAAAGAGACGCGGGCTGGAGACGATCTGCCCGGAGAAGCGCGAGAGATCCGGCGAGCGGTAGACGCCGCCATCGGCATTCGGCAGCAGGCCGCCAAGCCACTTGAAAGCGCCGCCCAGCAGCCCGTCACCGACACCGCCCTTGGCATTGGGAAACATGGACATCTCCTGTGGGGATCAGAAAGCGGAAAGCGAAGCGAGGCATCGCAGCCCCACCAGGGGCTCAGCGCGCGCCGAGCTGGATGTAGGGCGAGAGCGCGTTGGCTCCCTTGGCCGGGGCGATCGGGTTCTGGATCTTCGACTGGCCGTCCATGCGGAAAGTGGTGCGAAACGCGGTGAGATCCGCGTCGAAGTACAGATGCATCGAGGTCGCGGTCTGCATGCCGCCGGCCTTGGTGATCGTCTGGTAGTACGACAGATCGACCAGCAGCACGTCGCCCTGCGACGAGAAGGTGTTGGCATGCTGCGAGACGAACACCGGGCGACCGAGCAGCGTGCCGTAGGGCGAGCCCTGGATGCCGCCGGCGGACTGGCCGATCGGCAAATAGATCGGGTAGTTGCCCAGGCTGAGCGTGAACAGTGCGGGCAGGACGTCGTTATTGACGATCCACACAGCGTTGGTAAACGAGCCCGGCGGCAGGCGGGCGATCATCTTGGCGAGGTTCTGCGGCACCAGGGTCTGCGTTGGCTGGCCGGATTCCTTGACCACCGTGACGATGGCGCCGCCGTTCATGCAGCCGAGCGGGATGCCGTTGCCGGCGCCGAAGAGGATCGACTCGTTGGCTTTCCAGCGAATCGACACCGCCACCTTCTGCGGCAGGTAGCTGGTCAGGGCGTTGGCGTCGTCGAGCAGTTCGTCGGTGGTCGGGACCAGCGCCATCAGTTTCTTGAGGCGCAGGGTCGCCAGCCCTAGCACCGGCTTGGTGGGGACGCCCGAGGATGCTTCCCCCTGCCAGTAGGCGCGGATGCCGTTGGTGCCTCAGGGCGTCGTCTCGTCCTTCGGAAACGCCATGCTGTTGCCACTGATCTCGACGTTGTCGGTGAGGGGCAGGAGCGAGTCCTCGCCGAGGGAGAGCTTGAAGATCTCCTGCGAGAACTGCGGTGGCACGAGAAACCCGCCGTCCTGGCCGACGGCCTCGTTACCGTAGTTGCTCGGGGCGGCGGCGCCAATGCCGCCCAGCAGCAGGCGGGCGTCGATCGACTGGCCGGGTTTGTCGGCCTGGTACACCGCCTGCATGAATTCGCCGACGGAGCCGAAGCCGCGCCGGGGGTCCGCTTCGCGGTTGTCGGTGACGATCGGGCCGATGACGTGGTCGACACCGATGCGTGCTTCGTCGGCGATCAGGGCAGCTTCGCGATCGATGGCCGCGGAGGCAGCATCGATGCGGGTACGCAGGGCGTCGAAGGCGGTGACTTCGTCGTCGGTCAGATCGCGGTTCTCGGAAGCGGCGTGGTTGGTCAGGCCGCGGGCCTCCTTGACCAGGTTGGTCTTGCGAGCCTGAAGCTCGCGCAGTTGCTTGCTCATGTGGATCTCCAAAAGCAAAAACCCGCACGAGGCGGGTTCGAGGGGCGTAAAAAAACCGCCGGGAGGCGGTTGGGGTGGGGGACGAGCGGCGGGTCGGTTTATAGCGGGGGGCAGAGGGTCAGTGGAGCGTCGTCGGGAAATGTGTCAATAGTGGCCAGGGCCATTGTCGTGGGCGCCGCGCATGAAACGAGCGGCGTAGCAACACCTTCCGGAAGGACTTCCAGTGCGAAATCCTGTCGGTAATTTTTACAGCACCCCAAATATGGGTATCCAAAAATCCTGCCAACAGATTGACTTCATTCCATATTCATTTTCCGGCACGATTCGTGCTCTCCACTGGCTACGGTCGGTTATCTGGCGATTGTCCTTAGCTGCTGCATTCCTTACGCAGGCTGCTGCCAACGAACAACAGGAGGCATTGTATGAAACATCCACTATGTGTTTTCATGATGGCGGGGGCGATGCTTGCCAGTGCTCCGCTGGCGCACGCGACGATCATCACCTACCAGACCGACCTGGATGGCGCGAGTGAGGCCCCCCCAAATGCGTCGCCCGCAACTGGATTTGCGTCGGTCATTACGGACGATGTGGCCAAGACCATGGCGGTGCACGTCACGTTTTCCGGCTTGCTCGGGACGACGACTGCTGCCCACATCCATTGCTGTACGGCAGATCCCGGGACGGTCGGCGTGGCCACAACTGTTCCAAACTTCTTTGGTTTTCCACTGGGAGTTACGTCCGGAGTCTATGACGTGCTTCTCGACATGACCCTGGCTTCTTCGTACAACCCGGCTTTCATCACGGCTCATGGCGGGACGACGGCGGGAGCAGAAGCGGCGTTATTCGCTGGGATGTCCCTTGGTGAGGCGTATGTCAACATACATACAACTTTCCGCTCAGGGGGTGAAATACGCGGCTTCCTCACACAGGTTCCTGAGCCCGCCAGTCTTGCCCTGCTTAGTCTTGGGCTAGCCGGACTCGGATTCAACCGCCGCAAGAGGGCATAGTCGCAACAACCACTCTGCAGACCAAACCCCGCTTCGCCGGGGTTTTTCTTTTGTGGATACGAGTGCTCCGATACCTCCTGACAGATGCTCGTTGATCCAACGCCAGGCGGATGCCGATGGCCAACATGTGCGGCAGATTCCGTGGATATTTCTGAATGGCTTCCACAACCGGCGCCTGTCCGAACTGAAACAGCAGTTCCGCAAAAAAATACGGTCATACGCTCGACCGCACCACGCCACATCAACCAGAGCTTTCCATTATCACAGGATCTCGATTACCCGTTGCGCATAGGCGAGGCGGCTTGCCCGTGGTCTGGCGACGGACTTGGCATCCCGGCGCATCTTCCTGACAACATGGTCGAAGGTGGCCACGCCATCGATCATGCCTTGCGCCTGCGCGGCGTCGCCGCCGAGCACACGACCCTGACCCATTCCCTCGCACACCTGCGCGATCGGCACGCCCCGCCCGCGCGCCACCGCTTTGGTGAAAGTTGCGTAGTAGTCATCCACACGCGACTGCATGAAACCCTGAGCCTCCTCGTCGAGCGGCACATACGGATTGCCCTCGACCTTGTATTTGCCGGCCGAGATCAGCGTCGGCTGGATGCCCTTGGTGACAAACGCCTGCGAGTAATCGAAGTGCGCCTGCCAGACGCCGATCGAGCCGACCTCGCCGCCCGGCGTGACGTAGAACTCCGACGCCGAGCATCCGATCCAGTACGCAGCACTCGCCGCCAGGCTGTTGGCAATCGCCACGACGGGCTTCTGCGCCCGGGCACTGGCGATCTCGTCGGCGAGTTCGGACACGCCATAGACACTGCCGCCCGGACTGTCGATATCGATCAGGATCTGGCTGACCGAGTCGTCCGCCAGCGCCTGGCGCAGAGCAGAGGCAAACTGCTGCGTGCTGACACTCCCCGGCCCGGAGACATCGTCGACCATGTTGCCGCGCTGGGTGACCACGCCGTACAAGGGCAGCACTGCGATCCCGCCGCTGGAAACTGCGGTGGCCGCCTGCCGGCGCGCTTCGCGCATGCTGCGATCTACCGCGATACCCGTGAGCACGTCCTCGCCAGCCGGGATGTCCTGCGACCAGCGCGCAAGCACTGCCGCGACCGCATTCAGCCGTTCGGGCATCAAGGCCCAGGGGGTCGCCAGAAACTCGGCGATCAGCAAGTGGTGGTTCATCGTGTCAGTTCCATCAGCCATTCGTCTATCGGCTCTGCCACTTCCTGCGTCGGCGGTTCATCTTGCTTGCCATCGCCCTCCAGATCCTCGGCCGTCCCTTCCTCGACCATGTTCAACGGCCGCAGCGGCTCATCCAGTCCGTCGAGCGGATTGAGGTTCTCGGCGATGCGCGCCTCGTTGCGGGTCAGCCAGCCGTTCTGGATGCCACTCTGGTAGTACGACGATCGGCTCGCGGCATCGCCGCGCATCAGGTTCGCAAAATCGAATTCGACTTCGAGGTCGTCGCCGTCGAGCAGCAACTCGGATTCGATGCTCGCTTCCCAGCGCTCGGTCCAGGGCGTCATCGTGTGCATCACGAATTCCAGGCTCTGCTGCTCGATGTTCGAGAAGGTTGCGCGATCCAGATCCGCGATCATGTGCGGCGGTACGCGAAACAGCCGCGCGATGTCGGTGATCTGAAACTTCCGGAGTTCGAGAAACTGCGCGTCCCGGTTGGTCACGCCCACCTCGTGGAACTTCATGCCGTTTTCCAGCACCAGCACCTTGCCGCGGTTGGCCCCGGACTGCGCCGCCTGGTAGGACTCCCGAAACACTTTCTTGGCCTCGCTGTCCTTGAACGACCCCGGAAACTCGATCCAGCCACCGGTGGGCTTGGCGTCGTTGGCGAAGAAGCGTGCACCGTAGTCCTGCGCGGCCAGTGCCATGCCCAGACTCTCGCGGGCCAGATCGATCGGGCTCATCCCCATCAGACCGTCCGACGACAGACCACGCAGATGCCAGATCTCGCCGCGCGGCAGTATGGCCTCTACCCCGAGGCGGTCGGTCACCCGATAGCGGTAGTCACCGGACGGCGTCAGTTCCATCCTGATCCGGTCCGGGTGGATCGGCATCAGCTCGACGATCTCGCCGCGGCGGTTGGCCACGATCCGGTTGTAGGCGTTGCCCCTGAGCGCCAGATGACCCTGCAACATCTCGCGCCACTCATACGGGTTCTGATAAGGATTCGGGCGCTTCGCCAGCACACGGTACAGCCAGTGATCCGTCACCCGATCCTTACCGCCATCGCTGCGTTGCCTGTAGAGCACGAACGGCAATGACGCCATCGTCTCGGCCAGGATGCGCACGCTGGCGTACACCGCCGCCAGGCGCATGGCGTTATCCGCCGACACCCGCATGCCGCTGGAGGTGCGCATCGTGACCGGCTCGAACCAGAAGTCACCCCCTGGCGAACGGTCGTCACTCGAGGCCATCCAGCGCGAGAGAAAGCTGAACATCCCCATCAGAGCATCACCAGTTCGTAGTCGGCACCAAGCACCACCTGCGTGCCGGGCGTGATCGCCCGCGACAGTGCCATGATCAGCGCGACGATGCCGTCGATCTTGTTCTCGGGACGTTCCTTGCGCGGATAGATGTTGTCCTTGGCGTCGAGATGCGCGACGACGTTGCTCACCATCCACCCCAGCACCGGGTCCCCGTCGTGGATCAGCCGGCACTGCAGGACCAGCGCTTCGAGCGTCTTCATCGGTTCCGAGAAGTTGAGCACCGTCGGTCTGACTTCGATCATCGGTAGGCCCTCAGCCAGCATCCGGGTCGACAACTGCGTCGCCTGGAAGGGGTCGAACGCCACCGCCTGGATGGCGAAGCGCGAGGCGAAGTCGATCAGGTCGGCCTCGATCCAGGAGAAATCAATCACGTTGCCCGGCGTCACCGTCAACCGTCCGCTGCCCATCCAGCCGGGGTACTGGCTGTTGCCGGTGGCGTGCACCGTGTCCTCGGGCAGGTAGTAGCGACCGAACACCGCAAAGCCGCCGTCAATTTCCAAGTGTGCGAAGACCAGCAGCAAGGCGGCGATGTCGGTCTTGCTCGCCAGATCGAGGCCGATCCAACACGGCTGACCGGCATAGGATTCGATATCGAGCCCTTGGTCGGCGCAGCGATCCCAGGAGCGCATGTCCATCCATGCCGTGTCCGCGTTGACCCACTCGTTCAGGTGCTTGGTCTTGAAGTTGTTGACCGCGCTCGGCATCTGCATGGCCTTGGCCTGCAGCGGCGCCAGCACTTCCGGACGCACCGAGATGCCCCAGTTGGGATTGGCCTTGATCAGAGACTCTTCGAGCGTCCAGTCGTCGCCGTCTTCGAGCCCATAGACGATGCCGAACTGGCTGTCGTCCGCGAGTACGCCGTCGAGCAGGCGGGTGACGAAGGTCCGGATCTCGTAGCAGATCCCCGAGCGGTTGCTGCCGGCGGTGGTGATCACCCACAAGAGCGAGTTGTCGCGCTTGCCGGTGCCGGTCTCGACCACGTCGTAGACGGTGCGCGTCTTGTGCGCGTGCAACTCGTCGATGCAGCCGAGGTGGATGTTCAACCCATCGCGCGTCGAGCCTTCCGCCGACAGTGCCTCGAACTTCGAGCCGCTCGTCAGCACATGAATGTTGTGCGCCCCGACGCCGACCCCGAAGCGAGTCCGGAACCCGGCCGACTGCCGGGCCATCGCCTGCGCATCGCCGAAGACGATGCGCGCCTGGTCGCGGGTGGTGGCCAGCGAATACACCTCGGCGCCGCCTTCACCGTCGGCGGCCAGCATGTACAGGGCGACCGCCGAAGAAAGGGCCGATTTTCCCGAGCCGCGGGGCACTTCAATATAGGCCCGGCGAAAGCGCCGCTTGCCATCAGGTTTCACCCAGCCGAAGACGGTGGTCAGGATGAAAACCTGCCAGGGCTCCAGGTGGATCGGTTGCCCGGCCAGCGGTCCCTTGGCGTGCGGCAATCGCTCCACAAATGCGCACAGGTTGTCGGCGGGCTGGAAACTGCGCCCCTGCTTGTCGGTGAGCTTCGGGTTGAAGCGGTAGGGGCTATCTTTGCCCCGGAACCGTTTCAGGTCGTCGAGCTGGCGCTGGCAGGCCAGGCGCACCCACTTGCACGCGGCAATCTCTCCCCCAACCACGGCTTCGGCATATCGCCTGGCACTGGCGACATAGTTGCGGGTCGCCATCAGCCAGCGATCTCCGACCAGGGATCCGACTCGGTCGTCGATTCCGCCGGCAGCGAGATGCGCGATCGCGCGGCCGGCGTAAAGCCCATCTCGGCCTCGTAGCCCTTCATCTCCAGCGCGAGATCCCGGATCACGTCCATCAATGGCGAGCGCCGCAGGATGTCGCTGGGCGTCTTGATGATCATCCCCGAGACGCCAGCGCGATTGATCTTGGACAGTGCCTCGCGGTACAGACCCGAGCAGTTGGCCCAGCGCTCCAGCACCGCGCCGTCGAGTGCCGACAGCAAACCGGGTGGTGAATTAGCCACGGCGTAGTTCCACGCTTCCTTGGCGCTGTCCGACATGTACTCGGGCGGGGTGCAGAGCGCCGTTGTCGGCTTCGGTTCGCGCACGTTGGTCCGGCACTTCTGCAGCGTCCCCTTGATGTTCTTGACAATCACGGGCAGAGGCTTTCGTCCGGGCATGATTTAAGGGGTCTCGGGAATGGCTGAAAGCCTTGTAAACAGGGGCTTTCAGGGCCAAATCGCATAAAAAAGAGTTTTTCATTTTGCACGCACAAAAAATTGATCACGCGCACGCATATGGCATGTGCATCTGTAGAGATTGAAGGCCCCTAAGGGGTTGTAGGCCGGCGGCCGGCTGTCTCTCGGGCCGTTTTAGCGTTATGGCATCTAGTACAAATGCATTCCAGATTGCTCTCATCATATCTGGCGCCGCCGTCCTTGATCGGCAGGACGTGGTCCACGACCTTGGCGGGAACTAGCAGCCCACGTGCCGCGCACAACTGGCACACCGGGTGCGCACGCAGAAGCGCAGCACGCACCGCACGCCACTTGGCGGACTGGTAAAAGCCGAGTTCCGTGTCGAAGCCACGCCGTGCGCGACCGTAGTCCCGATGCTGGCCGGCACGGTGCGCATCGCAATAGCCGGGGCTGGTCAGCACCGCACCACAACCTGGGTGTCGGCAGGGCGTGGGCGCACGCAGCGGCATTCGCATCTTCCTTTGTGGAAACGCTTGGCTTCGTGATTGAACAGCGCGTTCATGTGCTCGTCATCAACCCCGATCAAGGAGATCGCCATGACCACGAAGATCCAACTCACCGACACCCAGCGCATCGTCCTCGAACACGCCGCCGAGCAACCCGATGGACGCCTGGCTTGGTTCCCCGACAACGTCAAGGGTGGCGCCCGCAAGAAGGTGATCGAGGGCCTGTGCAACAAGGCCTTGATTACCGGCAGCGACGCCGACTGCTTTATCTCGCCGGGTGGCTACGACGCCCTGGGGCGCACGCAGCCGGCGGCGACCACACATCCCGACCCCGACGTCGAGGCGGCCCTGGTGGCCACCGAGGCGCAATGGGTGGCAGAGAAGCACGAGACGACGACGCAGCCCCGCACCCGCGCGAACAGCAAGCAGGCGGCGGTGATCCAGATGCTGCAGCGTCCAGAGGGGGCGACGATCCCGCAGATCTGCGAGGCCACGGGATGGCAAAGCCACACCGTGCGCGGCACGTTTGCCGGCGCGTTCAAGAAGAAGCTCAAGCTCACCATCACTTCCGAGAAACCTCAGGGTGGTGAGCGCATCTACCACATCGGGTAGTCACCGAAGGGGTGATTGGAAACATCCAGCCGCCCCGCAATGATTGAGAACGCGCTTGGCTTCTGCAGCGAACAGCGCGTTCATCTGATTGCCATCCACCCACCGGGAGCCCTCTCATGAACACCAGCACCAGACCATCTGCCGCCGACTTCCATCTCAAGCGACTGCGCCCTTTGGTGGGCGGGACGATCACCAACCTGGCCAGAACGGGCGTCGACGAGTACGGCGACGAATTCTTCGGGCTGGTCATCGCCCTGCCCGACGGCCAGACGCGAACTCTCACCTTCCTCGCTGACGACGAAGGGAACGGTCCTGGCAGCTTCCAGCTTGACGGCCAAGGCTGAGGCGATCACGAGCGGGACGCCCGGGCGATCAATTGATTGTTATTGCGCTTGGCTTCTCAATCAAACAGCGCGTTACTACGGGTGTCGCAGCCAACCACCGCAAGGAGCCCGCCATGACCACCAAGCAAACCATCCAGACCACCGTGACCGACACCAACGGTCGTCTTCAGGGCGCGATGGACATCCAGGTCGAGTTCAGCGATTTCGTGCCGAACATCATCATCCACGACGGAAAGACTTTCTTCGCAACTGGCAAAGAGGGCGTCAACACGAAGACTGGCAGCGCCGTGATCGAAGCGGCAAGCGACGACGACAGGGCACGCATCTGGATTGCACGCGACGCATCGCGCATTTGGGAGGACTGAACGCCACGCAAAATGATTGAGAAAGCGCTTGGCTTGTGTTCCTGGTAGAGCAATCATGTCTTTGTCATCAACGCAAACGCAACCGGGAGAAACACCATGACCACCAACCAAACCATCCGCAAGCACACCAACTTCAACAGCAACGACTACGCCTACCTCGCCGCCAAGGTGGACAGACGACGCGATCATCGAGCGTTGGAACATCGAAGCCAAAAGCGGCAAAGGCCCCTGCTTCTGGACCGGGCCCGCGCGCAGCAAACTGGCCGCAGTGACCGGTCGCAAGTAAACAGCCAAACACAACAGGGAGAGACGCCATGACCACCGCCAACCCGATCCCCGCCACCGAGAACGAAGCCTGGGGCTTCTTTGGCGGCATGAAGGACAACGCCGAACTCGCATGGCCTTTGGCGATCAGCGCAATCTCGGACGCCACCGGCGAGCCTCTCGAATCGGTCAGGGTCTTTCTCGACAGCCGTCACGGGCGACACTTCTCTGATGATGTCCGCAACCAGATGCTGGTTGGCAAGGGCATCGAGCAGGCGATCCAGGGCGCCGTCAACAGTGGATGGGGTGGACGATTAATCTCCAGACCAGCAAACAGTACGGCATCCCGCGGGGCTTGCCCCTCCTGACCGGATTCGTGCTTCACCACGCGATCGCCGAAGAACTTGCCGCCTGATCTAACACGGCATCAAAGTCCAAGCCATCCGACTCACGGGTGGCTTGTGGACGCCCAAAAGGTTCCATTGTGGTCCATTGTGGTCTACCATGGGACCTTCTGAACCAAGGAGTCCGTCATGGCGGTGAACGTCAAACTTTCATCCGCGCTCGTTGATCAAGCCAGACGCTACGCCACCGTACAGCATCGCTCTGTCCCCAAGCAGATCGAGTACTGGTCGCAGATCGGCAAGATTGCGGAGGAGAACCCCGATCTATCGTTTGCCTTGATTCGCGACATCCTGATCGCGGACCAGGAAGAAGCCGTCGGCGAGTATGAGTTCAGTTGATGCGCGTTCTGGTCACGCCCTCGTTCGTCCGAGCCACCAAGAAGCTGCATCTTCCGCAAAAGACAGAACTCGACCAGGCCGTGCGTGCCATCAGTAATGATCCGGCCATCGGCGACGCCAAGGTCGGGGATCTTGTTGGCATCCGGGTCTACAAGTTCCGGCTCTCGAATCAGCTCTGTCTGCTGGCCTACCGTATTCTCGATGCGGAGAGCATCAAGCTCCTGACGTTCGGCCCCCACGAGAACTTCTATCGGGACCTCAAGCGCGTGGAGAATTGAGCGCCGACCGTCCGAAGTGCTCAGCAGCAAGGGCTCGGGGAACGACCGGTAGGGACTCAAACATACTGGAAGCATTCGCTTCAACGACACCACGCCAAATGCCTGACGACGTTTTCCGCTGACATTGTTGGGTGCCAGGAACGGCACTCACGTCAGCGTGGCGACCTCGTTCGCGACGCTGTATGAACGATCATCTGCAGAGTGCGGTCCGAGTGACTTATGCAGCGTTTCGGGACCACCGCTGACTTGGCTGCCGTCTTTGGTCCAAACTGCCAAGACGAGGTCGATCATGGGAACCTACATTTCACTTTTGCGTTTTACGGATCAAGGGATTCGTTCCGTTAAGGACACGACAAAACGCGCCGAGGCAGTCGCCGAAGGCGCAAAGAAGTTCGGTGCCCGCGTAACCCAACTCTACTGGACCATGGGTAGCTACGATCTGGTTTCCGTTGTCGAAGCACCGGATGACGAGTCCGCAACCGCGTTCTGCCTCGCCCTCGGTGCGCAGGGGAATGTTCACACGCAGACTCTGCGAGCTTTTTCCAAGGACGAGATGAACGCCATTCTTGCCAAGATGGCATAGCAGCCTGAGACCTGCGGCGATCAACCAGGGCGCCGTCAACCGGCGCCCGCTGCCTGCGCTCGCCCATTAGCGCCCACCGTTCAGACAGATCCCAACCCCGCAGAGAGCCGTTCGAGACCAGTATCCGGGGATGCTTGAATCATCTGGTTCTCGCCGAGGGTCATCCCGTCAGACTCACGGGTGCCTTTTTCGCCTGAGTAGTCCTGCCAGCGGCGAACAATCACGTCGCAGTATTTCGGATCGAGTTCCATCAGTCGCGCGCACCGGCCTGCCTTTTCCGCGGCGATCAAGGTGGTGCCCGGACCGCCGAAGGCATCCAGTACCAGGTCGCCCGGGCGGCTGGAATTGCGGATCGCGCGCTCGACCAGTTCCACCGGCTTCATCGTTGGATGCAGATCGTTTTTGACCGGCTTCTTGATCTGCCACACGTCGCCCTGGTCACGGTCACCGCACCAGTGGCGTTTGCCGCCCTCGGGCCAGCCGTAGAGCATCGGTTCGTACTGCCGCTGGTAGTCGGCGCGACCCAGGGTGAACGTGTTCTTCGCCCAGATGATGAACGTCGGCCAGTGGCCACCGGCGGCGCGAAACGCAGACTGCAGCACGTCGAGTTCGCTGGACGACATCGCGATGTAGACCGCGCCATCGCACCGTGCCAGTGCCGGGGTGAGGGCGGCGATCAGGAAGTCGTAGAACCCGTCGCCCAGGTTGTCATTCAGGATCGCGCGGTTCTTGCCGCGCAGTTTGCCCTTCGGCGTGTTGGCGTAATTCACGTTGTACGGCGGGTCTTGCCAGAGCATCGACACGCGATCGGTACCGAGCAGTCGCTCGTAGCTCTCGGCAACGGTGGCGTCACCGCAGAGCAAGCGGTGTTTCCCGAGTACCCAGACATCGCCCGTTCGTGATACCGGCGTCTCCGGTAGGTCCGGAACAGCGTCGTCGTCGGTTTCGCCTGCCGTCGTCGTTTCCTCGCCGGCCATGATTTCCAGCAACTGTTCGGCATCGAAGCCGGTCAGCGCGAGATCGAAGTCGTCGAGCTTCAACTCATCGAGTTCGAGGCGGAGAAGATCATCATCCCATTCGGCCCAGGTCGCCGAGCGGTTGGCCAGCAGGCGAAAGGCCTTGATCTGCGTCGGCGTCAGGTCGTCGGCGAGGATCACCGGCACGGTCGCGAGGCCCAGCTTACGGGCCGCCTTCAAACGCAAATGGCCATCCACGAGACGCCCATCGGACTGCGCGATGCAGGGAATCCGAAAGCCGAACTCCTGGATCGCGGCGGCCATCTGATCGACGGCATGATCGTTCTTGCGCGGGTTGCGCGCGTACTCGATCAGCCGGTCAATCGGCCACTGCTCAAAGGTCAGCATCGTCGCTCTCCAGTCGCTCGCCGGCGACCTCGGCAAAGGTCTGGCCGGTCGCTGCGAGCGTTACCGGCACGGCAGGGAAGTTCTGCTGAAAACGCTTGATCGCCACATCCACGTACTCGGGGGCAATCTCAACGGACCGTGAAATGCGGCCAGTACGCTGTGCGGCGAGCATCGTTGTGCCTGAACCGCAGAAGGGTTCGAAGACAATGTCGCCTGCGTCCGAGTAGGCCTCGAGGAGAAACTCTGGTAGCGCGATGGGAAAGACGGCCGGATGGTCGATGCCTTCGCCGATCTTGCCCTTGTGGCGCATCACCCGGATCACCGAGTCGGGGATCCGGTTGTCCTGCGCGGGTTGGCCCGCTGCCGTCCAGCCGCCGACCTCGCCATTCTTACCGCGCATCGCTGTGGAGGACCCGTCTGCGCGCAGGTGCGATTCCTGACCGGCGTGCTTGCACGGCACGATCTTGTTCGGCTTGCGGCTCTGCCGGTTGAAGTGGAAGACGAACTCGAAGCTCGGGGCGAAACGTCCGGCCCAGTCGCCAGGCATCCCCGGTCCCTGGTCCCAGACGTACCACGCGAACCGCCGCCAGCCCTGGGTGCGCATCCACGCCAGCCAGCCGTCCCAGTACGGGATCACTTCGTTGTCGCGGTGGATCAAGCCGAGGTTGACCAGCAACTGGCCATCCTCGGTCATTGGCAGGCCCGTGAATACGCCGCGCATCAGGCCGTCCCAATCGGTGATGCCACCGCTGGTGTAGTCGCGCTGGTTGCCGTAGGGCGGCGAGGTGAAGCAGAGCCGCGCCTGCTCGCCGAGCATCAGGGCGGCGATCGCGGTAGCGTCGGCGGCGTCACCGCAGATCAGGCGGTGCGGCCCCAAGGCCCACACGTCGCCGGGACGCGAGACTGGATTGGCCGGAACCTCGGGCACATCGTCGGCGGCATCGGGCGGGTTGCCATCGCCCGGCTGCTCCGCGTCGGTGTGACTATCAGCCAGCAAGGCGTCGATCTCGTCGGCGTCGAATCCGGTCAACGACAGATCAAAGTCGGCCAGCTTCAGGTCTTCGAGTTCCAGCGTCAGCAGGGCGTCGTCCCAGCCGGCATCCAGCGCCATGCGGTTGTCCGCGATGAGATAGGCACGCTTCTGGGTCGGCGTGAGGTGGGCCAGTTCAATGACCGGCACATCGTCCAGATTCAGCTTGCGCGCCGCGGCGAGCCGGCCGTGACCGGCGACGATGCCGTTGTCGCCATCGACCAGGATCGGATTGGTCCACCCGTACTCGACGATGCTGGCGGCGATCTTGGCCACCTGCTCGACGGTGTGGGTGCGCGGATTCCGGGCGCAAGGAATCAGCGCCTCGACCTTGCGGTACTCGACGTTGAGCATGGTGTTCCGATGTTCCGAAAAAGGGGGGGCGGGGCGATTACGTCGCCGGCCGCAATGCTGCGCATTGGCGAGGCTGATAGCACCCCAAGCGTGTCAGTCCGAGCGTCTGCAGGCGAAGTCGTTGCTCACGGGCTTGACGCCCGGAGCGTTTCAAAAAGCGAAACGGAAAAGGCTATAATTCGCACGTGCGGCTCGTGATCGACCGCGTGTAGGGCCATGCCGGAGCGGTTCGGCTGGTACCCGTTTTGTGCGGCTGATGCAGCTAACGGGGTTCACTTTGATTCTTAAAGGAGCCTTCTATGCCATCCACGCCACTAGTCCGCAATCGAAAAACCGCTTACCTTGCTCAATTGGGCCGCTGCTATTACTGCGGCTTGCCGATGTGGGAAGATGATCTCGCTGCGTTTTGCCGAGCCCACAAGATAAAGCCCACCCAGGCGCAACGCCTTAAGTGCACCGCAGAGCACCTTGAAGCTCGGCAGGACGGCGGTCTGGATACGGCACAAAATATCGTCGCCGCTTGCGTGACCTGCAATCAACGAAGGCACAAACGGAAGCAGGCTCCTGTACCTGACGCCTACCTACATCTGGTGCAGAAACGCGTCCGCGCTGGCCGTTGGCATTGTGCCACCCTGCTGTCGGCGTTCGGGGCGCTACTCGCTGGCCACGACAGCCCGGCTCAGTCTTCGACGTGACCTAGGGTGTTCTCGATCCTGTGCAGGCCTGACTGCAAAAACCCGCCACAGGGGCGGGGCGATGGTGACGTCAATTTGCTTTCTACAGAAAACTATATGGTCTATAATTTCTGTAGAAAGGAGAGCGAGATGCCAGGAACAACTGTTCAAGCAGCGAGCACCGCACAGCCTGCCGCAGTGCTCACCAAGGCGGTGACTCGCGCGGCTGATCACCTGGATATCCAGCGGTCGATACTTGCCAAGGTGCTGGGTGTAAGTGCGGCAACGGTCACCCGACTGTACGCCGGCGCGTATCAACTGGACCAAAAGCGCAAGGAATGGGAGTTGGCCCTGTTGTTCGTCCGCGCCTTCCGATCGCTGGACTCTCTCGTCGGTGAGCAGGGGACCGCTCGTAAATGGCTCGCCAGCAACAACCGAGCGCTCAACGGTCGTCCCGTTGATCTCATCAGCACTACCGAAGGACTCGTTCGTGTCGTCCACTACCTGGACGCCTCTCGCGGTCTCGTCTGAGGCCCGGGCCTGGCGCGGTTCAACCTGGCGTATCGTTGAAGCCCAGCACGTGGCTTCAACGATGAAGATCGTCGACAGCGCCGCCGAGCAGGAAGCCCTGGAGTCGCTGCTCGAAGCCGGCAAGCCGGCATTGCCTGACGCTACGAGCGGGCTCGATTACCTGCTTGCGACGCCGTTTCGATATCCTCCTGCCGGTCTGGGCTCTCGCTTCCGGTCCGCAACCGACTTGGGCGTTTTCTACGGTGCGGCAACGGTCCGGACAGCCTGCGCCGAACTGGGATGCTGGCGCTGGCGGTTTCTTCAGGATGCCGAAGGCCTCGACCGGATCGGACCCGTCGCGCACACAGCCTTCCGTGCGGAGGTGCACACGCCAGCCGTTGATCTCCGCGAGGAGCCCTTCCGCAGAGATGTCGCGTCGTGGACGCAACCCGACGACTACACTGCGACGCAGTCGTTTGCTCGTGTAGCCAGAGATGCCGGTGTGGGTGCCATCGTCTATGGCTCCGTGCGTGATCCTCAGCCGAGCTGGTGTCTTGCCGTTCTGACACCCCTTGCGTTTGCCAGCAAGAGGCCGCATCCCGCCAGACAAAACTGGTGGCTCGCTGTGCATTCGGACGGAGTGATCTGGCGGCGCGACCATGAAGTGATCGCATTTGCGATGCCTTGCCCTGCGGCGAACAAGTAGCCGGTAGCGAGCGTAGCCGGCGGGTTTTTCGTCTGATCATGCCGCCAAGCAGGGAGGAGCCTTCGCTCTCGCACCTTTCCCAACCATAGCCGTCACTGTAGGTCAAAACGGCCCGGGATGCGACACCCCTTTCGAGCCGCAAAAGGCGCAATTGCCCGCAGGCTTTCGCTGCAGCCCGCTGATGTACTCTGAAACTATCCGAACTCCTCACGAGGCCACGGTCCTCGGTTCGTTGAGCCGATCGGCAACGATCTGGATCGCCCCTTGCCACCGGCGTTGCGCTGTCCTGGTGCAGCAGGCGGCACGTATCGAGATGTCCCGCCAGCCGTAGCGCCTGGCCCGCATCCAGACGAGATGGCGTTGCTCGACTTCCAGCCACTGCACCCAGCGCATCGTCTCCAGCATCCGGTCGATGGCATCAGGGTTGGGCGGCAACGGACGGTAGTCACGCTCCTCCTCGGGATACGCTTCCCATGTGTCTCGGGCAAAGGTTGGCCAGACGTTGAAGTAGCCCTGCACCCGAACGCGCGGCAGTCGCCGGCCCGTTTCGGCCGCCTCGGTGAATCGTGCCGCGACGTCTTCGAGGGTCCAGTTAGCCATGACGCCGGCCTCCTGTGCCGTAGAGCCGTTCGCCCAGTCGCCGGACCAACTCCCGTTCGACGAAGTCCAGCCGCTCGTCGGTGTCGGACACCACCAGAATGCGTTGCTCGCGCCAGCCGGTTTCCTTCACCGCTTCGAGATTCGTGACGTCTGGTTGCAACCGCCCCAGCGGGCAGCGATAGCGTTGCGGACGAATCTTCATGACGCCACCTCCTGAGCCACTGCCCATGCCAGCAGGGCGAGCGCATCGGCTTCGTTGTCGTCCTGCGGATCGAGTCCCCGTGCCTTGGCGGCGGTGATCATCGCGTCCTTGCCGGCGTTGCCCTTGCCGGTGGCGTGCTTCTTGATCGTCCCGACCGGCACGCCCTGGTAGGGAATCTCGTGGTGCTCGCACCACGCGGTCAGATGCGCCAGGAAACCGCCGTAAGCGTGCGCCGCATCGACACCGGCGTGACGACGCACCTCTTCGAAGTACACCGCATCGATGCCGTCGACCGACTGCTTGATCTCGGTGAGCCAGCGCTTGAATCGCAGGAAGCGCATCCCGCCTCCCTCGAAGCGTCCAGGTCGGAACGACTCCGAGCCGCTGACGATGGATCCATCCCGACTGCGCAACGCCCAACCGGTCTGCGTACCCAGATCCAGGGCCAACAGACAGGTAGCATTCTCCGGGTCGGTTACCCGCCAGCATGGGGCAGACGCCTCTCTACGTAAGGGCGAGGGAACCTCTGTTCCCTCTCCTACGTAGTAGGAGGGAGAGATTTCTCCATCTGGAAATGCCTCGCAAAGCCAGTAAACACGGGCATTTCCGCCAGATGGAAAGATCGCAGCGTTTCCATCTGCCGGCTTTTCCATCTGCGTGTCAAGTGCTTGATTTCCCGAGAAATCCAGATGGCAAACAATTTCCATCTGAGGCAGATGGAAAACTCCGGGGTCCAGATGGCAAGCTTTTTCCCATCTGCCGTAGCACTCTGCTGGGGGGGTATTCATGTCGTTTCCTCGTCCTGGTACAGCCATACATTCGGGTTCTCGACCGGCAGCAATGCACCGGTCTGTGGGCACTTGTAGTGGGTGGGCAAGATCAAGTGCTCAAGGATGTCGATCTCGCCGCTGTCCGGATCGGGCGGGCCGCTGGACTGCCTAAGCCGCATGTCTTCCACGCAGAGGTAGCCGTACTTGCTGCGACTGGTCATGGCCAGTCCGTAGCGAGACCCCTCCCGGAAGAACTTGATGTAGCCCTGCGTCGAGAGCACCGAAACTCGATCGCGTATCGTCCGCTCGCCGCCAAGTCCGGCCTGGCCCTCAAAGCTCTCGCCAAACTGCTGGGCCGTATAGCAGCGCCCGGCCAAAGCCTCGTCGTAGAGGACCTGCAAGATCGACGTGGTCGTGATCTACAAGATCGATCGACTGACGCGCAGCCTGGCGGACTTCTCCAAGATGGTGGAAGTCTTCGAACGGTACGGCGTTTCGTTCGTCTCTGTGACCCAGCAGTTCAACACCACTACCTCGATGGGCCGGTTGATGCTCAACATTCTCCTGTCCTTCGCGCAATTCGAGCGCGAGGTCACCGGCGAGCGTATCCGTGACAAGATCGCCGCCAGCAAACGCAAGGGGATGTGGATGGGTGGCGTGCCGCCGCTGGGCTACGACGTCGAGAACCGGCGACTGGTCCCCAACACGCAGGAAGCCAAGCTCATCCGGCACATCTTTCAGCGCTTCGTTGAACTCGGTTCCAGCACAGCACTGTTCAACGAGCTGAAGCTCGACGGTGTCACCTCGAAGGCCTGGACCACTCAGGACGGCAAGGTCCGTGAGGGGAAGCCGATCGACAAGGGGATGATCTACAAGTTGCTGCACAGTCGCACCTACCTCGGCGAACTGCGGCACAAGGAGCAGTGGTTTCCGGCCGCGCACCCGCCGATCATCGAACGCGAGTTGTGGGATAGCGTGCACGCGATTCTCGCCACCAATTGCCGGGTGCGCGGCAACGCCACGCGAGCGGTCGTGCCCTTCCTGCTCAAGGGTATCGTGTTCGGCCACGACGGGCGGGCCCTGTCGCCATGGCACACGACGAAGAAGAGTAACGGGCGCCGCTACCGGTATTACATCCCGATGCGCGATACCAAGGAGCAGGCAGGCGCGTCCGGTCTGCCACGCTTGCCGGCAGCGGAACTGGAGTCGGCAGTGCTCGAACAACTGCGAGGAATCCTGCGCGCACCGGATCTGCTCGGCGACGTGCTGTCGCAGGCGAACAAGCTGGATCCCTCCTTGGACGAGGCCAAGGTCACCGTGGCCATGACACGCCTCGATGCGATTTGGGACCAGTTGTTTCCGGCTGAACAGACCCGGATTATCAGGCTCCTTGTCGAGAAGGTGATCGTTTCACCCACTGATCTGGAAGTACGCCTGCGCACCAATGGCCTCGAACGTCTGGTGCTGGATCTGCGCCCGGTGCCCGCCGAACGGCGGCAGGAGGCGCTGGCGTGAACGGGATCCGAATCTGCAGGACCGGGGCGCCCGATGTCGTCGCCGCCAGCGACGGCAGGCTGACCCTGTCAGTGCCGATTCAGATCAAACGCCGCAGCGGCAGAAAACTGGTCACCCTGCCGAATGGTGAAGCCGCGGAGTCCAGGCCCTGGGATGTCGCCGCCACACCGATGCAACTGGCGCTGGCCCGCGGCCATCGCTGGTTGGCAATGCTCGAATCGGGCGAAGCCAAGTCCATCACCGAGCTCGCCGCCCGGGAGAAGATCGACAACAGCTACATGTGCCGAATGCTCAATCTGACCACGCTCGCGCCCGACATCGTGGCGGCCATCCTGGATGAGACGTTGCCTCTTGGCGTCGGCGTGCATGAGCTTGCGATCAGCCCGCCGGTGTTGTGGGCCGAACAGCGCAAGAGGATTGGTGTAGTTGGCGAGGAACTGCCGATGGAGTGATTGGCCGCCGTCGGGTCTATGCTGAATGGTGGTCGCCACCGACTCTGTGCTGCTTGTGGGGCATTGCGCTACGCACGATCGCGGCTTGACTGTGATGGCTGGCCCGTAACCGGCTTGTGGGACACCCCGAAGATGCTATTTGCCAAGAGCGACCGCTAAACGACGGACGCCGATGCTGTGTCAATTGGGGGCCGAATGCGAAGGCGATCACTCTGGCTATGTCGCGTAGAAGCAGTGTCATGGTATCGTTCAAGTTGTGTTTCGGTGTCCCTGCGGCATGCTCCAATGGTGAAGAGCAACTCCATAACGGCAATCGACCGCCCCGGAGGTTGATCATTTCCGATGATAGAGCATGAGGCTTGTTACAAGGCAATCAGAGCGATATGGCTACAGCTAACCAAGTAAAGGCTCTAGTGAGAAGCCACGCAGACGGCGACGACACGCGCTTCTATGCAATCGCGATGCAAGTTGCAGCTCAGGCGGCTCTGAGCGGCCATGGCAAATTTGCCCAGGATCTGCGCGCGCTTGTGGACCTAGTGCGAGAGCATGCCAAGGCAGCCGATCCTGTTCTGCGCAACCTGAAGCCGGTCCCATTGGCTCAGCCGCGAGGGGAACTCGCGGGCCTGCTTACGGTTGACTACCCAAAGACCCGCATTGTCGACATGGCGCTTACCCATGCGCTGCGCACCAAGCTCGACCGGGTCATAACCGAACAGCGCCAGCGTGATCGGATTAGAGAGCACGGCCTCGCACCGATGCGGAAGCTTCTGCTCGTCGGTCCGCCCGGTACCGGCAAGACCATGACCGCGGCGGCGCTCGCTGGCGAACTCGGAATACCCCTCTTCAGTATCCAGCTCGACGGGCTGATTACGAAGTATCTGGGCGAGACCGCTGCAAAGCTACGGCTGGTTTTCGACGCGATCCAGTCCACGCGCGGCGTGTACCTCTTCGACGAGTTCGACGCGCTCGGCGGGGAGCGGGGCAGCAAGAACGACGTCGGCGAGATCCGCCGCGTGCTCAACTCTTTTCTCCAGTTCCTTGAGCAGGACGAGTCCGACAGCCTCGTGCTCGGTGCGACGAACTATGTCGGCTTGCTCGACCGCGCCCTGTTCCGCCGCTTCGATGCCTTGCTTGAATACGCTCATCCAACTGCGGACGTTGCGGCCCGAGTGATGCGTGTGCGTCTCGGGCTTCTCGACACGTCCTCGCTTAACTGGGATGTTGCTGCGAAGGCTGCCGATGGGCTCAGTCATGCCGAGATTACGATGGCCTGCGACCAAGCGGCGAAGGACGCGATCCTCGACCACCGCACCGCAGTTCGCGACTCGGATCTGGCTCTTGCCCTCGAGGAACGAAGCAGCACCCACGCGTAGCCCGTCCAGGAGACCGAAGGGTGGCCGCTTCTCGGAACCGCAAGCACATCATCGTCCCGGGCAAGCCCACGACGGAGCGGTACAAGCCGCACGGGCGGAGGATAGACATCCCGAAGCCTCCGCCTCCACCAAGCCGTGCAACGCACGGAAAGGCGCTCAAGCAGGCGCTCGAATCGGCCGTGATCGAGGCGCATCAGCGCCGCGCTGACGCCAGAATCCAAGTGCATGGCGCCGTGCCTGGGCTCTACATCCAGTTCGAGAGCCAGCCCGGCATCCCCCTACAGCTCTCGTCACTTGAGGATGCGCGACAGGGGATCGAACTCGTGGCGGTCAGCCACGCGCAGACCCAGGAAGCAGAGCCGCGACGTATCGAGCGGGCGACGGTCTTCGTTCCCGAAGGCAAGGTGAAGCACTTCGTTACGCGCTTTGAGAACTACGCAAAGACGACCCCGAAGACGAAAAACGAGCGACGCCACGAGGATATGCTCGACCCGGTGGGTGCGTTGCGGCTCGCCACGTTACGGGGGCTCTGGACGGACGCGACCGAGGTCTACCCGGCCGACCGGGAGACGATTTGGTGGGAGGTCTGGCTGCGCCGGCACGACGGTAGCGAGCTTGCGCGGCTCATGGAGTTCGTGGCCCTCAAGCAACTCGATATCGCAGGACGGCGTCTGCAGTTCGACGATCGCATCGTGACGCTGGTGTGTGCGACGGCCGAGCAGCTCTCGGCTTCCCTGGATGTGTTGAACGATCTTGCGGAGGTGCGTCGAGCCAAGGAGACCGCGACGGTCTTCGCGGACATGGCGCCCGAAGAGCAGGGCGAGTGGGCCAAGGAATTGCTCGCGCGGACGACGACGGCTGTGGCCGCTGCGCCCGCTGTGTGCGTACTCGACACCGGCGTGACCCGCGGCCATCCTCTGCTTGCGGCATCGCTCGCTACATCCGACTGCCACACTTGCGAGCCCTCGTGGGGTGCCCATGATCACCATGGGCACGGAACGGAGATGGCCGGCCTCGCGCTCTATGGCGACCTGACGTCGGTGCTCGGTGGCTCAGCCCCAGTGAAACTCAGCCACGGGCTCGAGTCGGTGAAGATCCTGCCTCCGAATGGTCAGAACCCGCCCGAGCTGTACGGCGCCATCACGGCGGAGGCCACGAGCCGCGTAGAAATTCAGGCGCCTGGGCGACAGCGCTGCTTCTCCTTGGCCGTGACCGCCACAGACGAGCGCGATCGCGGTCAGCCCACGTCGTGGTCAGCTGCCGTCGATGCGTTGGCCGCCGGGCGTGCTCTTGACGCGAGCAGCCAGGGCCTGGTCTACCTCGACGACGAGAGCGACCCCGTCCAACGCCTCTTCGTCGTGAGCGCTGGGAATGTCGATGAAGGTGCGCTGCAGGTCGCGCACCTCGACCGCAGCGACACCGATGCGGTCCACGACCCGGCCCAGGCCTGGAACGTGTTGACGGTGGGCGCTTTCACGGAGAAGTCCATCGTCCAGAATCCGAAGTGGAATGGCTGGCAGCCCGTGGCACCAGCTGGGGAACTCTCGCCGTGGAGCACGACTGGCGTCGTGTTCGCTGACGCGTGGCCCATCAAGCCGGATGTCGTTTTCGAGGGCGGCAATGTCGTGAAAAACGCGAAGGGTGACGTCGACTTTCCTTGCCCCGACCTGTGCTTGCTCTCGACGCACTACCGGCCCGCAGAAAAAGCTTTCGTCCTGAGTTGGGCCACAAGCGCTGCTACAGCGCTGGCTGCGCGCATGGCCGCCATCATCGCGTCCGAGTACCCGACGCTCTGGCCCGTGACCGTGCGTGCACTCGTCGTTCACTCGGCCGAGTGGACGGCGCAGATGCAAACCCACTTGCGAGGGGCTAGCGGAAAGCGCGCACGAGCGCGCCTCGTGCGCCGGTACGGCTTCGGCGTGCCCCACCTCGACCGCGCGTTGCGGAGCGCTGGCAACGCCCTGACGATCATCGCGCAGGACACCATTCGGCCCTTTGTGCCGAAGGAGTCGAATCCCAACGAGCGGCAGATGGGCGACATCCATTTCTTCGAGCTGCCCTGGCCGCGGGAGGTGCTCCAAGGCCTCGGCGAGACGCCGGTGCGGCTGCGCGTGACACTCTCTTACTTCGTCGAGCCGAATCCCGGCCGCCGCGGCTGGAAGAAGCGCCACCGCTACGCGTCGCACGGGTTGCGCTTCGAGGTGAAGGGGCCGACCGAGTCCGTTGATGAGTTTCGCAAGCGCCTCAATCAGCGTGCGCTCGACGAGGACGAGGCGCGGCCCTCGGCGGGAGGCGACTCATCCGAGTGGTACCTCGGCGAGCAGGCGCGCAATCACGGCTCGATCCACTCGGACATCCTGCAGGGCTTCGCCGCCGACATTGCCGAGCGCGGCGTCATCGGTGTCTACCCGGTGAGCGGATGGTGGAAAGACCAACCCAAGCGGGACCGCAGCGAGAAGGGCGCGCGATATGCGCTCATCGTGTCGATCGAGACTCCAGGCGTCGAGACGGACATCTGGACACCGGTGGCCCAGCAGGTCGGCGCAGTCATTGCTGTCGAGTCCCACGGTGTCCTTGGCTAGTACGCGCGGCGTTATTGCTCTGAGTCGCCAACCAGAAAGACTCCCCGATTCTCCACTCTCTGCATCAAGGAAGCTTCCGCTACCTACCAATGCCACGAATCAACCGCTTGGTTGGACCACCTATAAGTCGTTGATTTGTCATGAGCCGATTTGAGGCGCTCGTGGACTTCCCGCCTCCGGCGGAGATCGAGGCGGAGAGAAGAATGCCCTGGAGAGAGTGAAATTGGCCGAATCCGGGCGCGCCGTACGAAGAGCCGAAGTCCACAGGTTTCCGCACGAACCCGCGCAAACACGCGGTAGTACGCAAAAAAAGACCAACCCGATGAGGGGTTGGTCTTCTTGTCTGGTGGGCCCGCAGGGACTTGAACCCTGGACCAAAGGATTATGCTTACCACTACGGCTTTCGCCGCCTCTGGCGAGTTTGTGGTCTGGACTATACCTTCCCGTTACAGGCTGGCCGTCTAGTCTCTACACCTTCCCCGCTGCTGTCTCGGGGCTTGGCTCGGTATTGGCGTCGCCCGCAGGCCCCAGCTTTCACCGAATTTGACCAGTTCTACCCGCCGCCAGCGTGACGCTGCCGACGGGCAACCCATGCGACCAGCCACTCATCAGACGATGTCCGGGCTGGCCTCGCTAAGTCCTCTGCTCTAACCAACTGAGCTACAGGCCCGGGACGGGATTCTACAGATTTCCGCGCACTTCCGCTTCGCTGAGGCAGTTTTCGATGCGCTCGGTGGTCTGGGCGATGTCTTCGTCGAGACCGATCGAGAAGCGGATCAGGCCTTCGCGCAGGCCGGCCGCTTCGCGTTCTGCGGGCGGGATCTCGGACGAGGTGCTGTGGCCGGGGGTGTTGAAGAGGGTCTTGAAGTAGCCGAGGCTGACTGCCAGGTAGCCGACCTTGTCGCGTTGCATCAGGGTCATCAGGCGGTTGGCGGCGGCCAGGTCGCCGGCATCGAGGGTGAGCATGCCGCCCCAGCCGTAGCCGGGGTTCATCAATTGCGTCAGCAGCTGGTGATGCGGATGGCTGGTCAGCCCCGGGTAGTGCACCGCGTGCCCCAGTTCTTCGAGCCGGCGGGCCAGATACAGCGCGTTGGCGCCGTGTTGGCGCAGGCGGATGTGCAGGCTGTGCAGGTTCTTCAGGATGCTCGCCGCGCGTGTGCTGTCGAGCACCGGGCCGAGCAGCATGCTCGGGCCGGCGTTGATGTCGTTCAGCCGGGAAATGAAGTCGCGCGACGCGACGACGCAGCCGGCGACGCAGTCGCTGGTGCCGTTGACGAACTTGGTCAGGCTGTGCACGACGACGTCGGCGCCGTGGCGCAGCGGCGACAGGATCATCGGCGTAAAGGTGTTATCGACGACCAGCTGTGCGCCCTGCGCGTGGGCAATCGCGGCCAGCGCGGGCAGGTCGGCGACTTCGAGCAGCGGGTTGCTGAGCGATTCGCAGTAGAGAACACGGGTCCGTGGCGTCATCGCCGCGCGCACGGCGTCGTGGTTGCAGAGATCGACAAAGCGCGTATTGACGCCGAAGCGCGGCAGCAGGTTCTTGAGCAGCGCGTAGGTGCCGCCATAGATGCTGCGCCCGCAGACGATCTCATCGCCGGCGCCGCACAGGGTCATCAGGGTGGTGCTTATCGCTCCCATTCCGGAGGCCATGACCTGCGCCGATTCGCCGTCTTCCATACGTTCCAGGGCGCTGGCGAGATACTTGTTGGTCGGGTTGAAGTGCCGCGAGTAGAGAAAGCAGCCTTCGATCTCGTGCTCGAACAACTCCTCCATGCGCTCGGGGCTCAGGAAGGTATAGGTCGACGAGTCGGTGATCGACGGGTTGACGTCGCCGAATTCGCCGAAGACGAGGTAGTCCTGGACGCGCGATGCGGGACTGAAGGCCATGTCGATACCCTCCAAGTGGCAATGGGAAGGGCAAACGTAGCACGCCAAGCGGCGATGGAGAAGAGCCATCGCGCCGCGCTCCGCAGGTGCTTTCGGCTGCCGCGATGGCCTGCCGCCGGCCCCCGGGAAAGCACCCCCGAGAGTGGCCGCAATTGCCGTTGAACGATGGGTGTCTCGCGCAGCCGTGGGGGTGACTCCGCATTTGCCCAGCGCGCGGATCTGCCAAAAGCGGCGCGCATGCGAGCCAGCCGACAAAAGCACTTGACCGCAAGCACCTTTTCGCCGTCAATGATCGCCGGGTTGCAATCGCCGGGCATTTTGCCTGTGCTCGCTGCCACGGCCGTATTCGCAGGCCGTGGAGCCTTCTGAACGCGAAGGGAAGAAAGACATGTACAACGATCCACGTTTCCAGATCGCCGTCCTGCCCGGCGACGGTATTGGCCCCGAAGTCGTGCAGTCCTGCCTGCTCGTTCTCGAGGTTCTCCGCGAGCGCCTGGGCGGCATCAGCTTCGACTTTCGTCAGCTTGACGGCGGCGCTGCACATTACGAACAGACCGGCGCCGTCTTTTCCGACGAAACGCTCGCCGAGTGTCGAAAAGCCGACGCCGTGCTCCTCGGCGCCATGGGCCTGCCGCAGGTCTGCTACCCCGATGGAACCGAAGTCTCTGCGCATTTCGACCTGCGCATGGCGATGGATATCTATGCCGGTCTGCGCCCGATCCGCGCCTATCCGCGTTTGCCGCTGGTGTTGGCCGACAAGCGCGCGGTCGAGATCGATCTGGTGGTGGTGCGTGAACAGAGCGAAGGCTTGCTTTCGTCGCACGGTCGCGGAACGCTCGAAGACGACCGCGTGCGGGAATCGATGGTCGTTTCCCGCCAGGGCAGCCGCCGGGTGGCGGAGTTTGCGTTCGAGCTGGCCGGGCGACGGGCCAAGAGCAAGCGGCGGCCGGGCAAGGTGACCTGCGTTGACCAGGCCAACCTGCTGGCGTCGATGGCTCTCTTCCGCAAGGTCGTCAGCGAAGTCGCCGCAGAACATCCCGAGGTCGAGGCCGAATACGCGCACGGCGATGCGATTGCCACGAACCTGGTCAGGGCTCCCTGGGATTTCGACGTCCTGGTCACCGAGAACGCTCTTGGCCGACTTCTTGCCGATTTCTCGGCGGCGCTTGCCGGCAGCCAGAGTCTGGCGCCCAAGGCCGACATCGGCGACCGTTATGCGATCTTTCAGCCTGCGCATGGCAGCGCAGCCGAGCGTACCGGGCAGGGCAGCGCCAACCCGGTTGCCCAGATCCTGGCCGCCGCCCTGATGCTCGACTGGCTCTCCGACCAACATGCCGAGCCGCGCCTGGCGCATGGCGCGCGCATCCTCGAGCGCGCCGTCGACAAGGCGATGTCGGCCATCTGGCCGATCGACTTCGGCGGCGAGGACGGCACGGCGGCGATTACCCGCGCGGTCATCGCCAACATCCGCGGCTGATCGTCGGCGCACCGACCCGCGCGGCGTGCCTTTCCACGCCGCGCCCCGATTCCCTGCCGGGCCGCCTGATAGAATGGCGGCCGTTTACCCGAACAAGGATCATTTCAATGACCTCAGTAGCGAGCAACACCGATGACCTGTTGCTGGAATGTGTCGAACGCCAGACCGGTGAATCCCCGAAATGTGCGGTCATCTGGCTGCACGGTCTCGGCGCCGACGGCCATGACTTCGAGCCGATCGTCGACGAGTTCGACTTCGATCAGCTGCCGGCGCTGCGCTTCGTTTTCCCGCATGCGCCGATGCGCGCGGTGACCATCAATGGCGGCTTCGTGATGCGTGCCTGGTACGATATCGTTTCGCCCGACTTCGCGCCGGGCAGGGAAGAGGCCGAAGGCGTACGCCAGTCGGCGCGACAGGTCGAGGCGCTGATCGCGCGCGAGAACGAGCGCGGCATTCCCGACGCGCGCATCGTCCTCGCCGGTTTCTCGCAGGGCGGGGTGATTGCCCTGCATGCCGGCCTGCGCCACCGGCAGCGGCTGGCCGGTATCCTGGCGTTGTCGTGCTATCTGCCGATGACCGATACGCTGGCCGCCGAGGCTTCGAAAGCGAACCGCGACGTGCCGATCTTCATGGCCCACGGACAGAATGACCCGGTCATCCCCTACGACTTCGGAAAGCGCTCGTCAAAACTGCTGAAAGCCGAGAAGTACGCGGTCGATTGGCACAGCTATGCCGCCGAGCACACGGTGTGCTACGAAGAGCTGCAGGACATCGAAGCCTGGCTGCACAAGGTCCTCGCCGACGTTTGCTGAGCATGCTGCCGCTGCGCTACCTGGCGGGCTACCCCGAGGCCCTGCAAAAGCAGGTGCGCGCGGCGATCGCCGACGATCGGCTGGCCGCCATGCTGCGTGCCAGGTACCCGGGCACGCACGCGGTACGCAGCGATGGTGCCTTGTATGACTACACGCTGGCGCTCAAGAACCGCTTCCTGCGCAACGCCGAGTCGCCCGCCAAGGTGCTTTTCGACAGCCGCCTGCAGCTTACCGCCAACGCCCTCGGAACCAACGGCAAGCTGGCGCGCGTGCAGGGCGGCAAGATCAGGCGCAAGCACGAGATCCGCGTCGCCAGCGTGTTCAAGGAAGCGCCGCCCGAGTTCCTGAAAATGATCGTCGTGCACGAACTGGCGCACCTCAAGGAGCGCGAGCACGACCGCGCTTTCTACCAGCTGTGCAGCCACATGGAGCCGGCGTATCACCAGCTTGAATTCGATTTGCGTCTCTATCTGACGCAGCGTGAGTTGAGCGGCTTGCCAGGCGCATAGCCTGGCAGCGGCGCCTTCGGAGCGAACGCCGCGGGGCCCCTGTCAAACCGCCTCGCCGCTTTCCCCGTGGATGACTAAGGACTAAACTCGTGCCTAATCCATACACACTACAAGGGAAGTGTCATGCGCCGAGTCGTCTTCAATCAGAAAGGTGGTGTGGGGAAATCGACGATTGCCTGCAATCTGGCCGCCGTCGGCGCCGCGCGCGGCCGGCGGACCCTGCTCGTCGATCTCGACGCGCAGGCCAATTCCTCCCGCTATCTGCTCGGCAAGGCGCTGGAAACCCAGGAGAAAACGCTCGCCCATTTCTTCGACGATGTGCTCGGCCTGAAGCTCTTTCCCGACGAGCTGGATTCGTATGTCGTGCATTCGCCGTTTCCCAACCTCGATGTGCTGCCGTCGGACCCGCGGCTGGAGGAACTGCAATTCAAGCTTGAGTCGCGTTACAAGATGTACAAGCTGCGCGAAGCGCTGGAGAAGATGAACGCTTACGACGATATTTTCATCGACACGCCGCCGGCGCTGAATTTCTTTACCCGCTCGGCGCTGATCGCTGCCGACACTTGCCTGATTCCCTTCGATTGCGACGATTTTTCGCGCCGCGCCCTCTACACGCTGATCGATAGCGTGGCCGAGATCAGGAGCGACCACAACCGCGGGCTGCGCGTCGAAGGCATCGTCGTCAACCATTATCAGGCGCGCGCCAACCTGCCGGCGAAACTCGTCGAGGAGTTGCGCGCCGAGGGCCTGCCGATCCTCGACGCGTTTCTCTCGGCGTCGATCAAGATCCGCGAATCGCATCATCAGGCCTTGCCGATGATCCACCTCGATCCGCGCCACAAGCTGAGCGGCGAATTTGGAGCGCTCTACGACCTGCTGTCGGTGCCGGCCTAGCCGACTGGCAGCTTGCGGCCGCTTCAGCGGTCTTCGGCTGCGCCGGCGTCGAGTGCCCCGACCCACTCCTTGATCTGCCGATAGACGCGCGCGTCATTGAGCAGGCGCATGTGCCCGAGCTTGCTCAGACTCGTGCTCAGTACGTCACCGTCGATCGCATGCGCAGTCGCGCTGCCCGGCGTCACCAGGCCGTCGCCGACGAAGCTGCCGAGCAGATGGCCGTCGTCTTCGCCCAGGCGGGCGCCGAGAAAACGGAAGGCGATGTGAGCGTGCGCGGCAGCCTTCCGCGGCGCACCGGGACCGTGCCTGAGGTCCTTGATTCCCTGGCTGCGCGTAGCGGCGATGGTGCCCAGCGGCGCGGTCATCTTCGAGAGGTTCAGCGCCGCGTTGGTCAGCTGCCCGAGGCGCTCGACCGGCGAACCCAGGATCGGTGAGCCCAGGCAGATCAGCATCCGCGTCGCCTGTGGCCAATTCATCGCCTGTTCGGCGGCGTGTTCGCAGGCGGCGAGCGCGAGCAGTCCGCCCATGCTGTGGCCGATGATCAGCAAGTCGCAATCCGGCTGTGGCCACGCGGCCAGCAAGTCCTCGAGCAAGCCTGCCAGCTGCGCGCCATTGGCGGCAATCGGCAGGCCGCTGTTGTAGCGCAGATAGAGCGCGGTGCAGGCGAAGTCGGCGTGCAGCTGCCGGCCGAAATGGATTTCGCCGGCCGGGTCGTCGGCGTTGTCGATTTCCCAGCTGTGTTCGTCGCAGCTCAGCCCGTGGATGAAGAGGCAGAGGCGCTTGCCCGCGTTGGGGAGAGCGGCATGCAGCGAAGCGGCGTCGAGCGCCAACTCGCCGCCGTCGGCGCAAATCGCCATGCGTATGGCGAGCAGATTGTTGCTTGCCGCCAGATAGTCGCCGAAAGCGCCATTGAGTGCGCCGCGCAGCCCGCTGGCCAGGCGTCCCGGCGGCTTGCCGGGAGAAAAGCCCGTCGCCTGCTTCTCGACGACCGCCGCGGCGGCCAGCAAACCGCCGCTGCCGTGGCGGATCGCGCCGTAGACGCCGGCCGTGATGGTGTCGTGCGCGCCCTGTACGAGTCGTGCCGGCCCGGACAGGAGCGGCACCCGGCGCAGCATATCGAAGCAGGTTCCGGCGATGGCGCCGTGCATTTCCTGAACACGCAGCGTCGTTTCCTGCACCACCGTTTTCGCCGCGTGGCTATAGCCGGTGCTCGGCGCGGGGGCGTCGGAATTGTCGTTGTCAGTGGCCATGTTGATTTCTGCTTGCGTGAGGAGAGGGGAGTGGGTCGAAAACCTGCTCTGTTGGCGACGCACATTCGCCGAGCGCGACAGGCAGCGCGCTTCGCCGTGCGCGGTCAGCCGGCATAGCGCGTGCTACCGGCGCCCGACTCTCCGGTAGCGCTGCATCCCTGACGACACTTCCAGCAGGCGAGAGAGTAGCGCGAAATTCAGGTGACGGCGGAAATCCCGTGTTCCACACGGAGTGCAACATGACACCGCCGGACGATCACACCGCCGCCAGCGTCTTCACACTCCAACCGCACCAGTGCCCTCGTCGCCACACCCGCAGCTATCCCTTCCCCACCGTCATTGCGAGGAGGCGCAGCCGACGCGGCAATCCAGTGCCATCGTCTCGCCATTTTTTTCCGCCGCATCGACAACACAAAGCGCGAAACCTCTGGATTTCCACGTCAGACTTGCCCCCTCGCAATGACGCGCTTGGGCCTGCGCAGCCGCTAACACAGCCCCGCCGCAGGGCTTAAACCGCCGTCGACACGACAATCTGCGAGATGACCCGGGCTAAAATACGCCGACAACTTTGCGGGGGCTACTGTGGATCCTGTCCTTGAATCGACCCTGACCTGCCCGGCCTGCGGTCACGCGCGAGTCGAGCAGATGCCCACCGATGCCTGCCTGTGGTTCTATGAGTGTCTTGGCTGCCACACGCTGCTCAGGCCGAAGCGCGGCGATTGCTGCGTCTTCTGCTCCTACGGGACGTTGCCCTGCCCTCCGATTCAGGCTTCCGGCGGCGCGTGCTGTTCGTCAGCCAATTTGTAGGAGCTGAAATACGCGCGCGATCTGCGTCACGGACTAACACCAGGAGAACTGCACGCAAGTATTTCCGGATAGCTCGTTCCTCGCTAAACTCCCCGCGAGCGAAGATGGACTTCAGGTGATCGCTGACTGCGCGCACGGGAACGGCAAAGAGTTTGGCTATCAGCTTTCCTTGGCTTTGTTTACAGGGGGCGGGGCTGTGCAAGATTCCGGCGGCGAGCGGGGAAAAATCGACTTCATCCGCCGACCAGAGAAACTCACACCGCCGGCAAACCCCGGCCAATACTGCCCCTGGGGGCCAAAAAAAACCCGGAGCAGGTCCGGGCTTTGATGTCTTGGTGGAGACAGGCGGGATCGAACCGCCGACCTTCTGATTGCGAACCAGACGCTCTCCCAGCTGAGCTATGCCCCCGAAGCCGCACGGATTCTACGCGGCGTGATTTGAAGCGTCAATCCTGCTTGCCGGCGAGCGCGGGGACGTCGATCCGCCGCGCGGGCGCGGGTCAGGACTGATGGGCCTATTGCGCTTTCTTGGCCGCGGCCGGGACGACTGACACGGCGACCGCTTCGGAATAGACGCCCTCGATCTGGTCACCCTTGCTGATCAGTTTGAGCTGTTCCGGGTCCTTGATCTTCAGCTTCATGGTCTTCCTGGCGCCGCGCAGGGTAATCATCTGCGTCTTGCGGTCGACCGCTTGCACGTCGGCGATGAAGGCGACGTCCTTCTCCACAGCGGCTGCCGGCTTGTCGCCGGGTTTCGCCGCCGCCTGATCGTTGCTGTCGATACGCACGCGAAGGTCCCCGCCGCCTTTCTTGAGGGCCATCACCAGGGTTTGCGTGTAGCGGGCAACGACCTGGTCGCCAACCTTGATCTGGTCGAAATTCTTGACGGCGTCGCTGGCGGTGATGACCATTTTCTCGCCCTGGTCGTCCTTGAGAACGAGCGCGCGGGTCGCCTTGTCGATCGCGTCGACGACCAGCGAAACCTGCGCCTCGACCATGCCGACAAACTCACCCGGGGCGGTCGCGGTCATTGCCGCGGCGGCGGGTGCTTGTTGGGCGGATACGGCGAACGGGAGAAGGGCGAGTGCAGCGGTCGCGACTAAGCGGCGAATGGTACCAATACGCATGGATAGCTCCGAAACTTGAAGAGGTTTGATTGTTGCCGTGACGCTTGCTGGCAAGGGACAAGCTTGCGCATCGTCAAGCTGTTCCTTATCCGGTCCTGGCGCGTGTGGCCGGAACGAAAGCCGCCCGTGAAAAAGTGGCCCGCACGTGTCGCCAGTCCAGTCCTATTCGTCCTTGCCCGCCACGCGTGCCTTGAAGGTCGCGCCGGCGGTGAACTTCGGGACGATGGTCTCCGGGATCTGGATCTTCGCGCCGGTTTTCGGGTTCTTTCCCTCGCGCGCAGCGCGCGGGCTGGCCTTGAAAGAGCCAAAACCAACCAGCGTCACTGCTTCACTGCGGGCAACCGTTTCAACGATCGTATCGATCACGGCGTCGAGTGCTTTCGCAGAGGCGACTTTGGAGAGTTCGGTGCGGTCAGCAATGGCGTCGATCATTTCGGACTTGTTCATATTATCTCCTTTGGTGGTTACGAGCCTTCATTCAGGCGCATTCTTGCATTTCGGCGACCGTCTGGAAAGAGGCGCCAAAGGCTGCAATTCTGGCATGGATTCAGGTCCTGCCAAGAAAATTTTTGCCGTTGGCGGCTGTGCGACGCCATGCCGGGCAGGCGATCGCCCGGCGGATCAGGGCAAGCGGCGCAAGGCGGCACGGCGGAGCGCCAGCCAGCTGGCGTCGGCGTGGCGGCTCATTGGGCGAGCGAATCCGCTTGCCCGCGGCGCGCCAGCAGCGGCTTCAGGAAACGGCCGCTGTGGCTCTCCGCGACTTCCGCGATCTGCTCGGGGGGGCCGGCGGCAAGAACGCGGCCGCCGCCGGCGCCACCTTCCGGGCCAAGGTCGACCAGCCAGTCGGCCGTCTTGATGACATCGAGATTGTGTTCGATGACCAGCACCGTATTGCCGTGATCGACCAGCCGGTGCAGGACGGTGAGCAGCATTTCGATGTCCTGGAAATGCAGCCCGGTGGTCGGTTCGTCGAGAATGTAGAGTGTTCTGCCGGTGTCGCGCTTCGAAAGTTCGAGCGCCAGCTTGACGCGTTGTGCTTCGCCGCCGGAGAGGGTCGTCGCCGACTGGCCGAGGGTGATGTAGCTCAGGCCGACGTCGACCAGTGTCTGCAGCTTGCGGGCAATGACCGGCACGGCGTCGAAAAACTCACGCGCCACCTCGACGGTCATTTGCAGAATCTGGTGGATGTTGCGGCCCTTGTACTGGATCTCGAGGGTTTCACGGTTGTAGCGTTTGCCGTGACAGACGTCGCAGGCAACGTAGATGTCGGGCAGGAAGTGCATTTCGACCTTGATCACGCCGTCGCCCTGGCAGGCTTCGCAGCGCCCGCCCTTGACGTTGAAGGAGAAGCGGCCCGGCCCGTAGCCGCGCGCGCGGGCCTCGGGGATTCCCGAGAACAGTTCTCGGATCGGTGTCAGCAAGCCGGTGTAGGTCGCTGGATTGGAGCGCGGCGTGCGGCCGATCGGGCTCTGATCGACGTTGATAACCTTGTCGAAATGATCGAGGCCGACGATGGCCTCGTACTCGGCGGGTTCAGCGCTCGATCCGTAGAGGTGTCTGGCCGCTGCAGCGTACAGGGTGTCGTTGATCAGCGTCGATTTGCCCGAGCCGGAAACGCCGGTGATGCAGGTCAGCAGGCCGACCGGCAGGTCGACACTGACGTTGCGCAGGTTGTTGCCGCGCGCTCCGACGATCTGCAGCAGCCGCTGCGCATCGGGCTGGCGGCGCTTGTCGCGCGTGCCGATCCGCCGCCGGCCGGCGAGGTAGTCGCCGGTCATTGACGCCGGGTTGCCGATGATCGCCGCCGGTGGTCCTTCGGCGACGATGAAGCCGCCATGCACGCCAGCACCGGGGCCGATGTCGACGACGTAGTCGGCGCTGCGGATCGCCTCCTCGTCGTGTTCGACGACGATCACCGTATTGCCGATGTCGCGCAGCTGCTGCAGCGTCTTCAGCAGCCGCTCGTTGTCGCGCTGGTGCAGGCCGATCGACGGTTCGTCGAGGACGTAGAGTACGCCGGTCAGCCCCGAGCCGATCTGCGAGGCCAGGCGGATGCGCTGCGCTTCGCCGCCGGACAGCGTCTCCGCCGAACGGTCGAGCGAAAGATAGTCGAGGCCGACGTTGATCAGGAACTGCAGGCGGCTGACGATTTCCTTGAGCACCTTCTCGGCGATCTGCGCCTTGTTGCCGGGCAGCTGCAGCGAGATGAAGTAGTCGCGCGCTTCGGCAAGTGGCAGGCGGCTGAGCTCGTGCAGGGTGCGCGCGCTGGCGAGGGTGCCGACGCGCACGTTGCGCGCTTCTTCGCGCAGGCGGCTGCCGTAGCACGAGGGGCAGGTCTGATTGCTGATCAGTCGCGCCAGCTCCTCGCGAACGGCCTGCGAGTCGGTTTCCTTGTAGCGTCGCTCAAGGTTGACGACGATGCCCTCGAACGTATGCTGGCGCATGCTCAGCCGGCCGCGTTCGTTGACGTAGGTGAACGGCAATTGCTCGCGCCCGGAACCGTAGAGGATGATTTGCCGGATGCGCTCGGGCAAGTCGCTGAACGGCGCTTCGACGTCGAAGCCATAGTGCGCGGCGAGCGAAGACAGCATCTGGAAGTAGAAGGGGTTGCGCCGGTCCCAGGCACGGATCGCTCCGGCGGCGAGCGACAGTTCGGGATGGCCGACGATGCGTTTGGGGTCGAAGAACTGGATGACGCCGAGGCCGTCGCACTTCTGGCAGGCGCCCATCGGGCTGTTGAAGGAAAAGATGCGCGGTTCGAGTTCCGGCAGCGAGTACGAGCACACCGGGCAGGCAAAGCGGGCGGAAAAGAAATGCTCGCGCGCGCTGTCCATTTCGTAGGCGATGGCGCGGCCGTCGGCGTGGCGCAACGCGGTCTCGAAGGATTCGGCCAGGCGCTGGCGCATGTCGGCGCGCACTTTCAGCCGGTCGATGACCACGTCGACGCTGTGCTTGCGCGTCTTGGCCAGCTTGGGCAGCGCGTCGATCTCGTAGATCTGGCCGTCTACGCGCAGGCGGGCAAAACCCTGCGCGCGCAGCTCGGCAAAGAGCTCGAGTTGCTCCCCCTTGCGGTCGGCGACCACCGGTGCCAGGATCATCAGCCGGCTGTCCTCGCTCAGGGCAAGAACGTGATCGACCATCTGCGCCACCGTCTGCGCTTCGAGCGCCAGCTGGTGCTCGGCACAGTAGGGCGTGCCGGCGCGGGCGAAGAGCAGGCGCAGGTAGTCGTGGATTTCGGTGACCGTTCCAACCGTCGAGCGCGGGTTGTGGCTGGTCGCTTTCTGCTCGATCGAAATTGCCGGCGACAGGCCCTCGATGAGGTCGACGTCGGGCTTCTCGATGCGCTGCAGGAACTGCCGCGCGTAGGCCGACAGGGACTCGACGTAGCGACGCTGCCCTTCGGCATATAGCGTATCGAAAGCCAGCGATGACTTGCCCGAACCCGAAAGCCCGGTAATCACGATCAGGCGATTGCGCGGCAGGTCGAGATTGACGTTCTTCAGGTTGTGCGTGCGCGCACCGCGAATCCGGATCTCTTTGATCTCGTCCATTGCTTGCGGGCCCGAGGGGCGTTGGCAAACCTGCTAATATACGCAATTCCGCAGTCCGGCACCAAAATCCCATGTCCGCCCCCACTAGCGACCGAATGAGCAGCCAGGAAAAGCGCGCCGGCATCAGCCTGGCGGCTGTGTTTGCCTTGCGCATGCTCGGCTTGTTCCTGATCCTCCCGGTCTTCGCCATTTACGCGCAGGACCTGCCATCCGGCCACGATGTGGCGCTGGTCGGCATGGCGCTGGGTGCCTACGGACTGACGCAGTCCTTCCTGCAGATCGCCTACGGCGCGGCCTCCGATCGCTTCGGGCGCAAGCCGGTGATCGTCTTCGGGCTGCTGCTGTTTGCCCTCGGCAGCTTCGTCGCCGCTTCCGCCGGCGACATCTACGGCGTCATCGCCGGGCGCGTGCTGCAAGGCGCGGGTGCCATTTCGGCGGCGGTGACCGCGCTTGCCGCCGACCTCACCCGCGAACAGCATCTGACCAAGGTGATGGCCATGATCGGCTCGTCGATCGGCATGGTCTTTGCCGTCTCGATGGTCGCCGCGCCGCTGCTTTTCGTGAGCATCGGTATGCCTGGCATCTTTTCCCTGACCGGTGGCCTGGCCCTGCTGGCCATTTTCGTCGTCCTCCGAGTGGTCCCGGCGGCACCGGCAGTGCCGCGCCAGCCGACCTGGCCGAGCTTCGTCGAAGTGCTCGGCAATCGGCAGTTGCTGCGCCTGAATTTCGGTGTCTTCGCCTTGCACCTGATGCTCACCGCGATGTGGGTGCTGCTGCCTGCGCAGCTGATCGCCACCGGCGGCCTGCCGGTGGCCGAACACTGGAAGCTATACCTGCCGGCGCTTCTGGTGTCCTTCGTGATCATGGTGCCGGCGATCATTGCCGCCGAAAAATATGGCCGCATGAAGCTGGTCTTCAATGCTGCGGTGGTCGTGCTGCTCGTCGTTCAGATCGGTTTCGCCCTGTTTGCGACGAGTCTCTACGGTCTCGCCCTGTGGTTGACGCTGTTCTTCGTGGCCTTCAACATCCTCGAAGCGACGCAACCGTCGCTGATCTCGCGTATTGCGCCGCCGCACGCCAAAGGCGCCGCGCTCGGCGTCTACAACACCACCCAGGCGCTGGGCCTGTTTGTCGGCGGCGTGCTCGGCGGGGCGCTGGCCAAGCACCTCGGCCCGGGCGCTGTCTGGGCCTGTGGCGGCTTGCTCACCGTGATCTGGCTGTCGCTATCGACGACCATGGCCATGCCGGCGCTGCGTCGTCGGCAGGCAACGGCCTAAGCCCCTATAATCGCGCTTTCTTCTTCTCGCACACCATCCAGGGAGGCAACATGGCTTCGGTCAATAAAGTGATTCTCGTCGGCAATCTGGGTGCCGATCCGGAAACCCGTTACCTGCCGAGCGGCGACGCCGTCTGCAACATTCGCATTGCCACTAGCGACCGCGTGCGCGACAAGGCGTCCGGCGAATACAAGGAAAATACCGAATGGCACCGCGTCGTCTTCTTCGGCAAGGTGGCTGAAATCGCCGGCCAGTACCTGAAGAAGGGGCGTTCGGTGTACGTCGAAGGCCGTATCCGGACCAGCAAATGGCAGGACAAGGAAGGTAACGAGCGCTACACCACCGAGATCGTCGCCAACGAAATGCAGATGCTCGGTAGCCGCGAAGGCATGGGTTCGCCCTCGTCGTCGGCTGGCGACAGCGAATACGGCGGCAGCATGCCATCGTCGGCCGCCGACGCCGGCAGCGCACGCGCGGCGGCGCCGGCCAAGAAGAAGCCCAGCTTCGAAGACATGGACGACGATATCCCGTTCTAGGCCGCTGCGCGCCGCAGCCCGGCGCTTGGGCCCACTCGCCCGCATCGCCGCAGCCGGCGGGAGGGCGTTCCTTGTGCGGTCGGCAGCGCCTTGCTGTCGACCTTTTCGGCCAATCCTGATGCGTTTCCCGAAGTGAGGGCGCCGCGAGGACTTCCCGTTCTTGCTGCCTTGCAATTAATAGACGTGTAGTCTAATATTGTTCTCGTGGGCTCGCCATCGCTCGCGCCGCTTGGGGTTGCGCGGGTCGAATTCGTGATGAGGCTTGTCTGCGCAGGGCGGCGTGCCATCGCGCAGTTTTTCCATATCAATTATTAGGCAAGCGGTCTAATTCAACCAAAGGAGCAGGCATATGTTCAAGGGTATTCTGATCGAGAAGGACGAGGCGGGTTATCGGGCGGCAGTGCGCGACATCGATGACGCCCAGTTGCCGGAGGGCGACGTGACCGTTCGTGTGAGTCATTCGACGCTCAACTACAAGGACGCTCTCGCGATTACCGGCAAGGGTCCGGTCGTGCGCAAGTTCCCGATGGTTCCCGGCGTCGACCTGGTCGGCACTGTCGAGGCGAGCAGCCACTCGGCGTACAAGCCTGGCGACTCTGTCGTCCTCAACGGCTGGGGCGTCGGCGAGGTGCACTGGGGCGGCCTGGCGCAGAAAGCCCGCCTCAATGGTGAATGGCTGGTCCCGCTACCGGCGCAATTCACCCCGCAGCAGGCGATGGCCATCGGCACTGCCGGTTACACGGCGATGCTCTGCGTCCTCGCTCTCGAACGCCACGGCGTGACGCCGGACAAGGGCGAAATTCTCGTCACCGGCGCTGCCGGCGGCGTCGGCAGCGTCGCGGTTTCCGTGTTGTCAAAACTCGGCTACACGGTGGTCGGCGTCAGCGGTCGACCGGAGGAGAGCGATTACGTCAAGAGCCTGGGCGCCAGCGAGGTTCTCGATCGTTCGCTGTTCTCGTCCGCGGGAAAGCCGCTGGGCAGGGAACGCTGGGCAGGTGCGGTCGATGTCGTCGGCAGCCATACCCTGGCCAACGTCTGCGCGACGACCAGCTACCGTGGCGTGGTGACCGCCTGTGGCCTGGCCGGCGGAATGGATTTCCCGTCCAGCGTTGCACCCTTCATCCTGCGCGGCGTGACGCTGGCCGGTGTCGATAGCGTGATGTGTCCGCGTCCCGATCGCCTGGTCGCCTGGCAGCGCCTGGGCCAGGATCTGGACCTTGCCAAGCTTGGTCTGATCACCAACGAGATCGGCCTCGGCGAAGCCATTGCCGTCGCCAGCCAGCTGCTCGAAGGCAAGGTGCGGGGTCGTGTGGTGGTCGATGTAAATCGCTAGCAGCAGAGCAGTAAAAAAGGGATCCCGCGCAGACAGGGATCCGGCAAACATCCCAGTGTGAGGAGACGAGACAATGCGCAAGAAGAAGATGATTGGTTTGGGTGTGGCGGCGACGATCGCGTGCGGGTCGGCGCAGGCTGCCGACTTCAAGTGTCAGGACGATGTAAAACCAAGGCAGTACAGTAGCGAAGAGCAAAAGCTGGTCGATCAGTTCTGGAAGGAGTCGCTGATCTATCTCGACGAGTACCTCAAGGTGCTGCAGACACCGAGCGGCCAGTGCCCGGATTCTGCCGAGGCGACTATCCAGACCTATCAATCGGCGACCGGCAAACAGCAGAACCGCTGCATCATGCGCTATCGCGACATGGAGCTGCTGGCCAAGCATCTCAAGGCAGTCGTCGCCGAGCCGGAGAAGGCGAAAGCCTGCTTCGATCCGCAAAAAGACTATCCGGCCTTCGCGCTGTACACGCCCAGTGCCAAGGTGCAGCAGTTGTCGCCGACGGCACAATGGCTCAAGCGTCCGCTGCTCACCGACTACTACACAAAAATGGGCGGGGACATCGGCAAGGCGGGACTGGAACTCAACGAGAACTTCGTCGCGGTCACCTCGCGTACCGACACCAGGCCGCACTGGAAGCGGGATGTCAGCATCAACGGCTTGCCGACGCTGTGGTCTTCAGTGGGCTGGATACCGTTCTACGCGGAGAATCCGGCTGCCGGAAGCGACCGTTTCCGCGGCGGCTATCTCTATGCCGAAGTGATGGGTCCGTGGGGCAACCTGCGCATCAAGGAGATCGACGGCGAGAAGGTTGGCGCCGAGATCGGCATGACCGTGCAGCTGTTCAACACCTCGTACCCGTACCATTATCACCATCCGCAGGAAATCTACATGACCCTGACCAAGCCGCAGTGCATCGACCAGAACAGGTACATGGTCATGCACTGGGACAGCGACCAATTCACGCAGGAGCGCAAGGAAAAGGGCTGGCAGGTGGCGATCGACGGCTCGCAGGGTAAATGGCAAAAATGGTTCGCCAACCAGGACCCGGACAAGGAGTGGCTGACCTACTTCGAACGTAACGCGATCCATGCCTTTTACGCCATCGACGGCTGCAATCAGACCATCGAGAACTCGGGTCTGGTGACCGTATGGGCGCGCTCGACGGCGCAGGACAACGAGCAGAGCACTCGCCTGTGCCGGCCGGCCGTCGGCGAGAACGGGCCAAAGGGGATGCTGCCCGGTGAGCAGGCGATCTGCGACCTGCACGACTGGAAGCCCTGAGCCATCGCCCTGCGGGCTGGTGAAGCTGTCTCCGCCAGCCCGCAGGGCGCGCCCGACGCTCTTGTGGCGTGCTTGACGAAGTCGCCCTTGCCGGGGAGCAGCTGCCCGACGCCGACCGGGATCGTCGGGCCGGGCATCTTGCCTGCCCCGTCGCCTTGACCCACGCCGAGCGTCTCAGGCAAGCTTGCTGCGCGCGGGCGATCGTTCCCGGGCAGAGAGCAGCAGAGGGGTGAAAGGGATGAGCACTGCCGCAGCCGGCAATCGAGCCGATTTCCTGATCGTCGGCGCCGGTATCGCCGGCGCTTCGGTCGCCTACTGGCTCGCTCGCCACGCCCGGGTAATCGTCCTCGAACGCGAGGAGCAGCCCGGCTATCACGCGACCGGTCGCTCGGCCGCGCTCTTCGCCGAGAGTTACGGGACGCCGCAGGTACGGGCTCTGACGCAGGCCAGCCGGGCGTTCTTCGACTCGCCTCCGAAGCGATTCAGCGACCATCCGCTGCTCTCGTCGCGTGGTGCCCTGATCGTCGCCACGCGCGGCCAGGAAGAGCTCTTGCGCGCGCGATGGAAAACGCTTTCTGCCCGCGGTGATACGCTGCGCCTGCTTTCCTCCGCGGAGGTCTGCGCCATGGTGCCGGCTCTGCGCCCGGAACAGGTGATCGGCGCCATCTTCGACCCCGGCGCCGCCGACATCGACGTTCATGCCCTGCATCAGGGCTACCTGCGTGGCGTTTGCCAGGGGGCTGGCGCCGTCGTTTGCGGCGCCGAAGTCAGCGCCGCGCAGCGTCGGGACGACCTCTGGTGGCTCGCTGCCGGCGGCCAGACCTATGCCGCGCCGGTGCTGGTCAACGCGGCCGGTGCGTGGGTGGACCAGGTCGCCTCACTGGCTGGCGTGGCGCCGATCGGACTCGAGCCCAGGCGGCGATCGGCGTTTCTCTTCGCGCCGCCGGAAGACCTCGACACGGCCTGTTGGCCGCTGACCATTGGTATCGCGGAAGACTGGTATTTCAAGCCGGACGCCGGCCTCTTGCTCGGCTCGCCGGCGAATGCCGACCCGGTTCCACCGCACGACGTTCAAGCCGAAGAGCTGGACGCCGCCACCGGCATCCACCGCATCGAACGTGTGACGACGTTGAGCATTCGTCGCCCCAGTCACCGCTGGGCCGGCTTGCGATCCTTCGTCGCCGATGGCGATCTGGTCGGCGGCTTCGATCCGCTCAGCCCGGGATTCTTCTGGCTCGCCGCCCAGGGCGGCTACGGCATTCAGACGTCGCCGGCGATGGGCGAGAGTTGTGCGGCCCTGCTCCGTGGCGAGCCGATTCCGGCGCATCTCGCCGATTTCGGCTTTTCTGCCGCAACGCTCGGCCCGCAGCGGCTGGCGCGCCGCTGAGCCAGCAGCTCCTGTCAGGCCGCCTGGCGGTATTTCTTCCAGGCGCTCCAGCTGAAGACCAGCAGGCCGAGCCAGATCAAGCCGAAACTCACCAATCGCTCACTCTGCATCGGCTCGCCGAAGATCCAGACCGCGGTGAAGAACTGCAGCGTCGGATTGATATACATCAGCATCCCGACGCTGGCCAGGTCGAGGCGCTGCGTGGCGGCGGCGAAGGCCATCAGCGGCAGCGCCGTGAGCGCACCGGCGCAAGCCAGCAGCAGGGCCGTGGTCAGGTCGTGGCCAGTGAATACGGCATGGCCGTTGTCTGCCTGCCACAGCGCATACAGCGCGCAGACGGGCAGCATGGCCAGGGTTTCCAGCCACAGCCCGGAGATCGAGTCTACCGGCAGTTTCTTGCGCACCAGGCCGTAGGTGCCGAAAGTGCCGGCGAGAACCAGCGACACCCAGGGCAGGCTGCCAAGAGCGACGATCTCGTTGGCCATGGCGATCAGCGCCAGGGCCACCGAAATCCACTCCAGCCGGTTCAGTCGTTCCTTGAGTACCAGCAGCGCGAGGAGGACGCTCACCAGCGGGGTCAGGAAATAGCCCAGGCTCGAGGCGACGACCCGCTGGTTGGCGACGGCCCACAGGAAGACCAGCCAGTTGGTGCCGATGAGCAGCGCGGCAATGGCCAGCATCGCCAGGTGGCGCCAGGTTCTGAAAACCGTCGCCACCTTGCCCCACTGTCCGCGCAGCGTCAGTAGCGCGCCGACGAAGAGAAAGGCCCAGGCGGCGCGGTTGCTGAGCACGTCCATTGGCGAGACGTGCGACAGCTGGCGGAAGAAGAGCGGAAAGAAGCCCCACATGCCGTAGGCCAGCAGGCCGAAGCCGATGCCCGCCACCTGGCGGTCAGCGCTCACTGCTTCAAGGTTCCGGGCGCAGGACGTCGAGCGTCGCCGAGCGGTAGTCGCGTCGATAGAGGACGATCAGGATGCTCAGCGAAAGGACGCCGAGGACCACCGGGCTGAGCAGCCAGCCGGATGCCGCCAGTCCGAAGTAGTAGGCACGGATGCCGCGATTGAAGTCGTCGCCGGCCAGGTTGTGGGCGCCGGCCACGCGGCGCGCGTAGCGTTCGACCTGTGCGTCGTCGCGCTGTCCCAATGGCGCTGCGCCGATCAGGATCGACAGCAGGTTGAACTGGCGCAGCGCCCAGGTGAACTTGAAGTAGCCATAGACGAAACTGGCCAGCACCAGCATCAGCTTGATTTCCAGCAGTTCGCGGCTGCCCGCTCCGCCAAGCGTCAGGTCGGCGGAGAACTTCAGCAATTGGTCGGCTGCGCCCATCGCCGCGACCAGGCCGGCGATGATGTAGATGGTGGTGTTGGCGTAGAAGGAGACGCTGCCCATCAGGTTGCCGATCAGCGCCGCGTCGCTCATGCGCAATTCGCGTTCGAGCATGCAGTACGCCCACTCCTGCCGGTAGCTGTGCAGGTGTCCGATCAGGCCCTTGCAGCACCAGCGACTATGCTCGGAAAACCAGGTATAGCCGCCCCAGCAAGCGAGGAAGGCTGAGAGGGCCAGCCAGTCGACCGTCGATAAGCTCTCAAGTGCGCGCATCGGGTCATCTTGCCACAGAATGCTGCGCGCACAAGCCGCGGCAGCGCCCTAGGCCGGGCGGGCGGAGGCCGCTGTCGTGCTGAGCCTGCCGAGCAGCCAGTAGCTGAGCAGGAAGGCGCCGATATGGTAGGCGGTGTTGAACAGCACCCCGAACTGGACGTAGATCAGCACCGTCAGCGCCAGGTAGGCGAGCAGGCAGCCGACCAGCAGCAAGCGCCGCCAGAGCGCGCGCATGGCTGGCCTGAACAGGCGCAGCCAGCCGCCGGCAACCGCCAGCGCAGCCATGGCGAGGACTTGCAGCAAGGGATCCAGGCCGCGCACATGGACCCCCTGGAGAAGATTATTGACGATGTCGGCGTGCAATTCGACGCCGTGGCGAAACTCCCCGCCAGCGCCGCGGCGAACCTGGAAGTGGTCCCGGCCGGCACGGCCGTCGCCAATCAGGACAATTTTCCCGGCCAGCTCGCCGGGCGCGAGTGTCGCCGCCGGCGCACTGATCTGCTCGTAGTCGTAACGACGCGGCGGCTGACGCCAGGTGCCGATCGGCGCCAGGCGGATCAGAACCTCCGCGACCCGGTCGCCGCTGGCCAGCAGCGGGCACTCGTTGCGCGCCTGTCCCGAGTCTTCGACGCTCGTCCGGACCGGTTTCAGTGGCCCGCGCCAGATCGTCCTGCCGGCGGCGCTGACCAACGTCAGTTCGCGCAGCTGCTCGTCTACGGCCAGCGTCGTGCCGCCGACCGCCAGCGCGCCCAGGGCTCCGATCCTGGCGCTGATGCGTTCGACCGGTGTTGGCCCGGAATTCGCCGCAGCGGCGAACTTGACCACGGCGAGCGGCGCGATCGACGCGTAGCCGAGTCGGCCGCCGACGCACAGCAGGCCCCAGGCGCTGACCGCCCTGGCCAGCCCGGGAATCGCCGCCGGTTCCTGGTCGAGCAGCTGATTGACGCCGACGATCACCTGGCTGCCCCGCTGTCGGGCGCGTGCGATGGCCGCGAGCAGCTCGCCGTCGGCCGGATTCGCTTTCTCGAAATAGACGTCGAAGACGATCACCTGCGCGCCCGCGTCGACCAGCCGGTCGATCACGCGCGCGTGCTCACGGCGCCAGTCGGGTCCGAACTTGCCGAGCCGCGCTTCGGACTTCTCGTCAAAACTGACGATCACGATGCGTTCGCTGACCGGCACGCTGGCGACCATGTCGCCGAGGGCCATGGTGTAGCTTTCAATGCGCGTATCGATTCCCAGCAGGTCGAACAGTTGTACCCAGGCAAAGCACAGCATCGACACGGCAATGCCGGCGGCGCTGTAGTGCCGCCATCTGCGCAGGCGTTCGGCATTCATCAGTTGCACGAACTGATTGAGCAGGGACGGCCGGCGCTCGATGCTGCGGATCAGCGCGTCGAGGTCGAACTGAAAGCGCTTGTCGTCGAGCGCGTGCGCCTGGCGACGCGCCAGCGGCGCGATCGCCGCCGGCAGCTCCCTGGCGTCGGGCATGGTCGCGCCGCCGACGAGCACCGGGATCAGGCGCTTGCCCTGTTTGAGCGCCGCCGCGAGTTCGTGACAAACGAAATCGTCGGCTTGGTCGAGGCGCCGGCCACTGGCGTTGCTCGCCTTCAGCCAGCCGGGGCCGATCAGTGCGATGACCACGTCGCAGGCGTCGATCTCGCGGTCGAGCACGGTGATGAAATCGTCGCCGGCGTCGATCTGGCCGATGTCCATGAACACCTGTTCGGCACCGAAGTGCGCGCTCAGGTGATCGTAGAGCCGTCCGGCGTAGGCGATGCTGTCTTCGCGGCGATAGCTGATGAAAATCCGCGACGCGTTCTCGGCCACTGACGCTGCGCCCGCCTTCAGTCGTTCGCCGGTGGACGACGGCAAGGCCTTCCCAGCGCCTGCTGCGGCCGCTCAGGGTGCCGGCGCATCACTGCACGCGGTCGCCATGGGTCGGCGGCGGCCGGTCGCTGTCGTGAGCATCGCCCGAGCGGCCGCTCATGACGCCGACGCCGATGGCAAATATTCCCGCCGCCAGCGCCGCCGTCCCGAGGTTGGCGGTGTTGGGCACCAGCTTGTCGAGGTCGCTGATGCGGCTGCGAATCTGTTCGACTTCGCCGATACCCGCCCGCCCGACTTCGAGCAGGTTCGGGCCGACGAGGGCCGCCGCCTGCCCGACCCCCAGCGAAGCTCTGGGCCATTGGCCGGCGTTCGAAGTCAGCGCGACGCGGTCTTCGGCGACGACGACCCTGACGCGCGCCTCGGGGTCCACCCGTACCAGGTACTCGGTGCCTTCCGAGGCGGCCGTCGCGTACTCGGTCTTGACCTTGAACAGGCCCCGGGCCTTGACCAGGACCTCGCCGATGAAAACGAAGATCGAACCCAGGCGGACGTGCGTGTTCGGCTGCACGTAAACCCTCGCGCCCTCGGCAAAGGTGAGCACGACGGTCGAAAGCGCGTCGGTCCGGATCTCGTCACCTGTCTCCAGCGCCATATTATGTTTTGGCTGCGCGCGGGCGCCCTTGCGAACGATGTCAACCCCGGCAATCGTCCCGCCGTCGACCAGTTGCCCGCCCTGCACGACGCCGAGCGTGATCGACGCACAGCCGCTGACGGCGAAGCAGAGAACGAGAAGGAAAACGATGAATGCGCCGCCATTGGCGAGCGGCTGCCGCAATGCCTGCCAGCCGGATGTCGTGTTTCTCTGTGTGCTTGACGCCATGAGAACGCCCTCCATTCCGCGGTTCAGCCCTCGGGCTGCACGAGGGGTCTCGCGCAGCTCGCACCAATCCAGGCCGGGTTGAGTGGGTTCGACCTCCCTGCCTGCCACAAAGTGCGACAGGCAGCCGGGGGGTCGGGGAACGACAGCCCGAGTATATTCACCGCGGACGGTAATCACAAACGCCGGCAAATGTCGGCAGGCCGGGAGAGGGGGCCAAAACCGAGTCGCGAAAGAGCCGTCGCGCAACGCCACTCGCGCGACAGGCCCTCCCGGTGGCGGTCGTAGCTGCCGGCTATAATCGCGGCTTACTTGCCAGGGAATCCCGATTCATGTCCGATCTGCTCGCCCATCTCAATCCGCCGCAGCTCGCCGCGGTCACCCTGCCGGCGCAGCACGCGCTGATCCTCGCCGGAGCAGGCAGCGGCAAGACGCGGGTGTTGACCACCCGCATCGCCTGGCTGATCTCGACCGGACAGGTGGGTGCACAGGGCGTTCTGGCGGTGACCTTCACCAACAAGGCGGCGAAGGAAATGCAGGCGCGCCTGGCGGCGTTGCTGCCGATCAACACCCGCGGCATGTGGATCGGCACCTTTCACGGTCTGTGCAACCGTTTCCTGCGCGCTCACCACCGCGAGGCCGGCTTGTCCGCGCAGTTCCAGATTCTCGATTCCGCAGACCAGCTGGCGGCGATCAAGCGCCTGCTCAAGAACCTCAACATCGACGACGAGAAGTATCCGCCGCGCGAGCTGATGCACTTCATCAACGCGCACAAGGAGCAGGGGATTCGCGCCGCACAGGCCGAAGCCTACGATGCCTATACCAGCCGCCGCGTCGAACTGTATGCCGAGTACGAAGGGCAATGCCAGCGCGAGGGTGTGGTCGATTTTGCCGAGCTGCTGCTGCGTTCCTACGAGCTTCTGCAGCGCAACGAACCCCTTCGCCAGCATTATCAGGCGCGCTTCCGGCACATCCTGGTCGATGAATTCCAGGACACCAACCGCCTGCAGTACGCCTGGCTGAAGCTGCTCGCCGGACGCGGCAGCGGCAAGCCGGACACTCCCGGAGGCGGCGCCTGCCTGTTCGCGGTCGGTGACGACGACCAGTCGATCTACGCTTTCCGCGGGGCCGAGATCGGCAACATGCACGACCTGCAGCGTGAGTTCGAGCTGCCGGAGGTGATCCGCCTCGAGCAGAACTACCGTTCGCACGGCAATATCCTCGACGCCGCCAACGCGCTGATCAAGCAGAACCGCGGTCGCCTTGGCAAGAACCTGTGGACCGAAGCCGGCGCCGGCGAGCCGATTCGCGTTTTCGAGGGCTATTCGGATATCGCCGAAGCACGTTTCATCGTCGAGGAGATTGGCGAGCTCGTCCGCAACGGTGTTTCGCGCCAGCAGATCGCGCTCCTCTATCGTTCGAATGCGCAGTCGCGGGTACTCGAGCACCAGCTGTTCACCGAGGGTCTGCCTTACCGCGTTCATGGCGGCCTGCGCTTTTTCGATCGCCAGGAGATCAAGCACGCGCTCGCCTATCTTCGCCTGCTGGCCAATCCCGACGACGATACGGCTTTCGCGCGGGTGGTCAATTTCCCGACGCGCGGGATCGGCGGTCGCAGCATCGAGGCGCTGCAGGAAGCTGCCCGACAGACCAACTCCAGCCTGTACAACGCCGCCGCCAGTCTCGCCGGCAAGCCGGGCAGCGCGGTGGCCCGGTTCATCGCCCTGATCGAGAGCCTGCGCGCCGAGACGAAGGATCTGCCCCTGCCGGAAGTGATCGACCGGCTCATCGAGCGCAGCGGCCTGCGCCAGCACTATCTGGCCGAGAAGGAAGGCCAGGATCGGCTCGAGAACCTCGACGAACTGATCAACGCGGCGGCCGGTTTTGTGCACGACGATGGCGGGCCTGCTGTCGACGGCGAGGAAGCGGTTCCGGATGGAGGTCCGCTGGCATCTTTTCTCGCGCACGCCTCGCTCGAAGCGGGCGAGCACCAGGCCGGCGAGGGGCAGGACGCCATCCAGTTGATGACCGTGCACGCGGCCAAGGGCCTCGAATTCGACATCGTCTTCATTACCGGCCTCGAGCAGGGCCTCTTTCCACACGAGAACGCGGCGCAGGAGCGCGAAGGCCTCGAGGAGGAGCGCCGGCTGATGTACGTGGCCGTGACGCGCGCACGCAAGCGCCTCTACCTGACCCATGCGCAGACGCGCATGCTGCACGGGCAAACGCGCTACTGCCTGCCTTCGAGCTTCCTTGAAGAGCTGCCGGTGGAATTGCTGCGCAGAATCAACCGCGCTGTCGCCAGCGCGCCGGCCGCGGCGCCACGCCCTGCCGCTGGCGCCGGCTGGCCGAAGCCGGCTGCGACCAACGGTCTGCGCATTGGTCAGAATGTGCGCCATACGCGCTTTGGCCTGGGGGTCATCGTGTCCACCGAAGGGGCCGGGCCGGAGGCCCGCGTACAGGTCAATTTCGGCTCCGGCGGCATGAAGTGGCTGGCACTGGAGTACGCCAAACTGACGCCCGCCTGAGTTGCAGCCGGTTGTCCACAGTTTGCGCGTTGGCGCTGCCCGCTTCGGCCTTCGTTTCGCAGTTGCGCACCGATTGTGTGGACAAGCCTGTGGACTGCCTGTTGCCGCAGCGGGCAAGTGGCAGCCTGGACGGCGTTTTTTTGCGCTTGCTCAAAAAGTGGGCGCAGCACTAGACTGTCAGACCTAACCACGGAGGGATTTCGCCATGCCTTTTGCCATTCGCATTCATCGGACCGGTGGACCGGAAGAGATGTGCTGGGAAGAAGTAGCGGTTGGCGAACCGGCTGCCGGCGAGGCGCGGGTACGGCACGAAGCAGTCGGACTCAACTTCATCGACACCTACCATCGCAGCGGACTCTATCCGCTGCCGCTGCCCAGCGGACTCGGTCTGGAAGGGGCGGGAGTCGTCGAAGCGGTCGGCGATGGCGTCACTGAATTGCGCGCCGGCGATCGCGTCGCCTACGCCGGTGGTCCGGTCGGCGCCTACAGTCAGCTGCGTTGCCTGCCCGCCGACCGCTTGCTGAAATTGCCCGAGGCGATCGGTTTTCGCACCGCCGCGGCAATGATGCTGCAAGGCCTGACCAGCGCCTATCTGCTGCGCCGCACCTATCGCGTGCAGGCCGGAGACAGCGTCCTGATCCACGCCGCTGCCGGCGGCGTCGGACTGATCGCCTGCCAGTGGGCCAAGGCGCTCGGAGCGACGGTCATCGGCACCGTTTCCAACCAGGCCAAGGCGGCGCTGGCGAAGGCCCACGGCTGCGACCACGTGATCGACTACGCGCGCGAGGAGTTTGCACCCCGGGTGCGCGAGATCACCGGTGGCGAAGGCGTGGCGGTGGTCTATGACGGCGTTGGCAAGGATACTTTCGCCGCTTCGCTGGACAGCCTGAAAACGCGCGGAATGATGGTTTGCCTGGGCAACGCGTCTGGACCGGTGCCGCCCCTGGATCCGTTGCTGCTGTCGCAGAAGGGATCGCTGTTCCTGACCCGGCCGACGCTGATGCACTACATCGCCAGGCGCGCCGAGTTGGCCGAGCTGGGCGCCGAGTTGTTCGACCTGGTCGCTGCGGGCAAGGTCAAGATCGAGGTCAACCAGAGCTATCCGCTCGCCGAAGTGGCCCAGGCACATCGTGACCTGGCGGCGCGCAAGCATACCGGGTCGACCATTCTCCTGCCGTGATGGAGCGCTTGCGCGCCAGGCTGGTTGCGGTTCGTTACCTCCTTGCCACGGCCTGGCCGATCGTCCTGATCACGGCGATCGGCCTGATCGTGGCCTATCAGTTCGTCGAGCCCGAGCCGCCGCGCAAGATGACCATCAGCACCGGCAGCGAGGCAGGCGCCTACTATGCCTACGCGCAGCGCTACGCGCCGCTGCTGGCAGAAAAGGGGATCACCCTCGAGGTCATGACCTCGGCGGGTTCGCTCGAGAACCTGCAGCGACTGGAGAGCGGCGAAGCCGACATTGCCTTCGTTCAGGGCGGCATCGTGCCACCCGCCGACGACCCCGAATCGACGCGCCTGCGTTCCCTGGGCAGCGTTTCCTACGAACCGGTGTGGGTCTTCTACGGCGGCGCCGAACCGATCGACAAGCTCTACCAGCTCGCCGGGCAGCGCGTTGCCATCGGCGAGGAGGGCAGCGGTATCCGTGGCCTGGCCCTGCAGTTGCTTGCCGCCAACGACATTCCCGCGCAGAGCCGGAATCTGCTGCCGATGGCCAGCCTGGCTGCCGCCGAGGCGCTGCAGCAGGGCCAGATCGACGCCACCTTTGTCGTTGCCGCACAGGAGGCGCCGGTGGTGCAGGTGCTCCTGCGTTCGTCGGGGCTGAGCGTGGTCAGCTTCAGCCAGGCCGACGCCTATCTGCGCCTTTTCCCCTTCCTGTCGAAAATCGTCCTGCCGCAGGGGGTCGTCGATCTGGTGCGCGACGTGCCGCCGCAGGATACGGTGCTGCTGGCGACGACGGCCAACGTCGTCGTTCGCGACGATCTGCATCCGGCGCTGGCCAACCTGCTGTTGCAGGCGATGACCGAAGTCAATGGCAAGGGCGGCTTCTTCCAGCACGCCGGCGAGTTCCCGGCCTACAAGGACCACAGCCTGGTGCTCTCCGACGACGCCCGCCGCTATTACGAGTCCGGGCCGCCGTTCCTGCAGCGCTACCTGCCGTTCTGGCTGGCGGTACTCGTCGAGCGCCTGTTCGTGATGGCCCTGCCGCTGATCATGCTGTCCTTGCCGCTGCTGAAGCTGGCGCCGGCGATCTACAATTGGCGCGTGCGCTCGAAGGTCTTTCGTTGCTACGGCGACCTGAAATTCCTGGAAAACGACCTGCGTCACCACTACGACCCGCTTCGCCACCAGGACTACGTGGCTCGCCTCGACCGTATCGAGGAAGACGCCAGTACGCGCAGCATACCGCTGGCTTTTACCGACCTGCTGTACACTTTGCGCGAGCACATCAACCTGGTTCGTGAGAAGCTTCACCGACTCGAAACGACCGACGACAAGGAAAAAGAAGAATGAAATCGTTCCTGATAGCCAATCCAAAGGGTGGTTCCGGGAAATCGACGCTGGCCATCAATCTCGCCGGCCACCTCGCGCGCAGCGGACATCAGGTGATGCTCGGTGATGTCGATCGTCAGCAGTCGTCGCGGGAATGGCTGCGCATGCGCCCGCGCGCGCTGCCGGAGATTCGCAGTTGGGACATCGAGCCGGGGAAGACCGCCCGGCCACCGAAGGGCACGACGCACGTCGTCCTCGATACCCCGGCGGCCTTGCACGGAAAAGCGCTCGAGAACGTCATCAGGCACGTCAATCGGGTGCTCGTTCCGGTGCAGCCGTCGCTCTTCGACATGCTCGCCACCCGTCACTTTCTCGAGGCGCTGCTGGCCGAGAAGGTGGTGCGCAAGGAGCAGACCTTCGTCGCCGTGGTCGGCATGCGGGTCGACCCGCGCACGCGAGCGGCCGCCGAGCTCGAGCGCTTCCTGGAGAAGTTCGAGCTGCCGGTGCTGACCCACCTGCGCAATACGCAGCTCTACGTGCAGACGGCGCTGCACGGGATGACGATGTTCGATCTTGCCGCGTCGCGTACGACGAAGGACATCGAGCAGTGGCAGCCGATCATCGACTGGGTCAACCAGGACTAGCGCGGCGCTGCATTCCTGATACGACTCTTGGCGACTGCTGAAAGCAGCGCGAAATTCCGGTGGTGGCTGAAATTCGCAGGGTCCATGCCGGGGCGGTCCTCGTCGCCACCCCCCGCGCCTCCTCGCAATGACGAGCGGGCCGGCGTGCGGCCGCCTTCCCGGGTGGCCGCCTTCGCGTGGCGATCGACACGATCGTCAGCTTGGTCGCGTTCAGCGTGCCACGTCGGCGTAAAATGGCGCGATGCCTGAAACCCCGTTCGTCCATCTTCGTCTGCACAGCGAGTATTCGGTTACCGACGGCATCGTCCGTCTCGGTGATGCGCTGGCCCGTGCGGCCAGTGACGGCATGCCGGCCCTGGCGCTCACCGACCTGGCGAACGTCTTCGGTCTGGTCAAGTTCTACTCTTCGGCGCGTGGCAAGGGGATCAAGCCGCTGCTCGGCAGCGACGTCTTCATCGCCAACGAAGCCGATCCCGACCGTCCGTATCGACTGCTGTTGCTGGTGCGTTCGGGGCAGGGCTACCGGCAACTGTGCGAGTTGCTGTCGCGCGCCTACCTGGCGCCGCGCGTGCGCGGACGCGCCGAGGTCAGCCGCCGCATGCTGCACGAGGTGGGCGTCGATGGTCTGATCGCGCTCTCGGGCGCCGCTGCCGGCGATATTGGCGAAGCGCTGCTGCAGGGAAAGGTCGATCAGGCGACGCTTTGCGCACGCCGCTGGGAGCAGCTTTTCCCGGGTGCTTTCTATCTCGAAGTGCAGCGCTACGGCCAGCCGCAACAGGAGTTTCTGCTCACCGCAAGCGCCGATCTCGCGGCCGAACTCGAGTTGCCGCTGGTCGCCACGCATCCGATCCAGTTTCTCGAACGCGACGACTTCAAGGCGCACGAGGCGCGCGTCTGCATTGCCGAGGGCTACATGCTCGGCGACGTGCGCCGCCCGAAGCTGTACACCGAAGAGCAGTATTTCAAGTCCACCGCCGAGATGGTCGCGCTCTTCGCCGACCTTCCCGAAGCGCTCGAGAACGCGGTGGAGATCGCCAAGCGCTGCAATCTGCAGATCACGCTCGGCAAGAGCTACCTGCCGGACTTTCCGACTCCGGAGGGCGTGACGCTGGCTGATTTCCTGCGCCAGGAAGCCGTCGCCGGCCTCGAGGTCCGCTTGCAGCAGCTCTTCCCCGACGCCGCCGAGCGCGCCGCGCAGCGGCCGGCCTACGACGCGCGCCTGCAGCTGGAGACCGACACCATCGTCGCGATGGGATTCCCCGGCTACTTCCTGATCGTTGCCGATTTCATCAACTGGGCGCGGCACAACGGTTGCCCGGTGGGACCCGGGCGGGGTTCGGGCGCCGGTTCGGTCGTCGCCTACGCACTGGCAATCACCGACCTCGACCCGCTGCGCTACGCCTTGCTCTTCGAGCGCTTCCTCAACCCCGAGCGGGTGTCGATGCCCGACTTCGACATCGACTTCTGCCAGGACAATCGCTGGCGGGTGATCGAATACGTGCGCGAGAAGTACGGCGCGGCGGCGGTTTCGCAGATCGTCACTTTTGGAACCATGTCTTCGAAGGCGGTCATCCGCGACGTCGGGCGCGTGCTCGATTTGCCGTACACCTTCTGCGACCAGCTTTCCAAGCTGATCCCGGTGGAGACCAACAAGCCGCTGTCGCTGGCCAAGTCGCTGCTCGCCGAACCGCAACTGCAGGCGCGCATCGACGAGGAAGAGGAGGTCAAGGACCTCTTCGACCTCGCCGCCCGTCTCGAAGACCTGACGCGCAACGTCGGCATGCACGCCGGCGGCGTGCTCATCGCCCCCGGCAAGCTGACCGACTTCTGCCCGATCTATTCGGCCGACGGTGGCGGCTCGGTGGTTTCGCAGTACGACAAGGACGACGTCGAGAAAATCGGCCTGGTGAAGTTCGACTTCCTCGGCCTGCGCAACCTGACGATCATCGAACTGGCGCTCAAATACGTCGAGCAGCTGAGCGGCGAGCGCCCCGATCTGGCGACGCTGGCCTTCGACGATCCCGGTACCTACCAGATTCTCAAGGACGGCAATACCACCGCCATCTTCCAGGTGGAATCGGAGGGCATGAAGAAGCTGGTGCGCAAGCTGGCGCCCGACCGTTTCGAGGACATCATCGCCGTCCTCGCGCTGTACCGGCCGGGTCCGCTGGGCTCGGGAATGGTCGACGACTTCATCCTGCGCAAGAAGGGCCAGCAGAAGATCGATTACTTCATCGACGACCTGAAGGCCTGCCTCGAACCGACTTACGGGGTCATCGTCTATCAGGAACAGGTGATGCAGATCGCGCAGATCATCGGCGGCTATACGCTCGGTTCCGCTGATCTCTTGCGCCGTGCGATGGGCAAGAAGAAGGCCGAGGAGATGGCCAAGCATCGCGGCATGATGCGCGATGGCGCGAAGCTCAAGGGCTATGACGAAAAGCTGGTCATGCAGCTTTTCGATCTGATGGAAAAATTCGCCGAGTACGGCTTCAACAAGTCGCACACCGCCGCCTACGCGGTGATCACCTACCATACGGCCTGGCTGAAGGCGCACCATTGCGCGGCCTTCATGGCGGCGACCCTGTCGTCGGACATGGACAACACCGACTCGGTGAAGATCGTCCACGACGACGCGCTCAGTAACGGCCTGCAGATTCTTGGCCCGGACATCAATGCCTCGCAGTATCGCTTCACGCCGGTCGATCGCACCCGTGTTCGCTACGGACTGGGCGCGGTCAAGGGGACTGGCGAGCAGGCGGTGAATACGATTCTCGACGCCCGCGCAGCAGGGGGTGCGTTCAAGGATCTCTTCGATTTCTGTCGCCGTTCGGACAAGCGCATGGTCAACCGGCGCACCATCGAGGCGCTGATTCGTGCCGGTGCCTTCGACGCACTCGACGACCATCGTGCGCGCCTGTTGGCGTCGGTCGGCATCGCCATCGAAGCCGCCGAGCAGGCCGAGCGCAACGCCATGCAGGTGAGCCTGTTCGACGTCCTCGACGGCGGTGACGACGCGCACGGTGGAGCGCATGGCGCGCGTTACGTCGAAGTGCCGCGGTGGAGCGAAAGGCAGCGCCTCAACGAGGAAAAGATCGCCCTCGGCTTCTATTTTTCCGGTCACCCTTTTCACGAGCTGCAGGCCGAGGTGTCGCGCTTTGCGCGCAAGCCGCTGGCCGCGCTGGAGGCGCGCAAGGAGCCGCAGTTCCTCGCCGGGCTGGTGGTCGGCGTGCGCAGCAAGTTCACTGCGCGCGGCAAGATGGTCTTCATCCAGCTCGACGACGGCACCAGTTCGCTCGAAGTGTCGGTGTTCAGCAAGCTGCTCGACGCCGAACGCGCCAAGATCAGGGAGGACGAGGTACTGATCGTCGAAGGCAAGGTGCAGCGTGACGATTTTGCCGGCGAAGGCCGCTTGAAGGTCGTCGCCGAGCGCCTGTTGACGCTTGCCGAGGCGCGCGGCCGTTTTGCCCGCCATCTTCGCCTGTCGCTCAACGGCCACGCCAGTGGCGCCAACGCCAGCGCCGCGGCGCAACGCCTGCGCAGCCTGCTGGCGCCGTATACGCCGGGCAACTGCCCGGTGCGGCTGGCCTACCACAACGGCGAGGCGACCTGCGAACTGGCGTTTGGTGACGCCAATCGGGTGCGTCTCGAGGACGATCTGCTGGCCGCGTTGCGCGAGTGGCTGAGCAGCGAAAACGTCAGTGTCGACTACCCCTGATCGACGTCATGAGTCATCTTTTCAACAGGAGCTGTCGATGATCAGAAACAGGCTGCTGCGCGCCCTTGGATCACCCTTCGGGCCGCTAGTCCTTGCTGTGCTTTTGCTTGGCTGTACCGACAAACTCAGCCTCGACAACTACAACCAGCTCAAGGTTGGTCAGTCGGACGACGAGGTCAAGCTGATCCTCGGCGATCCGGCACGCTGCGATGAAATGATCGGCGTGCGCAGCTGTGTCTGGGGAGGCGATGAGCGCGGTATCAAGGTCGCCTTCATGGGCGGCCAGGTCGCCCTTCTTTCAGCCCACAACCTGAAGTGAGTACGGACATGAAATCCCCCCTGCTGATCGACCAGGCGCTGCTCGACAGCGTCAGTGGCGAAGCCAGCCGCAGTCCGCGCCAGCGCAAGAACCGCAACTTTCACGCCGACGATGCGGCGCCCGCGCATCGCCTGCTCAACGCCATCGAGCCCGGCTCGTACCTGATGCCGCACCGTCATCTCGACGCCAACAAGGACGAAACGATGATCGTCCTGCGTGGGCGGCTGGGCGTCGTTTTCTTCGACGAGCTTAGCCAGGTGCAGCAGACCGCAGTCCTGGCGCCAATGGGCCCGATCTGCGGCGTCGACATCCCGCACGGTGTTTATCACACCGTTCTGGCGCTCGACCCCGGCACGGTGATGCTCGAAGCCAAGGGCGGTCCCTACCTGCCGCTGACGGAGGCCGAGCGTGCGCCATGGGCGCCGGCCGAGGGGGCGCCGCAAGCCGCGGCCTACGCGCTGTCGTTGCGCGAGCGTTTCGCGTAGCGAGCGACCCGCGGCGCCTGCCGGCCGCTTGCGCTTGGCCTTGACCGCTTTCTGCTCGTCGCCTGGATGGGTGTTGGAATGCTAGAACCGACACCGGCGTACCGCCGTGCTGCGCCCTGGTTGCTGGCAGCGCTGTTGGCGCTGTTCGTGCTCTGGCTGGCGCTGCCGCGGCTGCTGGGCATGGCGGCGGAGCGCTGGCTGACCATTCCGGGGCTGCAGGCGCTGCACGTCGACGTCGATCAGGTGGGCGCCGAAGACGCGCGCCTGCGCGAAGTGCGCGCCGTTTATCAAAGTCCCGGCGGCGACCGTTTGCGGATCGTCTTGCGCGACATCGCGGTCGGCTATTCGCTGCCGCGGGCGCAGGTCGAGCGCCTGGACATTGGCAGCGCCGAGCTGGAGATTTCGCCCGGGGAGGCGACGCTGCCGGCGTCCCCCTGGCCACGAATCGAGTGGCCGGTCCTGCCATGGAGCGAGGTTCGGGTTGGCGACCTGCGCCTTGTCCTGGTCCGCTCACCGCGTGCGCAACTCGACGTCCATGGCAGCTTCCTCTTGCGCCAAAGCGAGAGGCAGCTGCAGGCGGAATTCCGTCCCGACGGCGACCTGTTGCGGCTGACGGCGCGTTCCCCCGCGCCGCAAACTGCGGGCGATGCGCCTGAATTTCATGTGCAGTGGTTGCCTGCCGTCGGGCCGGGGGCGGACGCGCGGCTGCGCATCGGTCGTCAACCCGACGAGCAGCCGGCAAGGCTCGTCGCCCAGGTGCCGCTGCCACTGCTCGTTGAGCTGGCGCGCAGCCTGGGCGTAGCGCTGCCGGCGGCTACGGCAAGCGGCACGCTGAGCCTGCAGGCCGAAGTGCAATTCGGCGCGGCGTCGGGAAGCGTCGCTGTGCTCAGTGGCGAAGCAGAAGTCAGCGCTGGCGGAATCGAGCTTGCCGACGCGGCTGCCCCGCTCGCGCTTGCCCTCGCCGGCAAAGCGCGCTTCGCCTGGCAAGCGTCGGCGGCAGAGCTCGTCTTGCAGCCGGGTTTGCGCTGGCAGGCGACGCTCGCTGGCGAACTGCCGCTGCAGGCGAGCGGTCGGCTCGAGAAGTCGTTTGCGCTGCGCGTGGACGATGGCCGGGTGGTCAACGCGGGCGAGTTTCCGTTCGCGCTGGATTCGCCGCCATGGGGACGCTGGCAAGGCACGCTGCACCGGCTCAGCCTGGGTGGAGGCGATGGCTTGGGCGACTGGCGTGTCGCCGACGGGCAACTGCGTATCAAGGGGCGGGTGAAAGACTGGCACGGGGAAGCCATCCGGGCACGCGACATGCGGGTGGCGGGCGACGTCGCGCTGCATTGGGCGCGCTCCGCCGAAGTCAGCGGCGAGCTCGCCTTGCAGCTTGATCTTGGGCGTTTGTCATGGTCGGGCGATGCGCCGCTGAGCGTTCAGCCTGCTAGGTGGAAAGTGAGCGCCACGGCAGCGGCAAAGGCGGGCGGCGATTTCTGGAACAGCCTGGTGATCAGTGGTGAAGCCAGCAGCGCGCAAATCAAAGTCAAGCCTGACTCGGGACACGCGCTGACACTCGCCAGCAGCCACCTGCAGCTGCTGCGCCTGCGCTTCGCGGGGCAAGAAAACGGCGCCGGTAGAGGTGGTGGGGCAGGCGCCGAGCAGGCGCGGGGGCTTGCCGCCGCCGAGGGCGAACTGCGCATCGCCGCCGACGGCGTTCGTTTCGCTGGTGGCCCGGCGCCCGACCTGCGCGCTCGTCTGAGGCTCAAGGGCGGCGCTTTGCGCGGCGATGGCTCCCTGCTCCTGCAGGGGAAGGAAGTCCTCGCCTTTGCCGGGTCGCACCGGCTCGCGCGGGGCTGTGGCGAAGCGACGCTGAACGCGGCCCAAAGCCTGCCGGCGCTGGGAAGGCTGCTGCAGCCGCGTCCCGCCGCCTTGCAGGCCCTGGACCTTCAGGCCGGCGAAGTGGATGCCAGGTTCACCCTGGACTGGTGCGCGCCGTCGCGCTCGCCGCCGCGCCTCGACGCCAGGGGGGTGCTGGCGGTTCGTGCCGCCGATCTGGGCTGGGACCAGGCGCGCGCGCACGCCGTGCAGGCCAGGCTGCAGCTCGACGGCGTGCATCCCTTGCGCGGCCGCCTCAAGTTTTCTGCGCAGGACGGCGAGTTGGCGAGCGGAACGCCAGTGGCCGATGTGAACGTCGATCTGGCGCTGGCGGAAAAGGCGCTGAGCGTGCACGCTCTGCGCGCCAGACTGCTCGGCGGCAGCGTGCTCAGCGAGCCGCTCAATCTGCCCTGGCCGCCAGCGGGAGAAACCCTGCCGCTGCAGATCCGCCACGTCGATCTGGGCCAGTTGCTCGCCCTGTTCAAGGTTCACGGTCTGTCGGGAAGCGGCCAGATCGACGGCCTGCTGCCTCTCGGTTATGACGACGGCGGCGTCGAAATCGACAATGGCCAGCTGAGCAGCCCTGGCGTCGGCATCGTCCGGTACGCGCCAACGCTGGAGCTTCCCGGAAACCCCGGCCTGCTCGCCTTGCGCAACTTCCATTTCGAGAAACTAGCCATGCGCCTGTGGTACGCCTCCGATGGCGCCTACCGCACGCAGGCAACCCTGAACGGCAGCAACCCCGATTTCTACGACGGCTATCCCGTACGTCTGGGGCTCGACATCAACGGGAAGCTGCCGGGGCTGTTCCGGTCGGCGGTCTTTTCCGGGGATTTCAGTCGTCACATTCTGGAACAGTTGCAATCGGGAAAACTGGAATAGTTTTGTTAAGCTTGCCGCATCCATTGTTGCGGAGCTCCACCCATGTTCAGGCCCCCTCGCTTGCTTGCCACTGCCGCTCTGGTCTTCCTGGTCGCCGCGTGTTCACCGACCGTGCGCGTCGAGGCACCGGAGAAACCCATAGAAATCAACATGACGGTGAATATCAGGCACGAGATTCTGGTCAAGGTCGAGAAGGATGTTCAGCAATTGTTTGACGAGAATAAGGGCCTGTTTTGAACGACGCCCAAGTTGACCAAGGAAACGCCATGAAGACTTTGATCAAAGCATGTTTGCTCAGCCTGTTGCTGATGACGCACGCCACCTTCGCCGCCGATCTCTCGACGGCAAAGCAGCAGGGCTGGGTCGGCGAGCAGAACAACGGTTATCTCGGCCTGGTCCGCAGTGACGCCCCGGCCGACGTCAAGGCGCTGCTGGCCGACGTGAATGCGCAGCGAAAAGCCGAGTTCACGCAGATTGCCAGGAAGAACGGCATCGCCGAGGCAGAAGCGGCGCGCATCTTTGCGCGCGAGGCCGAGACGCGGACGGTGCCGGGCAACTACATCCAGAACCCGGCCGGCGGCTGGGTGAAGAAGTAGCTTGCTCGCCGCGCTCGCCCGTCATCACGGCGACGAGCGTGGCGACCTGGCAGTGGCGACGCCTTGCCGGATCGCGGATCAGCCCTCTTTCGGCTTGCTGGCCAGGCGATCGGGTACGGTCAGGTTCCAGTGGATGGCTGCCGCGCGCAGCACGAAGATGAGGACGATGGCCGCCGCGGCGCCGAGCGATCGATACGCGGGGGCGAATTCCAGTAGCGCCACGTAGAGCGCGCAGCCGAAGCTGATCGGTATGGCGTAGATCTCGCGGCGCATGAGGAGCGTTTGTCGCCCGGCCAGTACGTCCCGAATCAGGCCGCCACCGATCGCCGTAATGATTCCCAGGATGACCGGGGCCAGCGGTCGGCCGAAGTCCAGCGCCCAGACCTTGTCGGTCGCCGCGATGGCAAACAGGGAGGCGCCCAGGCCATCGATGTAGAGCATCAGGCTATAGATCTCCTTGCGCGTAAAGAGAGAGTTGGCAGCGAAGGCGGCGAGACTTGCGGCGAGCGCGACCCAGAGGTAGGCCAGGTCGGCGGCCCAGAAAACCGGCACGTCGAGGATGATGTCCCGGATCGTGCCACCGCCGATGGCGGTGATGATTCCCAGGACGGTCGCGCCGAAGAAATCGACGCCGCGCGGGGCGACGGCAAGCACCGCAGTGACCGCAAAGGCGGCCGTGCCTGCCATCCCGACCCAGTAAGTGAGCGTATTCAATGCCGATGTGCCTCCCGACGCGGGTGAGTGTTTGGCCGCCAGCGGCACTCGTGCTCGCTCAGTGCCCGCGGTCGCCGTTTGCCGGGCGGCCCATTCTGCGGTGTCTGGCGATTACGATCCGCTGTTCGACAGCGACATTATCGGTGTTTGCGAGCTTCGCGAACGCCAGGCCGCGCCGCGAGGCTGCCAGCCTTGCGGCGGATCTCTCGTACAATCGAGATCGCGTCCGCTGGCGTCGATGTTGCACTCGAAGCGGCAGGCGCCGCATCACGCAGCAGCGGCTGCACCCAACAATCGACGAGGTACGCAGGATTGCCGACGATGGAAACAATGGCCAAGCCACCCCGCAGGCGCCGCTGGGCAGCCTATGTCGCGCTGGCATTTGCGCTGCTGATCGTCGCCGGGGTAAGCGTCGCGACCTGGCTACTGCTCGACGATAATCGCCTGCGTGTGGCGCTCGAAGACGGCGTCAGCGCCCTGAGCGATCGCCCCTTCCACATCGACGGCGATTTCGCGATCAGTCTCGGCCGCATCACCACCGTCCGTGGCTCGGACATTCGCTGGCTGAATCCGGCTTGGAGCAAGCAAGCAAACATGCTGTCGGCCAGGAGTCTGTCGCTTTCCATCGACCTCTGGAGCCTGGTTCGTGGCCCGATCGTGATCAGCGATGCCCAGGCGGACGACGCCACGCTGTTCTTCGAGTGGAGCAGGGAAGGGCAGTTCAACTGGACGATGGGAAACGAGGCCGAAAAGAAGCCCGGCGAGCGGTCAGGTCCGCTGCGCCTGGTTCTCGGTCAAAGCGAGCTGCGCAATGTCCGGATTCGTGTCAGCCACCCCGGCCTGACTGACGAGCTGGTCATCGACCTGCTGCGCGCGAGTCAGCAACAGGACGCGGAAAACATGCTGCTGATCAGCACCGACGGGGTGATCGGCGAGCGCCCGATCAAGGCGCAGGGGCGCGTCGGTCCTTTCCATGAGCTGATCGCCGGCGGCGCCATCGACTACAATTTCGACCTGCAGGCGCCCAATGCCAACCTCAAGGCAAGTGGGGGCCACTTCGACCGCCTGTCGGATGCGCGAGCGCCGCGTCTGGATGTCGAGCTGCTCGCCGCCGACGCTGCAGAAATCCTGAACACCCTGAAGCTTCCCGAACTGACCGCCGGCAAGGTCCAGCTGCAGGCCCGCATCGCGCCCGGCGACGATCGTCTCGCGGGCACGCTGCAGGGCAACTTCGGCGCCTTCAAGGTGGACGGCAAGCTGACGACGAAGAATCTCTCTTCGCTTGACGAGCTCTCCCTGCTGTTGCACGCCGAAGGCCCTGGTGTGGCCGCGATCGGCAGCCTGCTGGGGGTTGACCATCTGCCCGACGAACCCTTCTCCGTGCAGGTCGATGCCGGCCGCAGCGGGCGCGAGCTGCAAGTCCGGCAGCTGTCGTATGCCAGCGACGCTCTGCGCCTCAAGGCATCAGGCGTGGCGCCCCGCTGGCCGGAACTCGGCGGGCTCGACTTCGACATTGACGCCAGGGTGGCCGACCTGCATCGCTTCGCCAGGCTCCTATCGTTGCCGTCGCTGCCGGCCCTGCCGCTGAGCATCAAGGGCAGCGTCAAGGGCAGGAATACTGGCCGCGGCGATGAATTGCGCGGAGACTTCGCCCTCGGCAATATTGCCGGCGAGGTATCCGGCAAGCTGAGCGAGAAGAAGGACCTCGCGGGTTCCACGTTCAGCTATCGTGCCAGCACCGCGGACCTGCGCGAACTGGCGCGCGCGCACGGGTTTGGCCTGGCGGCGGAAGGCCCGGTTTCAGCGCGTATGGACGGGGAGTTCGCGCTGCTATCCGAACGGCTGCGGGTGACCCGCCTGGCGGTCGAGGTCGCCGACAATCAGTTGTCCGCGAGCGGGGATATCGATTTCAGGGCCGCCGACACGCTCTTCGAATTCGAGCCACAACTACGCGGCGCAGACCTCCGTGGCCTGGCGCGCCTGTTCCTGGTCCAGGAGCAGGCTGCCAATTTCCCTGCGCAAGCGTATGCGCTGGGAGGCAAGCTCAAGCTGCAAGGCTCCCGGCTGCAGTTCACCAGCAAGGATGCGCGAGCGGGGAGCAGCGTTTTCGACTTCGACGGTGCGCTCGGGTTTTCCGGCAAGGTGCCCACCGTGGACGCCAGGATCTCCGCCAGGGGAACGAATCTTGCCGAGTTGCTCAAGCCGCCGCTTCTCGCGGGCGTCCCGGCAGCGGCTTTTTCGCTGAGCACCCGCTTGAACATGTCCGATCAGGGAATGGCGCTGAATGAGCTGCAGTTTTCGCTGGCCGACAGCCGCTTGAGCGGGCGGCTGTCGACGGGCTGGCCTGGCGCGCCGGAACGGATCGGCTTCGATGTGACCGCCGCGGGCAGCAATCTGCGCGCCTCCGTGCCGGAAATCCCTGGCTACCGTGCGCCGCCGGTCGCGTTTCGCGTCGAAGCCAAGGGCACGGCCGACCCGGCGAACGTCGATATCGAACGACTCGACGGCCAACTTGCGGACAGTCGCATCGCCCTCGCCGGCAAGCTGGTCTTCAAGCCGGCCTTTTCGGCCGATGCCGTCCGCTTGTCGGTAAAGGGCCCGAAGTTGTCGCAACTGGGCAGCCTGACGGCGTGGCCGCTGGTCGATCTGCCGTTCGCCGTCAGCGGCACCCTGACCGGCAGCAAGGACGGCGTGCGCATGGACGATTTTCAGGCCACGCTCGGCGATAGTGACCTCAAGGGAAGCATGCGCATCAGTACGACGGGCCGGCCACGCGTCGACGTCGACGTGCGCTCGGACTATCTCGACCTGCAGCTACTGCTGGATCCTTCGGATGCGTCGACGAAGGCGGCCAGCGAGGTCGATGCGGCGAGTGCGGCGAGTGCGACGAGTGCGACGAGTGCGGCCAAAAAAAGGGCGAAGCAGGACGACAGGAGCGGCAAGCTGTTCTCGGACAAACCGCTGCCTCTGGAAGTGCTGCGTACCTTTGACGGAAAGCTGCTGGCGTCGCTGGCCAGGGTGGAAGGCAGGCACCAGCAGCTGAGCGACGTCAAGGCCGACGCCCGTCTGCAAGACGGCGTGCTGGTGGTGAAACAACTGCAGGGCCAGGGGCGACAGGGCAAGGTGGCGGCCAACTTTACGGTCGATGTCCGCGGCAAGCAGCCAGCCGTCAAGGGACAGCTCAAGGCGACCGACGTGATCTTTTTTGTCCGCGGGATGGCCAGGGACGACGAAGCCAGGCTTCCGCATCACACCCTCGAGAGTCATTTTTCTGCCAGCGGGAACAGCTTCAGCACCCTGGCAGCCGGGCTCGACGGCTATTTCTGGCTGCGCAGTTCGCCGGGGCAGTTTCGCTCGCTGGATCTGGACGTGCTGTTCGGCGATTTTGCTTTCCAGTTGTTCAGTGCGCTCAATCCCTTTGCCCGGAAGAAGCCGTACTCGACGCTGAAATGCGGCGGGGTTTACCTCCAGGCCAGCAAGGGACGCGTCGAGACCGCGCCGGCAGTGGTTCTGCAGACCGGCGAGCTTTCAGTGATCTCAAAAGGGACCATCGACCTGCGCTCGGAGAAAATAGCCTTCTTCTTCAAGGTCGTCCCGCTGCAAGGAGTCGGCCTGAGCGCCGGGCACCTGATCAACCCCTTCATCAAGCTGGGCGGCACCCTGCACGATCCGGCGCTGAATCTGGACGTTGAAAACGCTGCGATAGAAGGAGGCGTCGCCGTCGCCACGTTTGGCGTGTCAATTCTCGCGGGCAGTCTCTGGGATCGCTGGATCGGCTCTTCAGGCGCCTGTGAGCGAGTCGCCGACGAGGCGCGCAAGCTGCGCCGTTCTCGAAACCCGAACCAGGAGCCGGGGTTCTGACCGACCACAAGGGTGTGGGGTGCATTGTTCGCGTCGGTGGGCCGCCAGAACGAAAGTCGCCCGACAGGTACCAATGAACTTTGCGCTGATCGCAAGGAGGTGTGTGCACATGAAAGTTTCCAGGTCTTGGCCATTGCGCGTGCTGCTGGCTGTGCTCTTGCTGTTCGTCGTCCCGGTGGGCGTGGCTCTCAGCCGGCATTTGAGCGACGACAGCCGACCGGGCGACTGGCGCAACGCGCGCCACGACAGCAGCGGACAGGCGCCCGATCCGCGGCACACTCCGGAAGCGCTGATCCAGGTCTATGCAGCGCGCGCCTTCGGCTGGCGCGGCATCTTCGGGGTGCACACCTGGATCGCCACCAAGGACAGCGACGCCGATCGTTACACGCGGCTGGAAGTGGTTGGCTGGGGCGTAAGCCGCGGGATGGATGCAGTGCGCATACATTACGGAGAAGCGGACGGCTACTGGTACGGCAGCGAGCCGACATTGATTCGCCAGCTTCGTGGCGGCGCCGAGGTCGACGCGCTGATCAAACGCCTGCACGAAGCGGCCCGGGCCTATCCGCACAGTCACGAATACCGGCTGTGGCCGGGTCCGAACAGCAATACCTTTACCGCTTACCTGGGGCGGGCCGTACCCGAACTCCACCTTGACCTGCCGCCGACCGCCATCGGCAAGGATTATCTGCCGCAGGGCGGTGTCTTTGCCAGCGCACCGAGCGGCGGCGGCGTGCAGTTTTCCCTGGCCGGCCTGCTCGGCGCGACGATCGCCGCCGAAGAGGGGATTGAGCTGAATCTGCTTGGCCTGTCGCTGGGTATCGACCTCTCGCCGCCGGCAATCAAGCTGCCCGGGGTGGGCCGCGTGGGGATGTCGGACGTTGATTGACGGCGCGCCAAGCGACCGGGATCGGCCCGGCGACGGTGTCGGTCATGGCCGCTGCCGGCCAGCCAAATGTTCACGGAAGCGGATCAACTGACCGATGGCCAAGCGTTCCTTCGACGTATTGCTGAGTATCCTTGCTGCGCTGGTCCTGGTGCTTCCGGTCGTCGTCATCGCCCTGCTCGTTCGCCTGACTTCGCCCGGTCCGGCGCTGTACTGGTCTGATCGGGTGGGCAAGGGAAACCGCGTCTTCCGGATGCCCAAGTTCCGCAGCATGCGCGTTGACACACCGGCCGTGGCGACGCACCTGCTGCAGAATCCCGACACCTACCTGACCCCGATCGGCTCGTTCCTGCGCCGGAGCAGTCTTGACGAGCTGCCTCAGCTCTGGAACATCCTGAATGGCGAGATGAGCTTCGTCGGTCCGCGTCCGGCGTTGTTCAATCAGGACGACCTGATTGCCTTGCGCACGAAGTACGCCGTGCACGAGATCCTGCCCGGGCTGACCGGCTGGGCGCAGGTCAATGGGCGGGATGAACTGCCGATTCCGGAAAAGGTGAGGCTCGATGCCGAATATCTTCGTCGCCAGTCGCTAGTGTTTGATCTGTATATCTTGTGGCTGACCGTGGTGAAGGTTGTGCGGCGGGATGGGGTGGCGCACTGATGGGGGCTGACGTCCGGTCGGCGGTCACAAGGCGATGGACTGGCCACGAGAAGGCAGGTTCTTCGGTGGACAAGGCTGGGTCGCCTAATGGTAAAATCCGACGGCTCGCAAAACGAGGATTACTTTTCCCATCACTATGCCATCCAGCTTGAAGCCATTGCTGAGGCGTCTCCGGGGGACTCCTGCGTTGTTGCAGTTGAGCACGAAGACGTTTCGAAATTGCGCTCGATAACCGGCCTTTGTCCCACCTGAAGTGCTCCCCAAATCCCGCGATTGAAATCCTTGCCGACCTGATGCCAGGGCTCTGGCATACGCTAGAGCGTCTCGACGGGCGAAGTCGCCCGCGCCAGAGCATGCTGAAGGTGCGCCGAGCACTCAAGGTGCGGGTCGCCGGATCCCAATGGCATGGTGACGGGAATTCTGGACGAGCCGATGCTCGCGCATCGCGGCGCGGGGAGTTGTTGCTGGCGTGTCGAGAGAGCGGTCGCTGGCTATGGAGAGCTTGCCATGGCCTGTGCGAAGCTGCGGGTACGAATGCTGTGAAATAAGTCGGCGGTGTCGCCGGCGACCTTCAACACCCATGCCCCGGCATGGCGTACCACCTTGCCCGGCAGATGAAACAGACGCCAGCGGACGGTGGCGACTTTGTGGCGCTGCCAGTCGGTGTCCAGGGCGGCATGCTTGAACAGGACGAACAGGTTATGGGCGATGACGCCGATGCGGAAGAATGCGGCGTTGGCGGCAAACTGTCCGCAGGGCATGCGCTCCATGCCGAAGCCGATCTTCAGTTCCTTGATCCCGTTCTCGGACGTCTCGCCGCGCTGGCGATACCAGATCAAGGTGTCTTCGGTCGATTCAACCCGATTGCTGACAATGACGTGGTATTTCGGTGCGTCGTCGAACAACTCGGCCTGCCGTCGATACTTGACGACGATCAGGCGGAACGCTTTCCTGGTCTCGTTCATGCTGTGCAGCGTCTCGGCAACGGCACAGTCAGTGTAGGTTTTCCAGGCGGCTTCGGGGATTCCGGCAATGGCCTGTTGCGTCGGCCCATCCAGCCGTCCGCCGATGGCGAAGGTCTTGCCGGTGTCTTCGCAGTAATTGATGATGTCGGCCTGATAGCCGGCCGAGTCCAGGCGGACATGGGCAATCCGATGCCCTTTGGGCAGGCGTGCTTCGCACGCCTGGATGAATTCGAAGTTCTGTGTTGCCGGGGCGATATTGCCTTCCCGAAACTCGTCGAAGATCACGATACCGGCTTCAGCCAGATGGCCGATCATCGGCATGTAGCCTTGCTCTCCCTTGTAGGTAAACTGCGCTGCTTCCTTTTCGGCGACGATCTGCGAGGCGTCGCCATCCAGCGTGTGGGCGGTGAGGCCGCTCTGTCGCAGCCGCGTCGCCACGATCCGTCGGTTGATGCGATCCAGCCCGGCAAGTCCCTCGCCGGCACCGGTGCGACGCAGCCAGTCGCCTGCTGCGTCGGTGCTGGGCAGCGCATCCTGCTTGAGGAGATGGCCCAGAGCGGTGTCGTTCTTCAGCGTACGCAGGTCTTCCAATGACCGCCCACCGCCGGTCAGCATCAGCACCAACGGCGTCACATACGCACTGGCTTCATAGCCGCGCCGACTTCCGGGCTTGGGCATCTCCGTACTCAGCCAGCGATTCAATCCCACGCCGCGCACAAATTCGCCGAACACCACCAGCCCAGCATTTGCCGTCAGCAGTTCTTCCGTCGCTTCAACCTTGAACGGAAGCACCGTTTGTGCCAGAGTCCCCATCGCCCCGCCTCCTTTGCTCTCCAAATAGGTGACTGTCTCAATAACATCACTCTACCCAAGATCAAGGCTTGGCGGGGCCTTCCCGCTATCTATTCAGATTGAATCGCGGAACCTGGGTGCTCTTTCGATCGCCTCCCCCGGTTGGCGTCAGCTTCACTCTGGTCGCGCTTGTGAGAGGAATAAATGCGTAACTACCCCACGATTACCGGCCGCAAGATCCGCATGGCCCTTGTCGGTTGCGGACGCATCGCGGCCAACCATTTCGGCGCCATGGAGCAGCACGCCGAGCACGTCGAAGTGGTCGATGTTTGTGACGTTGACCGCAACGCGCTCGACAAGGCCGTCCAGCGTACCGGCGCCAAAGGGCATGACAGCCTGACCGAAATGCTTAAGTCGACGACCTCAGACATCGTCGTCCTGTCGACGCCGAGTGGGTTGCATCCCGAGGAGACGATCGAAATCGCGCTGTCAGGGCGTCACGTCATGACCGAGAAGCCGATGGCAACGCGCTGGCACGACGGTCTGCGCATGGTCAAGGCTTGCGACGACAATGGTGTGCGCCTCTTCGTCGTCAAGCAGAACCGGCGCAACGCGACGCTGCAATTGCTCAAGCGTGCGGTCGAGCAGAAGCGCTTTGGCCGCATCTATATGGTCAACATCAATGTGTTCTGGACGCGGCCGCAGGAGTATTACGACAGTGCCAGGTGGCGCGGCACCTGGGAGTTCGACGGCGGGGCCTTCATGAACCAGGCCAGCCACTACGTGGACCTGCTCGACTGGTTGATCGGCCCCATCGAAAGCATGCAGGCCTATACCTCGACGCTGGAGCGCAACATCGAAGTCGAAGACAGCGGCGTGCTCGGCGTTCGCTGGCGTTCCGGCGCACTGGGTTCGATGAACGTTACCATGCTGACCTACCCGAAGAACCTGGAAGGCAGCATCACGATTCTCGGCGAGAAAGGCACCGTACGTGTGGGGGGTGTCGCGGTCAACGAGATTCAGCACTGGGAATTCGCCGAGAAGCTGCCGGAAGACGAGCAGATTGCCTCGGCCAACTACGCTACCACCTCGGTCTACGGTTTCGGGCATCCGCTCTACTACGACAATGTAATCAAGGTGATGCGCGGCGAGGCCGAGCCGGAAACGGATGGCCGAGAAGGCCTGAAGTCACTCGAGGTGCTCATCGCCGCGTATCTTTCGGCACGAGACGGCAAGCGCGTCGCCTTGCCGCTGGATTACTGACATGGCAGTCACCATTCACCCCTCCGCGATCGTGGACGAGGGCGCCCTCATCGGCGATGGCAGCCGTGTCTGGCATTTTGCCCATATCTGCGCCGGTGCGCGCATCGGCAAGGGCTGCTCTTTCGGCCAAAACGTGTTCGTCGGCAACGACGTTACCATCGCCAACAACGTCAAGGTACAGAACAACGTCTCCATCTACGATGGTGTGCATCTTGAGGACGATGTCTTCTGTGGTCCGAGCATGGTTTTCACCAACGTCTACAACCCGCGCTCGGCGGTCACTCGCAAGAATGAGTACCGGGCAACCAAGGTGAAGAAGGGTGCGACCCTGGGTGCCAATTGCACCATCGTCTGTGGTGTCACCGTTGGTGAGTTTGCCTTCATCGCCGCCGGCGCGGTAATCAATCGCGACGTCAAGCCGTATGCCCTGATGGCGGGTGTGCCAGCCCGACAGGTCGGCTGGATGAGCGAGCATGGCGAACGGCTTGACCTGCCGCTCGAGGGCGACACTTCTATCCAGTGCCCGAACACCGGCACGACCTACAAGCTGACCGGGACGACACTGGCGGTCGAATGAAGGTTGCAGTCATCGGCGGCGGGATCAACGGCGTCATGACCGCGTGGGCCTTTGCCAGGCATGGCGATTCCGTTGATCTGTACGAGAAAGGCCATTTGATGTCCGCCACCAGCCGCGCCTCTACCAAGATGCTGCACGGCGGCTTGCGTTACCTTGAACATGGCCATTTGGCGCTGGTGCGCGAAGCACTTCAGGAACGCTCGTGGTGGATCAGGCAGGCGCCGCACCTGGTTCGGCCACTGGAGTTGCTTATCCCGATTTATCGGAACGGTGAACGAGCAAAGTGGCTGGTCGGTGCAGGCATCAGGCTCTACGACCTGCTGGCAACGGGATCCGGGTTCCCGCGTAGTCGCTGGTACGCTGCCGCCGACGTGGCCGAGAGCTTTCCGGGCTTGCAGCGCAACCACTTGCTGGGCGCCTACGGATACTGGGATGCCCAGATGGACGACTACCAGCTCGGCCTCTGGGCAGCCGAGAAGGCCAGGGAGTCAGGTGCAAGACTTCACGAGCAGAGCCCCGTACTCAGGCTTGATCCGACGACTGGAGAGGTATCCACGGCCGGAGCCGGTGCATGTTACGATCGCATCATCAATGTGGCCGGACCCTGGGCGGAGGAACTCCTCATCAGGTCAGGCGTGACCAGCGCCTACCGGCTTGACCTGATCCGCGGCAGTCACATTGTCGTCTCCGGCAGGCTCGAGCAGGGTTGCGTTTTGCAGGTGCCCGGCGAAAAGCGCATCCTGTTCGTTCTTCCGCACGGGGAAGAGACCTTGCTCGGCACGACCGAAGTCCGCCAGGAGAGCACCGAAAAGTGTGCGCCAAGCGATGACGAGATCGAATACCTGGTTGGCAACTACAACCGCTGTTTTCGGGAAAAAATAGCGTGTTCGGATATAATCGGGAGCTTTGCCGGCATCCGGCCGATTGTTGCCAGCAAGACGGATTTTTCGGCAGCCAGCCGGGAAGCGGTCATTGAGCGTCACGATAAGCTCATCAACGTCTTTGGCGGCAAGTGGACCACCTCGCGAGCACTGGCCGAAGCAGTCATCACGAAGTCGCAGCATTGAAAGTAGCCATGACAATCCAGTTCATCGACCTGAAGGCCCAGTATCAGGCACTCAAGAGTTCCATCGACGCGCGCATCCAGCAGGTACTCGACCACGGCCAGTACATCATGGGTCCGGAGGTCGCGGAACTCGAAGCGAAGCTCGCCGAGTACACGGGTGCCAGGCACTGCATCACCGTTGCCTCCGGTACGGAGGCGCTCCTCATTGCCCTGATGGCCCTCGATGTCAAGCCGGGTGACGAGATCATCACCACCCCATTCACATTCGTCGCCACCGCCGAAGTCATCGCCTTGCTCGGGGCCACCCCGGTTTTCGTCGATATTGAACCGGATACCTGCAACGTCGACGCCAGCAAGATCGAAGCTGCGATTACCCCCAGGACCCGCGCCATCATGCCCGTCAGCCTCTACGGCCAGCCGGCGGATATGGACGAAATCAACACCATCGCCGCCAGGCACGGCCTGACGGTCATCGAAGATGCCGCGCAGAGTTTTGGGGCCGAATACAAGGGCGAGCAGAGCTGCAACTTGTCGACTATCGGCTGCACCAGCTTCTTCCCGAGCAAGCCGCTGGGCTGCTATGGCGATGGTGGGGCAATCTTCACCAGCGACGATCATCTGGCCAGGGCGATGCGCGAGATTCGTGTCCACGGCCAGGAAAGGCGCTACGTTCATACCCGCATCGGCGTTGGTGGCCGGATGGACACTCTCCAATGCGCCGTGGTTCTCGGCAAGCTGGAGCGTTTCGAGTGGGAGGTCGAACAGCGCCTGAGGATTGGAACCCGCTACAACGAACTGTTTGCCGGCAAGGTGTCGACCGTCACCCAGCGCCCGGACCGCACCAGTGTCTTTGCGCAATACACGGTCTTTGTCGAGAATCGCGAACAGGTTCAGGATAAGCTCAAAGCCATAGGCGTGCCCACTGCGGTGCATTACCCAATCCCGCTGCATCGCCAGTCGGCCTATGCGGCACTGGGCAGAATCAGCGGGAAGGTCTCGTCGTCGGAGGTCATGGCTGGCCGGGTCATGAGCCTGCCGATGAGTGCAGATCTCTCCAGGCAGGAGCAGGAGCACATCGTCCAGCTGGTGATCGAGGCGCTGGGCAGGTGATCAAGATCGTCACCATCGTTGGCGCGCGGCCCCAGTTCATCAAGGCGGCCGCCGTTTCCCGGGTTATCCGCAACGATTTCACCGACCGCGTTTCTGAGGTGCCGCTCCGTACCGGCCAGCTTTCGTCGGCATCCGTCCGGAGGCCTGCAACATCGACACGGCCCTCATCGAGGTGGCGCTCACCCCGCGCAGCGGCGCCGTCATGTCGGCCTACCTCTACGGGCCGCCGGACGACATGGACGACATGGACGACATGGACGACATGGACGACATGGACGACATGGACGACATCGCAGCGAAGCATGGGCTGCCGGTGATTGAGGATGCCTGCCAGAGCTTCGGCGCCGTCTACTTGGGCCGCAAGCGCTGCAAGCTCTTGACCGTCGGCTGCTACGGCGACTGCCACGCGCGCAATCCGCGTCCAAGGACAAGAAAGGCGCTCCTACCGCATCGGCGTCGGCGGCCGCACGGACACTCTACACAATGCGTGATCGTCCTCGCCAAGCTCCACCGCTTCGACTGGGAGGTAGAATGCGGCAAGGGCCTAGGCGCGGGCTACGCGCAATACACGGTATTCGTCGAGAACCGCGAGAAGATGCTTGAGGTGTTCAAGAACGCGGGCGTCCCGACTGCCGTGCATTGTCCCGCGTCCCTCCATCGGCAGCCGGCCAACAAAACGGAGGGCCCAGGCCTTGCCCACACGGCGCGGGCGGCAGCTCGCGTGGTGAGCCTGCCGGTGGGCGCAGATCTGGCGACAACGGGCCAGCGTAGAGTAGTCGTAGTCCCTAAAGAGGGTATTGCATGACTTTATTGAGCAATTTCATCTCGCATCGCCGCCTGCTCCTACGCTCGATCAAGGTCGAGATACATGCGCATCATGCCGGCACCATACTCGGATTATCTTGGATCGTGGTTGGTCCCTTCCTGCTCCTTGCGCTCTATTCCCTGATCTATGCCGTGATCTTCAAGGTGAAAATGCCTGGTTTGTCGCAATCCGAGTACATCCTCAACGTCTTCTCGGGTCTGGTGCTGTTCCTTGCCTTTGCGCAGGCGATGGGTGCTACGACCTCCGCACTCAGCCGTGATCGCAAGTTGTTGTTCAGCAACTACCCGCCGGAATTTATTCCGGCCAAGGCGGCTATTGCCGCCTACCTGATCGTGCTACCGGGCTCGGCCTTCGTCATTGCTGGCGACGTCCTGCTGTCCACACCGAGTTGGCACCTGCTGCTTTTGCCCGTGGTAGCATTGCTTCAGTTGTGCTTCTCGGTCGGCCTCGGCTGTCTGTTGTCGCTGCTTGGAATCGTGATGCGCGATATCACCTTTTTGATCCAGTACATCGTCATTGCTTTGATGATCGTCACACCGATCGCCTATACGCCCGATTCAGTGCCGGCGCGCGTCAAGCCACTGCTCTATCTGAACCCGATTTACTATCATGTGTCGGCCAACCAGCATCTGATACTGCTCAACGAGCTGCCGCCCATGATTGAGATCGTGCTCGGTACCAGCATTTCGATCACCATGCTTCTGGTTGGCATCTGGGTGTTCCGGCGAGCACGCGTCGCGATGATGGATTTGCTGTGAGTCGTGCACTTGATACGGACGCACCGGCAAGCACCCTGCACCGCGTTGGGCACGATGTTGTGCCGGAAGGTAAGACGGCGCCGGTGATCTGTATAGAGGGTGTCAGCAAGCTGTATCCTGTTTTCGACAACGCTTGGCAGGGCGTGCGCTACCTTGCCCGTGCCGTGTGCCATGGCCGTGCCGATCCGCGTGACATCGCCGGATCAGTGCCGGCACTTCAGGATATCAACTTGTCCATGGTGCGCGGCGAGCGTGTCGGCATCATCGGCCGCAACGGCGCTGGCAAGTCGACCCTACTCAAACTGCTCGCCGGCACCTTCCCGCCAACCACCGGCACGCTTCATGTCGACGGCGAGATCTACTCATTGCTGCCTGGCTCAGTGAGCCTCTCGCAGGAATTGTCGACGCTCGAGAATGCGCGCCAGCACCTGTCGATGCTGTCGCTTTCGCCAAACGAGCTCGACAGGGTCATCACCGAGATTCGCGATTTCACCGAACTTGGCGACTACTTCACACAGCCGGCCAAGAATCTGTCGCTCGGCATGCGGGTGCGGGCCGAGTTCGCCATCGCCACCGCTCACATGGCGGACATCGTCATCATTGACGAGGTACTCGGCGCCGGCGACATCTACTGGGAGGAGAAAATCGCGCGCCGCATGGAACATCTGTGCTCGTGCGGCACCACACTGCTGCTGGTGTCGCACTCGCTGTCGCAGGTCACGCGGTATTGCGAGCGCGCCATCTGGATCGAGCGCGGCAGGACGGTGCTCGACGGCAACGCGATCGAAGTGAGCAAGCGCTATGAGGGTTTCCTCGAACGGCTCAGTTGGCACACCGACGACCTCGACGACAAAACCGTGTCGATCAGCGAGTCGGCCGCCGATCTCGGCGATGAGCAGTTGCCGGACAGCGGCCAGGTCGTGACGCGCTGGCCGGGCCGTGGCGACGTCAAGGTGAGCGGCGTTTGGATCAACGGCGCTGCGGAGACTCGTCTCTCGGTGACCCACGGCCAGCCGCTGGTCTTTCGCCTGACGCTACGCGCAGAACGTGGGGGTGATTTCCGGCTGCGCTACCTGTTTACGTTCTGGGACACCCTTGGCCGTCGGGTTGCCGTGCTCGAAAACGACGTCGATGCCGTGCATATCGAGCCAAGCGTGAGCCATGAAGTTGGGGTGACATGCCCTCAACTCGTTTTGGTGAGCGGCAGCTATCATATCACGCTGACCATCACTGACACCGACAAGGCACTCGGGACGGTTGCCGAAGGCGCCATTCGCCTGGATGCGCTGTACAAATCCTTCCACCTTGACGTAATCGATCGCGCTCCCGTCAGTATGCCAGGACAGCGACCGGGTTACCGCATCCCCACCATCCTGGAAATCTCTGATCATGTTTGAACGGTTTCGCCAGCACATGGAGCGCGAGATTCTCGAGAACGCGAGATGTCGCCACCTCTGCGCCACCATTGGCGCCCACCTCAACCGCCTTGCCTACCGCATGGTCTGCCTGTCGCGGGCGTGCGTGCGCTTCATGAATCACCATGTCACGCACGCCGAGTCAGACTGGTTTGCCAATGGGTTGCCTGCGCTGCATGCTCGAATCGACGATATCCTCGAACGCCAACGCAAGGAGTACGGCAGCTACTACTACTTCTACGGTCATCCCTACCAAGCACTTGGCATTCTAGGCGTGTACGGTGAGCGCTCGACCGAAGAGCGCTTCGATGCCTATGCACTGCGCGAACTGATCGGACCCGATGACCGCATCCTCGACATTGGATGCAACTGCGGCTTCATGGCGCTTTACACCTCGTTCCGTACCGGCTGCCAAGCGGAGGGCATCGACATCAACCCCTACATGATCGAGATTGGCCAGCAATGCGCCAATTACCTGCGTATAGCGGACCGGGTCAAGCTGGTGCCGACGCGTATTCAGGAGTTCTCTGCGCCGGGCCGGTTTACCGCGGTGTTGTCATTCGCCACCCATTGGACCGACGACGAGAATTACCGCGTACCGTTACGCGAGCACTTCGAACGCTGCGCCGGCTATCTTGCGCCTGACGGCAAGCTGATCTTCGAGACGCACGCCAATGATGTCGGTAACGCGGCCTTCTATGAGGCCATCGACACTTTTGCCGATCTGTTCTCTCTTGAATTGAAACGCGACACCGACCGGGGAACCCGGCATTTGTACGTGTTTCGCCGTGTCGCTCCAGAAAGTAGCCAATGACAACCCTCGACCCCACCTCACGAACCTGCATTTCCTGCAGCAGCAGAGACCTCCTCACCCTCGACACCTACAAGCGTTTCTGGCATTGCTGCAAGGCCTGCGGCACAGCCATCAGTGAAGAAAGGGCAACTTACCCGCTGTCGATGCTGCCATATGCCGACCTGAAGAAAAGCCCAGTACTCGACGAAGAAAAGATGTACGACTATTTCGTCGAACAGGTGCACATTGACTGGTCGGAGCAAGAAGGCCAGGACTTCATCCGCGATTATCTCGAGCCATCCGGTGTCGAGGTGGCCGGCAAGAATCTACTCGACATTTCGGGCGGCAACGGCCACTTCATCCGACAGATCGAAAAGCTCGGCGCGCACATAACGCTCACGGAAATCAACAAGAAAACCATCCAGTATGCTCGCGCCACGCATGGCTTCAAGGTGTTTGAGTACAACCTGAACGAGCACGACCTCGCTTCGCTGACGCAGGACAAGTACGACATCGTCTTTGCGCGCGCATGCATCATGTTCGCGCACGACCTGGGCAAGTTCGTCGACGAAATGAGCGCCGTGCTGAGCCCCGGTGGCCAGGTGATGATTAACCATTCGGTGATGCCGACTCTCGGCGTCCTGTTGCGCACCCAGCTTGACGAGTTCAGTTATTTTGTGCTGCGCCAACCGGAAAGCATTATCGATGCCTTCGTAAAGCGCGGCTTTACGCTACAGCACCGCGCCGACGAAACCGACCCTGGCCTATACGTTTACGACCACGATCTGCTGCCGCACTGGCGCTGGGTGTACCGTCTATACGAATGGCGCGCCATCAGGGCGATGGCGGGCAATCGCCACTTCGCCTGGCCGGCGCGCGACCGCCGCCGATCGACCCTGGTGTTCCGGCACGATGTCTGAGGCCTGGCACTGATGTTCGACTGGTTTCGCCAGTACGGCAAAAGCATCCTGTTCCTCAGTTCGGCTCCGATCGACGAGGTGTGGACGCGCTCGACCGCACTCGCCTGCCGTCGCAGCGGCAAGCGTGTACAGGTAATCATGTGCGGCAATGCGACCGAAGGCGGCGACCATGCCGTTAGTCTTTACCGCGCGGCCGGCATCGCAGCGAGCCAAGGCGTGTCGTTCGTCGATGCCGCCGCGGAACGCTGCGCTATCGCGGTAACCGCCTCGAGCGGTCTCGACCGCGGCATCTTTCCGACGAGGGGGCGCTTGTTCGTACATATGCCGCATTCGATCGCCAGCTTGCACATGATATACCCGCCCGGGTCCTTCGATGGCTACGACGTGCTGCTGGCCGCCGGGCCCCAGCACGATCGCGAGTTCCTGGCGCTGGCAAAGGCGCGCGGCCTGACCGGCCGGCGAGTGTTGGCCGCCGGTTATGGGAAACTCGATGTGCTGGTCGAAATGGCCAAGCAGGGCAAGCCAGCGCAGAATGCGCGGCCGAAGGTTCTGATCGCCCCGAGTTGGGGGCCGGACAATCTCCTTGATCGCTGTGGTCCGGCACTGGCCGAGCAGCTTGCCGCCCAGGACTTTGATGTTGTGGTGCGACCGCACCCACTTTTTTTCCTTGAACATGCGCCGGTGCTGGACGGGTTGCGAACCTTGGCTGGGCGCACGCCGTGGGTCACGCTCGAGTCGCCCTTGGATGGCGACAAGGCGATCTTCGACGCCGACGTGCTGGTCGGTGACTATTCCGGCACCAGCTTCGAGTTCGCGGCATTACGGCGCCGTCCGGTGGTCTCGGTCGACGTCGGTCTGAAAATCGCCAATCCTGATTGGGCTAGAGTTGGCCTTGATCCGGTTGAGTTGGCGCTGCGCGCAGAACTGGGCCCTGTGGTGGCGCCCGATGCCGCCACCGTGGTCGCGGCTGTACGGGACATGCTTGCGTCGCCGCGTGCAATCAATGGCGACACCCTGGCGCGCTTCCTTCACGGCAGGGTGGGCGACTGCGGCGTACGCGCCGCCGGGCTGCTCGATCGACTACTGCGGGAATCCTGACACATGGCCCGTGCCGTCATCCTCGCAGCCGGTTTCGGAAGCCGCCTGATGCCCCTGACAGGTGACCGCCCCAAGGGCATGGTGGCGCTGGCCGGCATGCCGCTGCTGGCGCGCCAGATCGAGGTGCTGCGCGCCGGCGGCGCGTCCGACATCAATCTGGTCGGCGGCTATCACATGGAATGCCTCGCGCCACTCGGCTGCCCCGTGATCGCCAATCCAGCTTATGACACGACCAATATGGTCGAATCGCTGATGTGCGCGCGCGCACTGTTCGATGGCCGCGACGACCTGCTGATGTGCTACGGCGACATCGTTTTCGAGCCGCGTGTGCTGCTGGCCGTGTTGCAGGGCACGGGTGACGTGATCGTCGCTGCCGACCGGCAGTGGCGCACGCTGTGGAGCGCCCGTATGGAAGATTACGCCTCGGACGTCGAGACCTTCCGGCTACGCGACGACGGCGCGCTTGCTGAAATCGGCAAGCGTCCGCGCAGCCTCGACGAGGTGCAAGCGCAGTACATCGGCTTGGTGTGCTTCCCTGCTTTGCAGCATGCGCGCCTGCTGGCATTCTACGATGGGCTGGATCGCAATGCGCAATACGACGGTCAGCCGTTTGCGAAGATGTACATGACCAGCTTCATTCAGCAGCTGATCGATGCCGGCTGGAACGTGCGGCCGGCGCTGATCGACAACGGGTGGCTCGAGGTCGACACCCTGGACGACCTGCGCCGCTATCACGCCATGGCAAGGCAGGGTACGCTCGACGCGATTTGCCATCTTGCGCCGGCGCCCGATCCGAGCGCGTTGATTGGGGAGCTGGTTCCCGCCGATGCGCGAGCCAACGCAGGCGAATGCGATGTCGCGGAACTGGCGAGCCGGGCGCGTGCGTGGACCACGCTTGCGCCGGCAGACCAGCAACTCCTGGATCGCCTGGCGCGCAAGATCGAGATTACCGGCACTCTCAAACGCAGCTACACGCTTTCGGACATGAAACCAGCGGCAAGTAGCGAGAACGCCACGCCCGCACAAGCCAGTGCACTGCTTGCGGCCTATTTGATCGGCTATGACCTCGACGGCGACGCACGCCACCTCAACACCGTGTTGAAGGCTCTGGACGGTGGTCTGCACACCCCGCGGCCGGCTCTGTCGCTGGCACTGGACCACGCATGCGCGACACGCCTGAGGGAATGGGAATGATGTCGATGGCCGTGACCGAAATCAATCTGACGGTAATCGGCGATCGTGCCTGCAGCACGACGCGTACGTATTTGACATACTTGCGCGCCGCCGGCCTCCGGCCACGCCGCCTCTGGCTGGTGGATTTCGTCAGGCCGACGCCCACTTTGTTGCGGCTGCGCGCCCTGATCGGCGAGCGCCTGGCTGAACTCTGGCGGCGCAGCAGGGCGCCGCATGCACAGGCCACAGATGCGGATTACCGCGCCCTGTGCCTGCAGTTGCAACGGGAGGCCGGGTTCGATCCGATTGATCATTTCGGGCACTGGCAGTCGCAGGAACTTGCAAGCAAGGTCGAGCAGTTCAGCGCTTCCGATTTTCACGATCCGGTTCTGCAGCGGCGCTTGCTGAACATGACAGACACGGCTTTTTTGTACACCAACGGCGGCATCGTGCCTGCCAGCCTTCTCGACAAGCCGGGGGTGCGAGTGTTGCACATCCATCCGGGTATCGTGCCCGATATTCGCGGTTCGGACTGCCTGCTTTGGTCGGCACAGGTGCGCCGTCGCATCGGCGTGAGCTGCTTTTACATGAGTCCTGGTATCGACGAAGGCCCGTTGATCGGCCAGCACGAAACCGATCTCCCGCACCTGCCGACGATGGCCGAGTTACTCCCCGCCGGTCGCGAGCCGGAGTTGTATCGCGCCCTACTGTTCGCGGTCGATCCGCACTTCCGGGCACGCCTGCTGGTTGAGGTGCTACAGCAGCATCCGGGCACGGACCTGCGCAGCTTGCCTTTCGTCACCCAACCGCCGGCTCGACGTCCAGCCTACCTATGGATGCATCCGCGCCTGCGCACACGTGTCATGAAGGACGCCTTCCTGTGAAGCCACAACTGATCATCCTCGGTGCCGGAGCTCCACGCGAGGAGGGTCGGCCGTTCGGCCTACAGAAGGTGACGCTGCGCGGCCGTGTGCTCGACTGGCAGCTCGATGCCTTTTCGGCGCTCGCACCCGAGGTCTGCTTTGTCGGAGGCTATGACATCCACGCGGTGATGCAGCAGTTCCCGCGCCTTACCTATCACTTCAACGCCGACTGGCAGGAAACTGGCCCGGTCGCTTCGCTGGCGTTGGCGCTCGAATCGCTCGACGATCTGGCTGAAGGACGGCGCGACCTGTACATCGCCTATGCGGACATCCTGCTGCGCCCGGCCCTGGTGCGCGCCCTGTTCGACAGCAACGCAGACGCCTGCGCGGTCGCTGTCGACGATCTGCGCCGCGACCCCGCACTCGCTGGCCACCCAACGGAGACACTGACCCTGGACGGGTGCGACTACGAATTTGTCGGCCTGGCACGTGTGCCTGCGTCCTTTGTGCCGGCCTTCCGCAAAGCTGTGCTGCAAGGTGCCGCCGCTTTGCGTTGCGCCCACCTGTCGCGTCTGCTTGCTGAGGGGGCTGTCCCGCTGCGAGGAGTTGCCGCGCAAGACCTTTGGGCCCATGCCGAACACGGCCGCTCGGTAGCGCATTTCGTGTTGGGCAGCAAGGCGGCTACGCTGGCGCGGCTGCAACATCGACTGGAGCGCTCGCGCATCCTGCCGCTGGCCTATTTCACGCGCCAGCAATGGCAGACCGAACGCGGTGAGGTGCTGGAACGGCTGACGCGGGAGCTTCCGCAGCAGCGCGCTCTGATCGTGCGTTCCAGCGCCACGGACGAGGATGGTTTTCAACGCGCCAACGCAGGGCGCTATCACTCCGAACTCGACGTTGGTCCCGCCGTGGCGACGCTCGGCCCGGCCATCGATCGGGTGTTTGCCTCTTATGATGGCCATGACGAGTCCGATGAGGTTTTGGTGCAGCCGCAGCTCGACGGTGTCAAGGCGAGCGGTGTGATCTTCACGCGAACCCTTGAGACCGGCGCGCCGTGGCGCGTGATCCACTATAGCCACGGGAGCGATACAACGGAGATCACCGCTGGTGCCAGCCGCGGCGGCGTCAAACTGGTGGTGTCGCGATTCGCCGATGCCCAAGCGCTGGCGCGCCTACCCGCGCTCGGCCGCCGGCTAATCGAGGCGGTCGACGAGATTGAGCAACGGGTCTGCCACGACGCACTTGACATCGAGTTTGCCCTCGACGCCAACGACCAGCTTGTCACCCTGCAGGTACGGCCGCTGTTTGTCAGCGATGCCCATCAGGACCGAGACCGCGACGCCGAAGTGGCTGACTGTCTGCGCGGCCTGACCAGAGTGCTGAACGATCTGGCTCCGCCCCCGGCTGGCCAGGTTGGACGGGAGACTGTGTGGAGTGTCATGGCCGACTGGAATCCGGCAGAAATCGTCGGCGTTACGCCCGGCCCCTTGGCGCTCGATCTTTACCGCTACCTGGTCACCGACGGAGTCTGGGCCGAGCAGCGGTATCAGGCCGGCTACCGCGATCTGCGCGGCTGGCCGTTGATGCGAAGCTTCTGCGGGCAGCCCTTTGTCGACGTGCGCGCCAGCTTGAATTCCTTCCTGCCGGCCGGGCTGCCGGAGGCGCTCGCGGCACGCCTCGTCGATCATGCCATCGACCGGTTGCGGTCCGACCGCGCACTGCACGACAAGATCGAGTTCGAGCTGCTGCCGACCTGCTTTGATTTTGGCTTTGCCGACTGGCATGCGCATTACACTCAAAACGGCATAACCGACGTCTCCGAAATGATCCAACTACAGGACGGCTTACGCTGCATCACCCGCGGCATTCTTGCCCAAGCCGAGGATCAACTGATCGCAGCGCGCGCGCTCGAGGCGCGCTGCGTCGATCTCGAACGCGTTACCTTGCCCTTCCCGGACTGGCTGCGCCGCACCCTGGTGGTCTGCTCGCGAGAAGGAACGCTCGTCTTCGCGCACTTGGCGCGTGCCGGCTTTGTCGCCGCCGCGCTGCTGCGTTCGGCGGTGCGCGCCGGGCTGTTGACCGAAGAGCGCCGCGCCGCGCTGATGGAGAGCCTGCCCGGCCTCGGCCTAATGCTGACCGATGCCGCGGCAGCGGTGCGCGAAGGCCGTATGACACGTACCAGCTTCATCGGCCGCTTCGGTCACCTGCGCCCGGGCACGTACGACATCAACACCCCTGCCTACCGCGACCGGCCCGAGGCTTACCTCGACCCGATCATCGCCACGGCGCATCCCCGGGCCGCCACTCTCTTCGAGTGGACCGGCTACGAACGCACCGCCCTCGACTCGGCACTTGCCGTTCTCAAACTGGGCGTCGACGCGGAAGGCTTGCTGCGTTTTGTGCGTGTCGCCGTGGAAGGGCGCGAATACTCCAAGTTTGTCTTCACGCGCCTGCTCTCGGTGGCACTCGACAATTTCGCTGCGCAGGGCCGCGCTGCCGGTATTTCCGCCGACCGCCTTACCTGTATGCCGCTCGACTTCTGGCTGACGCAATCGGTGCTCGCTTGGGGTGAGGAAGGCGCGCGCGCCGAACTGGCCGAGCGCACGGAGCGACGCCATCGTGGGCATGCCCTCACCGGCCGCATCCTACTGCCACCAGTACTGGCACATGCAGACGAAGTGTACGCCTTCGCCGTACCGCAAAGCGAACCGAACTTCATCACCCAGCGCCGCGCGCGCGCGCCACTGCGCGTCATAGCTCCGGGCGCGGCGGTCAGCCGGGAGGCTGTGGCGGGCTGTGTTGTCGCCATCAGCAATGCCGATCCCGGCTTCGACTTCCTGTTCGCGCTCGACATTCGCGGCTTGGTGACGGCCTTTGGCGGGCCGAATTCGCACATGGCGATCCGCGCCTCGGAATTCGCGATACCCGCTGTGATTGGTATCGGGGAACAGGCATTCACGCAATTGCGCGACGGTGCGATCATCGAACTTGACGGCCAACAGCGCCTTTGGCGCCAGGAGAACTGGAAATGCGTGCCGTGATCAGCCAACGCGTCGACATCCTGGACGGGCGCAACGAGCGTCGCGACGCGCTAGACCAGGCTTGGGGAACGACCCTCGAACGCCTCGTTGGTCGATCGGTGGAACTGCTGCCCATGACAAACCGCCCGGCGGCCACGGCGGCGGTGCTCGCGCAATGGCAGCCGCAGTGTATCGTGCTGAGCGGCGGCAACGATCTCGGTACGGCGCCCGAGCGCGACCAGACCGAGGCGCAATTGATAGATCACGCCGCGAACAACGGCTTGCCTCTGCTGGCGGTTTGCCGCGGCATGCAGATGCTGCAACACCATCTCGGCGGTACGCTTGTGCCCATCTCGGGCCATGTGGCCTGCTACCACACCGTAGAAGGCGCGCCCGGACAGAATCTGCCCTCCTTGAACGTCAACAGTTATCACAACTGGGGTATCCGCCGCGATGCCCTGACCGCTGAACTTCAGGCGCTCTACCTGCATGCCGACGGTACCGTCGAGGCGGCGCATCACACGCGTCTGCCTTGGCTGGCTGTGATGTGGCATCCCGAACGCAGCGCACTTGGTGAGCCAGCAGCGGCCGAATGGATTGGCCGCTGGATGCGCGAGGTGCTCGCATGATGCATCTTCATGGCAGGCAACCTCCTACTCGGCCCGTCAGTGCATCGGCAGCGCGTCCGGTTATCAGCCTCAATCATGTTACCAAGCGCTACGAGCTCTACGACAATTCCGTTCAGGAGGTCAGAAATTACCTCGGCATGGGCGCCAAGGGCGTGCGCCAGAAGGTGGCGCTCGATGCCATCAACCTGACAATCGCTCATGGCGAGCGCGTCGGTGTGGTTGGCCACAACGGTTCGGGCAAGACCACCTTGCTGCGCATCATCTGCGGTACCACCCGGCCAAGCGAAGGCACGATCAAGATCGACGGCACGGTTCAGGCGCTGATGCAGACCGGTTTCGGCTTTAGCGATGAGCTGAACGGTCTTGATAATATCCACAACGCCCTTGTCTATAACGACCTGCCGGACGATGCGCTTGCCCAAGCTGAAGCCGACATCATCGACTTCGTCGAACTCGGCGAGTTCCTTCGCCATCCAATCAAGACCTACTCGTTGGGCATGCGCGCACGGCTCGAGTTTGCCACGGCGACAGCGATTCGTCCGAGCGTGCTGGCGATTGACGAGGTGCTCAGTGCCGGCGACGGCTATTTCGTGCACAAGTGCGCCGAACGCATGCGCAAGCTGGTCAGCGGTACGACCTTGCTGCTGGTATCGCACGCCCTCGACCAGATCCGCGAATACTGCGAACGGACGCTATGGCTGGACGGCGGCCACCTGCGCGAGGATGGCCCGACCGAACAGGTGCTCGACCACTATCGCGATTACATGCTGGCACTTGCGGCGAAACTCGATACACCGCCAACGGTTCAATCACTGGAGACTGGGGCTGCGGCCGCAACACGGAGCACGAAAGAGATTTTCCTTGAACGTGCCCACGCCCTGATTGAGCCGACCGATCTTCATGGCCATGCAATCATCCAGTTCGAATTTGGCGACCAGGAGCGGCGTCTCAAGGTTATGGAAAGCGGAGATGCGCTTGAACTGCGCCTGACGTTGTGCCTCGCACGGCCACTGAAGCCGGTGGTGCTCGGTTTCAGCAGCGAGGGTTCGTTGTTGTTCGAACTCGACGGTGGAGCGGCGCTGCCGGCAGGCAAGCATCACCTGCGCCTGCACCAACCGCGTCTTGGCATCGGCGTAGGCACCTACGTCCTGATGGCTGCGCTGCGCGAGCCCGACTATCCCGACGGCGCTGTGCATACGCTCGGCGCCGACCTGCTCAATCTGCAGATGGCGCCGACCAACTGGAGCGAGCCGCCGATGGTGCACATGGATGGCGAATGGACTTCCGGGGCAGCGCGCACCCCTCTGCAAAGCAAACTGACGGCCTGGGTGTAAGAACGTATATGTGTGGATTTGTCGCTAGTCTGGGTCCGGGCGACCCTCTGCCACTGACAGTACTGAACCGTATGCGCGATCGGCTCGCTCATCGCGGTCCGGATGGCGCTGACAGTTGGACCGGTACACACGAACGCGGCAGTATCTCCATGGGCTTCCGGCGCCTGGCGATTCTGGACACGCGACATGTCGCGGACCAACCGATGCGCTCAAACGATGGCCGCAAAATGCTGGTCTTCAATGGCGAGATCTACAATTTCATCGAACTGCGCGCGGAGCTGGAAGCCGTAGGCCGCCAGTTCCGCACGCGCGGCGACTCCGAAGTATTGCTGCAGGCCTACGAACAGTGGGGCGAGTCGATGATAGAACGCCTCAACGGCATGTTCGCCTTCGTGTTGTGGGACCAGGATCGAGGCCGGGCTCTCGTCGCGCGTGACCGCTTTGGCGAGAAGCCACTTTTCATGTGTCGCCTGCCTGGAGGTCAGCTGGCTTTCGCCTCGGAAATCAAGGCGTTGCTGGCGCACCCCGAGGCCGACTCCTCTTACAACCTTGATATGTTCAGCAAGGTGCTGTTCGGCAGGTTGATCTTCAGCACCGAGGAGACCCTGTTCAAGGGGGTGCGCCAGGTACGCGCCGGCCACTGCATGTTGGTGGACGCCGACGGCAGCATCGTGTTCGACAAGCGCCACTGGACGCCGGCCTACGATCGTTCCCTCGGCCGCCTGTCTAAGCGCGAACAGATAACTGAATTCCGCAGCCTGCTCGAGCGCTCGGTAGCGCAGCGTATGCGAAGTGACGTGCCGGTTACGGCCTGCCTGTCGGGCGGCCTCGACTCGTCCTCGCTGGTGGCGCTGCTGGCCAACCAGAAGGAAGCCGGTAGTCGCATCGAGGCAGCCATGTCCGTACGCTTCCCCAACGACCTGACTATCGACGAAGGTAGCTATATAGACTTGATGCTGCACAAGACCGGGCTGGTCGGCCACAGCGTGAATCCGACCCCTGAGCAGCTGACACGCGACGTGCGTCGCCTGCACTGGCACCACGAGACCATCATTCCTGGGCCCTCGATGTATCTTGAATGGGCGTTGATGCGCGACGCGCGCGCCAGGGGCTATAAGGTCATCATCGATGGTCAGGGCGCTGACGAGGTGCTGGCCGGCTACCAATGCCACCTGCAGGCGTGGCAGGTCGAACTGGCCCACCAGGGCAAACTCGGCCATTGGTACGCACAGTTCGTCGGCTACCAGCGCGACCGGCGCTTGCGCCACGCCGCCAGCCGCTACGCCAATCCTGAGCGGCGTTTCGTACTGCGGGACAGCCTGCCGGCCGAGGAGTTCAGTGTCCACATGCATTCGTATGTAGCGGACTGGGAGCGCAACTACGGGGGCGACGGCCTGCCCGCGCCCGGCGACGTTGGGGTGCTGCGCTTCGAACTCGCGCTCAACCTGATGCGTACCTCCTTGCCGTCCAACCTGTATAGCGGCGACCGCAATTCGATGGCGCACGGCATCGAATGCCGATACCCCTTTCTCGATTACGCACTGGTCGACTTCGCAACGCATTTGCCCGACTGGGCCTACCTGCACAACGCATGGGGCAAGAACATCCTGCGCAGAGCCCTGCGCGACATGCTGCCGCGTGAAGTGCGCTGGCGAGCCGACAAGGTTGGCTTCGCCGCTCCGCAGGACGAATGGGTGCGCAATTCAAGCCTCAAGGATTGGGTGAGTGAACGTGTCACCGATACACGCCTGGCCGCGATTCCCGGTCACAATGGCCAGCAGTTGATGGATATGTGGGAAGCACACCAGCGTGGTGAGGCCGATAATTCTTCCTGGCTATGGTGTTGGGCCAGCGCGGCGGAGTTGATCGACATGCAGGCATCAAGAGAGTGGACCACACATGACGAATGAAACCGACCAGAGATCCAGGCGGTTCGGAGAGGACCGCACAGCCTGGATTATTTCCTACACTCCAGTTTGCAAGGAGCCGCGTGTGATCCGCCAAGCTATGGCATTACGTGATTCTGGGTGGCGTGTGGTGGTGTTTGGTCTGAATGGGCCAGTCGCATGCCCAGACTGGTGGCATCATGTTTCGTTGCCAGAGAGTTTGGTGCGTGAGCAACCCACTGTGCGTCCCGTGCCCCAAGCGCATATACCGCAGATAGTAATCGTAAGAAAAATACAAACTTTGGTGCGGCTTGTTTTAAGAAAAATACAAACATTGCTGCGACTCACCAGCCGAGCACCAGCACTAATTGAAGAAAGAATGTCAATATTAGTGCGACGCGCTGGCCAAGTACTCGCCTCCGCCAAGGTGCCAAGTTTGCTGCGCCAATACGGTGCACGTATTCACGGACGTTTTGTCGAAGGCTTTGAATGCAAGCGCATCGTCATTCGCAACTATGCAAAAAAGGCAACACACAGGCATCCCGATCAGAAGCCGTCGCTTGTGCTTTGCCACGACTACTTCACTGCAGACATCGGCTGGCAGGTGGCGCGCAGCTTTCGTGCGCGCATGGTGATCGACTGCCACGAATACGCGCCGGGCCAGTACATGCAGGATCCTCTTTGGGTGAGGTGGCATCGGCCACGCGTGATTGCGCTGCAGCAGTACTTTTTGAGCCGCGCCGATGCAGTCACCACGGTATGCGAAGGCATTGCCGGACTGCTTAACGCCGAAAACAAGCTCAAGCGACCGGTGCGCGTGGTGCGCTCAGTGCCATTCTTCGTCGAGCAGCCATTCCGTCCTGCGGGGAACCCCCTGACGGTGATGTACCATGGTGAAATCTACGCATCACGCGGACTGCATTTCGCTGTGCGCTCGCTGCCGCTGTGGAGGCCCGAGTTTCGCCTGGTATTGCGCGGCTACAGCGATCCGTCGTACGTCGAAGAACTGCAGCATCTCGCGAATGAGCTTGGCGTTGCCGATCGGTTTTCGATCGAGCCACCGGTCGCCTTCCATGAAATCGTACCCGCCGCCAACCGTGCCGACATCGGCTATTTCGTGCATCAGGACATCAGTCCGCAAAGACGCTTCGCGCTGCCCAACAAGTTTTTCGAATATATCATGGCCGGCTTGGCACTATGCATATCCGACTTGCCCGAAATGGCGCGGCTCGTTCGGCAGTACGACCTCGGAGCGCTAGTGACAGGTTGTGATGAGAAAGCCATCGCCGACGCAATCAACAGCTTTGATCGTGAGAACATTGACGCCTACAAGAAACGCTCGATTGAGGCGGCGCGCCAACTGAACTGGGAAGCCGAGAGCCGTCACATGTTGTCGCTCTACGAGGAGTTGTTCCGATGATCGTCATCGTTGACTATGGGGTCGGCAATCTGTTGTCGGTGCGAAACATGCTGCGCAAGGCAGGTGCCGAAGCGGTGGTTTCGGGCGATGCGGGACAGGTTCTCGCCGCCGACAAGCTGCTTTTGCCAGGGGTTGGCCATTTCGATTACGGCATGAAAATGCTTAATGCCTCGGGCCTGCGCGAGCCACTCGACCGCTTCGCGTTCGAAATGCGCCGCCCGGTGCTCGGCATTTGCCTAGGCGCACAAATCCTCGGCCGAGGTAGCGAGGAGGGCGAGGCGCCCGGCCTCGGCTGGATCGACATGTTCTGCAAGCGCTTGCCGGCCACGCCCGGGTTGCGAGTGCCTCATATGGGTTGGAACCGGATCAACCAGCGCAAGCCATCGCCACTGCTCGATAACATGGGCGATGATGCACGTTTCTATTTCGTTCATTCCTTTTGCATGCACTGCGCCGACCCAGCCGACGTTCTTGCTACCGCTGAGCACGGCGTCGAATTCACTTGTGCGGTACAGCGCGGCAACATCGCAGGCACGCAGTTCCATCCGGAAAAATCGCTGCGCCACGGTCTCGCCCAGATGCGCGCTTTTGTGGAGCACAACATCGGATGAACAAGACCCGCGTGATTCCCGTACTGCTGTTGCGCAATAAGGGACTGGTCAAAACCGTCAAGTTCAAGGACCCCAAGTACGTCGGCGACCCGATCAACTCGGTGCGTATCTTCAACGAGAAAGAAGTTGACGAACTAGTGTTCCTCGACATAACTGCCACGCCCGAGGGGCGCGAGCCGAACTTTGACATGCTGCAGGACATCGCCGGTGAAGCGTTCATGCCGATGGCCTACGGTGGCGGTCTAACCTCCATCGAACAGGTGCGGCGAGTCTTCTCCCTCGGCTTCGAGAAAGTCGTTCTCAACACCGCGGGCTATACCAACCCCAGCCTGATATCCGAAGCTGTTTCGATTTACGGCGCGCAGAGCGTTGTCGGCTGCGTCGATGTTCGCCGCACGCTGCTCGGCCGCTACGAACTGTACATCCACTCCGGCGCCAAGCGTTGCCCCGGCAGCCTGGGTCGGCATCTGGCGGAGTTGGAAAGACTCGGCGTAGGCGAGATACTTGTCAATTCAATCGATCGCGATGGTACACAAGCAGGCTATGACCTGAAACTGCTGCGCGAAGTCAGTCACGCAGTGAGTGTGCCTGTCATCGCCTGCGGTGGTGCCAGCAGTATTGACGACTTTGTCGCGGCTGTGCATGAAGGCGGCGTCTCGGCGGTCGCGGCCGGAAGTCTGTTCGTCTTCATGGGCCCGCATCGTGCCGTTCTGATCAACTACCCCGACCGCAAGTTGCTGACGCAAAAACTCCCCTGAAACCGAGATCGAAATGACACAAAAAGCAATCCTCGCGCCCATTGATGGCTCGCCAATCACTGAAGCCGCCTTTGTTTCCAAGAGTCGCCCCTACCAGATATGCACTCGCTGCATCATGGATACCACCGATCCCGACATTGCATTCGACGATCAGGGGGTCTGCAACCACTGTCATTACTTCGACAACAACGTCCGCCCCGCTTGGCCGAGCCCCGAGAAAGGCAAGTTCCTCCTCGCTGAGATGATTGCCCACGTGAAGAGTTATGGCGAGGGGAAGCGGTACGATTGCATCATCGGGCTATCCGGCGGCATAGATAGTTCGTTCATCGCAGTCAAAGCGGTTGAATGGGGCTTGCGGCCTTTGGTAGTGCATGTCGATGCCGGCTGGAATTCTGAGCTGGCGGTGATGAATATCGAGCAGATATGCAGTCGCCTAGGCCTCGATCTGGTAACCCATGTGGTTGATTGGGAGGAAATGCAGGATATGCAGTTGGCTTTCCTACGTTCCAATTTGGCTAACCAGGACGTACCACAGGATCACGCATTTTTCGCTGCGCTGTATGGCTACGCCATTCAGGCAGGCATAAAGTACGTCATTAGCGGCAGCAACTATGCCACCGAGAGCATCCTGCCTCAGAGTTGGGGCTACGACGCAATGGATGCGACGCACGTTAAGGCAATTCACCGGCGCTTCGGACGACGCAAGCGCGGAAATTTCCCACTCGTCAGCTTCTGGAATCTGTATTTCCGCTACCCGATGATTCTGAAGATGGAGGTGCTGCGGCCTCTCAACTACATCCCCTATAACAAGGAAGAGGCGATCCGCATCCTCGAGCGCGACTATGGCTGGCGATACTATGGCGGTAAGCATTATGAATCGCGCTGGACGCGCTGGTTTCAGGCTTACTACCTGCCGCACAAGTTTGGCTATGACAAGAGGAAAGCCCACCTCGCGAGCCTGGTCGTTTCGGGGCAAATGTCCCGAGACGAAGCGCTCGCACAGTTGCGCAATCCGCTCTACGACGAAAAATTGCTGACTGAGGACAAAGAGTTCATCGCCAAGAAGCTTGGCATCTCGGTTCAGGAGTTGGATGATCTGATTTCCTCGCCACTGCAACACTATTCGGAATTCCCAAATCACCAGCGCAAGCTGAAGCTGGCTTTTGCCGGCTACAACAAGCTTCGCAACTGGTATGCGGAGTGCAGGAGCATGCGCCCGCAAAGTCTGGTGCAACGTTTGATCGGATACGGGCGCCGGGCGCTGTATCTAACGTACAACCGGATCAAGAGCATCTTCAGGCCCTGATCGGTCTGCATGAACGTTCACCTTTATCCATCAAACTTCACCAATGAATCGCGCATCCTGCGAATCGTTGAGTCTCTTCGCGCTCATCAAGTCTTTGACGAGATACTAATCGTTGCCGTTGGCCGTGCTGATCTTCTTGAAGATGAGGTAGTGGCACCGGGAGTTCGCCTAGTTCGACTGGATCCCACCTTCGGACGCTCTCTGAAGAGTTGGTGTGGCCGTGTGATTAAGAGGCTCGGGTGGTATGTCGCGGTGCTGAGGCTACTGCGAAGATTGCGATGTGAATGCATCAATTGTCACAGTCTGTCGGTGTTACCCATCGGCGTTCTGGTGCGTCACTGGTCTGGCTGTCGTCTAGTGTACGACACCCATGAGCTGGAGACGGAGACAGTTTCCAGTCGTGGCCTTCGCCGCCTGCTGGCGAGGTTTTCCGAACGACTCCTAATTGGCCAGTGCGACGCAGTGTCGGTAGTAAACCATTCGATCGCCGAGTGGTATCGTGCGCGGTATCACCTGTCCGCCGTATGGATTGTACGTAACAAGCCACGCACGGCAACCGGGGAGGTGCGGCCTACCGGACTGTTGCAGCGGGCGATAGGCCTGAAGAACAGGCCAGAATGCCTGTTATATCTCTACCAAGGATTTCTCACCACCGGCAGGGGCGTGCGCATGCTCTTGGAAGTGTTCGCACAAATGGGAGAGCCTCGTCACTTGGTGTTGATGGGGTATGGTGATTTGGAGCCGCTGGTTCGACAAGCCGCCGCCACTTACTCGAATATTCATTTCTTGCCGGCAGTCCCGCCACACCGAGTGATGGAGTACACCGTCGACGCGGATGTCGGTCTTGCGTTGATCGAGAACGTCTGCCTGAACTATTTTTATTGCTTGCCAAACAAGATTTTCGAGTACGCGATGTGCGGCGTCCCAAGTCTGGTGAGCGACTTCCCGGAGATGGCGAAATTTGTGGACGAGTCGGGCTTTGGTTGGAAAGTGTTGCCTGATTCGGCTTCGCTAAAGGCGCGTATCTCAGCGCTGGGGCAGCAGGAGATTACAGGGAAAAAGAAGCATATCCGCTCCAGCAAAGTCCGTTACGGCTGGGAGGCCGAAGAGGCGCAGTTGCTAGACATGTATGCTCACCTTGGCCTGCGGTCCGCTTCGGCTGCCAAAGCTGGGGAGTTTTCTTGAAATTTCTCTTCCTTGCGTGAGTTTTCTACTCTGATCAGAGATCAGCATTGCAAGGAAATCGTTTACAAATTATGCGCAATATGACCGAACCGCGAATATGCACCCGTTGCATAATGGATACCACCGCATCCGATATCGATTTTGATGATCAGGGCGCATGCAGCTACTGTACGGATTTTCTCGCGAGATTGAAGAGGACCGGGCTGGCGGCGACCGTGGATCAGAGGAATGCCTTCCTGGAGCGAGTTCGACACGATGGCAAGGGGCGGGATTACGATTGCATCGTGGGTTTAAGTGGGGGGGTAGACAGTTCCTATGCGCTCCTCCTTGCCGTCAGGCACGGGCTGAGACCGCTTGCGGTACACCTCGACAATGGCTGGAACTCCGAGTTGGCCGTACACAACATCTCAAATCTTGTCAGTTCGCTGAAGGTGGACCTGTTTACTCATGTGATCGACTGGAATGAGAACAAGGATCTCCAGTTGTCCTTCTTCAAGGCGAACGTCATTGACATCGAGATGCTGATGGATAATGCCATGATGGCCCTGAATTACCGGCTGGCTCGCCAGTATAATGTGAAATGGATACTGGCCGGGACCAATCGTTCCACCGAGGGCATGCACATGCCGTCGAACTGGAACTGGCTGAAATACGACGCCAGAAACATTAAGGCCATCCACAGGAGGTTTGGTTCCGTCCCGATCCGGACCCACCCGCTGATATCTGTAGCAGGTTTCATCTGGAATCGCTATGTGCTCGGTATTCTCTGGACCTCGTTCTTGGACTATTTCGACTATCGCAAGGATGAGGCATTGGCGATACTGGATAAGGAGGTAGGGTATCGCCCCTATCCCTATAAGCACTACGAGTCGGTTTTCACGCGTTTTTATCAAGGGCACATCCTCCCCCGAAAATTTGGGGTGGACAAGCGCAAGTTGCATTTTTCGACATTGGTCGTAACGGGGCAAATGACTCGCGATCACGCCCTCGAATTGATGTCGCAATCCACGTATCCCGACCCTGATCAAGAGTCGAGTGACTACTCATTCGTGCTAAAGAAGCTCAGGTTTTCGAACGATGATTTCAAGAGCTATATGGCTGCGCCTTCAGTGCCGCACAATGCCTATGCAAGCGAAAAGCTACTGTGGGACACTTTGTACGGCGTCCATAAGAAGATAATGGCGATCTCGAACTCTTAAGCACTGCCAATTTGGCGCGGCATACATCCCCCAAGAACTTCGCTTCGATATCATCCAGCCGGAGGGCCTCCGCGTCGCCATGGAGAATTTTTGTCACCGACCCCGAAAATTCATCGGGTTTAGAACGCCTCACAAGGTGTTCATGAAGTTAATTATCTTGCTTGAATCCGCCATGGGCAAGATTTCCTTGCGCTTTGGTTTACTATTTGCCGCCACTGCATTCGTATTTCTCATTACAAAATCATCACATGTTTTTGCTGACCCCCCGGGCGAAAAATATGATTTTCAGAACGACCCAATTGGAAGGGCTTTCTTTGGAAAAGTAAAGCCTCTTGCCCAAAATGTAATCGAACGCTATAGGAAGAGCCGCCTATACTCTACCGACATGTTCCCCTTGGGTGAAGGAGATTACTATTCTTTTAGGGAGAGGTTAATTGATTTAATGGTTGTATCAATGAACGGTTCCAAGCAGAAAGGAAGGGATTGGATCATATCAGACGCATCAAAAAAAAGAAGTGCGCTCATTGGCAAGTTCTCCACAATGTCAATTGGTAAAGTGGAGATAGCTTCGCACCAAATATATCTGCATAAATTGACGGTAAAAGAAACCGGAGACGAAATACCGATTGGTATCTGTTACCCGAAAAGCGTGACGTTTCCCGCCCCAGCTATTATTGTTTTCAGCGGACATACTGCTGAAGGTGGGCTAAGGGAGCTGTTTGTTGATCCTGGCTCTTACCAGAAAGCAATGGCATTAAGATTATGTAAATCCGGTTTTGTTGCTCTGGCTGTCGAGAAGATTGATTCTGGGTATGCGACTATTCATTTTCAAATACAAGGCCAAAGATGGCAGCGTGAAGACGAACCTGGTGGCGGGGCGGACGATGAACTAGAGGTTGGACTTACTCTGCTCGGGGTTGGTGACTACCTAATACCTGCACGTCAGCAGATGGCAAACCTAGCTGCTTTAGAATTTCTTGCAAATGATCCAAAAGTTGATCACAAAAGGATAGGCGCTGCCGGGGTTTCTCTGGGTGGATGGCTGGCGCTGCATACGGCATTGCTAAGCCCGAGAATAAAAGCGGTCTCAAATTTTGGGGGAATGTGGTCTTATTTGGAATACTATGCTGATAGGGCTAACTCCAGCCTCGCCGATTTTGAGGGAATTAACGACCTGTCGCAACTTTTCCCGGGTATGTGGAAATACGGTGATCAGAACCGTTTCGTACTTGCTGCAGCTCCAATCGTGATGCAGATTGGTTACGGAGAATCGGATTACCCCTACGTGAATTTTAAGGAATACTTTTACCCCGTAATCAGAAAGCAATATAACATCCTTGGTGTAGGAGACAATTTGCACGAAGTTGTCCATGATGGAGGGCATGTTTTTCCGCCGAATTTGGTAATTAAATTCTTCAAAGAAACCTTGCAATAGGCAGCGGCGTCGGCGCGATATAGTGGCATGTTCCCCTGGTTCGGGACTGAGTGGCGGTAGAGGAGATCTCGAATGGCATAGAATATAGGGCCGGAGGCGGGCGAGGCGACCGCAGCGCTTCCGCGCCCGGATCTCATTGGGGATGAGTCAGGGCCTCGGCACTCGGGTGTCATAGTCGGATGAGGCCCGTGATCTTCACCCGGAAGTCGTCATTCCAGGCGGCTGCCTTGCGTTTCAGGCGCAAGCTGGTTTTTTTCTGGTCGGTCGTATCCAGCCGTATCAGATTGAGAACAATCTTCTTTAGGAGGGAAAGAGTTTGTGAGGCGTTATCTGGGTTTAGGTCGTTTCGTGTGGAACGGGCAAGAATGGGGCGAAGGGCGAGGCGGGCAAATGA